>DATKJV010000018.1:0-68132 GCA_035543235.1 Anaeromyxobacteraceae bacterium | reverse complement strand
AGATCATCGGCAAAGATGGTGGAAACGAGCTTCGTGATCCGGTCGCGGTCGAGAGGTTGGTCGCTCACGAGTCGCCAGCGTGATCCCCTCGATCCCGAATTTCAAGAACTTGCCTCTATGAGATGAGGGGATCATTCAGGGGGGGCCCTGCATCCGGAGTTCGCCATTGCTACTGTTGCCCGTGCCTCCGCGGCCAGCCCAGCGAGGGTGTCGAACGCTACCCGCGTGCGAAGCTGGTAGAGGGCCGCTGCCATGATCCCGACGGTCGCAGTGATGGCCCACGAAGCGACTCTGCGGCGCTCGAGTGTAATGGCGTCTCCCGGTGTGGCGCTCCCAGCGCGACTAGGCCGGCACCTGACCAGAGCTGGTGGCAACCGCCGCGGACGGCGTCTGCTGGGTGGCGCTCTGGGTGTCAGAGATCTGGGCGACGAAGGCGCCGAGGAGGATGGCCAGGAAGGCCACTACCGCGAGGTCACGCAGGCGACCAGGAAGGGCCCCCTGAGGAGTAAAAGGGAGCCTGCGCTATCGTCCGCCGCGTGAACGCCCCTGGACCCCCAAGCAGCGCGCGCAGCCGGGCGAGGAGCGCGCGGGCCGCGATCCCGCCAGAGCGCCATAGGCCGCCCGAATGGGGCCAACCCGTCATGCCGAAGGTTCGCCACGGGCAGAAAGCCTCAGCATTTGTCTCCAGGAGGTGCGCCATGGCCAAGTATCTTGTGCAGTTCACCTACACCGACGAGGGAATGAAGGGGCTTATCCGTGAGGGAGGCTCAAAGAGGCGGGAGGCCCTTGAGCAAGCGGTCAAGAGCGTGGGCGGAAAGATCGAGGCGTTCTACTTCGCCTTCGGCGAGTCCGACGGCATCGCTATCGTGGAAGGCGCCTCACCCGCTCCCGATCCGGGCCTGATCTCCGTGCTGCTCGCCATCAGTGCCAGCGGGGCCGTCCGGCTCAAGACCACAATCCTCATCACTCCTGAGGACATGGATCAGTCCGTGAAGAAGAGCCCCTCGTATCGCCCGCCGGGGAAGTAGGCGGGGGAGTCTGACATTTGATGCTCGCCTTCTGAGGCCGAGCTGCAGGCGTTCCCTCGCCCGGCCTCGCACAACGCGCCAGGATGCCCCAGGAACGGCGCGCCGGGCCGGGCTTGCAGTCGACCACCCTGGTCCGCTGAGCCGGATGCCGACTCCTTGCGCTCCGCGAGCGCCGAGAATGGCACCATCCGGGCTTCTCGAGCGAATTGCGTGCTTCGTTGACGAGAATCTGGAAGGACACGGAGGCAAAAGGAGGACGTGCTCTGAACGAGGCTACCTCTGCGGTTTGCGTTGTTGTGGAGTTTTCCTCTAGCAGATGAAGGCGCAGCTGCAGGAGCCTCCTGCAGGTGGTGAGCCCCCGCAGGTCAAGCCATCTCTCCGGGCCGGGCGCGGTGGGCCGTCTCGCTGTCTCTGGAAGCGGCCGGTGCGCGCGGCGCCAGGTCCTCCGCGGACAGGCCAAGTCCTACGGCGCCCGCCTCGAGCCAGGCGTGCTGGCCACCGAGCACCGACCTCCCGAGCTCGTAGTCGGTCGCATCGGAATTGTGCCGAAGGTCCTGGAAAAGAGCTTTCACCTTGCGGGCGGATGCGGCGGCGAAGCGCTCGGCGAGGGTCAGCTCTTCGGCGGCGCTTGGACCGCCGACGCGGGCCGTCGTCGCGGCCCGCGAGACGACCGCAGCGATGGCGAGGAGTTCGTTTGCGACATTGACAATCCGGAAGAGGAAGGCCTGCCTCTTCGCGAGCCCGGACCCATGCGCGACGATTCCGTGGAACAACTGGCGGGCGAGCCTTCTGCTGGAGCGTTCGACGAAGCGCATGGGGCCGCCGAGCCTGCCCAACCTGCGGAAGCGGAACGGGTTGGCGACTCCTCGCAGCCACAGCCCCAGATACCAGGTGACGTAGAACCAGGCGATTCCCGGCGCCGCTGCGATCTTCTTGCTGGCCTTTGCCTTTGGATCGAGGAGAACGGCGGAGACCTGCAGGTGCTTTCTCACCGCCTCCCGGGCCATGAAGAGGTGCATGATCTCCGAAGAACCCTCGGTGATCAGACTGCCGCGAGCGTCGCGCAGCCAGCGCTCCACCGCGACTCCGGCCTCGCCCCGGGCCTCGAGCGACGACTTCTTCTCGTAGCCGCGGCCGCCCCGGATCTGCATCGTCTCGTCGCAGATCTGCCATCCCTTGACGGAATTCCACTCCTTAGCAGCAGCCGCTTCGAGACGGATGTCGTACCCCCTTCTGTCGGCGAGCGCGTGGGCGAGGTCCGAGAGCGACTCCATCGCGTACGTGGTAGCCGCGATCCACGCGAGCTTGTGCGCGATGGCCTCGTGACGCCCGATCTCCGTACCCCACTGAGCCCGGATCGAGGCCCACTTCCTGTCGAGCTCCAGGGCCACCTTGGCCGCACCCACGAGGGCGGCGGGGATGGAAAGCCTCCCAGCATTCAGGGTGGCAAGCGCGATCTTGAGCCCGCGCCCTTCCTCGCCGATCAGGTTTTCGCGCGGCACCTTCACCCGGTCGAAGTGCAGGGCCGCATTCGAGAGCGCGCCAACCCCCAGGAAGCGCGAGCGGTGCACGACCTCGACGCCCGGCCACTTGGTCTCGACAACGAAGGCGCTGATGGCGCCGCTCTTGGGATCGCGGGCCATCACCACCAGGATCTCGGCGATGGTGCCGTTCGTGCACCAGAGCTTGGAGCCGTTCAGGACGTAGTGCGTGCCGTCCGGAGAGAGCTCGGCGGTCGCCGATAGGCGCGCCGGGTCCGATCCGGCGAGGGCCTCGGTGAGTGCAAAGCCCGAGATGGCGCCGCGGGCGCAACGGGGCAGGTAGCGCTTCTTCAGCTCCTCCGAGCCAAAGAGAATGAGGGGGCGGGGGACGCCGATGGATTGATGAGCCGAGAGCAGCGCCGTCAGGTTCGCATCGCGGCTGCCGAGGAGCTTCATGATCCGGCCGTACTCGACGTGGTTGAAGCCGAGCCCGCCATACTCGGTCGGGACTCTCATCCCGAAGGCGCGCATCCGGCGCAGCTCGTCCAAAATCTCGGCCGGGTATTCGCCGCCTTTGTCGATTGCGTCCGCGTCTACCTTCTCGGCGAGGAAGCGCCGGACCTCTCCCTCGAAGCGCAAGAACTCCGGGCGCTCCGCGGCGAGCTCGCGTAGCGGGTAGGGATGGATGACGTGGAAGTGGCACCGGCCCATGAAGAGGTCGCGAAGGAACCCTTCGCCATGCCAGTCGGCCTCGCGTGCCGCTTCAGCGACTTCGCGCGCAGGGCCAGAGTCGTATTTGTGCCTGGTCCTAGCCTCGGCCATCTCGCGCTCCCATCCCGATGGCGATGCCCGAGCGCGCGCGCCAGCCATCCGAACGGAGCTCGAGTCAGTCAAGTCCGCGAGCGCGAAGGCCAGCTGATTCTGCGCTCCCGGTGGAAAGCCGGGAAGTACCCGCGCGAGACGCAAAGATGCCTCTCGCGAACCTCGCCGCGTGCGACCTTTGGCTGCTGGCAGCCGTCAGCCACATGTCTCGCCGAATGGACGCTGCGCTTTTGCCGACCGTAGAGACGCCGTCACGAGCGGGGCGCCCCGATCAGACGGGCCCGCGGGCACCGTTGTGGAATGCGGACCTCTATTGCCGGTGGACCGGAAGGGGTTACCCAATTGGCACTGACGTCTGCGAGCGAAAGGTGAGCCCGAAGTGTGAAAATGGAGCCGTCGCCAGCATGGCTGCGATCGTCTTGTCCGACTCCCGCGGTGAAACTGGAGGCGTCTATGCGCGAACCTGCTTTGTTGGGGAAGCCCACCGAACATTCCCAACTTGACACGGTTCTGGCCCGGTTGCGGGCGAACGCGGCCAGTTTCGCGCGCCTGCCCATCGCCGACAAGATTGCCCTGGCTCAGTCGATGCTCGAAGGATACGTGAGGATTGCGGAACCGTCGGTGTACGCGGCCTGTGCGGCCAGGGGAATTCCACTAGGCACGCGAGTCGAGGGCGAAGAGTGGTTCACAGGGCCCTGTGCGGTCATCCGGTTCCTCCGGCTCAACGCGGAGGCGCTGCGCCAGATCGACCGCGATGGCACGACACGCGTCGGCGCGGTGGGCTCCACCGTGGACGGACGCGAGAAGGTCCAGATCGCTCCTCTCTCTACCCTCGACGGAATGCTGTTCCCGGGCATCACGGCAGAAGTTCACCTCGAGGCCGGAGCGAAGGCGGGCGAACGCGCCCCATTCTATCGGAAGCCGGATCACGACGGACGCGTGGCGCTAATCCTCGGCGCCGGGAACATGGACTCGCTCTCGCCCATGGACGTGGCCACTAAGATGTTCAACGAAGGCAAGGTCTGTGTCCTCAAGGTGAGTCCAGTCAATGCGCACATGGGTCCGTACCTCGAGGAGGCTTTCGGCGATCCCATTCGCCGTGGCTATCTTGCCGTCGTGTATGGCGGCCCTTCGGAGGGCGAGTACCTCTGTAAGCATCCGGCGGTCGATGAGATCCACATTACAGGCTCGGACAAGACTCATGACCAAATCGTCTGGGGACCTGCCGGACCGGAGCGTGCCGAGCGGATGGCGCGCAACCGCCCCCTCCTCGACAAGCCCATCACCAGTGAGCTTGGCAACGTGTCTCCGGTACTCATCGTGCCGGGCCCGTACTCGAAATCGGACCTCGCGCACCTTGCCGAAAACATCGCCGGCCAGGTAACCGCCAATGCATCCTACGCTTGCAACTCGGGCAAGATGCTCATCACCGCCCTGGGATGGCAACAGCGGGCCGAGCTCCTCGAGGGGGTGGGGCGCGTCTTCGCGGGCGTGCCGGCTCGTCGCGCCTACTACCCGGGGTCGGAGCAGCGGTACGCCTCGCTCACCGAAAGTCGTCGTGACCTACGGAAGTTCGGGGGAAGCGAGGGCGCACTACCGTGGACTATCGTTGCCGGCCTCGATCCCAGCGCCGCTACGGACAAGGCATGGGTGACGGAGCCCTTCTGCTCGATCCTGTCGGAGACCAGCGTCGGCTCCCCGAGCGATCCTGCCGACTACCTGGAGCGGGCAGTGGCGTTCACGAGCGAACGGCTTTGGGGCACCCTGAGCGCGACCATATTCATCCACCCGAGGACGGCGGCCGACCCGAGGGTTGCCAAGGCGCTTGAACACGCCATCGTCAACCTCGAGTACGGTACCGTTGGCATCAACCTATTTCCGTGGCTCGTGGCTGGTATGGGCAACGCTCCCTGGGGTGCGCACCCCGGTTCCACTCTCTCTGATATTCAGAGCGGGCGTGGATTCGTACACAACTCCCAGATGTTGGCGCACGTCGAGAAGACCGTAGCACGCGCGCCGTTCCGCGCCTTCCCTAAG
The DNA here is from genome assembly GCA_035543235.1 of Anaeromyxobacteraceae bacterium. Classification (GTDB taxonomy): domain Bacteria; phylum Myxococcota; class Myxococcia; order Myxococcales; family Anaeromyxobacteraceae; genus DATJZG01. Next base: position 62,764 of record DATKJV010000018.1, on the reverse strand, counting down.
CTCATCTACCTGCCGAGCCATAGGACCCTGCAAACGCTCGGACGTCGCTTCACCTACTTCCAAGCGTCGGAAAGCCTGTATCGGTTGCCGGGCGTCATTGCATCTGCCCTCCTCGCGTGAAAGCGTCACCTGCAAAGAAGGCCGATCCTCCACATAGGTGACCGAGGATGGTGTGCTCCCGGACGTGCGGCGCGGCCGGGCCTTCCGCTCCATGGACCCCGGATATGGCCGGCGACGCCCGCACCCAAGGTCCCTGTCGATGCCCGGACGGTGCCCGGCGCGCAGGCCAAGGTCGGATAGAAGGCGGCTGAAAAGCCCGCTTACGACCCAGCTGGTTGTTGGTCAGGCTCCTCCCTGACAATACGACGAGAGCGTCGCGCGAGTCTCGCACCGGCGCGGCGACAGGCGCGATACGTCGCGGCCGCTCAGCCCCCTTCGAAGTGGCCAAGGACGGCAGCGCGAGGAACGACGAGAGAAACCCATGCCCGTTGGCACGCTGGAGACGGATTATCTCGTCGTTGGCGCCGGCGCTGCCGGCATGGCATTCGCGGACACGCTCGTCACGGAGAGCGAAGCCCAGGTTCTGATGGTGGACCGACGAGTCGGGTCCGGCGGACACTGGAACGATGCCTACGCCTTCGTCCGTCTGCACCAGCCGTCGATGTACTACGGTGTCAACTCGATGCCGCTCTGCTGCGGCACGGTCGAACCGAGCGGACGTGAAGTTGGCATGTACGGTCGTGCGAGCGGCGTTGAAATCTGCGCCTACTACGATCGTGTCCTGCGCGAGCGGCTGATTCCTTCGGGCCGAGTCCGCTTCCTTCCGCAGTGCGATTACGTCGGGAACCATCGCATTGTCTCCCGGCGTTCGGGTGAAACGTTCGACGTAAAGGTCCGGAGGAGGCTTGTCGACGCCACGTATCTCTCGCCGTCCATCCCCGCCAGCACACCCCCCCCTTTCGATGTCGGCACCGGTGCGTCAGCGGTGCCCGTCAACGAGCTTGCGCATTTCGCCGAGTCGCCGGAGCGGTTCGTCATCGTCGGCGCTGGCAAGACTGCGATGGACGCGTGCGTGTGGCTACTCGAGAATGGTGTGGGTCCCGAGGACATTCAGTGGATCAAGCCCCGCGAGGCGTGGCTGCTCAATCGCACGTATTTCCAGCCGGGCGACCTCGTCGGCGGGATGCTCGAGGGCATCGCGCGACAGATGGAGGCCGCTTCTCGCGCGACGTCCATCGACGATCTCTTCGATAGGCTCGAGGCCGCCGATCAGGTTCGGCGGGTCGACCAGGGCGTACGGCCCACGATGTACAAGCTCGCCACCATCGCCGATTGGGAAATCGATCTCCTGCGCCGCATCCAGAATGTCGTTCGGCTCGGGCGCGTCCGTCGACTCGAACGCGATAGGATCGTGCTCGACCACGGTACCATTCCTACGCGTTCTGCCCATCTGCACGTGCACTGCGCGGCGGATGGCCTACGGCGCCCTGCGCCCCTTCCGATCTTCCAAGCTGAGCGCATCACCCTACAGCCCGTCCGCTCCGGCCTCGTTCCATTCAACGCGGCGCTGGTGGCGTTCGTCGAAGCCCACCGCGGTGACGACACGGAGAAGAATCGGCTCTGCCCGCCGAACCCATTCACCGACGGGCCTCTGGATTGGGCGCAAACGGCGCTCATTCAGCTTCGGGCAGAGCGCCTGTGGTCAAGAGAAGCGGACATCTCGGAGTGGCTCGAGCGATCCCGGCTGAATCCGATGAAGGGCCTTCGGGCGCGGCTCGGGGATCCAGCGGTGCAGTTGGCGTCGCGGCGGTTTGCCGAGAGCGTCGGTCCCGCCGTCGTTCGTCTGACCGAACTGGTTAGGGGGGCGACAATGGTGGCGTCGGGTGGGGCCTGATCCGGAGAGGCCAGGTTCGAGGTAGGCCTCATCACTCCTCCAGAGACGACTGGACCTGCTTCGCCAGGGGCACTTGGCGTTTCAGCGGGGTTTTGACCCATTTCGACAACAGCTCCTCGGCCGGTACCGCGGCGTCTCCTTTTCCCATTCGGTGACGATTGAGGCTAGCGACCCTGCTGGAGCGGCAAGGGACCCGCGGGCACTGACGCTCGGAACGGTGTCATGACCTCATGAAGGACTGCCGGACCGCAAGCAACGCGACCCATGACCCGATGCGGATCATGCCCACACCAGCCTCCGTAGAAGATTCCTTTCCTCGAGGGCTCCCCGGGGAGTCGCGCCAGCGCCGGCGGTGGCCTCGTCGCCGGGTCCCGGCTTCAAAGCCGCCCCGGCGTTCGCTGCACCCCGGCAGGCGCCTGCCCGCAGTTCGACGACGCGCGGCCAGGCGGATGGCAGGTCGCGACTCCAATTCGAGCCGCCGAGTGTCGGTAGCACCCACGGCTCGCGATCGGGGCTCCGTACCCGGACCCCGAAACCGAGGGAGGGGGGAATGGGGTCGCGCTCGGATCAACGGTGTTCGAGCCCTTCGGCGTGTTCATCGTCGCGAGGTGCACCCTGCAGAAGTGGCTCACGACCGTGCCTGTCGTCGCCATGGACGGTAGGGTGAGGGTTGTCCGTCCGGTGAATGGGCCGGTGTCGAACGAGACCCCGTCGACGACGGATTGCGTGAAGCGCCCGGGGCTGCCTCGCTCGTCACCGAGTGGACACCGCATCGTCATTGATGGCCGTGACGGTCGCTTCCGGGGGGGGCGCGGGAGGTTCCGGGGCGAGAAGCTCAGGTTCGTGATGGGCACGTAGTATCCGGCGCCGTTACCGGGCGAGGAGCCCACAGGCTCCTAGCGCCGTCGCCGCGACGGCGAGCAGCTTTCAGGGCAGCGCATGAACGAATGCGCGCCCCGGACCAGCGTCTCGGCAACACCCGGCCGGCCCCTCCACGCGAGAACCACGTGGCGAGCGCGCCCGTCGCGAGGAGGCCCACTCGCTGGCTTGATGTTGAGCGCGTGGAGCGCGCTCAACGACACCAGGGGGCGCGACCCGCTCGGGGACTAGCCGAGGTCCCCGGCGAAACCGTCGCGGGCCCAGGTATCATGTGTGCGAGGGGACAATGAAAAACATCGTCAGCATTAGCCTCGGCGGAAGTGCTGGGGACTATGATTTCACGACGCGGTTCATGGGCCAGTCGTTCCGGCTCCGCCGCTTCGGGGTCGATCATGACCTCGGCAAGGCGCTCGACATGCTGGCGTTCTGGCAGGGCGAGTGCGACGCGCTCGGCCTGGGCCTGGTTGCCGACCACCTGCTCGTGGGGACGCGCCGCCTGGAGGATCCCACCACGGCCAAGCTCGAGGCGGCCGTCTCTGAGGTGCCGGTCACGACTGGCGCCCGCCTCCGGAGCATCCTCGACGAGTGGGCCATACGACACATCCAGGCCCACGAGCAGCGCTGCTTCACAAATGCCCGGGTGCTCTTCCTGTCGGGCCTCGCGAACTACGCGATCGCGCGAGCCGTGTCCGAGTACACCCGCAACCTGAGTTTCGCCGACCCCCTGCTACAACTCGGTCTCCCGACGACTCTCGGATCGGTTGCGCAGCTTGAAGCGTACGCGGCCCTTACGGCGCCCGTTCAACGGCAACTCCAGGCGGTCTGGAGAAAGGTGCCGTCCGCACTTCGCGACGTCTGGACGAGGCAAATGCTCGGCAGGGCCGCCGGGAAGGCAGACATCCTCGTCGGCCCACACGACGGCCTCACCGCGGTCGGGCGCGAGGCGCTGGACCGCAAGATCGTGCTCAGTTCCGCCATCTCAGACGCCGAGGTGAAGCGGCTCGGGGACCAAGGGGTCGACGTCGTCATCGACCGGACGCCGAAGCTGCTCGAGCGGGTCGTCGGTCTCAACATCATCGAGGCCATGATCATCGCCGCCCTGGGCCGGCAGCACCGCGACGACGTTCTCTACGACGAGTACTTGGAGATCTTCGGCGAGATGAAGCTCGCGCCGCGCATCCTCTTCCCGTCAGGCAAGCCGCGCCGCCGGAACCGGTTTGCCTTCGTCATCCACCCCCTGTCGCGCGAGTACCTGAAGGCATCGAAACCCGTCGAGCTGGCGTCGCGCATCGCGCCGTCGATCGTCTTGCCAGTCGTCGAGAAGATCATCGCGTACTCCCCGCCCTTCGTGTACTCGCGAGTCACCGGCATCAAGTCGCCGACCGGCACCGAGGCGGAGGGCTGGCTCATCACCGTGGGCGGCACTCCCAAGGAACTCCTGGCGCACAGCCCCGAGTTCACGTATCGGCGGCTGCTCGCTGCCGCCAAGATCGCCGAGCGGCTGGGCGCCCAGATCATGGGCCTCGGTGCATTCACGAAGGTGGTAGGCGATGCGGGCGTCACTGTCGCGAAGCGCGCCAGCATCCCGATCACGACCGGGAACAGCTACAGTGCATCCGCGGCGCTCTGGGCCGCCGCCGACGCCGTGAAGCGCCTCGGGCTTCTCTCGCGCGGCGAAGGTCGCAAGGTCGCCGGCAAGGCGATGGTGGTGGGGGCGACAGGCGCCATTGGATCCGTGTGCGCGCGACTGCTTGCCATGTCCTTCGAGGAGGTCTGTCTCATCTCGCCGGAGATCGGAAAGCTGCTCACGCTGCGCGAGACGATCCTGGCCGACACGCCCGACGCCGTGGTGCACCTCTCGAGCAAGGCGGACGAGAACCTGCGCGACATGGACCTCGTCGTCACGGCTACGTCAGGCGCTGGCAGGAAGATCCTCGACATCATGAAGGTGAAGCCCGGCTGCGTGATCACCGACGTGGCGCGGCCGCTCGATCTCCCTCCGTCGGAGGTGGCGAAGCGCCCCGACGTGCTCGTGATCGAGTCGGGTGAGATCCAGGTGCCCGGCGGCGTTCGCATGCGCGACATCGGTCTCCCGGAGGGTGTTGTGTACGCGTGTTTGGCCGAGACCATCGTCCTCGCTCTGGAGGGTCGGTTCGAGAGTTACACCGTCGGTCGCAACATCGAATGGGAGAAGGTGAAGGAAATCTACAAACTCGGCCTCAAGCACGGCATGCGGCTGGCGGCGATCTCTGGTGTGAACGGGCCTTACAGCGACGAGGACATCCGTCGCGTGCGCGAGTTCGCCCTCGCGGCCCGTGAACGCCGGCCCCGCGAGGAGAAGGGGCAGGCCGCCGCCCCGGAGCGCGGGCAACTCGCGGCCGAGCCCGTGGAGCGCGCAGGGGCGTGATCCGGTCGATCCCGACGGCACGCCGGGAGGACCGAGAGCAGGTCGACGGCCGACGCACCAGGTGCATGCCCGGTGCGGTGGCCAATCGGCCTTTATGGCCCCCGCCCCGCCGGTCGGGGGCAAGCGCTTCTCTCGCCACTGAGAGAAATCTACCGACGACCGGAACCACGTCGGACTCGGACGGGTGCAAGCCGCGCAGTTCGGGGCGCGGGTGCGGTGATCGGCCGGTAATCGATGCCGCTCCGCCGGAGATCCTGGATCGCGGCCGGAACGAGCGTCACGCCCACGCCCGCCGCCACCAGGGTCATCGGCTTGGTGGCCTCGTCGCCGATCCGCGGCTCGAAGCCGGCCGAGCGACATGGCCCCCTCACGAAGTCGTACCAGCTCCAGCCGTACCTGGAGCCACGCCAGATTCCTGCCAGGAGGTGCGTGCGATCCACGTGGCGCGTGCCGGTTCTTCGTGAGCGAATCATTCCGGGGCCGGCACGGGCCGCAAAGTGGATGCCCTCGCGAGAGCGGCTCTCGGGACGTGACGGTGTCGGGCGGACGTGACCCTGGGCGATTCGCAGCCTCCATTTTTCACTGCGATCCCCCGTCTCTCGTGGCGATCCACACGGCGGAGTCCCATGCGTTGTGGACCCCGATGAACAAGAGGAGGAGCGACGCCGCAGCGACAGTGTCGAGCGCCAAGGAAGGCCACGGGCGCACCATCAGAGCGCCCACCGTCAAGGCGGCATAGGCGACGAATGGCGCCGCGACATGCCAGAGCCAGTCCGAAACCAACGGCGAGTAGTGCACCTGCCGGCGCGCCTGAACGACGACCCATCCTGAGAGTCCCAGGCCACCAACCCCGGTGGCGCCGATGCACAGCGCGAGGGACGTCGCCGTATGGCGAGGAATCGAGAGAGTGGCGGCGACGAGCAGAACACCACAGAAGTGCAGCACGGTGGGCGTTCCAAAGGCGCGAACCCCTCCTTGGGCCTCCGCGGTGATGGGATTCCTCCCGAGCGCGATTACCACGAACATGAGGCCCATCAGCCCCGCCGCTGCGGACCCCGCGATGACGTAGAAGTTTCCCCACTCGGAGAGCGGCAACAGCGCGGGATCCAGCATGGCTGAACCCTAACAGGATTCGCGGTGCGTGCCCTGCGATCCACGGGTTCGCCGCGGGCTGCGGTGCGGAGCGACAGGCCCGCTTCAAGCGTGGCTTCCCATCGGCGCGGATTCGCGCAGGGTTCAGATGCGGGATTCTGCGACCCAGGTGCCGTGACGGCTCACGCGGCATCGTTCCCGCTCGTCCAAACCTCGAGCGGGCGACCGGGCTTCACCCGCACGAACCCACACCGGAGTCTCCCCCCGCAAGGCCATGGTCCTCAGTCAAAGCCGGCTGCCTGGCGTCCTTCGACGCAACACAAAGGCAACGGGGGCGTTCCAGGCGGCCCCGCCGGCGCCGTGAGGGCCCCGCCGCGTTCCCGCGACGCACGCCACGCCGACGGGCACGGCATGGGGCCGCCCCGCTTGGGGCCATGCCCTGTTCCCCCTTTGACGTTCGTCGACGGACGACGAATCGTTGGCGCGTCGACGCCTCGCAGCCCGCGCCGCGGGAGACGCGCCGGGGGGAGCCAAGGTCTCTGCCGCGTCGCCAGGTGCAGGAGAGGAGCGACCGGACCGCAGGCAATTCCGCCGCGGCAAGAGTCAGAATGCGTCCCGTCGGCGGAGTCACAGGAGGAGAGACCATGAAGCGCAGCGCGAACGCCGTGTGGAACGGCAGCCTCAAGGACGGGCGCGGCAACTTCAGCGTGCAAAGCGGCGCCATCAAGAACCTGAAATACGACTTCCGGACGCGCTTCGAGGATTCGCCGGGGACCAACCCCGAGGAGCTAATCGCCGCGGCACACGCAAGCTGCTTCAGCATGGCCCTGAGCGCCCAGCTCGGGGAGCGCGGAATCACGCCGGCTTCCATCGAGACGACGAGCACCGTCACGTTCGAGAACCTGACGCTCACGAGAAGCGCCCTCAAGACCACGGTGGCGGCCCCTGGTGCCGATCGCGCCAAGGTCGAGGCGGCAGCGGCAGCCGCCAAGGTGGGGTGCCCGATCTCCAAGGTCCTGAAGCTGGAAATCGAGCTCGAGCTCCTGGTTCAGGTGTAGGGCGGAAAGTCGATATCCGCGCAGGACGCGCGAAGGCGAGACCCTCAAACGGGGTTTCGCCGCTATGCAAGCCTCGCCAGGGTCCGCATGCGTGGCGACGGAGCGCACGCGCCGTAGCTGCCGAGTTCCTGGAGCGATCCCGCGATCCGCCCCTGGAGTGTCGCCAGGGCTCGCCGCCCCTTGCCGCAAGGCGGGACGGTCGGGTCGGACATGCGTCGGCGTCGGGGCGCGATCTCCCGAGAAACCATCGGAGGCCCGTGACTGGGAACGGCGGCTCAGGCGAGGACGTAGTAATAGTGCTGGAAGTGCGAGGCGTGAGCGCTGGAGGGGACCGTGGGCCATGGATGAGACGCTGAAGAGCGTGATCGACCACCTGGACCTCGAGCAGCTCGAGGTGAATCTCTTTCGCGGCCAGAGCCGCGATGCGGGTACGCGGAACGTCTTCGGGGGGCAAGTGATCGGCCAAGCGCTCGTCGCTGCGGAGCGCACCGTGGAGGGGCGCGCACCTCACTCGTTGCACGCCTACTTCCTGCTGCCGGGGGACGTGGCTGCGCCCATCGTCTATCAGGTGGAGCGCATCCGCGACGGGCGTAGCTTCTCGGCTCGTAGAGTCCAGGCGATCCAGCACGGACGCCCGATCTTCTCGATGATCGCTTCATTTCACCTGGGAGAGCCCGGCCTCGACCACTTTGCTCCCATGCCGCATGTGCCCTTGCCGGAGTCGTCGGGCGACCCGAATGGCCTTGGCGAGCGTAGCCCGTCCCGATCGGAGGCGGGTGGAAGCGGAGTGCGTCGCTCCGGAGCGATCGAGTTCCGGCGGGCGTCGTTGGAGGACCGAGCCGCCGATCGCGAGCCGCGGCAGGCGTATTGGTTCCGTTCCGCCGATCGCGTCCCCGACGACCCCCGACTCCACCGGTGGCTGCTCGCCTATGCTTCCGACTGGGCGCTCTCGGGAACGGCACTGCGTCCCCACGGCAAGACGTGGCATGACCAGGGAATGATCGTCGCATCCCTGGACCATGCGCTCTGGTTCCACCGGAGCGCGCGGATCGACGAGTGGCTTCTCTACTCGATGGACTCTCCCTCGGCCCAGGGAGCTCGGGGTCTCTCGCGGGGCTCGATCCACGACCGCTCGGGTCGTCTGGTGGCGAGCGTGGCGCAGGAGGCCCTGATGCGGGACGTGACGCTCTCGAAGGGTTAGCGCGGAGGCTGGCCGGGCCGAGCCGCGATGGAGGAAGCGAAGGGTCAGGCTCTCGCGAAACGGGCGAGCTTTCGCTCGAGCGTCGAGAGCGCTCGGTGGCGGCGCGCGTCCGGTTGCCACCTGCGTCTCGACCGCGGCCGAGATGTACTCCCGCTCCACATCCTCGAGGGGGCGCCTCCGCGCGTCCCGCCGGGGCTCCGGGCATGGCGGAGCGCAGCGCCTGCGGGAGGCCGTCGACATCCACGCGATGGCCTGAGCCGAGAGCCACCGCGTGCTCGATCGCGTTTTGGACCTCCCGGACGTTGCCCGGCCAGTCGTACCGAAGAAGCGGGTCGGCAGCGCGAGAAGTGAAACCCGCGATGTCGCGGCCCGTCCGCCTGGCCACGCCGGCATGAAAGGCCCGTGCAAGTGGGAGAACGTCCTCGGCTCGTTCGCCCAGCGAAGGCGCGCGGAGTTCGCGGTTCCCGATCGTCGGGTTCGACCTCGATTTCGATGCGCTCGGTGATCCTCGGCTGACGCAGGCGCCGCGGCATCGAGCCGGTCACTCGCGCCAGGGCAGGGCGCCCACGAGCGATCCTGCCGGGGTCCAGTGACGTCCATTGTGTTCGGGCGCCATTGCGGGTATATACCCCTAATGGATCCCGTTGCCTGCTACTGCGCCAATGCAAGGCGCGCTGCTCTCGCTCTCACCGCAACCTATGACGAGGCACTTGCGCCGCACGGCCTCAAGGTGACCCAGTTCAGCCTCTTGCGTGCCGTGGCGCGCGGCGGCGCGCCCAACCTGACCGCACTCGAAGAGGCCACCGGCCTCGACCGCAGCACCCTGGGCAGGAACCTCAGGATCCTCGAGGCTCGCGGTCTCGTCTCCCTGTCGCCCGGGGTCGACCAGCGCGACCGGGTCACCACGCTGTCGCCCGCTGGACGCGCGCGCGTGCGAGCTGCGGCAAAGACGTGGGCCGGGGTCCAGGATTCCATCGCACGCGCCCTCGGCGCGGACGCGGACCTCTTCGTGGACATCGCCCGTCGCGTGACGGCGCTCGCGCGGCCGGAGGCAGCGTGAACAGGGCACGACGAGACTGGCGGACCCCGGCGGCGGTGCTCGCGGCGGGGGCTGCCGTCCTGGCCGTGGCGATGGGCATCCGCCACTCCTTCGGCCTCTTCCTCGCTCCGATGACCCGGGAGAGCGGTTGGACGCGAGAGGTGTTCGCCTTCGCCATCGCCCTCCAGAACCTGGTCTGGGGCTCGGTCCAGCCCTTCGCGGGACGCCTCGCGGATCGCTTCGGTGCGGGGAAGGTGATCCTGGGCGGCGGTCTCGTCTACGTGGCGGGCCTGGCGCTGATGGCTCAGGCCCGGACCGGCACCGCGTTCGCCCTTGCCGCGGGACTCCTCGTGGGGATCGGGCTCTCCGGTCCCTCGTTCGCGGTCGTCCTGGGCGCCGTGGCACGTGCCGCGCGACCCGAGAAGCGGAGCCTCGCGATGGGCATTGCCATGGCAGTCGGGTCCCTTGGCCAGTTCGCGATGCTCCCGGGTGTCCTGTCGGCCATCGACGCCATCGGCTCCACCGCGACGCTACTCGCCCTTGCCGCCCTGGCTGCTACGATCCTCCCTCTCTCGGCGCCCCTGTTCGAGAAGGGCGAGAAAGGACCGGCACCCACGCCACTGCGGGTCGTACTCTCGGAGGCGTTCACCCACCGCGGGTTCTGGCTCCTATCCCTCGGGTTCTTCGTGTGCGGGTTCCACGTCGTGTTCATCGCAACCCACGTCCCCGCCTACCTTGCCGACAAGGGGCTCGCGCCGCGTACCGGGGCGACGGTGCTCGCGTTGGTGGGGCTCTTCAACATCTTCGGCTCCTACATCTCCGGCTACCTGGGGGGCCACCTCAGCAAGCCCGGCATCCTCGTTGGCATCTATGCTCTTCGGGCCGTGGTGCTCGCCGCGTTCTTCCTTTCGCCGGTCACCGAAATGCGTGCCTACGCGTTCGGGGCCGCGATGGGCCTTCTCTGGCTTTCGACGGTCGCTCCGACGAACGGCACCGTTGCGGCAGTCTTCGGCGTGAGCAACATGGCGATGCTCGGCGGCATCGTGTTCTTCTTCCACCAGGTCGGCGGTTTCCTCGGCGGGTGGCTCGGGGGTCGGCTGTTCGTCGCGAGGGGGAACTACGACATGGCGTGGGTGCTCTCGATCGGCCTTGCCATCCTGGCGGCCCTCCTCAACATCCCGGTACGCGAGACCGGGGCAGCGCGTCCGCTCGCGATGCGCGAGGGGGAGGCGTGACCCCGAGGCAGGCGATGGTCCGTGTGCTGGTGATCGGAGCGCTCTTCCTCGTGGCGCTCTGGGCTTTCGCTGCTTACCTCCAGCCAGCCTTTTCGGGCGAGCGCGGCGACGGCCTGCTCTACTGCTTCTGAGCGCCGGGGAACGCCGATGTGCGGGACCGCGCCGACCCGGCCGCTCGCTGCCGGCGATCGCGATCAGAGGGAGGCCGCCGCCAGAGCCGAGGCCCGGCCGAGCGCGTCCTGCAGGGACCTCGCCTGCCGGAGCGCCTCCCGCAGGAACCGCCGCTCGAGCGGGTTCAGCCGGGACGGATCCAGATGGTTGTGGAGCGGCTTGCCGGATCGCCGGAGCTCGTCCTGGAGGCGGAGCCTCAGCACCTGGACGAAGTCGAAGGCCTCCACGGCCGCATCGACGTCCTCTGCTTCGATTCCGGCTCGCGGGCCGGCGCCGCGCAGGCGTGCCGCGGTCCCCGGCTCCGCGACGCCCGCCGCGAGCGCGAGCACCCGCGCCGCGTCGACGAAGGGTGTGACCGCGCCGAGCTTCAGATCCAGGGTCCCGGCGTGCGGCCCGCTCGGTTCGACGGCGAAGTCGCGGAACAGGCCAAGCGGAGGGTGTCGCGAGAGCGCGTGCTCGGTCAGCTGGGCGAGGAACCGAGACTGCCCGGGGGCTCGGCGGGCGAGCCTGTCTCGGAGCCGGTTCCCGAGTGCGAAGTCGCCCCAGAGGGGTCGCAGGTCGAAGAAGATGGTCGCCCGGAGCAGCGCCTCGGGATCGGGAACGTCCATCCAATCGTCGAACCGCGCCCCCCATTCTGCGCTGCTGGCGCAGCAGGTGGCCTGGCCCGCCATGATCCCGCCCGCGCACCGGGTGAAGCCGCACGCGGCGAGAGCTTCGTTCACGCGGCGCGCCACGGGAAGGAGGCGCTCCCGCGCCTCGTCCGGTTCGAGGCCGGGGGCCTCGAACACGATGGCGTTGTCCTGGTCCGTGTGAAGGGTCTGCTCGCCACGCCCCTCACTGCCGAGGGAGATCCAGCACAGGGTGAGCCCGGGCACCGCCTCGGCTCCGAGAACGAGGTCGAGAATCCGGATCGCCAGGCGATCGTTCAGCTCCGAAAAGGCGCGTGTGACCTGGCTTGCAGCGGTGCCCTGCTCGAGGAGGGCGCAGACGTATGCCCGCGCGCGCTCGGCGGCCCGCGCGACCGCGTCGACGTCGAGCGCGGCGGCGATTTCCTCGACGATCCGAAGGTCGCCGGGTCTCGCGGGCGACGGCGGCTTCGCCGGCAGGGGAGGCGTCGGCTCCATCGCCCGCGTCCGCGCGCGGTCCGCCTCCACGACCTGGCGAATGGCCTGCTCGGCGAGGTCGCCGACGCCCAGCCTCTGCGAAAGTGCGTGGAGTTCCTCGACCTCCCTCGCGGTCACCACGTCGTCGGCAGTCGCGACCCGGTAGGCGTCCCGGAGGAGCGCGATTCTTTGCACCGGTTCGACGATGGTGCGAAGGAGGGACTCGGTCGGCTCGAGGCCCGCGGCGAGTGACCGGGCGCGTTCCACGTCCGCGTCCGCAACACCCAACTGGCGGGCGATGTCGCGGACGACAGCAACCTCCTCGTCGGCGATCCCGTCGACGGCGGCGAGGCGGAGAAGTGTCGCGAGGTAGCGCGTCACGTCCTCGCCGCCAAGCGGTCGGCCGGAGGTGCCATCGCGAAGCAATGAAGAGGGGGGCGTGATCACGGGCTTTCTGCGCCTCGTGCACCTTAGCCAGCCTCCCGCCTCCCTGCCAGGACCTCGCCGGGTCGCCGGGCGGCCCGAAAAGCGGGCCGCGGCATGGCCGGCGTGCGGGGGAAGGGGCGGACGAAGTCCGATGCACGGGGCGCCGCGTGCATTACCTGAAGGGGATGGCTCGCCTCGCCGACCGGACCAAGGCGAACGCTTCGGGTGACCTCTTCGTGGATTCGTCATGCATCGGCTGCGACACGTGCCGTCGCCTCGCTCCGGCAACCTACGGGGGTGGCGAAGGAGACACCTCATATGTCGCCCGGCAGCCCGCGACCGACGACGAGCGGCGGCGGGCGCTCATGGCGCTCGTCTCGTGTCCGACTTCCTCGATCGGATCGATTTCCAAGACAGGGCTCGCGGAGGCCGTGGCAGCGCTCCCGGACGAGGTTGCGCCGGGGGTGTTCGACTGTGGCTTCGCGGCGGAATCGTCGTTCGGGGCGGCGAGCTGGTTCGTGCGTCGTCCTGGCGGCAACGTGCTCGTCGACTCGCCGCGCGCCTCGAGGCCGCTCGTGGCGCGCCTCAAGGCGCTGGGGGGCGTTCGCTTCCTCTTCCTGACGCACCGCGACGACGTCGCCGATCACGCAAGGCTTGCCCGCGCGCTCGGCTGCGACCGGGTGATCCATGTTCGCGACGAGACGCCGGGCACCGCAGGGGTCGAGCAGAAGATAGTGGGCGACGAGCCGGTGGAGCTCGGAGAGGGGTTGCTCGTCATCCCGGTGCCCGGGCACACGGCAGGCTCCGCGGCGTTGCTCTGGAACGACACCTACCTCTTCACCGGCGATCACCTATGGGGAGACGCGGGTGGAAGGCTCGGCGTCTCACGCTCGGTATGCTGGTGGGACTGGGAATCTCAGTTGCGCTCTCTCGATCGGTTGCTGGAGTTCCGCTTCAGATGGGTGCTTCCGGGCCACGGACGCCCCGCCCGGAGGGACAGCCCCGAAGAGATGTGGGAGGCGCTCGAGGCCCTCATCGCAGAGGCGCGGGGGCGGGCATGATGCGAAGCAGACCCGACTGCAGAAGGCGACGCCACTCCTGACGTTCAACGATCATCTCGAAGCCGCCATCCGGTTCTACGCGGACACCTTTCCGGAGTCCCGCATCACGAGTCTCAGGCGATCGGGTGACGCAGGGCCGGTCATTTCCGCCGAGTTTGTCGTGGCGGGGGGCAGCGCTTCCTGGCCTACAACGGCGGCCCGCACTTCAGCTTCGCCCAGGGATTCTCGTTGTCGTCGCGTGCGAGGACCAGCAAGAGGTCGACGAGTGCTGGAACATAGTTCGTCAGAGCCGGGGCCAAGCCGTCCCGGTGTGGCTGGATCACGGATCCATTCGGACTTTCTTGGCAAATCGTCCCGAGGCGGCCCGCCGAGCTCCTCGCCGACGGAAATCCAGGAAAGGTCCAGGCCGTGGCACGCGCGACGATGGCCATGGAGAAGCTGGACGTGGCTGCACTGGATCGGGCCTGCCGAGAGTGGCAATAGACGGGTTGTCGCGAGCACCCCCCTGCCCGGCGACCGGGATGGACGTGAGTCGCACGCTCAAATGCTCCCGGTGCGGTGCCTGCTACCCTCCAGGGTACTGGGGCGCCGTGCGCCAAAACGCGCACTTTCCTCGTGCCTCCGGGACGTGCGTCGAGCGGAGTGGCGGTTAGTAAAGCGTGAGCCTGCCGCGACCGTGTTGCCGGGATCGCGGCGCCCGGGGGTCTGTCATGAGGATGATCATTGCAGCGTGCCTATTTGCCCTGTCGACGTCGGTGACCACGAACGGTTGGGCCAAGGACAACAAGATGCCCAATCAGATGGACTGCGACCAGCTCGCGACCATTCCGAATGCGCCCATGAGCGTCGAGACTTGCAAGCAGATGATGGGCGCCATGCAGCAGGGCAACGGTCCCGCTGGCGCTCGTCCCGGCGACGAGAACATGTCATGTAGCGACATCAAGGCCGAAATGAAGACCATGACCGGGGTTGGCATCTCTGACGCGCAGCGGAAGGAGAACGCCACGGCCTCCTCCGAGCACCAGGCCCTCATCGCGAAGCAGCAAGCCCAGGTGACCGAGTTCGCCGCCGAGGCCACGGCGGCCACCCAAGCCGCCGCCGCGGCCGACATGGCGACTCAGGTGGTGACCGGCGGGCTGGTGCACGGCAAGGCTGCCCAGGCGACCGCGGAAGCCTACCAGGCCCGTGCCGATGCCATGGGGAAGCAAATGGCCGAGGAGCGGAAGCCTTCCCAGGACCGGGTCATGAACGCCGCCAGTGCGAGCACGAAGGAACTGAGCCAGGGCATGCAGTCGAACCCGCGCTTCTCCCGCCTCATCCAGCTGGGCATCGCCAAGGACTGCAAGGACTAGGCACGCCATCTGAACCCGTCCAGGGCGAGACGCACGCTCCAAAGGCCTGCGTGATTCCCGGCGATGCTAGGGAGGGAAGGGGCGGGCGTCCGGTGCCCTTCCTGGGAGAGGCGTTTAGCCTCTTACGGCGTCGCCGAGGGCTGCGCGGAGCTTCTCGACGGCTCGTGCCTCCAGTTGCCGCGTGCGCTCCCGGCTGAGGCCGAATTGGTCCCCGATGGCCTGGAGCGTCGTCGGGTCGTCCTGCATGATGCGCCTTTCGACGATGTAGCGCTCACGTGGCGAGAGATGCTTCATCGCCTTCTGGACGCGGCGTGCGGTGATGGCTTGCTCTTGGGCCATGGAGAGCGCGTCGTCCTGAGCCAGGACATCCGATGCGACGGACTCGACCCAGGGAGCCGCGTCCTCGTCGGAAGGAAAATCGAGGGACAGGTCGCGCGATGCGAGGCGGGCCTGGGAGTCTTCGGCGTCGATGAGGGGCATCCCCGAGGCCGTAGACGAGCCCGCACCCGTCGCGTCGAATCCGAAGCCCTGGCGCTCGATTTCACGGTGCGTCCTGCGGACGGCACAGAAGAGCCTTCGTTGCCGCTCGGTCGTGCCAATTCTCACGAGCGACCAGGACCGCAGGACGTAGGCCTGGATGTGCGCCCGAACCCACCAGGCGGCGTAGGTGATCAACCGGACCTCTCTGCGGGGGTCGAAGAGTTCGACTGAGCGCAGGAGCCCGAGGTTACCTTCCTGGATGAGGTCCCCGAGATTGAGTCCACGGTACTGGTAGCGCAGCGCGATGCGGACCACGAACCGCAGGTTCGAGCTCACCAGGGCGTGTGCGGCGCGCAAATCGCGGCGGTCCCGGTAGGCGCCGGCCAGGCGCAGCTCCTGGCTGGGCGACAGCAGCGGAACTCTCGAGATCTCTGCCAGATATGCCCTGAGCAGCGAGCTGCTCGCCGCTGTTCCGATTCGCGGTCTGCCTTTCACGTTCCGCTCCCCGCGCCGTGGGCTCCGGTTCGACGCACCGGCGTCGCTTGATATCGCGCGCCACTCTGCGCGTGGAAGGGGATCAACAGGGGTGCGAGCGACACCGGTGCCGGCTTGCGATGATGCTCACGGGCGGCGGGGTGCATCGACCTCACCAACCGTGTATGGCTTGGCGGCCCAGCAGACGCGGCCGGTCGATTCCGTGGGCCCGACAAGTACACGGTGACATCGTCCCCTGCCGCATCTCCGAGCGCGGCGACGTCGGGAGCGCAGCCATGGCGCCCTTGCCCGTCGTCGCGGAGCAGGTTCTGCGCCTCGATGGTTTCGTCGGGCCAGGAGACCTCGTGCGCAACGACCGCGAGATTCTCGAAGCGCGTTACAGCCAGGCGGCCTCCCGGTAAGCGTTCGCTCGCGGGCGAACGCCGGACCTTGCTGCCCGAATAGAGTCCGGATCTTCCCAGTGGACAACACCGCTCCTCGTCGGATCCCCCGTCTGCACAAAAAGGATCCCAGCGCCCATTCGGGGCTATGCAAAAAGGCCGGCGAACGACGGTCCCGCGAGCAATAGGAAGCGTCTCGTCCTGGAAGAGGGTGAGCAACCGATGAAGCCACGCGCCGTCACCGGCGTTGGAGGGGGATCTGCCTCGCAGCGCGCCAAGGGGCGGGGGCGCCTGGCCGTCCTCGTTGCGACGCGAAAGGGTGCCTGGATCTTCAAGGGTGAAGCGGCGAGGAGGCGCTGGCAGATCACGGGTCCTCTGATGCTCGGGCAGGTGATCCACCACATGGTCCTCGATCCACGTGATGGGAAGACGCTTCTCGCCGCGGCGAAGACGGGCCACCTCGGTCCGACGATCTTCCGGTCGAAAGACTTCGGCCGCACCTGGAGCGAGGCGACGCGGCCGCCAGCGTTTTCGAGGGCCGCCGACGGTGGGAAGGGACGCGTTGTCGACCATACCTTCTGGCTCACGCCGGGCCACCCGAGCGAGCCTGGCGTCTGGTACGCGGGTACGTCGCCTCAGGGCCTCTTCCGCTCAGAGGACGGCGGTTCAACCTGGGAGCCGGTTTCAGGTCTGAACGACCACCCGCAGTTTCGCGCCTGGATGGTGGACTCGCAGGGGGGCACACCCGATGGGCCGGCATTGCACTCCGTCATCGTCGACGCCCGCGACCCAGCGCACCTGTACGTGGGAATGTCGAGCGGCGGGGTTCACGAGTCGGTGGACCGCGGCAGGACGTGGGAGCCCCTCGTCAAGGGGCTGGAGGTGGTGGAAGGCTTCGACCCCGCCAACCTGGGCTTTCACGATCCGCACTGCGTTCGCGCCTGCCCGGCGAACCCCGATCGGCTTTTCCAGCAGAACCACTGCGGTATCTACCGGCTGGATCGCCCCTCGAGTGAATGGGTCCGCGTCGGGAGGAACATGCCGAAAGCGGTGGGGGACATCGGCTTCCCCATGGTCGTTCACCCTCGCGACCCGGATACGGCGTGGACCTTTCCCATGGACGGCAGCGGCGTCTGGCCCCGCACGAGCCCAGGGGGGCGCCCAGCGGCCTACGTCACCCACAATGGCGGGAAGAACTGGAAGCGTCTGGACGGAGGCCTCCCCCGCCGTCAGGCGTGGTGGACGGTGAAGCGCCAGGCCATGACGATGGACACACGGCAGCCGGTCGGCCTTTACATCGGTACGACGGGCGGTGAGCTCTGGGCGAGCCGGGACGAGGGAAGGCGCTGGAACCTGGTCGCCCGGCACCTGCCGGAGATCTATGCCGTGGAGGTTGCGGAAGCCCGATGAAGGTGCTCATCCCGAGCCCCCTGCGGTCCTACACGGGCCAAACCGAAGTCGAGGCTGGCGGCGAATCTCTCGGGGCACTGCTCGCCGATCTCGATCGACGCTATCCGGGAATCCGGTTCCGGATAGTCGACGAGCAGGGGGCGATCCGGCCCCACATCCGAATCTTCGTGAACGGGGAGCAGGAATTCGACCTCGAGCGGCCTCTCCTGTCCTCGGACGGGGTGCAGATCGTACAGGCGCTGAGCGGGGGCTGACCGGGTCTCGTGCGACCGTTCGACCGCTCCCGGCGCGAAAGAGCAAGTCGGGTACGACCCGGGTGGCCAGGCGATGTGCCCCGCGCCGCGATCGAACGAAGGGAGGCGCGGAGCGCATCCTTCCGCGTGGTTTCGAGAAGTCATCGGCCAACGACACCCGCCATCCGGCGGGGCCGGTCGGTACGCGGTCGTCTCGCGCCATCGCCGAGCGACCTGGGCCTGCCGTCATACGCGGCTGCGTGCAGATGGCCGAGGGTCGCGAGAAGCTCCTCGGCGGGGATGTCGACCAAGTCCCCTTGAGGTTGGCGACCCGGCGGGCCGCATCTGCAAGCCCTCCTGCGAACGCGCTAGAACTCCTGGAACCGGATCTCGCCTTCCTCGGCGAGCGGCGCACGCGCGGGCGCGGTCCCCCGGGCCCGGACTGGAGCAGTCAGATCGGCGGACCGAGACGCTCCACGGGGCGCATCTGCGCCGCCGCGGGGGGCGCGAGCAACTTCGAACCGGAAGCCGCCGACGAGCTCAGCGAGCTCCTGGGCCTGGCCTGAGAGCTCGGCCGCCGCGGAGGAGGACTCCTCGGAGCTGGCGGCATTCGCCTGCGTCACCGTGTCCATCTGGGCGACGGCCGCGTTGAGTTGCTCGATGCCGGTCGCCTGCTCGCGCGAGGTGGCGGTAATCTCGCCGACGATCTCGGAGACCTTGCCGACGGCCGTCGCGATCTCCGCGAACTTCTCGTTCATCTGCTTGGCGGTCGCCTCTCCCTCGCCCGCCTCCTTGACCGACTCGCGGATGAGCGCCTCGGTCTTCATGGCCGCCTCCTTGGCGCGGAGGGCGAGCGACCGGACCTCCTCGGCGACGACTGCGAAGCCGCGTCCGGCCTCGCCCGCCCGCGCCGCCTCGACCGCGGCGTTCAGGGCAAGGAGGTTCGTCTGGAATGCGATCTCGTTGATGTCCTTGATGATCTCCGAGGTGCCCTCGGCGGCGGAACGGATGCGACCCATCGCCCCGGACATGCGAGCCATCGAGGAGGCTCCGTCGCCAGCGGCCGTCCGCGCGCCTTGCGCGAGCGCATTCGCCTGGTGGGCGTTGTCGGCGGCGAGCTTGGTGGTCGCGGCGATGGACTCCAGCTGCGCCGCGGTCTCCTCGAGGGCAGAGGCCTGCTGCGAGGCGCCGTCGGCGACTGCCTGGCTCGAGGAGGCGATCTGGCCGGAGGCCGCGGACACCTGCGTGGCGGCGGTCGCGACTTGCCCCAGCGCCGTGTGAAGGGCCTCCGCCGTGTCGTTCAGCGTCTGCTTGATCCTCGCGTGGTCGCCGCGGTAGTCGCCCGTGACCCGGGCGGTGAGGTCGCGGGCGGCGAGCCTCTCGAGGACCCGGGACGCCTCGTCCACCGGCGTCAGGACGGCGTCGAGCGTTTCGTTCACGCCCTCGATGATCCGCCGGAAGTCGCCGCGGTGGTGCGACGCGTCGGCCCGGGCCGACAGCTTGCCCGCCACCGCGGAGTCGACGAGGTTCCGTGCGTCTCCCACGAGGGCGTTCACCGCGTCGATGCAGGTGTTGAGGTTCGCCTGCAGCGCCTGGAAGTCCCCCCGCCACGGCGCCGCGATCCTGTCGGGGATCTCTCCGCGGGCGATTCGCTCGACGCACTCGGCGGCCGAGCGCAGGGGCGCGATCACCGCGTCAAGCGCCCCGTTGACGCCCTCGACCACCTTTCGGAAGTCGCCCTGGTGCCGGGCGGAGTCGGCCCGGGTCGACAGTCGGCCCAGCACCGCTGCCTCCGCGAGCTCCGTCGCGTCCGCGACGAGGGCTCCCACGGCGCCGCAACAACGGTTCAGGTTCTGGCGCAACTCGTCGAGATCCCCCGGCCAGGCCTCGTCGATGGACGCCGGAACGTCTCCCTTGGAGATTCGGTCGACGTGGGCCGCCGTCGCAGCGAGCGGCTTCTCGAACAGGTCGAGGAGGCCATTCACGCCGGCGATGAGCTCGGCGTTGTTGCCCTGGTACTTGCTCGGGTCCGCCCGGACACGGAGGCGACCGGCCATCGCGGCCTCCGTCAGCGTCGCGATGTCGTGACGGCGCTGGTCGAGGACCCCGATGAGCTCGTTCCAGGCCTGCTTCATACGCTCGAACTCGCCCTGGTACTGGGCGGAGATGCGCTCCGGGGTCTTGCCGGCGGAGAGCTGCTGGACGTAGTCGCAGGAGACGCGAACCGGCTCCTCCATCGCGTCGATGGTGGCGTTCATCCCCTGGACGATCGGCCGGAACTCGCCCGACACGAGGCTCTCGTCCGCCCGCACGCTCAGGTCGCCCCTCGATGCGGCGGAGGTGAGTCGGGACGCCTCCGCGGAAAGCGAGGCAAGCCCTCTCTCGACGGACCGTCCGATGAAGAGGCCGAGGATCGACATGAGTGCGGCCCCGAAGATGAGGACCGCGAGCTGGATCTGCAGCTGCCGCTCCTGGGCCGCCTGGCCCTCCCGGTGCGAAACCTCGGTCTCCTTGCCGACGGCCACGTTGAGCTTGTCGATGGACTCGGCCACGGCGTCGGCCGCATTGTGGAGGGACCTCCACTGCTCCCATACCTTCGCGTCGAGCGCCCGCGTATCCCCCTTGGAGCGATCGCGCTCGAGGATGAGCTTCCGGAGCTGCTTGGCGTCCGCGACCCAGGTGGTGAGGCCCTTCTGGAGCGGGGGCCACAGCTCGCGGGTCGCCTCGGTCTGCGGAAGCGCGCCGATGCCCGCGATCCCCTTCTCGACTCGCGCGATCTCTTGGTCGGCCTTGTCAGCGAAGATGGACGTGTCCTGATGGCAGCCGCGGCAGTCCTCGGCCTGCATCACCGCTGCGGTGGCCCGCGTCAACGCGAGCTGACCGAGGAACTGGTGCGTCTCCCGGAAGCCGCCCTCGACGGCGGAGAGCGCTCGGTACACCGGGAACTGCGCCTCGGACACGACGTCAAGCTGCCGCTTGATCTGGCGCGACGCGATCCAGGAGGCTGCGCCCACGGCCAGGGCGACGAAGAGGGCAGCTGCGAAGCCGCCAAGGATCTTTGTGCGGGTGCGGATGTCGCCCATGGCCCCTCCTGGAGCTTGTGGCCTTTCGAGACTGCGCGAACGGGCAGGTGCACCCGGCAAGCCGTCAGAGGTCTCGAGGTGGCGCACGCAACGGTGCGACATGGCTTTGGAATGACGCAGGGGGCGAGACGAGCGAGACGCGCGGAAAGGACCCGGGTGGCCCAGCACCCGCGTCAAAACACCCGACTGATATCGGGTGGCGCTCGAGGAGTGACTCGTGACTCGGACAAGGACGCGGGTCGTCGATGCCGCCCGCGCCCGCCCCATGGCACCGGCCGGAGGCGCGGGTCTCGACCCGGGTCGTCCCCAGCCGTCAGGTCCTTGAGCACCTGGATCGCCAACCCGGGTCGCTCGAGTTGGATGGCTGGCCTGGCCCTACTTCCCCGGCGGGGCCTGCGCCGGGGGCGGCTGCGCCTTCTTGAGCCTCTTCTGCGTCGACACGGTCTGCCTGTAGAGGTCGGGGAAGTCGGGCTCGGGCCGGCCGCGGTCCGCCCCCGTGATCTTTCGGAATGCCGCTGCCAGGCGGCTGTCGACGAGGGCCGCGCTCGCGTGGATGTCCGGGAAGGGCGGCTCCGGTTGGCCGGGCGCGGCCCCGGTGACGCGCTGCTGGGCGGTCGCGATCTTCGCCTGGAGAGAGGAGGCCTTGTCGTAGACGGCCGGGAACTCGCGCCGGCGCCCCCGCGCCTCCGGCCCGTCCACTGCCGCCATGGCCGCATCGAGCCGGGAGTCCAGGGCCGCCGCCTTCTGGCGGACGGCGGGAAACTCGCCCGCCGGGCCGAGCTTCTCGCCGGCCCTATCGACGGCGGCGGCGAGCTCCTTCGCCGCCTTGTAGACCTCGGGGAACGCGTCGCCATTCGGGGAGAGCTTAGCGAGGTCTGCTTGGATCTCCGCGCTCAGCTGGTGCGAGCGATCCAGGGTTTCCGAGATGTTCGCATGTGTGTCGGACTCGATGCGCTGCGTCTCGGCCTGGATCGCGGCGCGCAGCCTCGCCACGTCGCTGAGCGCGGCGACGACCTCCTGGTTCTCGAGCTGATCGATCTTGCCGGCGATCTGCTTGAGCTGTCGCGAGAGGGGCCGCACGATCGTCGCCACGAGCAACACGACGACGGCGATCCCGAGGACGCCCGCCACGCGGAGTGCCCACTTGATGCGCCGTAACGAGGAGCGGATCTCCTTCATGTCATCGCGAATCTGGTCCTCGAATGCCTTCAGGTCGTGGGAGAGGGCCTCGAGACGGGCACGGGCCGGCGACATGGAGCCTCCTCAGCAAGTGCGATCTGTCCGCGGCGTCGGGTAGGGCGAACGGGGCACTCCACCCCGACCCGGCATCGTCGTCCGGTTCGACTACGAAGGGCGGCCCTCGTCAAGGAAAGGCGCCCGCCAGCGAGGCCCGGCCAGGGACCGATGGTACCCTTTCGCCATGAAAGTCCCGAAGCAGGCCGCCCTGGCTTTCGCCCTGTCCCTTGCCTGGCCGCTGCGGGGGGCGGCCGAGCCCGTCGCCGAGCGATGGCAAGCGCGGGCGGCGAGGGCGGCGGGTGCGCTGACGCAGATCGAAGCCCAGATGGCTGCGCTCCGAAAGCAGGGCGTGAAGCGCAGCTCCGAGCGATTCCGGGAGCTCGAGCTCGCGGCGATGCTGGAGAGGGCCTTCGCCGAGCACGCCGATCGAAAGCGCGCCGGAGAGCTCCACCGCGTGCTGCCCGGGGGGGACGAATCCTTCGTGCTCGTGCTCCGACCGAAGAGGCGGACGATGTTCACAATAAGTTATGTTTACGACGCATCCGGGCGATCGCTAGGCGTGCGGATCCTGGCGCTTCCAGAGAACTGGTCGGTCCTCGTGCCGGAGCGCAGCGCCGACAAGGAGCGGCGGCTTCTCGTGGACCCCGGCGTGCCCGGAACCCAAGTGATCCCGCTCTTCGTGTTCGACCTCGACGACGCCTGCTCGTCGTTCGTGAAGCTCGGCCCCTAAAGTGCGACGCTCGGC
This sequence comes from Anaeromyxobacteraceae bacterium, assembly GCA_035543235.1. Classification (GTDB taxonomy): domain Bacteria; phylum Myxococcota; class Myxococcia; order Myxococcales; family Anaeromyxobacteraceae; genus DATJZG01. The sequence continues at coordinate 39,784 of DATKJV010000018.1, read as the reverse complement.
CGCGCCGGCGGGTCCCCCTCAATGCGCGGCGGAGACCGTCGCGAGGGCCCGAATTGCCGTGACCACGACGAAGAAGTGGCAGACGGCTGCCGCGATGACGAACAGGTGGAAGATCTCGTGGAAGCCGAACACCCTCGGGAAGGGATCGGGCCTGCGGATCGCGTAGATGACCGCGCCCACCGTGTAGAAGAAGCCTCCGGCGAAGAGGAGCAGGAGCGCTCCATCGCCGAGGGCCGCGTGCAGAGCGGGGAGGGTGGGAAAGACGAACCATCCGAGGAGCACGTACAGAGCCGAGCGAAGCTTCTTCGGCATCCCCGGCCAGAACACCACGAGGAGGATGCCGAGCGACGCGGCGATCCAAACGCTCACGAGCAGGTTGCGGCCCGCGCCGGGGCCGAGCAGGAGGCAGAACGGCGTGTACGTCCCGGCGATGAGGAGGAAGATGGCCGAGTGGTCGACCCGTCCGATCACGTGGCGGATCGACGAGGGCCAATACACGCGGTGGTAGAACGTGCTCACGGACAGCAGGGCGACGAGGGTCGCCCCGTAGACAGTGGCACCGGTGCGGGCAGGGCCGCTCGGCGCGGAGGTCACGAGCCAGTAGACGGCCGGGACGGCAGCGATCGCGGCGAGCTGATGCGACACGCCGCGAAGGCGGGGTTTCTCTCGGCGCGGCCTGGGGTCAGAGGGCATCGGGGTGGACGGTCGTGGCGGCCCCGCATCGCAAGTCGCGGTGTCAGGCATATGCCACATGGAGGGCGTCCCCGAAAGGGGGCAGGCCGTGCCCGGGTACGGTGACGCGCAGGCCGTGGACTTACGAGGAATCGCTCCGAGCGCGCGAGGCCGGCGGCCGGGAGCCCGGCGCCAGCGGAGTCCACGGTCAGGAGATCGGCGCGCGTCGGAGGGTGACTCCCCAAGGGTGTTGGCCGCCCGATCTCGACGGGCGGTATCATGGCGCATGGCCGAATTCCCTGGGATTGGGCGGCTCAAGGTCTCGCCCATGGGGGTCCTGCTCGAGGTCGATCGGCGGGCGGCGGAACTCCTCGAGATCGAGGCACTCCCGGGAACGGCGGAAGGACCCTGCGCCAAGCTGATCCGGGACTGGCTGCGAGCCCCCGGATCGGCGCACGGCCCAACTTCGCTCGAGCACGCGTGGACCCGCCGGGACGGCAGGGCCGGTCGGGTGCAACTCCTCGTCGCCCCCGTCCTCGGAGAGGCTGGCCGTCTCCGGCACTTCGAGGTGTTCGCGGAAGACGTCCAGGGGACTGTCGAGGCCCAGGAGGAGCGGACCCGGCTCTTCCTCGCGTCGGTGCTCGAGGCGCTCCCCAACCCCATCTTCGCGAAGGACGAGTCGCACCGGTGGGTGCTCCTGAACGACAGCTACTGTCGGTTCATGGGGTACGAGCGGCACGAGCTCCTCGGGAAGTCCGACTACGACTTCTTCCCGAGGAGCGAGGCCGACGTCTTTTGGGCCAAGGACGACGCCGTCCTCGCGACGGGGGAGCTCAACGAGAACGAGGAATCCTTCACGGACTCGGCAGGGCGCGTCCACGTCATCCTGACCCGGAAGACGCCGCTCACGGACGCGAGTGGTCGCCGGTACCTCGTCGGCGTCATCACGGACATCACCGAGCGCAAGCAGATGGAGGACGAGCTGCGCCGTTCCAGGGACGAGCTGGACCATCGCGTGAGCGAGCGAACTGCCGAACTCCGGAAGGCGAACGAACAGCTCCGGGCCGAGGATCGGCGCAAGACGGAATTCCTGGCCATCCTGGGTCACGAGCTGCGGAATCCCCTGACGCCGATCCGGAACGCGTCGTTCGCGCTCCGGCAGCTCACCCCATCGGGGGCACCGGCAGAGCGCCCCATCGGGATCATCGAGCGTCAGGTCGCGCAGATGGCGCGCCTCATCGACGACCTGCTCGACGTCGCCCGGATCACGCATGGCAAGGTGCTCTTGAAGAGGTCGCGCTTCGACCTGGTCCGGCTCGTCGAGGCGGCCGTCGACGACCATGCCAGCGCGGTCGAGGAGAAGGGCCTCCGGCTCGAGAAGCGGCTCCCGGCCCATCCCTTGATGATGGTGGGCGATCCGGCGCGCGTCTCTCAGGCGGTCGAGAACCTGATCGACAACGCGCGGAAGTTCACGGAGCAGGGGGGCCTCGTCTCGGTGAGCCTGGAGGCGGATGCTGCGGGGCGGCTCGCGACGATCAGTGTTCGCGACAGCGGTGCGGGGATCGCGCCGGAGTTCCTGGCCACGCTCTTCGCGCCGTTCTCCCAGCCGGAGGCGAGCGTCGGACGAGGCGGTCTCGGCCTGGGTCTCGCGGTCGTGAAGGGGCTCGTGGAGCTCCACGGCGGTACGGTTGAGGTGCACAGCGCAGGAGCGGGGCAGGGCGCGGAGTTCGTCGTGCGGCTGCCGCTCGACATGGCCGGCGCGACGGAGCGGCCGAGCGCGGCCGCCACGCGCCCGCCCTCCAAGCGGCGCATCCTCGTCGTCGAGGACAACGAGGACGCGGCGGAGAGCCTCGCGCTCGTCCTTCAGATGGCGAGCCAGGAAGTGGCGGTCGCGCACACCGGGGAGGAGGGCCTGGACATGGCTCGCGCTCTCCGGCCGGATGTCGTCCTCTCCGACGTCGGCCTCGGCGGTGGAATGAGCGGGTACGACGTTGCCCGGGCGTTGCGGGCCACCCCGGAGCTGGCCGCTGCCCGCCTCGTCGCTGTCACCGGCTACGGTCAGGAGGAGGACCGTCGGCGAGCCCTCGAGGCGGGGTTCCACGAACACCTCGTGAAGCCTTTCGACATCGACACGCTCCTCGCCGTGCTGGATCGCCTCACGGCCCCCCCGGCGGAAGAACCTCCGCCGCCGGCGATCAGCCGGATGGGCTGAGGCGCGGAGTGTCGGCGAAGGCCCGAGAAGGGGGGTGCGAGGGGCAGTGCCGAGCGTTCGGAGCCGCTAGCGTGGGCGTCCGGGACGCGCCTGGCTCGCGAGGGCCTCCGCGGACGGTACCGAGATCGCGCGAGGCGTCCGCGTGGCGCAGCGCACCTCCTCCGCCTCGAGACGCGCAAACCACCGGGCCGCCCGGCCGCGGAGCTCGCGCCATCGCGCGTCCTCCACGTCCCCGGCGGCGCCCGTTCCCGCGCGCGCCGAGGCCCCCGGCTCGACACGCCGCGCGCCCACGCCGCGCCCGAACAGGTTCCCGTACGCCGAGCACCAGGTCCGGCCGCAGAACGGGCACTGGTAGTAGCGCGTCGGCGAGCCGGGCGCCGACCAGCTCGTCATCACGACCCGGCAGTGCGTACACTCGACGACGGCGTCCATCCGGAATCGGGAGATATCATCGGCGATCGAGCGGTCAAGAATTCGTCCGTGCCAGCGCTCGTGAACGTGAACGGCCTCCTCGTCCCTCCCTCCGAGGCGCGGGTCTCCGTGTTCGACCGCGGCTTCCTCTATGGCGACAGCGTCTACGAGGTGGTCCGCACCTACGGCCTCGCCCCGTTCGAGCTCGCGACGCACCTGCGCCGCCTTGCCGCGTCCGCCGCCCGGATCGACCTCGCGCTCCCCTGGGACGCGGAGCGGATGGCCGCAGAGGCGGAGCGCACCCTCTCGGCCTCGCGCGGCGGAGACCCGCCCGATCCGGAGGCGGCGCCGTGGAACGTCGGGGAGCGCGTGGCGCGCATCGTCGTCACTCGCGGCGCCGGCGACCTGGGCCTCGATCCGGGCCTGGCGGTGGATCCGACAGTGGTGATCTTCGCCCTGCCGCTACGCGGGCCGCCGCTTCGGGCGTACCGGGAGGGAGTGGCTGCCTGGCCCGTCGAGCACGCGGGGGGACAGCGGCGGGGAGGCGATCCGGCGGCGAAGACCGGCGAGCACCTCTTCCAGGTGCTCGCCGTGAAGGAGGCCCTGGCTCGAGGGGCACACGAGGCGCTCCTCCTCGACGCGGCAGGCAACGTCACGGAGGGGGCGAGCTCGAACCTCTTCGCGGTGCAGGGTGGCGTCCTCGTCACGCCGCCGCTCGCGGCGGGCATCCTCGAAGGGGTGACGAGGGGGGTGGTCCTCGAGCTCTGCCACGAGCTCGGGATCGAGGTGCGGGAGGACCCACTTCCCCTCGCGTCGCTCGCGCGCGCGACGGAGGCCTTCCTCACCTCAACGGTCCGCGAAGTCCTGCCCATGACCCGGATTGGCGGCAGGGACGTCGGCGGCGGGCGGCCGGGGGAACTCACGCGGCGGCTCCATTCTGCGTTCCGGCGGCGCGCCGACCTTGCAGCGCACGGTCGGCGTTCCTGACTCCACCGCGAAGGAACGGTAAGCTGCCCCCGATGCGCAGGCGGAGTTTCATCGACGGGGCTGCGGCCGTGGCCGGGATCGGGCTCGCGGCCCTCATGGCCGGGAGTCTCGCGGAGGGATTCGACGCCACCGTCGAGCGGGCGATGGATGCGCTGAAGCGCGACCCGTCGCTCAAGGTCCGCGCCCAGGCGGCCCTGGTGCTCGGGCAGAAGGGCGGACCGTCGGTGGTCCCGGTCCTGGTCGCGTCGCTGGCCGCCGACCCCTCCGCGACCGTGAGGGCCGCCGCCGCCGCCGCGCTCGGGCGCATCGGCGACCCCTCGGCGCGGGAAGCGCTCCTCGCCGCGATGCGGTCCGACGAGGATGGGGAGGTCAGGACCGCGGCCAGCTGGGCGCTCGACGACCTCGCCGAGCGTGCCCGGGTGGCCGCGCGGAGGTCGGTGGCCATCGAGGACGTCCAGGGCAAGGGGTCGCCGACCGAGAAGGGGGCGCTGCGCGACGCGCTGGCTCGGCACTTGGCGGATCGAGGGTTTCCGCCCGCCCAGGCGGGGGAGACCCCCACATTCCGGGTGAAGGCGTCGGTCCTGGCGCTCGAAGTGCTGCAGTCGGGGGGAAAGGTGTCCATCGACGTGAGGGCATCGGCGATGGCGGTCGAGGCGAGCGGCCGGATGGCGGCGATGAGCGAGGGGGCAGCCCACTTGAAGACCCCGGCGGGGCGGCTTTCCCACGAGAAGGAAGAGCAACTCTCTGCGCGTGCGCTCGAGGCGGCCGCACGCATCTTGTCGGACGAGATCGCGACGGAGCTGAAGTAGCGGGGACGGAGGACGGAATGCAACCGATCGACATGGCGGCGGCGAGGGAGGAGGCGGCGCAGAAGCGGCGCATCCGGAACTACCTCATCGATTCGAGCATCCAGCTACGGCTGGCGAGCTACCTCGTGGGCGTGGCCTGCGCGATCAGCATCGGGATGGGGTGGCTGCTCTGGAACGCGTACCGGGAGTCGAGCCGCCTCGTGGCCCTCGGGGACTCCAAGGTCGACGAGGCGATCGCGAGCATGCTCGCGAGGGAGGACCGGGAGCGAATGCTGCTGCTGGGCATCGGCCTCGTCGCCGTGATCCTCTGCCTGCTCGTCGTCGCAGTGATCGTGACCCACAGGGTGGCCGGGCCGACCGTGGCGATTGCCCAGACGTGCCGGGCGGTCGGCGCGGGGGACCTCTCGCGCCCGCGCCCCCTGCGCCGCCGGGACTTGCTCGTCGACCTGGCCGACGAGGTGTCCCTGATGATCGATGGGCTTCGAAAGCGCGAGGCGGAGGAGCGTGCGGCCCTTGCCGACGCGGCCGCCAAGCTCCGGCGAGCGGGGGCCTCGAGCGTCGAGCTCGAGGTGGCCGTTCGGCTCGACGACATGGCGTCGCGCAAGGGTGCCCGGCTGAGCAGCTCTTGAGGGGGGGAACGGTCATCGCCGGGGGATTGGCCGCTCTCGCCTGGGCCGGTGCCCTGGCGCAGACGCCGCCCCCCGCTCCTCAGGGCGCGGGGCCCGACCCCGGGCTGCCGGACCAGCGGCTGGTCGAGCTTCCGCCGCCCCTCCCGCCTCCCTTGGTTGCAGAGGAGACGCGCGCGGCAAGCGAGTCGTTGCCGGGAGATCCACTGGAACTCCTGTGGGGCCACCGCCTCGACTTCTCCCGCGGCGCGCCGCTCGTCACGATCCGCCTTCTCGAGGGGCAGGAGGGGATCGAGTTCTTCTCGCGAGGGCCGGCTCGCCTGGCGCCTCGCGGGGGTTCGGGCGTGGCCGTCCCCCCGGGGGCGCGCCTACGCGCCCGCGCCCGCGCCGTCCACCCGGCCGTCCTCTCGTACCAGCCGCTCCTCGCGCAAGTCGCGGCGCGCGACCGCTCGGGCCTGGAGCGTGTGCGGGCCATCTGGGAGGGGAGGGGGGTCCGCACGAGGCTGCGGGCGAGCGGGGGGATCTACGGGATCGCGGGTCGAGTCATCGACAATCGCCGCAACCTCCTCCTCGCTGCCGGGACCTGGACGGAGGCCTCGGCCGAGGCCTTCGCGTCCGATGCGCTCGCCCGCTTCGGCGAGCGCCCGGACGTGCTCACGGAGGTCGTCGCGCGCCCGTCGGGTGACGTCGAGGTGATTGGCCCGGACGGCGTCGCGCTGGCCGTCGGGGACGCGGTCGTCGTCCTGGAGCCGTCGGGAGGGGCCGGGTTCACGCTCGCCGGCGTGGACCGGGATCCCGCGCAGCCCGGGCGCGGCACCGAGGAGCGAACATACCGAGGCCGCCTTCTCCTGACGCTCGACGCGGCCGGCAAGCTCGGAGCGGTGAGCGCGCTTCCGCTCGAGGACCTCCTGCGCGGCCTCGTGCCGAGCGAGATGCCGGCCGGATCACCCACCGAGGCGCTCAAGGCACAGGCGGTGACCGCTCGATCGAACGTGCTCGCCCAGATCGGCACTCGCCACCTCTCGGACCCCTGGTCGCTGTGCAGCGACGTGCACTGTCAGGCGTACCGTGGCGACGTCGCGCACGCGGCGTCCACGGACGCGGCGGTCCGGGCCACGGCCGGCGAGGCGCTTTTCGAGCCGTCCGATCGGCGGCTCGTCGACGGCGTCTACTCCGCCATGTGCGGCGGCCACGGGGAGGACAACGATGCCGTGTGGGACGTGCCTCCCGACCCCAGCCTACGAGGACGCCCCGACCTGCCGCCGGCGGCCGCGGCGGCGTGGAACGGAGGCCTCAGCTCCGAGGAGCGCCTTCGGGCCTTTCTCGAGGACGCTCCGCAGGCCTACTGCGCGCGCGCGCCGGGCGCCCGCCAGGACCGCTACCGGTGGGAGCGACGCTTCGCGCAGACGGACCTCGACGCTCTTCTCGCGCCGCTCGGCGTGGGGGCGCTGCGCTCCCTGTCGGTGGAGGAGAGAGGCGCCTCCGGGAGGGCGCGGACCCTCCGCGTCGAAGGAAGCCTGGGCACGGTCTCCGTGCGAGGGGAGCTGCGGATCCGCAGGCTCCTCGGGAACTTGCCGTCCGCGATGTTCGTCGTGTCGCGCGAGGGCGGAGGTTGGGTTCTCCGGGGCGGCGGGTGGGGCCACGGTGCGGGCATGTGCCAGTGGGGCGCGATCGGGCGCGCCGGCGCGGGGCAGGACTACCGGCAGATCCTCCGGGCGTACTTCTCAGGCGCGGACGTGGCGCAGATCTACTGAGGCAACGCCTGCGGCCCGGCGGGCCACGCCGACATGGGGCCGAGGTCATGGACATGCCGGTAGCCGAGCTCGACGAGCGTCTCCGCGGCGACGGCGCTGCGCCGCCCGGTACGGCAGTACACGATGACCTCGGTGTCGAGGGAACCGACCTCGGAGGTCCGGACGGCCACCTCGTCGTAGGGGATGTTCACGGCTCCCGGGATGTGCCCGGCGGCGTACTCGTCCGGCCGGCGCACGTCGATGATCCGGGCACCCCGCTGGGCGAGGGCGAAGGCCGTGGGGCCGTCGATGCGCAGCGCCTCGGCGGCCGCCGATTCCTCCGGGGTCGGATGGGCCGTCGCGCAGCCGGCCAGCAGCGCCAGGGCGAGAGCGAGTCGCCTGAGCGTGGCCTTCCGCAAGCTGCTACCCCCGCAGCGCAGCCGAGATGAGGCCGGGAAGGCGGCTGACCCGGGGCCGCTCGGCGAACCGCGTGAGGCGCTCGCCGACCTCGTGCGCTCGCCGGTGGGTGACGAACCAGGGCGGTTTCGGGCCGAGGTGAAGGTCTCCGCTCAGCCATGCGCGCGGGAAGGGGCGGAACGGGGCGTAGACCACGGTCTTCTGGGGCCGGTCGAAGAGGAGCGCGTTGTGCACGAAGCCGCGCCCGCTCTGGATGTCGGAGTCGGCGTGGCCCGGGAAGGCCCCCCAGGTGGCCTCGGGCAGGAGGTAGGTGACGCCCGCCCACGTGTTCACGCTCACGCTGCCGTACCGAAGGTCGGCGATCGCGGCCTCGAGCCTGGCGCCCAGGGCGGCCGCCGTGGCCGGGTGGACGATGATGTTCACGCCCAGCGTCCCGCGCAACGTCTCGTTCGCGAAGCGGATCGCTTCCGCGAGGAACTCCGAGGGTTCCTCGCCTGGCAGCGACGTCTCCGCGAGCACCGCCCCGAAGAACTCCTCGCAGAAGGCCGGGACCGAGCGGTCCCGCGCGTCGAGGTTCGGGATGAACGTTCGTGGGGCGGAAGCCGCTTGCTCGAGCACCTCCGCGGAGGCGTGCGCCTCGACGGCCCGCCGCTGACGGTCGGCGGCCCCCGGGTAGTAGGCCCCCCGGCTCGGAAGGGAGCGGAACATCCTGCGGATCTCGTCGAGGAACTCCGCCTTCTGCGGCCAGCGCTCCGGCAGGACGAGCACCTGGGTGGCGACGCAGTTGAAACCCCCGTTGTGGAGCTTCTGGGACGCCACGTGCTCCGCCTGGAAGATGATGTCCGAGCGGCGCCACGGGCCGGGCACGACGATGGTGGGCCCGACGCCGCCGAGCTCGGCGGAGATGCGCCTCGTGTTGAGCGGCTCCCCACGCCTCTTCCTCTCCGCGCCCTCGGTGCCGGCGCCGAAGCGGATGGCGTCGTAGGTTCGCTCGCTGCCGGTGATGTGGATCTCGTCGACAAGGGCGTGAGTGGCGAGGTGGGCGCCGACGTCGGCGCCCCCGTACGCCAAGCGGACGAATCCGCGCTCCGCGAAGGGCGCGAAGATCTCCTCGAAGATGGGACCCAGGTACTCGTTCACGGGATTCATCTTGAGCAGCGCCACCTGCCCCTCGGCGTAGAGCTTGTGCAGGACGTCGAGGGGCGGGATGGACGCGATGTTCCCGGCGCCCAGGACGAGTGCCACCTTCCCCGCGGGGGCGCGTTCCCGGTAGAAGCCAGCCACGTTCTCGCGCAGGTTCGCGGCCGTGATCCCCGGCTCCATCCACACCTCGGCGCGGACCCCCGACAGAAGGATGCGATCGTAGCGATCGGCCGGGAAGACCTGGACCACGAGCTGCCCGTCCGGCCGGGCGTGAAGGGCGCTCCGGTGCGGCACGGGGTCCTCGCCCCGGGCGATCCGCTCGAGCGTGTGCTCGAGCGCTCCGACGTAATAGAGCAGCGCGTACGGGCCGCTCGTCCACTCCTCGCCCTCCCAGGGCGACGCGGAGGGAATGCCCTTCGCCTTCACGGCTGCGGCGACCCAGCGAGCGGCCACGGCGCCCGTCCGCTCCCGGACGGTCCGGAGGAGGAGGAGCTTTTCGGGGAGCCCGAGGCGGGCCCATTCGTCCTTGCGAGCGGCGAGCGTCTGTAGGTCCTGGTCGAGGCGTGCGGTGTCCATGGCGGTCCCGGGCAAAAAGGAGACCATGGGTAATCGGAACCGGGCGGGGCTGCACCCGAAAGGGAAGGGTCCCCCTCGGGGGCGAGGGCGCGCGTCATGACACCCGGGGCGCGAGTGACTAGGCTCGGAACGCGGAGCCGAGGGGGCACCCAGCCGATCCCCGCCTGCCCGGAGGAGCCATGGATGGACTCATGATGGACTACGACCTGACGCTCCAGCCGCTGTTCGAGCGCGTCGGGCAGTACTTCCCCACGACGCAGATCGTGTCCCGGTGGCCGGACAAGTCGATCCACCGGACGACCTATGGCGAGTTCCACAAGCGGGTCCAGAAGCTCGCGAACGCGCTCACGCGCCTCGGAATGCGGCCGGGCGACCGGGTCGCGACCCTTGCCTGGAACCACGGGCGGCACCTCGAGGCGTACTTCGCCATCCCGCTCGCCGGAGGCGTGATCCACACGCTGAACCCGCGGCTGTCGCCTCAGGACCTCACCTACATCATGAACCACGCGGAGGACCGGTTCCTCATCGTGGACGACGTCCTCGTCCCGGTCTACGAGCGCTTCCACAAGGACGTGAGCCCGCACGAGGTCGTGGTCTGGACGCACGGCCACGACGCCCCCGACTGGATGATCGACTACGAAGAGCTCATCGAGCCGGAGATGGCGAACTTCGCCATTCCGCGGCTCTCCGAGCGGCAGGCGGCCGGCATCTGCTACACGTCCGGGACCACCGGGAGGCCGAAGGGGGTCGTGTACTCCCACCGGGCGCTGGTGTTGCACTCGCTCGCCTGCGCCATGCCCGACGCGCTTGGCCTCTCGCAGGCGGACGTGATGATGCCGGTCGTGCCGATGTTCCACGTCAACGCCTGGGGCCTCCCGTTCACCTCGGCGATGGTGGGGGCGAAGCAGGTGTTTCCCGGGCCGCACCTCGACGCCGCGAGCCTGCTCGACCTCATCCAACGCGAGAAGGTCACGTTCACGGCCGGGGTGCCCACCGTCTGGCTCGGCATCCTGGAAGCGCTCGACAAGAACCCGACCGGCTGGGACACGTCGACGCTCAAGGCCATGGTCGTCGGCGGCGCGGCCGCCCCGCAAGCGATGATCGAGGCGTTCGAGAAGCGCCACCGGCTCCACGTGGTCCACGCCTGGGGCATGACGGAGATGACGCCGGTCGGGACGGTGAGCCGCCTGAAGCCCCACCTCGCCTCCCTGCCCGACGCGGAGCGGTACCGGTTGATGGCGTGCCAGGGTCTGCCGCTTCCGCTCGTGGACACTCGCGTGATCGGGGAGGACGGGCCGGTGGCGTGGGATGGCAAGTCCATGGGCGAGCTCCAGGTGCGGGGCCCGTGGATCGCGAAGAGCTACTTCCAGAACCCTGCGGAAGCCGACAAGTTCACGATGGACGGGTGGTTCCGGACCGGAGACATCGTCACGGTGGACGCGGAGGGCTACGTCCGGATCACCGATCGGTCGAAGGACCTCATCAAGTCTGGCGGCGAGTGGATCAGCTCGGTCGAGCTCGAGAATGCGCTCATGGGCCATCCCGCCGTGAAGGAGGCGGCGGTCGTGGCGGTGGCGCACCCGCGATGGGGCGAGAGGCCGGTGGCCTGCGTCGTCTTGAAGGCCGGCTCCGTCGCGACCCCCCAGGAGCTCCGCGACTTCCTGTCGCCGGGCTTCGCCCGCTACTGGCTGCCGGACGCCTTCGTGTTCATCGAGCAGATCCCGCGGACGGCCACCGGCAAGTTCTTGAAGAGCGCGCTGCGGGAGCAGCTCAAGGGCCACCGCTGGGAGGAGGGGGCGGCATAGGGCCCCCCGGCGGGCGCGGCCCGCCCAGGTGCAGGCTGTGGCGGCGCTTGCGCGGCCTCAGCGAGAAGATCGCGGCCGCGGCCGTCGCGAGCGCCAGGGCGCCGACGAGCGCCTCCACCATTCCCACGCGCTCGGCGAGGAGTCGACCTGGGCCGGCGAGGTCGGTCGCGGTGCGGCGGGCCTCGCAGCCCCGCACGAGCATGAAGGTGCCGCCGACGAGAAGCAGCCCCGCCCTCAAGAAGAGACGCCCGCGCGAGATCCGCACGGGCGTCTCTTACGACAGGTCGCTTCGTCCAGTCTAGCCGCTGCCGCTCCCGGCGGACTCCTCGCGGTAGGTGAGCGTTCCGGCGAGGTAGTCCTTGTTCATGCGGGCGATGACCTCGAGCTGAATGCCCTTCGGGCACGCCTCGGCGCACTCGCCGATGACCGTGCAGGACCCGAAGCCCTCGGTGGCGTGCTTCTCCGCCATCCCGAGCGCCCGGGCCTTCCGCTCCGGCTGCCCCTGCGGCAGCAGGCTCAGCTGGCTGACCTTCGCGCCGGTGAAGAGCGACGCGGAGGCGTTCGGGCACGCGGCCACGCAGGCACCGCAGCCGATGCAGGCCGCCGCGTCCATCGCGCGATCGGCCTCCTTCTTGCCGATGAGGAGGGAGTTCGCGTCGCGGGGACCGCCGGCGTTGATGTTCACGTACCCGCCGGCCATGATGATGCGGTCGAGGGCGCTGCGGTTGATGACGAGGTCCTTCACGATGGGGAAGGCCTTGGCCCGGAACGGCTCGAGGCGCAGGACCTCCCCGTCATGGAAGAACCGCATGTGCAGCTGGCACACGGTGGTCAAAGGCTGGCTGCCGTGCGGCTGGCCGTTGATGACGAAGCCGCACATGCCGCAGATGCCCTCGCGGCAGTCGCTGTCGAACGCCACCGGCTCCTCGCCCTTCGCGATGAGGCGCTGGTTCAGCACGTCCAGCATCTCCAGGAAGGACATGTGGTGGTCGACGTCTTCCATCTCGTAGCGGACGAAGCGCCCCGCGTCGTCCGCGTTCTTCTGGCGCCAGATCTCGAGCGTGAGTCTCACTTGTAGCTCCGGGTCTGGAGGTGAATGTTCTCGAAGACCAGCGGCTCCTTGTTGAGCGCCCAGGGCTGGCCCTCGCCCTTCCACTCCCACGCGGCCGCGTAGGTGTACTCGTCGTCGTTTCGCTTCGCCTCGCCGTCCTCGGTCTGGTACTCGACGCGGAAGTGCCCGCCGCACGACTCGTTGCGCTGCAAGGCGTCCCAGGTGAGCAGCTCGCCGAGCTCGAAGAAGTCGGCGACGCGGCCCGCCTTCTCGAGCTCCTGGTTGAAGTCGGCGCCCGACCCCGGGATCTTCACGTCGTTCCAGAACTCGGCGCGTAGCTCCGGGATGGCCTTGAGCGCGCGCTCCAGGCTCTCCTTCGAACGCGCCATGCCGACGTCGTTCCACATGAGCTCGCCGAGCCGGCGGTGGAAGTGGTCGACCGACTGCTTGCCGTTGATGGCGAGGAACTTCTTCGTGCGAGCCTCGACGGCCTGCTCCGCCTCCTTGAACGAGGCGTGGTCCGTGCCCGCCTTGGCGATGCCGCCGCGGGCCAGGTAGTCGCCGATCGTGAAGGGGATGACGAAGTACCCGTCGGCGAGCCCCTGCATGAGCGCCGAGGCGCCGAGCCGGTTCGCGCCGTGGTCGGAGAAGTTGGCCTCGCCGAGCACGAACAGGCCCGGGACGTTCGACATGAGGTCGTAGTCGACCCACAGCCCGCCCATGGTGTAGTGGACGGCGGGGTAGATGCGCATCGGGACGCTGTAGGGGTTCTCGCCGGTGATGCGCTCGTACATGTCGAAGAGGTTGCCGTACCGCTCGCCGATGGCTCTCTTCCCCAACCGCTTGATGGAGTCGGAGAAGTCGAGGTACACGCCGAGGCCGCCCGGACCGACGCCGAGGCCGGCGTCGCAGACCTGCTTGGCCGCGCGCGAGGAGATGTCGCGGGGCGCCAGGTTGCCGTAGGTCGGGTACTTCCGCTCGAGGTAGTAGTCGCGGTCGTCTTCGGGGATCTGGTCCGGCGCCCGCTTGTCTCCCTGCTTCTTCGGGACCCAGATGCGCCCGTCGTTGCGCAGAGACTCCGACATGAGGGTGAGCTTCGACTGGTAGTCGCCGGAGCGCGGGATGCACGTGGGGTGGATCTGCGTGTAGCAGGGGTTCGCGAAGAACGCGCCCTTGCGGTGCGCCCGCCAGATCGCCGTGGTGTTCGATCCCTTGGCGTTCGTGGACAGGTAGTACAGGTTCCCGTATCCACCGGTGGCGAGCACCACGGCGTCGCCGACGTGGCTCTCGACCTTGCCGGTGACGAGGTCGCGGGTGACGATCCCGCGCGCGCGGCCGTCGATGATGACGAGCTCGAGCATCTCCGTGCGCGGGAACAGCTGGACCTTGCCGAGCTGCACCTGGCGCATGAGCGAGCTGTATGCGCCGAGGAGGAGCTGCTGGCCGGTTTGTCCGCGCGCGTAGAAGGTGCGGGAGACGAGCGCGCCGCCGAAGGAGCGGTTGGCGAGCAGTCCTCCGTACTCGCGGGCGAACGGGACGCCCTGCGCCGTGCACTGGTCGATGATGTTCCCGGATACCTCCGCGAGCCGGTACACGTTCGCCTCGCGAGCGCGGAAGTCGCCTCCCTTGATGGTGTCGTAGAAGAGGCGCCAGATCGAGTCGCCGTCGTTCTGGTAGTTCTTGGCGGCGTTGATGCCGCCCTGCGCGGCGATGGAGTGGGCGCGCCGCGGCGTGTCCTGGAAGCAGAAGTTCTTGACGTTGTAGCCGAGCTCGCCGAACGACGACGCGGCCGAGGCGCCGGCCAGGCCGGTGCCCACCACGATGATCGTGTACTTCCGCTTGTTGGCGGGATTGACGAGCTTCAGGTCCTCCTTCCGCTTCGTCCACTTCTTGTCGAGCGGGCCGGAGGGAATCCGGGAGTCGAGGGTCGGCATCGGTTCTCCTCTAGAGGCGGATGAGGCCGACCACCACGCCGGCCGGGATGAAGATGTACAGGAGCGCGAGGACCACGCCGACGACCACCGCCGCCTTCTGGATCTGCGGCGTCCACAGCGCGCTCCGGAAGCCGAGCGACTGGAACATGCTGTAGAGGCCGTGCGACAGGTGGAGGCCGAGGCCGATGAGGCTGATCCCGTAGAAGACGACCTTGCCCAGGTTGTGGAAGGTGGTGACGAGGTTGAAGAACGCGTCGCCGGGGACGAACCCGGCGTGGACGACGGCCGCCCCGAGGGTCAGGTCGAGCAGGTGGTAGATGACGAAGGCGAGCGTGAGCAGGCCCGTCCAGATCATCGTGCGCGACGCCACCGGCGTCGAGGGCACGAGGGGCGCTCGATAGGGCACGGGACGGGCGGCGCGCGAGCCGAGGTACAGCTGGATGCCCGCGGTCGCGTGGAGGATCACGGCGGCGAGCATCACGAGCCGCGTGGTCCACAAGAGCCCCTTCGTGCTCTGGAGGAAGTGGGCGTAGGCGTTGAACTTCTCCATGCCCTGGAAGGACTGGAGGTTGCCGAGCAGATGGCCGATCACGAACAGGAAGAGGATGATCCCGGTTACGGCAGAGACCGACTTCTTCCCGATCTGGCTTTGCCAGAACACGGCCAGGCGCGAGACCTTGGCCGGGGCTGCGACGTTGGCGGTAGCGACGCTCATCATCACCCCTCGAGGGCTGGAGGTGTCACCGGCAACCCGACCGCCGTTCGAACCACGGCACCGCGGCGGACGGGCCTGACAATTGGGTGCGCGATTGTAGTCGCCGGACTTCTGCGGGGGAAGAGGGATCGCCGCGAATGTTCGTGGACCCGCCCGCTCTATAAACGTTTAGTGAATGAAACGGGCCGCTCCGCGGCAGGAAGGCGTGGATTTCGCGGGCGTCCTGTCCGGGGCGCCCGTTCCTCGACGCGATGCGGCGCAAAGGAGGGGACCCCGGAGCCCGCCAGCGCGGGGCCGTGCTGGGGTACCATCCAGCCGCGATGAAGAGGGTTTGCGTCTTCTGCGGCTCCTCCATGGGGGCGCGGCCCGCGTACGCGCGCGCCGCCCGGGCGCTCGGAGCAGCCATCGCCCGCCGAGGGCTCGGGCTCGTCTACGGGGGTGGCAGCATCGGCCTCATGGGCGTCGTCGCCGATGCCGTGCTCGAGAGGGAGGGGGAGGTGCTCGGCGTCATCCCGCGCGCGCTCGCCCGCAAGGAGATCTCCCACCACGGTCTCACGCGGCTCGAGGTCGTCTCGACGATGCACGCGCGCAAGGCCCGCATGGCGGAGCTCGCCGACGGGTTCGTGGCCATGCCGGGCGGCATCGGCACGCTCGAGGAGCTCACCGAGGTCCTCACCTGGGGATACCTGGGGATCCACCGCAAGCCGACGGCGCTTCTCGACGTGGCCGGCTACTGGGACCCGCTCATCGTGCTCCTCGACCACGCCGTCGAGGAGGGGTTCCTGAGACCGGAGCACCGGAGCCTGGTCATCGTCGAGCGCCGGCCGGCCCGGCTGCTCGACCGGCTCGCCCGGCACCGCGTGCCCGAGGCGCCTCGCTGGATCCCGCCCCGGGCGACCTAGGCAGTGCGCCCGTCCAGGCGGACGCGCCGGAGCCGCAGGGCGTTCGCGATCACCGTCACCGAGCTGAAGCTCATCGCCGCGCTCGCGATCATCGGCGACAAGAGAAGCCCCGAGAACGGGTAGAGCACGCCCGCCGCGAGCGGGATGCCGAGGGCGTTGTACCCGAACGCCCAGAACAGGTTCTGGCGGATGTTCCGCATGGTCGCACGCGACAGGCGCCGGGCGCGGACGAGGCCGCCGAGCTCGCCCCGGACGAGCGTGATCCCGGACGTCTCCATGGCGACGTCGGTCCCCGTCCCCATGGCGATGCCGACGTCCGCGGCGGCCAGCGCAGGCGCGTCGTTGATGCCGTCGCCCGTCATGGCCACGACCCGGCCGCGCGCCCGGTAGCTCCCGACGACGCGGGCCTTGTCGCCGGGGAGGACCTCCGCCTCCACGATGTCGATGCCCACCTCCCGGGCCACGGCGCGCGCCGTCGCGACCGAGTCCCCGGTGAGCATCGCCACCTCCACGCCCTCCGCGCGGAGCGCGCGGACCGCAGCGCTCGCCCCCTCCTTCACAGGGTCCCGGACCTCGAGCACCCCCGCGGGACGACCGCCGACCGCCACCAGGACCGCGGTGCCCCCTCGCGAGCGCATCTCCTCGGCGCAGGCCTCGAGCGGGCCGGTGTCGACGCCCAGGTCGCCGAGGAAGCGGGCACTGCCGAGCGCGACCATCTCCCCGTCCACCGCTCCGGTGACGCCCGCGCCGGGGCGGTACTCGAAGGCGGAGTGCACCGGGACGGCGAGGCCCCTTTCCCGGGCACCGGCGACGATCGCAGCGGCGAGGGGGTGCTCGCTCCCCCGCTCGACGCCGCAGGCGAGGCGCAACACCCGCTCCTCGCCAGTGCCGGGCACCGCGAACACGGACGCGAGGCGCGGGCGGCCGGCCGTGAGCGTCCCCGTCTTGTCGATGAGGAGGAGGTCCACCTCGCCGAAGCGCTCCAGGGCGGCGGCATTCTTCACCAGGATGCCGGAGGCGGCTCCGCGTGCGGTGCCCACCATGATGGCCATCGGCGTCGCGAGGCCCAGCGCGCAAGGACAGGCCACGATGAGGACGGCGACCGCGTTCACGAGGGCGAAGGCGAGGCGGGGTTCGGGCCCCCACGCCGCCCAGCCTGCGAAGGAGGCCACGGCGACCAACACGACCGCCGGCACGAACCAGCCGGACACGGCGTCGGCGAGCCTCTGGACCGGGGCGCGGCTGCGCTGCGCCTCGCCCACCATCCGGACGATTTGCGCGAGCAGCGAATCCGCCCCCACGCGCTCCGCCCGCATGAGGAACGTGCCGTTGCCGTTCACGGTGGCGCCGGTCACGGGATCGCCCGCCGCCTTCTCGACGGGGACCGGCTCGCCGGTGAGCATCGACTCGTCGACCGAGGAGCGCCCCTCGAGGACAATGCCGTCCACCGGGACCCTTTCGCCCGGACGCACGCGCAGCACGTCGCCGGGGTGCACGTCGCCCACCGGCACGTCCCGCTCGTCGTCTCCTTGGAGGCGGCGGGCCGATCTCGGCGCGAGTCCGAGGAGCGCGCGGATGGCACTCGACACCCGGCTGCGAGCGCGGAGCTCGAGGACCTGCCCGAGGAGGACGAGCTCGACGATGACGACCGCCGACTCGAAGTAGAGCGGCACGGCCCCGCCGTGCCCCCGGAAGGCGGGCGGGAAGTGCCGCGCCGGGACGACCGCCGCCACCGCGCTGAAGAGCCACGCCGCGCCGGTCCCGAGGCCGATGAGCGTGAACATGTTGAGGCGCCGCGTCCGCAGGGAGAGCCACGCCCGCTCGAAGAAGGGCCAGCCGCCCCAGAGCACGACCGGCGTGGAGAGCACGAGCTCCATCCATGCGAGCACGCGTGCCCCGAACAGGTGCGTGACCGGTGCGCCGGGGAGCATGTCGAACATCGCCAGGGTCAGCAGCATGAACGCAGGCACCGCGCACAGCCAGAGCCTGCGGCTCATGTTCTCGAGCTCGGGGTTCCGCTCCTCCGCGGGCGGAAGGCCTCCCTCCGAGACGGGCTCGAGCGCCATCCCGCAGACCGGGCAAGGGACGGGCTCCGCCTCCCGCACCTCCGGGTCCATCGGGCAGACCCACGTGACGCGGCCCGCGGCGGGCGGCGGGCGTTGGGTCGCGGGACGCGGGGCGAGGAACTGCTCCGGCCGCTCGCGGAAGCGCTCGAGGCACCTCTCGTTGCAGAAGAAGTAGCGGGTCCCCCCATGCTCGAGGCTCCCGCCCCGGGGCGCCCTGGGATTCACGTCCATGCCGCAGACGGGATCGCGGGCCAGGTAGGCCGACGGGTCCCGATGGAAGCGTTCGCGGCAGGCGGCGCTGCAGAAGGCGTAGGCGAAGCGCCCCACCACCTCGGCGCCTCCGGGAGGCGATCTCGGGTCGACCTCCGCGCCGCAGACCGGGTCGCGCGGCTGCGCTGCGATCGGGGGCTTCGTCTCCGGCTGCGCGGGAGAGGGAGGGAGTGTCATGGAGGCAGATCTCTACGGGGGTGAGAGCCGTCTTGCCAACGCGGGGTTCGGGCCGCCCACTCCTCCTCAAGGATGCGGGCCTGCGGCGGCGTTCAGGTGCCGCTCGACTTCTCGGAAGACCTCCTCCAGGTCAAAGGGCTTCTCGAGAAAGCCCGCCGCCCCGACCTCGGCCGCACGCCGGCGGGCGTCCTCGGCGGCGGTCACGACGACGATGGGGCACGCGTCGCCATACCGCTCCCGGAATGCCTTCGCGAACTGCCACCCGTCCATTCTCGGCATTCGCATGTCGAGGAGGATCAGCGCCGGAGGGTCCGCGGCCGCCCGCTCGAGCGCCTCGAGGCCGTCCCCGGCCGTCGCGACCCTATAACCCAGGCCACGAAGGATCTCCGCCTCCAGGGCGAGGAGGTCCGGGTCGTCCTCCACGACCAGGATCGTGCCTTCACGCGCTGGCACGCGGTGCCTCGGCGGCCAGAGGGAGCGAGAAGAAGAAGGTGGACCCCGTGCCCGCCTCGCTCTCGAACCATACGCGACCCCCGTGGCGCGAGACGATCTCTCGCGCGAGGTCGAGCCCGAGGCCGAACCCGCCCCGGTCGTCCGGGTCGTCCTCGTGCGCCCGATAGTAGCGGCTGAAGAGGCGCTCCTGGCGCTCGGGCGGGATCCCCATGCCGGCGTCGCGCACCGAGACGACCGCCTCGCCGGATCCGCGGAGCACCGCCACCGTGACGTCCCCGCCGCGCGGCGAGAACTTGAGGGCGTTGTCGAGGAGGCTCACGAGGACCTGCTCGATCCGGCCCCGATCCGCGCGGACCGCCGCCGAGGGGGCGGTCGCGAGGTGGAGCCGGTGGCCGCCGGCGGCGCGCCGCATGCGATCGAGGACCTCCTCGACCTGCTTCGACAGGTCGTACTCAGCGAGCCGGAGATCCGGCCCCCCGACGCGGAAGCGGGCAACTTCGAGGAGTTGCTGCACGAGCCGCGAGAGGCGGTCGACCTGCCGGTTCACGACGTCGAGTGCCGGGGCGTCGGGCGCGGAGCGGCGCTGCAGGAGCTGCACGTAGGCCTTGATGACGGCGAGCGGGGTCTTGAACTCGTGCGCGGCGGTGGCGAGGAACTCGTCTCGCATGTCGTCGAGGCGGCGTACCTCGCTCACGTCTCGGAACACGGCGACCGCGAAGCGAACCGGGCCTTCCGTCCTATCCTCCACCGGTGCCGCGGTGACCTCGGCGGCGACCTCGACGTCCGTCCCGGGCCGGAAGACCACCGGCATCCGGCGGACCGTCTCTCCGCGCAGGGCGCGGACGCTCGCGAAGTCCTTCGGGAGGATCGGGGAGCCGTCCGGCAACCGCATCCTCGAGGCGGCAGCGAGGTCCACGAGCGGCCCGAGCAGCTCGGCCTTGGAGGACACGCCGAACAGCCGCAGCGCCGCCCGGTTGCCGTCCACGACGCGAAGGTCGGGGTCGACGACGAGGACGGCGTCCCCGATGCTGTCGAGGACGGCACGCACCTGCCCCGCGACGGCCTCGCGTTGCCTCGCCTGCCGTCGCATGAGGACGAGCAGGAGCGCCGTGCTGACCGCGACGAAGACCCACCCCTTCGCGGTCTGGATCGCGGCATTCAGCGGGCCGGACGGGACGAGCACCTCGAGCAACTGGTCCGAGAAGAGGATCCACAGGGCGCCAGCGACCGCGTAGATCACCGCGATGCGGGCGGGTGTGAACTGCGGTCCCTGGGGGCCACCCGCGTCGATGTCCAGGCCGTGCTTGCCAAGGCGCTGCTTTTCCACGCTCCTACTTTGGTACCTGCCGGGGCTTCCTGTCGGCGCCCTAGGCGGGGGGTGCGGGTCGGACGGCAGCCGCTCGCGAGGCCTCAACGTGGGAAGAGCGACAGCTGCGAGCCCGGTCTTCGGAACGGCGAGGCCCCGGACTCCCCGCCAGGGCGCCGCTTGAGGCCGAGCTTGCGCGCGGCGGTCGCGAAGAGCGAATCGATCGCCTCCGCGTAGGCGCCCTCGCCCCGTTGACGCAGCCCGAACCGGGCGTCGTAGAGTCGGCCGCCGCGCGTCTCGCGGATCCGGTGGAGAACGCGATCGACCCGGTCGGGCAGGGCCGTTCGGAGCCGCTCCGCGAAGACCGCCTTCACCGATCCGGGCAGCCGCAGGAGAAGCCAGCCGGCGCCCGTCGCTCCCGCCTCTCGGGCGGCGCGGAGGACCGCCGGGATCTCCTCATCGTTCAGGCCCGGGATGACCGGCGCGACGTTCACGGAGACCGGGACGCCGCCCCGGGCGAGCCTCTCGATCGTCTTGAGGCGCCGTTCCGGGGCCGCGGCCCAGGGCTCGAGCGCGCGGGCCCGGGTGGCGTCGAGGAAGGGGAGGCTCACGGACGCCCTCGCGGCGCCGGCCCCCGCGAGGGACGCGAGGAGGTCGATGTCGCGCTCCACGAGCGGCGACTTGGTCACGACCGCGACCGGGTTCAGGTAGTCGCGGCACACCTCCAGGCAGGCGCGGGTGATTCGGAGCGAGGCCTCGATGGGCTGCCAGGGGTCGGTGGCGCCCGCGAACGCGACGACCTCGCCCCTCCAGCTGCGCCGCTCGAAGGCCTCGCGCAAAAGCTCCGGCGCCGCGAGCTTCGCGACGATCTGGGTGTCGAAGTCCGTCCCCGCGCCGAAGCCCAGGTACTCGTGGGTGGGGCGCGCGTAGCAGTAGGCGCACGCATGCGAGCAGCCCCGGTAGGGGTTGAGGCTCCAGGCAAAAGGGATGTCCGGGCTGTCGTTTCGCGAGAGGACCTGGCGCGTCGCGTCCACGTGGATGCGAGGCCTCGCCGCAGGCGGCTCGCCGATCCAGTCGACGCTCGTCGCGAGCCAGGGGTTCGGCGGATTCGACATCGGGAGAGGGCGCACGGCTCTCCCATAACTGAACATCCGTTCCGATCAAGCGTCGCGGGAGCGCGCCCGGAGCCCCGAGATCGCCGTCCCGGGGGCGGACGGGCTCCGTGGTATAAGGCCACGCCTTGAACGAGGAATTGCTCATCGTCGCCGCCGAGGCGAGCGCCGACCTGCACGCCTCCCGGGCGCTCGATGAGCTGAGGAAGATCCGCCCCGGCGTGCGAGCCTTCGGGGTCGGCGGGCCGATGCTCCGGTCGGCGGGACTCGACGCGCTCTACCCCGCCGAGGACCTGTCTGTGATGGGTATCGCCGAAGTCCTGCCAAAGATCCCGCGTATCCTCGGGATCTTGCGTGGCCTCCGCCGCGCCTGCGCCGAGCGGAGGCCCGCGGCAGCCCTGCTCGTCGACAGCCCGGACTTCAACCTCCGCCTCGCGCGGCATCTCAAGGCCCAGGGCGTTCGCGTGGTCTACTACGTCTCCCCCATGATCTGGGCATGGAGGCAGGGAAGGGCGCGGAAGATCGCGAAGCTCGTCGACCGCATGCTTTGCATCCTCCCCTTCGAGGAGCGCTTCTACGAGGGGACGGGGGTGAGCGCCCGCTTCGTCGGTCATCCGCTTGCGGAGCGTCCTCGGCCGGGCGACCCGGGCTTCTATCGGCGGGAGCTCGGGCTCGCCGAGGGGCGTCTCACGGTTGCGCTCCTCCCCGGGAGCCGGAGGACCGAGCTTTCCCGGATCTTCCCGCCCATGCTCGATGCGGCCGAGCGCATTCGCCACCGCCACCCCGACGTCCAGTTCGTGGTCCCGGTCGCTCCCACGCTGCGGGAGGAAGTGGTGCGGCCCTTCCTCGCACGCCATGCGACGCTGGACGTGAAGCTCGTGTCCGGCCGGGCCGACGAGGCCGTCGGGGCGAGCGACGCGGCGCTCGTCAAGAGCGGGACGTCGACGCTCGAGACGGCCCTCATGCAGCGCCCCATGGTGGTCGTCTACCGGCTCGCCTGGCTCTCCTACTTCGTGGGCCGGCTCTTCGTCCGCATCGCGCACTTCGCCCTCGTGAACATCCTCGCCGGCCGGCGCGTCGTGCCTGAACTCCTCCAGACCGACGCCAGCCCGGATCGCATGGCCGCCGAGATCGAGAAGCTCCTCTCCGACCCGGCGGCGCGAAGCGAGCAGCTCGCCGCTCTCGAGGACGTGCGACGCTCCTTGGGCGAGCCCGGTGCCGCTCGCCGGGTCGCCGAGGAGCTCGCTCGAGCGCTAACCCCATGACCCCATCGACAGAGACCCCCCACGGGTCGCGGCCAGCCGTCGTGTGCTTGCCCACCTACGACGAGAAGGACAACCTCGGGCCCATCGTGGAGGCGATCCTCGCCGCCACTCCCGACGTGGACATCCTCGTCATCGACGACAACTCGCCCGACGGGACCGGGCGGCTGGCGGACGAGATCGCCGCGCGGGAGCCGCGGGTGAAGGTGCTGCATCGCGCGGGGAAGGAGGGGCTCGGAAAGGCCTACCTGGCGGGGTTCGACTGGGCGCTCGGCCACGGCTACGAGTTCGTGCTGGAGATGGACGCGGACTTCTCGCACGACCCGAAACGGCTCCCCGCCATGCTGGAGGCGGCCCGGGAGGCGGACCTCGTGCTCGGGAGCCGGAACATTGCCGGGGGCGGGACCGTGAACTGGAGCCTCGCGCGCAAGATCATCTCCCGCGGCGGGAGCCTGTACGCCCGGACGATCCTGGGGATTGCGGTCCGCGATCTCACCGGCGGGTTCAAGTGCTTCCGCCGCAAGGTGCTCGAGTCGATCGACCTCAAGACCGTCGAGTGCTCGGGCTACGCCTTCCAGATCGAGCTCACCTACCGGGCCATCCGCAAGGGGTTCCGCGTGCGGGAGATCCCCATCGTCTTCGTCGACCGGCGGGTCGGGCAGTCGAAGATGTCGAGGCGGATCGTGTTCGAGGCGCTGCGCAAGGTCTGGTCCATCCGGGCGAGCGGCTTTCACTAGCTCGGGGAGGGAAGGGCCGGAATGCTCCGCGAGGTCGTCACCCAGAGCCTCATCGCGCTCTCGGCGATCTTCGTCGTCGTCGACCCTTTCGCGGCCGTGCCCTTCTTCCTGGCGATGACCTCGGACCAGTCGGCGGCGGAGCGCCGCGACACCGCCCGCCGGGCGGCGCTCGGGACCTTCTTCATCCTCTTCGGCTTCGGGGTCGCCGGCGCGGTCATCTTCCGGGCGCTGGGAATCACCATCCCGGCCTTCAAGATCGCGGGAGGCATCCTGCTCCTCCTCATCGCCGTGGACATGATCCGGACGCAGCCGTCCGCGGCCCGCATCACGGAGCCCGAGGTCGAGGCCGGGTCGGCCAAGGACGACGTCGCCATCGTTCCGCTTGCCATGCCGCTCCTCGCCGGTCCCGGGTCCATCGCCACGGTGATCGTCCTCATGGGGCGTGCCCGCCAGGACCACTGGTGGCGCGGCCTCCCGGTGCTCGGCGCGGTGCTCGTCACCGGCGTCGCGAGCTACCTCGTCCTCGCCGGAGCGGCCCGCGTCGAGAGGGTGATGGGGCGCACCGGGATGAACGTGCTCGAACGCGTGGCCGGCATGCTGCTCGCCGCCATCGCCCTGCAGTTCATGATCGACGGCGCCGGCGAGGCGTTCCCGGGCCTCCTGCACTGACCCGAGCGGCAAGGGGCCGCCCGCAGCCGGTATGGATTCCGCAGGCGGGGCGCCACGGCGGGCCGGCGGAGGCCCAACGGTGAAGTTCGCGAGCCGGTCGCCGCAAACCCGTCCCATGGTATGAATCGACACCTCGCCGTCACACGAGCCCCCGCGCCCGGGCGCGGGGCGAGCCGGAGATCGCCACGCCATGGCCCAGCGCACCGTCCGCACCATCTCCATCCTCGGCGCAGATGGCGCCGGCAAGACCGCGCTCGTCGAGGCGCTGCTTCGGGCCGCGGACGCCAAGCGCGCGAACCCCGAGGGCTCGACCTCGCGGCTCGACGCGGATCCCGAGGAGAAGAAGCGGAACTTCACCCTGTCGCTCCATCCCGAGACGCTCGAGGACGGCGGCAGGACCTTCCACGTGCTCGACACCCCCGGGTTCGCGGCCTTCATCAACGAGGCGGAGTGGGCGCTGCAGGTGACGGATGGGGCGGTCCTCGTCGTCTCCGCCGTCGACGGCACGCACAACAGGACCGAGCGGATCTACGACGCGCTTGCCGAGTCGCGGCTCCCGGCGCTCGGCGTCGTGGGGCGCATGGATCACGAGCAGGCCGATTTCCGAAAGACCCTCGCCGACGTCGAGGGCTCTCTCAAGGTGAAGCCCGTCCCGGTTCATCTGCCCATCGGGCAGGGTGCGGGCCTCAAGGGCGTCGTCGACCTCATCGCCATGAAGGCCCATGTCTACGACAAGGGCTTCGGCAAGATGGCGGAGGCCGACATCCCTGCGGATATCCGCGTGGAGGCGGAGGCCGCCCGGACCGCCCTGGTCGAGGCCGCTGCCGAGTCCGACGACGAGCTTCTCGGCAAGTACCTGGAGGGTGGTGCCCTTTCGCCGGAGGAGGTCCTTCGCGGCATCTCGACCGGCGCGGCCCAGCAGAAGTTCCTCCCGGTGGCGGTCGCGGCCGCCAAGCCCGGCGTGGGAATTCGAGAGCTCTTGGACCTCGTGGCGCAGCTCCTCCCCGGCCCCGAGGCGCGCTCCGTCCGCGGCAAGGACCTCGGCGGCAAGGACGTCGAGCGCCGCCCGGACGTCGGCGCGCCCTTCTGCGCCCAGGTCTTCCGCACGACCATCGATCACTTCGCCGGCCGCGTGGACTACCTCCGCGTCCTGTCGGGCACTCTCAAGGCGGACGCCGTGGTCATGAACCCGCGCACGCGGGTGGAGGAGCGCATCGCCAAGGTCTACCGCACCGACGGCGCCCAGCAGGTCGAGGTGCAGAGCGCCGGCCCGGGGGACGTCGCCGTCCTCCTCAAGCTCAAGGATGCGCGGACGGGCGACACGCTCTGCGACAAGGACGCCGTGATCGTGCTGCCGGACTTCAAGCAGCCCAACCGGCCGGTGGCCTACGCGGTGCACGCGAAGGGAGCGGGCGACGACAAGGCGACGGCGGCCCTCCACAAGCTCATCGAGGAGGACCCGTCGTTGGAGCTTGCGCGGGCGGCCGACACCGGCGAGTTCCTTCTCAAGGCCACCGGGCAGGCCCACATCGAGGTGACCGTCGAGCGACTGAAGCGCAAGCACGGCGTCGACGTCCAGCTCTCGGTCCCGACCCCGGCGTACCTCGAGACCATCACGGCCCCCTCCAAGGCGCAGGGCAAGTTCAAGCGCCAGACCGGCGGGCACGGGCAGTACGGCGACTGCACGCTCGAGCTCTACCCTCTTCCGCGGGGATCCGGCTTCGAGTTCGAGGACGCCATCGTCGGCGGTGTCATCCCGCGCCAATTCATCCCGTCGGTCGAGAAGGGAGTCCGCGGGGCGCTCGTCTCGGGCCCCCTCGCCGGCTACCCGGTCGTGGACTTCAAGGCGAAGCTCGTGTTCGGCAGCTACCACGACGTGGACAGCTCGGACATGGCATTTCAGATCGCCGGATCGCTCGGGTTCAAGAAGGCCATGCAGGAGGCCCGGCCCATCCTCCTCGAGCCCATCATGCGCCTCGACGTCCGCGTCCCCGAGGAGTACGTCGGGCCGGTCATGGGAGACCTGAACAGCCGGCGGGCGAAGGTCCAGGGCATGGAGCCCATCGCACGCGGCGTCGTCATCCGGGCGCTGTGCCCGCACGCCGAGGCCATGACCTACGATGCGGAGCTGAGGTCACTCACCCAGGGCGTCGGCTACTTCAGCATGGAGCCGTCGCACTACGAGCCGGTGCCGCCCCCGATCGCCCAGAAGATCATCGAGAAGCGGCGCGCCGAGGGCAAGGTGAAGGGGATCGAGGAGGAGAAGTAGGCAGGGGACCGCTACCGCGCCCGCACGGGCCTACGGAGCAGGGTCCTCCGGCGCTCCGGCGGGACGCGCGAGGGATCGGACAAGTGCACCTCGTGGTGGCGGCCGTGGAAGGCGAGCCCGAGCTCGGCCGCCGCGCGGCGCATGCGGTCGAGCGTCGTGGGCTGTTCGGCGCGCGCACCGAGGTGGAGCGCCTGCACGCAACGTCCTTCCTTCAGGTCCTCGAGCCGGACCGAGGCGGCAAGGTCGCGGCTGGCCTCCGCAGGGAGCGCGGCGACGGCCAGCGCGAGGTCGCCGCGCCGGACGAAGTTGGGCATCCGCAAGAGCAGCTTCCAGCGAGGGCCGTCGGGGGCGGCCTCTGGCTCCGGGGAATCCTCCCAGCAGAGGACCTCGAGCGGCGGCACGCGGAAGTCCTTGCCGCGCGCCCGGCGCGTCGCGGCGCGCAGCGCCCCCGCGAGCTCGTGGATCCCTGCCACGCGCTCGTCGAAGGCCGCGCCCTCGGGTTCCCCATGGCCCGCGACGGAAAGGAAGCGCGCGGGACCCACCGTGACGATCCGCGGCGAGCGCCCCGAAGCGTACTCCTCGGCGTGAAGCCGAAACAGGTCGATGCGGACCGTCACGGAGGTGAAGATAGCGGGCGGCGGCGCCCGCGGCACGCGGGCCACGGCGGGCTTGATCCGTCGCCGAAATGCCCATACACCTCTGCCTCGGGGCCGCCCGCGTGAAGAGCTACCTGCGACTACTTCGCTTCGCCGCCGCCTACAAGTGGCAGCTCGCCGCGGCGCTCGCCTGCATGCTCGTGCTCGCGGTTGCGACGGCGGCGTACGCGAACCTCCTCGGTCCGGTGCTCGAGTTCCTCTTCACCGGGCGGATCGAGGCGATGGCCAACTTCGCGAAGGTGCTCCCGCGCGGCTGGGAGGTCGAGCGCTGGGCCTCGATGGTGGACCGCGGGCAGGTGCTTCGGTGGCTCCCGTGGCTCGTCATCTCCGTCGCGGTCATCAAGGGGATCGCCTGGTACGGGCAGTATTACCTGATGGGGATGACCTCCCAGCGCGTCATCGCCGACCTGCGTGGGGAGCTCTTCGACCACATGATGCGGCTTTCGCCGGGCTTCTACGCGAGGCGGCACTCCGGCGACCTGCTGAGCCGCGTGAACAACGACGTGCAGTCCGTCGAGAACGCCATCTCCAACGCGGTAGCGAGCTACATCCGGGACGGGCTCCAGGTGGTGGTGATGCTCGCGAGCTGCTTCCTGCTCGACTGGAAGCTCTCCCTCATCACGTTCGTCGCGGTGCCGGTGACGATCGTCCCCATCGTGCGCTTCGCACGCCGCCTCAAGAAGACCACCTCGCAGTCTCAGACCGCGCTCGGCAAGATCTCCGAGGTCGTCCAGGAGGCCCTCTCGGGCATCCGCGTCGTGCAGGCCTACGGGATGGAGGCATGGGAGTCCGCACGCTTCCGGGAGGAGAACCGGCGCTGGCTCCGGTACATGCGCCGCACCTTCTCGGTGCGCGCCCTCACCTCGCCGCTCATGGAGGTCATGGCCGCGGTCGGCCTCGGCCTCGCCATCGTGTGGGTCGGCGAGTCCATCGTGCAGGGGACGATGCCGGCGGCGAAGTTCTTCTCCTTCGTCGCGGCCGTGCTCCTCCTGTACACCCCCGTCAAGCAGCTCGGGAAGGTCGGCCAGTCGGCCATGCAGGGCGCGGCAGCCGGCGAGCGCATCTTCGAGGTGCTCGATTCGCGGTCCGAGGTGCCAGACGACGGGCGGGTGGTGCTCGACCCGTTCCACGAGGAGATCCGGTTCGAGGACGTATCCTTCTCCTACGGCGACCGGCCGGTCCTGCGCGGCGTGTCGCTCTCCATACGAAAGGGCGAGGTGGTGGCGCTCGTGGGCAGCTCGGGCGGAGGCAAGACGACGCTCTCGAACCTCCTCCCGAGGTTCTGGGACGTGGTTGGCGGGCGCATCACCATCGACGGGACCGACGTTCGCGATGCCACCCTCGCGAGCCTGCGCGCGCAGATCGCACTCGTGACCCAGGAGACCGTGCTCTTCAACACCTCGGTCCGCGCGAACATCGCCTACGGCCGGCCCGAGATCCCCATGGCCGACGTCGAGCGGGCCGCGCGCATGGCCCAAGCGCATGACTTCATCGTCGCGCTGCCGAACGGTTACGAGACCGTCGTGGGGGAGCGCGGCGGCCTGCTCTCGGGAGGGCAGCGCCAGCGCATCGCGATCGCGCGGGCGTTCCTCCGGGACGCCCCCATCCTCGTCCTCGACGAGGCCACGAGCGCTCTCGACGCGGAGAGCGAGCGGGAGGTCCAGAAGGCCCTCGAGCGCCTGATGGGCCTCGACGGCGGCTCCACCGGTGGCGCCCACCGGACGACGCTCGTCATCGCCCACCGCCTCTCGACCATACGCCACGCCGACCGGATCGTCGTCCTCTCGGCCGGCGTCGTGGCCGAGGTGGGAAGGCACGGGGACCTGCTCGCCCGCAGCGGCGAGTACGCCCGCCTCTACCGGATCTACGAGGGTGGAGCGGCGGGTTCCGCGCAGGCCGGATAGCTGCGAGGTCGCTTGGGAAGGCGCGCTCTACTCACCGTCGGAGTCCTCGTCGCGGCCTGGTGCAGCTACGGGCTGTGGGCGGTCGCGCGCCGGGCGCCGAGGCCTGCAGCCGTCGCCGGGGAGATGCGCGGCGCCTGGCACGTGCACACTGCGAGGAGCGACGGAAGGGGCGACCTCGCCGAGGTCGTCCGGGCGGCGCACGGGGCCGGCCTCCAGTTCCTCGTGGTGGCGGATCACAACGTGCTCGCCCCCGAGGAGGGCGGGTGGCGGGACGGAGTCCTCGTCGTTCCGGCCACCGAGATCTCCGCCTCCTACGGACACGTCGTGGGGGTCGGGCTGGCGCGGGAACTCACCCGGGAAGAGCGACAGCGGGACGCGCTCGCCGCCGTGCGGGAGTTGGGGGGGGAGGCGGTGCTCGCCCACCCGTTCCACCCGGGCCGCCCCTTCACGCGCTGGGTGCGGGACGACTGGAGCGGGATGGAGGTCGTGTCCAATGACTCGTTCTGGGGCCTCACCCGCGCAGGAAACTCCTTCTGGCGCGTCTTTCAGGCGCTGCTCCTTCTGCCGTTCGATCCGGGGCGATCCATGCTCGCCTTCTTCCACGAGCCCACCCGCGAGCTCGCGCGCTACGATGCCGCCGCCGCCCGGCGGCGGGTGACGCTCTTCTGCGCGAGCGACGCCCACGGGTGGCCGAGCTACCGGGCGGCCTTCGAGGCGTTCAGCATGCACGTGCCGGTCGCGCCGAGCGGCGACGACGCCGCCGACCTGCGGGCGGTGCGACAGGCGCTCTTCGACGGAAGTGCGACCTGCGTCCTCGATGCCGTCGCGCCCGCGTCGGGCGTGAAACTGGCCCTCGCCCCGAGCGGAGACCGGATCGAACTGCACGCCTCGACCACTGCACCCTCGCGCTCGAGCTGGCACCTGTTTCGGGACGGTGCTCCGGTCGGGACGATGGCGGCGAGCGCCGACGGGGCGTCCTACGCCTGCGCCGGACCCTGTCCCCGGGGCGCCTGGAGGGTCGAGGGAAGGCGGTCCGGCGAAGCCTGGCTGTTCACGAACCCCCTCTGGATCGAGTAGGAGCGCTCCATCGTGCACGTCCTCTACGCGCTCGGGAGTTACCTCCTCTTCCTGGCGCTACTGCCGGCGCTCCTCTTCCACCCCAAGCTGCGCCACGGGATCCCGGCGCGCCTCGGCTTCTACCGGAGGTCGGAGGGGGTGGGCGCCGGGTCCCCGCGCATTTGGCTGCACGGGGCGAGCGCCGGGGACCTGCTCTCCCTTCACCCCATGATGAAGGAGCTCAAGGCACGGGTGCCCGGGTGCTGCATCGTGGTCACGACCATCACCAACAGCGGCCTAGAGATGGCGCGCAAGAAGCTCGCGGAGGCCGACGTGGTCCTCTACGCGCCCTACGACCTTCCCGGCGCGACCCGCCGGGCGGTGGCGCGGCTCCGGCCCGACCTCCTCGTCCTCGAGTACACCGAGATCTGGCCCAACCTGATCCGTGCGGCGCGGAAGGCCGGTGTGCGGATCGCGCTCACCAACGGGCGCTTCAACCCGGAGAAGATGACGAGCTACCGCACGCTCTTCCGGCTCATCGGAAACCCGCTTCCCTCCATCGACCTCTTCCTCATGCGGTCGGACGAGGAGGCCGAACGCGCCCTTCAGCTCGGGGCACCCCCGGACCGGGTGTGGGTGAGCGGGAACACGAAGTTCGACGCACTCCCGCTCGACCGCCTCAACGGCGACGACGAGCCTCTCCGCATCGCGATGGGACTCGACCCGGGCCGCCCCGTGTTCATCGCAGGGTCCACGCACGACGGCGAGGAGGAGATCCTCCTCGCCGTCTTCCGCGAGCTGCGGCGGGAGGTGCCGCGCCTCCAGATGGTCGTCGCCCCGCGCTACGTCGAGCGCTCGGGGCGGATCCTGGGGCTCGTCGCGGAGGCGGGCTTCTCGGGGCGCCTGCGAAGTGCGGGCGCCACCGGCGGCCGCGCCGACGTGGTCGTCCTCGATACCATCGGCGAGCTCGCCGCGGCTTACCGCCTCGCGACGCTCGCGTTCGTGGGCGGGAGCTTCGTGCGCCGCGGCGGACAGAACGTGCTCGAGCCGGCCGGCCAGGGCAAGCCTGTCCTCTTCGGGCCCCACATGGAAAGCTTCAAGGACAGCGTCCAGGTGCTCGTCGGGCGAGGGGGCATCCAGGTCGCGACCCCGGACCAGCTGCTCCGCGTCGCCCGGGAGCTTCTCTCGAGGCCGGAGGAGCTTGCAGAGCTCGGATCCATGGCCCGGGAGGCGGTGAGCGCGATCCGGGGGGCGAGCGCCCGCAACGTGGACCACATGATGAGGGTCCTCCCGCGCGGGCGCCCAGAGGGGCGCGTGGCGTGAACCCGGCGGCGCGATGGTCGGGAGCGCTCCGGCGCCGCTGGTGGGACCAGGCCCCGGGCGCCGGGGAGCGCCTCCTGCTCGCGCCCCTCGCCGTCCCGGAGGCGGTGTTTCGCGCGGGCGCGGCAGCCCGCAGCGCGCTCTACGACGCGGGCCTCCTCCGATCGGCCCGTGCGACCGTGCCGGTGATCTCCGTGGGCAACCTGGCGGTCGGCGGGGCCGGCAAGACGCCGGTGGTGCTCTCGCTCGCGGAACGCCTCAGCCGGGCGGGCCGCCGGCCCGCCGTCCTCTCGCGCGGCTATGGGGCGAGCATCAAGGCACCGACGGTCGTCTCGGACGGCCGCGCGCTGCTCGCCGGATCGGAAGCGGGCGGGGACGAGCCGGTGCTCCTCGCCCGCCGGCTCCCCACCCTTCGGGTGGTCTGCGGCCCGGACCGCGCTGGACTCGTCCATCTCGCGGTCGAGCTGGGGGCCGACGTGATCCTCCTCGACGACGGCTTCCAGCACCGGCGCCTGTCGCGCGACCTCGACGTCGTGGTGCTCGACGGCTCGAACCCCTTCGGCAACGGCCACTGCCTCCCCAGAGGGCCGAACCGCGAGCCTCGCCGAGCGCTCGGGCGCGCCGGGGTCGTGTGGCTCACGCACGCGGATCGCGCACGGGGCGAGGTGCTCGAGCGCCTCCGGGCCGCCGCCCGCCGCTACACGGGTCGCGACCCCGTCGAATCCCGGCACGCCCCGAGCGAGGTGCTCGACGCCGGGCTCAATCGAGGTTTCGGCCTCGCCTCCCTCGCAGGAGCGCGCGTCGGGCTCCTGACGGGGGTTGCCCGGCCCGAGAGCGTCGCGGCCACGGTGGAGTCGCTCGGCGCCTCGGTCGTCTCTCGCAGCGACCATCCGGATCACCACCGCTTCTCGCCCGAGGACGTCGACGCGGCGATCGGGGCCGCCTTCCGCGCCGGCGCGACCTGGCTCCTCACCACCGAGAAGGACGCCGTCCGGCTGCCGACCGACCGTGCGTCGGACGACCGGCTGCGCGTGCTTCGCATCGACATCGAGCTGTTGCGGGGCGCCGACGTCGTCGAGAGCGCCCTCTCGGAGGCGCTCGCCCAGGGGGGGAAGCAGCGAAGCCCCAGGGGAGGGATCTGATGCGGCGCTTCCTCCGCTTCCTCCTCGAGGGGCTCGGCGGTCTTCTCTGGCTGCTCGGGGTGCGGCGCGGCGTGGTGATGGACAACCTACGCCTCGCGTTCCCGGAGTGGACCGAGCCGAGGCGCCGGGAGGTGGGGCGGGCGGTATTCCGGAACCTGGGGCGGGTGGCCGCGGACTTCCTCTTCGCGACGCGCCTCACGCCCCGGGAGCTCGACGGGCTCTTCGTCTACGAGCCGGGGACCCTGGAGCGCATCCTGGAGGCGCGGGCCGCCGGGAAGAACGTCGTCGTCTGCACGGCGCACTTCGGGAACTTCGAGAACCTCGCGGCGGTGCACAACCTGAAGGGGATTCCCATCGCCATGATCACGCGCCGGATGGGCGGTGGATGGCTCGCCGACCTCTGGCGGCGGGGACGCTCGCGAGCCGGCGTTCAGGACATCGTCGTGAGCCGCGGCCAGACCCTGCAGGCAGCGCTGCGCGCGATGCGTGCGGGTCGGGTCCTCGGCTACGTCATCGACCAGAACATGTCGCCGCGCCGTGCCATCTTTCCGACGTTCTTCGGCGTTCCCGCCGCGACCTCCCCCACGCCGGCCTATCTCGCGTTGCGCTCGAAGGCGGAGGTCTTCTTCTTGCTCGACGTGCCGCTCGAGGACGGCCGGCACCGCGTCGTCATCGAGGGACCGCTGCGGATGCCGCACACCGGCGACCGCGAGCGAGATGTGCTCGCCTTCACCCAGGGCCTGAACGACCGCCTCGAGCGCTGGGTGCGCGAGTACCCGGAGCAGTGGTACTGGGTTCACAGAAGGTGGAAGACACGGCCCCCGACGCGGGAGGGGGCGCGCTCGTCGGGTCGGGCCGGGGGGACGGCGACCACCGGCGGCGACGATGCGCCCCATTGACCCGGACGTAGACGCGGGGTAGACAGCCCCAGATGTCCCGCCACCCGGACCCCCACCTCGCCCCGCTCGCCGAGCTGCTGCCCGCCTTCCCGCGCGCCACGGTGGTCGTGATCGGGGACTACGTGGCGGACGAGTACGTGTACGGGGAGACGGAGCGGATCAGCCGGGAGGCCCCGGTCCTCATCGTCCGCTACGAGCGAAGCGAGCTCAAGGCGGGCGGGGCCGGGAACGCCGCCCAGAACCTGGCCGCCCTCGGCGTCGCCGTCCGGGCGGTCGGGCTCGTCGGCGACGACGAACTCGGGCGCCGGCTCCTCGGCGAGCTGCGCCGCGGGGGGATCGGGGTCGCAGGGCTACAGCGCGTGCGCGGGCGCGCCACCGAGTCGAAGACGCGCATCCTCGCCGGCGGCCGCTCCACGCGGCGTCAGCAGATGCTCCGCGTCGACCGCGCCCCGCAGCCCCTGCCGGCCGCCGTGGAGCGCAGGCTCCTCGCAGACCTGCAGCGGGCGAGCCGGGGGGCGAGCGCGGTGCTGGCGAGCGACTACGGGTCCGGGGTCCTGTCGCCGAGGGTCATCGAGGCGCTCCGCGGGCTCCGCCGCCAGGGCATCCCCGTCTGCGTGGACTCCCGCTACAACCTCAGGAGCTTCTCCGGCCTCACCATGGTGAAGCCCAACGAGCCGGAGCTGGAGGCGGCCTCCGGCATCTCGCTCGCCGCGCCGGGCGGCCTTCTCAAGGCGGCGCGCGCCCTCCAGCGGCGGCTTTCCTGCGAGCACCTCCTCGTCACCCGGGGTCGCTTCGGCATGTCGCTGTTCCGCCGCGGCGAGCCGCCTCTGCACATCGGAGCGCACGGCAAGAAGGAGGCGGTGGACGTGACCGGCGCCGGGGACACGGTGGCCGCCACCTACTGCGCTGCCATCGCGTCCGGTGCGGACGGCGAGGCGGCCGCCCGCCTCGCGAACGTCGCAGGATCCCTCGTCGTCCAGAAGCCGGGCACCGCCACCGTGACGCGCGAGGAGCTGAAGCCGGAGCTCATCGGGTCATGAGCGTCGAACGGCTCGTCCAGCTCGAGGACCTTCCCCGGATACGGGCCGAGGCGAGCGCCGCCGGCAAGACCATCGCCCTCGCGAACGGGATCTTCGACCTGTTCCACGTCGGCCACCTCCGCTACCTGAAGGGCGCGAAGGCGCTCGCCGACCTCCTCGTCGTCGCCGTGAACAGCGATCGCTCCGCCCGCGGGAACAAGGGACCCGGCCGGCCTGTCGTGCCGGAAGCCGAGCGCGCGGAGATCGTCTCCGCGCTCTCATGCGTCGATCGCGTGCTGGTCTTCGACTCCGCGGACGTGGTGCCGGTCATCCGCGCGCTGCGGCCCGACGTCCACGTGAAGGGGACGGACTACACCCCGGAGACCGTCCCGGAGGCCGCCGAGGTGCAAAGCTACGGGGGGCGGGTCGCGGTGGCGGGCGACCCGAAGGATCACTCGACGACCGAACTCCTCCGGAAACTGGAGGGGTCGAAGGGGCGGTGAGCCCGCGCCCCGGTCCGTCGTCCATGGCTGCGCGGCGCACAGGGCGGAGCGGGGCACTTGGCGGCGCGCGCCGGAGGCGCGGGAGCCGCCGAGGATGGACGCGGTGAGGGTCCTCGAGCTCCTATCCTCCCCGGCCTGGACCGGTCCGGCCGAGCCCATGGCATCGGTGGCCCGGGAGCTCTCGAGGCGCGGTCACGACGTCGAGATCGCCGTCGACACGCGCCGCGAGGGCGACGTCCGGGCGCGCCTCGAGGGACTGGGGTTCAGGGTGCGGACCGACCTCGCGCTCTCGACGAAGGGCGGACCCGGGGCGTTCCTCGGGGACCTCCTCGCGCTCCGGCGCGCCTCGGCGGCCTTCGACGTCCTGCACGCGAACTTCTCCAACGACCACGCGCTCGCCCTCCTCGCGGCCGCAGGCCGTCGGGAATGCAGGGTCGTTCGGACCGTTCACTCGTCGCGGTCGCTGCGGAGGAGGGGGCTGCAGGGATGGATCCACCGCGCGAGCGACGGCCTCGTCGCCGTCTGCGAGGCGCACGCGCGGGTGCTGCGCGACGACTTCCGCGTTCCGGCCGAGCGCGTCTGCGCCGTCCGCGGCGCCGTCGACGCGGACGTCTTCCGGCCGGACGGGCCGGACCTGCGTGCGGAGCTGGGGATCGCGCCGGACGCCCCGGTCGTCGGGATCGTCTCGCGCGTGAAGCCCGACCGGCGGCACGTGGAGCTCCTGGAGGCCTTTCGGGCCGTCAGGGCCCGGCTCCCCGCGGCCCGACTCGTGGTGGTGGGACGCGGGGAGGGACTCGAGGACGTGCAGGAGCGGGCGCTCACCCTCGGGCTGGCCTCCAGCGTGGTTTTCGCGGGCTACCGGCGCGGGGAGGCGCTCGCCGCGGCGTACCGGACCCTCGACGCGAAGGTGCTCCTCGCCGAGGGGAACGACGGCACGTGCCGGGCGCTCCTCGAGGCCATGGCGAGCGGGCGCCCCGGCATCGCTTATCGGTTCGGCGCGCCGGCCGAGAGCATCGTCGACGGGGCGACGGGGCGCCTCGTCGAGGAGGGCGACGTCGAGGCGCTCGGGACCGTCATCGCCGAGATCCTCGGCGAGCCGGAACGGGCGCGCGCGATGGGGAGGGTCGCGCGGGAGCGAATGGTCGCCCTCTACACGGAGGAGGCCCGTGGCGCAGCCGTCGAGGAGTTCCTCGTTCGGGTACGCCGCATGCCACGCCCGTGAGGGGCGCGAGGGACGCCTCCGCGCCGTTGCGGCGCCCCCGGGGGTGGGGTAAGAGCAGTGCGGAGGTCACGATGGCCCTCGCGCCGGAGCTCAAGGAGATCCTCGCCTGTCCGAAGTGCAAGGGCGACCTCGAGTTTCACGAGGAGAAGAACGAGATCCACTGCCCCGCCTGCCGGCTCGTGTACGAGATCCGGGACGAGATCCCCGTGATGCTCATCGACGAGGCTCGGCCTCTCGCCTAGCGGCCGTGCGATTCGCCCTCGTCCACCCGGCCTTCCTCGGCGACACGGTGTTCCTGGGCCCCGCGGTCCGCGCGCTGAAGGCCCGCTTCCCATCGTCCGAGGTCGCGCTCGTCGTGTCCCCGAGGGGGGCGCAGGTCGCGCGCCTCCTGCCCGGGGTCGACGAGGTCTTCGTGTTCGACAAGCGGCGCGGCGACAGGGGGCTTTTGGGCATCCTGCGGCTCGGGCGGGAGATCCGCGGGTTCGCGCCCGACGTGGCGCTCGTCTCGCATCCGTCGCCTCGGTCGGGGACGCTCGCCTGGCTGAGCCGTGCGGAACGACGCATCGGGTATGCGCCCCTGTGCAACGAGAGGGTCTCCCTGGACCGGGGCCGGCCGTTCGTCGACAGGGCGCTCACGCTCGCGGCCCGCGCCGGCGCGCCCTCGGAGGACCGCCGCCTCGAACTGCGCGCGCCGGCGGACTGCGCGGAATATGCCGACCGGACGCTCGCCGGGGCCGCCCGACCCCTCGTCGGGCTCGTCCCGGGGGCGGAGTGGCCCACGAAGCGCTGGGGGGAGGAGAAGTTCGCCGAGCTGGCGCGGGAGCTTGCGGGGCAGGGTGGGGCCGTCGTGCTGCTCGGGGGACCGGCGGAGCGGGACATCGCGGGCCGGATCGCCGCCCGGAGCGGCCTGCCGGTCCGGGACACGACCGGGAACTCGATCCCGGAGGCGCTCGCGCTGCTTGCGCGCTGCGACGTCGTCGTGGGGGGCGACACCGGGCTCGTGCACTGCGCGCGGGCGCTCGGCTGCCCGTCCGTGGTGGTCTTCGGCCCCACCGACCCGGCCCGCCACGTCTTCTCGGCCAACCAGAGAATGGCGCGGATCGAGATCGCCTGCGCTCCCTGCCACGACCACGGTCCGAAGCGGTGCCCGCTCAAGCACCACCGCTGCATGGCGGACCTCGCCGTCGAGCCCGTCGCCCGGCTGGCGCGCAGCCTCCTGGAGGGCGCCGGGGCGCGGCCCGGCCCGAGGACGACGCCATGATCCGGAGCATGACGGGTTTCGGCAGCGGGCGCGGAGCGTCGGGCGGCCTCGAGATCGACGCCGAGGTCCGGTCCGTGAACCACAAGTACTGCGAGGTGAAGGTCCGGCTTCCGCGCGAGCTCGTCGCGCTCGAGAACGAGCTCGTGCGCCAGGTGAAGGATCGCCTGGCACGGGGGGGCGTCGAGGTGACGATCCGGTCCGCGACCGCGCGCGCCGCGATCGCTCCCCGCGTGGACCTCGAGCTCGCGTCCGCCTACGCCCGTGCCTTCGAGGAGGTCCGGCGGCGCCTCGGCCTGGCGGGCGAGGTGTCGATCGACGCGGTCCTCGCCGCGGAGGGGGTGGTCACGCTCGAGGAGCGCACCGTCGACGTGGAGGGCGCCCGGGCGGCGGCAAGGCAGGCGCTCTCCTCTGCGCTCGACGCGCTCGCGGCGATGCGGAGCCGGGAGGGGGAGGCCCTCGCGAGGGACCTCGAGGCGCGGCTCGGCCTCGTCGAGGCGCTCGTGCGGCGGATCGAGGCGATGTCGCCGAGGACCGTGGAGACCTACCGAGACAAGCTCGCGGAGCGGGTCCAGGAGCTGTCGCGGGGGATCGCCCCCGACCCCGTGCGGCTCGCGACCGAGGTGGCCCTGTTCGCCGACCGGGTCGACGTGAGCGAGGAGCTCACGCGGCTGCACAGCCACATCGCCCAGATGCGGGGCCTTCTGGGCGGCGGGGAGCCGGCAGGCCGGAAGATGGACTTCCTCGTCCAGGAGATGCACCGCGAGGTGAACACGGCCGGCTCGAAGTCCCAGAGCGCCGAGGTCGCCCAGGCGGTGGTGGAGCTCAAGGCGGAGATCGAGCGCATGCGGGAGCAGGTGCAGAATGTCGAGTGAGGGCACGGCCGCGGCCCAGTCCGGCCAATTGCTCGTCATCTCGGCTCCGTCGGGGGCGGGCAAGACGACGCTCGCGCGGCTGTTCGTCGAGCGCACGCCGGACGCCTTCTTCTCGGTCTCGGCGACGACGCGCGCTCCGCGGGGGCGGGAGCAGGATGGCGTCGACTACCGCTTCCTCGAGCCTTCGCGCTTCCGGCAGCTGGTCGCGGATGGGGCGTTCGCGGAGTGGGCCGAGGTGCACGGACATCTCTACGGGACCCCGCTCGACGGCGTGTGGGAGGCCCTGCGGAAGGGCCGGGTGGCGGTGTTCGACATCGACGTGCAGGGAGGCTCCCAACTCAAGAGGAGGTGGCCCGAGGACACGGTCGCCGTCCTCGTCGTCCCGCCGACGCCGCGAGAACTCGAGCGGCGCCTGCGCCAGCGATCCACGGACAGTGAGGAGGCGATTGCCGGGCGGCTCGCGGCCGCGCGCGCCGAGGTCGCCCTGGGCGCGCGCCTCTACGACTACGTCGTCGTGAACGACGCGCTCGAGGTTGCGCTCGCGAGCCTCGTCGCCATCTCCGAGGCGGAGCGGGGGCGCCGGGCAGGGCGGCCGGTGGGGTCGGAGGCGGCGCGATCGCGGCGGGACCAGGTCGACCTCTCGGCCTGGATCCCCTGAGCCGACGAGCCACTCAGGAAATCGCCATGGATCCGGCCGGTTGGGATGAGCCCGCCGCGGCCGACCGCGATCGCGCCATCGTGCCTTCGGGCGGGGGGAGGCAGGTGCGCGGATGCCCGGTAGCTGGGAGAATCTGCAAGGCCGTTCGCCCACTTGCGCCATCCCGGGTTCGGCTTGACACGGAAGTCGGCGCGGGTATACTCCCACACCCTGCCGCCACCGAGAGGCGAACCGAACTTGTGTCGGTTATTTCTCTTGACGGCACGGGGAGGTGGCGGTAAAAGCCTCCCCCCTTGACGCAGAACGGTTGTCTTTGCGACTCCGCGACGGTCAGGGTTCGGGAAAGGAGCCTCCGGCTTCAATCCCGGGGCAGCGCTCGGTCTTTGAAAACTGAATAGCAAGCCTACGACGGAATGCGGAAATCCGCGTTCCTGCGAGTGACCAAGTATTTCCGAATCACCAAGCCGCGTGACCTCGAAAGAGGTCCGGGCGAGGAATTCAAACTCTTAATTGGAGAGTTTGATCCTGGCTCAGAACGAACGCTGGCGGCGTGCCTAACACATGCAAGTCGAACGGGAAAGCCCGCAAGGGTGAGTACAGTGGCGCACGGGTGCGTAACACGTGGGTAATCTGCCCTGGAGCCCGGAATAACTCCCCGAAAGGGGTGCTAATGCCGGATAAGACCACGGGGACCTCGGTCCCTGAGGGAAAAGGTGGCCTCTGCATGCAAGCTATCACTTCAGGATGAGCCCGCGGCCCATCAGCTAGTTGGCGGGGTAACGGCCCACCAAGGCTACGACGGGTAGCTGGTCTGAGAGGACGATCAGCCACACTGGAACTGAGACACGGTCCAGACTCCTACGGGAGGCAGCAGTGGGGAATCTTGCGCAATGGGCGAAAGCCTGACGCAGCAACGCCGCGTGTGTGATGAAGGTCTTCGGATCGTAAAGCACTGTCG
>DATKJV010000017.1:0-54972 GCA_035543235.1 Anaeromyxobacteraceae bacterium | reverse complement strand
GGCGCCGAGCGCCTCGAGGTGGCGATCGAGGTCCCGCAGCACGGCCTCCTCGGGCTTGCGGCCGATGCCCTGGGACGCGCACTGCCGGCGCACGGCCCGGGCCACGGCGGGCCGGAGCAGCGGACGGAGCAGCGGGGCGTCACGGGCGAGGACCGCGTCGATCCAGCGCGACCGGTTCCGCTGGAAGGTGAAGCGCAGCCGGAGCCCGCAGTAGTAGAGGCTCTCGTCGGCCCAGTCCTCGAGGAAGTGGCAGAGCGCGCGGTCTGCCGGGTCGCGGGGCAGCAGCGGCCGGTCGGGCCAGCGGTCGTCGAGGAAGTGAGCGATGTCGGTCGAGTCGGCGACGACCTGCCCGTCCACCTGCAGCGCGGGCACCTTCCCGACGGGGTTCACCCTCCGGTAGCTCGTCGAGACCTCCACGAGCGAGAGCACGCGGGCCTCGTAGGAGAGGCGCTTGTAGTGCAGCGCGCGACGGACCTTCTCGCAGAAGGGCGACTCCTCGATGAGGTAGACGATCACGGCGGTGCACCTCCCTCCCGGGGCCGCTCCGCGGGCACCCGGGGCTCCGGCACCTCGTCGACGCCGGCGGGCGCGGCGCCCTCCTCCACCGCCACGAGCTCGTACTTGTTGCTCGAGCGGTCCACGACGCGCAGCGCGCGCGACGGCCCGACCGCCGCCCGGAGGGCGGCGTGGCGCCCTCTCTCCGCGATGACCCAGATGCGCCCGGAGCGGGCGGCGATCTCCTTCATCCGGTCGTCGTCCATCACCTCGCGCACGCGGTTGCGGCCGTAGAACGTCTCCCCGCGCCAGTTCATGAAGTAGGCGACCACCGGCTCGTCGGGCGAGGCGCGCTCCCGGAGGTAGGTGCGGAAGATCTCCCGCTGGGTCCAGTGGGGCGAGAGCTCGCGCCAGTGCGCCCAGGAGAGCCAGACCGCGAGCGCGAGGGCCGTGCCGGCGATGGCTGCCGCGAACCACCGCGCCGAGCGCCAGGCGATCCCGAGCAAGAGCCCGGCGAGCAGGCCGGCCGTCGCGCCGGAGACGACCGCGCGGGGGGCGAGCGAGAAGACGAAGGGGCCCAGGCGGTGGCCGGGGTGGAGCTCGCGGAGCTCGCGATCCGGCCAGGGCCGGTCGTAGTTGTAGACGAAGAGGTCCGAGAAGCTTTGGGGGCGCGCCCACAGTCCGTGCCCGACGACCGCGGCGAGCGCCGCGCCGAGGAGCAGCGCCGGGAGGTGCGCCCCGGGGCCGTCCGCGAGCAGCCGGTCGAGGAAGAGGCCCGCCAGGACGGCGAGCGGGGGAACGGCCGGGAAGATGTAGTGGTGGAACTTCGTCGCCGACAGCGTCATGAGCACGTAGGTCGCGAGCGCCCACAGGCCGCACAGGAGGGCGAGCCCGTCGCGCGCCCCGCCGGTCCGCGGCCTCGCCCGCAGGAGCTCGCCGAGCGCTCCCGGCAGCGCCGCCACCCACGGGAAGGTCCCGTTGCCCAGCTGCTCGACGTAGTAGGCGAAGCTGCCGCCCGGCGTGGTGGTGTGGACGCCGGTCGCGAGCCGCTTCGCGTGGTCGTGGATCCAGAAGCGGTAGGCGAAGGTGAGCCCCTCGTCGTCCTTGCCGCGGAAGGCCGTCATGACGGCGTACCACGGCGCGGCGATGGCGAGGAAGGCGAGCGGTCCCAGCGGGAGCCAGAGCCGGCCCACGCGCTCGAGGAGCCTGAGCCGCGGCAGGCGGCCGAAGTCGCCGGTGACGAGGAGCCACGCGAGGAAGGTGACGCCGGCGAGCCCCACGCCGAGGAGCCCCTTCGCGAGCGTGGCGTACCCGAGGCACACGTACCCCGCGTACGCCCAGCCCGCGGCCGGGTCCTCGTCGAGGAGCGCCACCGCGAAGGAGAGCGTTCCGGCGGTGAGAAGGGCCACGAAGGGCATGTCGGGGATCGCCTGGCGGGCCAGGAGCGCGTAGAAGGGCGCCGTCGCGAGCGCGAGGGCGGCGAGGAGCCCGGCGCGGCGCGAGGCGAGGCGCGCCACCGCCGCGTAGGTCACGGCCACGGCGAGGACCGCGAGCAGCGCGCCCGGCAGGCGGACCGCCCACTCCACCGACGACGAGACCCCGCTCGGCGACGGCGGGGACGGGTCCGCGCCCGGGGGGAGGCCGCGGTCGTTCACGCCCACGGCGGCGAGCCCGGCGGCCCCGGTCCACAGGAGGAGCGCCGGCTTCGAGAAGAAGTGGGCCTCGCGCCAGTAGGGGTGGACGAGGTCGGAGCGCTCGAGCATCTCGCGCGAGACCTCGGCGTAGTGCGGCTCCCAGGGGTCCCACAGGCCCGTCGAGCCGAGCCAGGGCAGGAAGATCGCGGCGGCGAGGGCCGCCACCGCGAGCGTCCTTCCCACCCCGCCTCGCCGGGCCGCCGCGCGGCCCGCCGTCTCGCCACCTCCCGCCATGGCGGGCCCTTACCACGCCGGCCGCCCGCGGCGAAGCGCCACGCGGGGGAGCCCGGCCGGCGCCGGAGAAGCCCCGCGTCCTGGGGACGCCGGCGCCGCTTTGCCTGGCCCCGGCCGTGCGGCTAACATCGCAGGGGCATGCCTGAGCCGGCTCAGACCTCGGCGCCGGACTTCAAGCCCCACGTCTTCGGAAAGTTCTTCCTCCTCCAGCGCCTCGCGGTGGGCGGGATGGCCGAGATCTTCCGCGCCAAGGTGTCGGGGGCGGAGGGGTTCGAGAAGGAGCTCGTGCTGAAGCGGATCCTGCCCGCGCGCTCGCAGGACTCGGGCTTCATCAAGATGCTCGTGAACGAGGCGAAGCTCACCGTCCAGCTCACCCACAACAACATCGCCCAGGTCTTCGAGTGCGGGTCGATCGACGGGACCTACTTCATCTCGCTCGAGCTCGTGAACGGCGTCTCGCTGAAGGACATGATGACGTCCTTCGCGCGGGCCGGCGCGGCCATCTCCCCCGAGCAGTCCATCTACATCGTGCTCCAGCTCCTGCAGGGGCTCGACTACGCCCACAAGCGCACCGACCCGTCCGGCAAGCCCCTCAAGATCGTCCACTGCGACGTCTCGCCCGACAACGCGCTGGTCTCGTACCAGGGCGAGCTGAAGCTGCTCGACTTCGGCATCGCGCGCGCCGCGACCGGCCTCTCCAACTACAAGGAGGGGATGCTCATGGGGAAGCTCGGGTACGTCGCCCCCGAGCAGGCCTCGCTCGAGCGCACCTGGGACCACCGGGTGGACATCTTCGCCTCCGGCATCATCCTCTACGAGCTCTTGACGAAGCAGAAGCCGTTCCAGCGGGCCACCGACGTGGAGAGCCTCGTGCAGTCCCGCCGGGGCCGGGTGGTCCCGCCCTCGGCCATCGACGAGCGGCTCCCGAAGGACCTCGACCCCATCATCCTCCGCGCGCTCGCCTACGACCCCGAGAAGCGCTTCCCCGACGCCAAGGCCTTCGCCGACGAGCTCGTCGACGTCCTCTTCCCCACCCCCCACAGCGCCGTCCAGGACCTCCTCGGCCGGCAGATGCAGCAGGTCTACGCCGAGCGCATCGCCCGCCAGCGCACCGCCCGCGCCCACGACGCGCTGGTGATGAAGGTGCTCCGGCACGTGGCGGAGCAGCAGAAGGCGGCGGTCTACGAGCGGGTGGCGCAGGCGGACGGCGGCCCATCCGCCCTCCCGCTCCAGATCCACGAGCTGCCCACGATCGACCTCCAGCTCGACCGGCCGGAGGTGTCCCGTCCCCTGCCGCTCGGGCCTGAGCGGGTCCGCACGGTGCGGGTGGGGACCGGCCGCGCGGTCGTGGCCGGGCTGGTCGCCGGGGTCGCGAGCGCGGTGGCGCTCTGGGCGGCGTCGACGTACCTTCGCCCGGGAACCCTGCTCGTCACGACCACGCCCACCGGCGCGGAGGTGACGCTCGACGGCCGCCGCCTGTCCGGGGCGACGCCGCTCGTCGTCGAGGACCTCCCGCTCTCGCGCCCCCACCAGGTCCAGGCGTCCGCGCCGGGGCGCAAGTCGGCCTCCGTGCAGCTCCGCCCCGAGCTGGGCCAGCTCCTTCGGCGCGTGCACCTCGACCTCCCGTCGGCGCTCGGCGCGGTCACGGTCGAGAGCGAGCCGTCCGGGGCGGAGGTGCGCCTCGACGGCCAGGCCATCGGCTCGACGCCGCTCACGGTGACGGAGGTCCGGCTCGACGAGCGGCACCGCTTCGA
Source organism: Anaeromyxobacteraceae bacterium (assembly GCA_035543235.1). GTDB lineage: Bacteria > Myxococcota > Myxococcia > Myxococcales > Anaeromyxobacteraceae > DATJZG01. The sequence goes on along the minus strand of DATKJV010000017.1, from coordinate 50,795 downwards.
CCTCACGCTGCCGGGGCACGAGATGGATCAGTTCGTCGTCCTGCCCGAGAAGGACGGCACGCGCTTTCACCGGAAGCTCGTCGCCCGGGGAGCGCCCGCCCGGTCCGGAGGGTAGCGCCCTGAGCGCCCCGCTGCGCATCCTCTTCGAGGACCGCGAGGGACGGCAGCAGGCACTGCCCTTCGCCGAGGCGGAGGTCTCGGTGGGGCGCGCGCCGGGGAGCGCGCTCAAGCTCGCGGGCCGCAACGTCTCGCGCCGCCACGCCCGGTTCCTCCGGCAGAACGGGTCGATCTACGTCGAGGACCTGGGGAGTTCGAACGGGACGCGCGTGAACGGCGAGCGCATCGGCGGGAAGCGCCGCATCCGGCCCGGCGACCTCGTCCAGATCGGCGACTGGGACCTCGCCCTCGAGGGCCCGCTCGCGGAGGCCGCGGAGCCGCCGCCCCCGGTTCCCGCGCACGGAGCTCCGGCCGCGCCGGCGCGGGGCGCCGCCCCGGCGCCCCCGCCCCGGCGGGGTCCGGCCTGGCGGCCGGCCGCGGCCATCGTCGCGATCGCGGCCTGCGCCACGCTGGTCGGCTACGCCGCCGGCCGGGCGCTGCGCGCGCCCCAGGCGCCGGCGGCCTCGGCCCCGCGCGATCACCGGCCCTGAAAGCGCGGCGGCCGGCGTGCGCTCCAGGCGGCCCGCCCCTCCTTCAGATCCTGGCTTTCGAAGGCGCGGCGGCGGAGGTCGGCCACCTCCTCGCGCTCCTCCGCCGTCAGCCCGCGCTCGTGCGAGGCGATGAGCAGCCGGAGGATGCGCTTCATCCCCTGCACGGCCAGGGGAGCGTTCTGCGCGATCTCGTCGGCGAGCGCGAGCGCCGCCCGCTCGGCCTCGGCAGGCTCGGCCACCCGGTCGACGAGCCCCATCGAGCGCGCCGTCGCGGCGTCGACGGGGCGCCCGGTGAAGAGCATTTCCCGCGCGTGCGCCGGCCCCACGAGCGCGAGGAACCTCCGGATCCCGGCCGCGGCGTACACGACGCCGAGCTTCGCCGGCGGCATGCCGAGGACCGCCCCGGAGCTCGCGACGCGGAGGTCGCAGGTCACGGCGAGCTCGCAGCCGGCGCCGAAGGCGGCCCCGTTCACGAAGGCAATCGTGGGGAAGGGCACCGCCTCCACCGCCTCCATGGCGCGCTCGACCGCCAGGTCCGGCCGTTCGCCGCCCGGACCCTCCATCGCCCCGATGTCGAAGCCGGAGGAGAAGGCCTGGTCGCCCGCCCCGCGGACGACGAGGCAGCGGACGCGATCGCGCGTCGCCCGGTCGCAGGCCGCCTCGAGCTCGGCGAGCGCGCCGTAGTCGAGGGCGTTCCGCTTCTTCTGGTTCTCGACGGTGAGGACGCGGACGGGGCCGCGGTCCTCGGAGTGGATCCGCGCGGTCATCGGGGACGCGATCCCGCGGCGGACCGGCCCGTCACTCGATCACCGCCAGGACGTCGCCCTCGTTCACCGCCTGCCCCTCGCGGCAGCGGATCTCGGCGACCCGCCCGCCGGACTGCGCCTCGACGGGCATCTCCATCTTCATGGACTCGAGCACCACCACGGCGTCGCCGGGCGAGACGGCGTCGCCGGGCTTCTTCTCGATCCGGACGACGGTTCCGGTGATGTGGGCGGCGAGCTTGGCCATGGACCCTCCCTCGGGCGCGCGGCGCGCCGCACCGGTTTACCGCGTCGGGCGAGGCCGGGCAATGAGAGCGCGCGCGGCGCGGCCGGGCTATGAGTTCTCTCCGTGACCACCCCGCTGCCCGACGCCCCGTCCATCCAGGAGCGCTTCGCCCCGCGCCTCGCCTGCTTCGGCTGCGGGCCCGCCAACGACAAGGGGCTCAGGCTCCGCTGCCTGGACGCGGGCGGGGAGGTGGTCGCCGAGTGGAGGGCCTCCGCGCACCACGAGGCCTACCCGGGGATGCTGAACGGGGGCATCGCCGGCACGCTGCTCGACTGCCTCTCGGCCTGGACGGCCGCCGCGCACCTCATGCACCGGGACGGGACCGAGACGCCTCCGTGCACGGTCACGGCCGACTACGCGGTGCGGTTCCTCCGGCCCATGCCGACCGCGGACGTGATCCGCCTCTCCGGCCGGGCGGTCGAGTCCCGGGACTCGCGGGTCGTGGTGGCGGCCGAGCTCGTCGCCGGCGGCCGGGTGTGCGCGACGTGCCGGGGGACCTTCGTGGCCGTCCCGCCGGGCCATCCCGCTTACCACCGCTGGTGAGCCGGAAACGAAGAAGGTCCGCATCGAAAGCGGACCTTCGTCGGTTTCGGGACGTCCTGCTCGTATCGTCCGCGGACCGGCAGGCTGCCGGTCGTGACCTAATGTCCCTTGTGCTCTTTCCCGCGCCGAGGGTCAACGCGGCCCGGGGCACCCTCCCCGATCGGGGCTCTGGGCTCCTCCTTCGGGGCTTGACGGGACTGGATCGGCGCTCCGGGCTGTGGTCCGGCGCGGAGCAGCGTCCGGACGGTCGTCACGATGTCCTGATATTTCACGGGCTTCTGCAGGAAGAAGTTGGCGCCGAGGCGGCTCACCCGCTCGCGCTCCTCCTCCCCGGCCGACGAGATGACGATGATGGGCAGGTGGCGGAGCCGCGGCTCGGCCCGGACCTTCTCGACGAGCGCGAAGCCGCTCATCACCGGCATGTAGACGTCGGTGATGACGAGGTCGATGGGGGGCTGCGCGAGGAGCCGCGCGAAGGCCTCGTTGCCGTCCACCGCCACGTCCACGGCGAGCCCGCCGAGGCCCTCGCTCGCGGCGAGCCGGCGGAGCGCGGAGGTGTACATGGCGGCGACGAGCGAGTTGTCCTCGACGAGCAGCACGCGGTAGGCAGGCTGCGCGGCCTCGGCGGCGGCGGCCGCGGCGCGAGAGAGCTGCTCCAGCCTTCGCCGGTCGTCGACGCGGTCCGGCGGGATCCAGACGGCCACGCCGGCCGGCTGTCCCGGGGCGCCCCCGCGCATGCGCACGACCTCCACCTCCAGCTCCGCGGGCTCGAGGAGCTCCGGGAAGGAGATGAGGAGGGTGACGCGGTCGCCCACCTCGAAGTCGCGCTCGGTGCGGATGAAGAGGCCGCCCGCCGAGAGGTTCTCGGTGTAGTCCCGGACCGTGGAGGCGGCGCCGGGGTAGTCCACCGCCAGGATCAGCGGGAACCGCGGATGCGCTCGCTTCTCGGTGCTCATCGCTCCCGGCCGGAACCGCCCCTTCGCCTCGCCTCGGTCAAGGGCGCCCCGCCATCCCTCGGAAGTCAGCATGGCCTCCCACCCCCGCAAGAATGCTTCGATGGGGCGGTGAGGCAAGATTTCGTCACTCCGAAGTGGCACCACGGGGTGGTCCCCCGCAAGCCCTCGCGCGCCGGTGGGGCCCCATCGGGCGACACCTCGGGCTCCTTGGGGTAATCTCCCCCCCGCTCATGTTGCGCCGCACCCGATATCGGCGGGAACGCATCCTCCTGCCGGGCGAGAGCGAGGGGCGTCGGAGCTTCCTGAAGTGGGGGCTCTTCGGAACGGTGGTCCTCGCCGTCGGGGGCGGCACCTGGCTCGCGACGCGGCGCACGCGGGCCCTGCCCGGCCTCGGCGGCCCCTTCGTCGCGCTCTCGCCCCTCGAGGCGACCGTGTTCCTCTCCATCGCCGAGCGGCTCGTGCCGGTGCGAGCCGGGTTCCCACGGCCCATGGACGTCGACCTGCCGAGGCGCGTGGACTCCATCGTGGCGATGGCCCCGGAGCCCACCCAGGGCGAGATCCGCCAGCTCGTGCGGCTCTTCGACAACGCGCTCGCCGGCTTCCTCCTCGACGGCCAGTTCCATACCTTCACCGAGTCGACGATCGAGCAGCAGGACGCCCGGATCGCGAGCTGGCAGCAGAGCCGGTTCGCGCTCCGGCGGACGGGCTACAAGGCGCTGAAGCGCCTCGTCTACGCGGCGTACTACGGATCGCCCGAGACCTGGCCGGCGGTCGGCTACCCGGGACCGCCCTCGATCTCGCCCGCGAAGCCGGCGGAGCCGCCGAGGCCGGAGACGGCGCGTTCGTCCGCGAGGACCCACCCGCGCCCCTCGGCCCCGGCGCCGCGCCCGGTCGAGGAGACCCCGGCGCCGCGCAGCGGCATGGACCTCCCCCAGGAAGGCAAGCCGTGAGCGAGCTCGCGCCGGGACGGATCATCGAGGCCGGAGAGCTGCGCCGCGACGTCGAGGAGACGCCCGACGTGTGCGTGATCGGCTCGGGCGCGGGCGGCGCCATCGTGGCCGCGCGCCTCGCCGCGCGCGGCCGGCGCGTGGTGGTGCTCGAGGAGGGCGGCTACTTCCCGCCCGACAAGGTCAAGATGGACGAGGCCTGGGCCTACCCGACGCTCTACCAGGAGCGGGGACAGAGGGCCACGGCGGACCTCGCCATCACCATCCTCCAGGGGCGGGCGGTGGGCGGCAGCACGCTCGTCAACTGGACGACGAGCTTCCGGACGCCGCCGCGCGTGCTGCGCCACTGGGCCGAGGTCTACGGCATCTCGGGGCTCGACGAGAAGGCGCTCGAGCCCCACTTCGAGGCGGTGGAGGAGCGGCTGCACATCGCCCCCTGGCCGCTCGAGGTCGTGAACGCGAACAACCGCGTCCTCTGGGAGGGCGCGGGGCGCCTCTCCTGGGACCGGGAGGTCATCCGGCGCAACGTGCTCGGCTGCCAGAACCTCGGCTACTGCGGCACCGCCTGCCCGGTCGGTGCCAAGCAGTCGATGGACCAGACCTACCTGCAGGACGCGGTGCGGGACGGGGCGCGCATCTACGCGCACGCGCGCGCCGTGCGCCTCGAGAAGTCCGGGCGGAAGGTCGCCGCGGTGCAGGCCCAGGCGATCGACCCCACGACCTTCAAGGCGACCGGGCGGAAGATCGTCGTCCGGCCGCGGCTGGTGGTGCTCTCGGGCGGCGCCGTCAACTCCCCGGAGCTCCTCCTCCGCAGCGGCTACGACCCGAGCGGCCGCGTCGGGAAGCGGACCTTCCTGCACCCGGTGGTGGCGAGCGCGGCCGTCTTCCCCGAGAGGGTGGATCCGTTCTACGGAGCGCCCCAGTCCGTCGCCTCGCACCAGTTCGCGGACCGCGGCAAGGGAAAGGTCGGCTTCTTCCTGGAGACCGCGCCGGTCCACCCGCTCCTCGTGGGCCCCTCGCTCGGCGGCTTCGGCGCCGAGCACGAGGAGCAGATGTCGAAGCTCGCGTACTCGAGCGCGCTCATCGCCCTCTCCATCGACGGGTTCCTGCCGGAGGAGGACGGCGGGACGGTGTCCGTCCGCTCCGACGGGCGGGTCCGCATCGACTACAGGATCCGGCCGGAGATCTGGGAGGCGCTGCGCGAGGGCAACAAGGCCCTCGCCCGCGTCCAGCTCGCCGCGGGCGCGAGCGCCGTCTACTCGCTCCACGAGAACCCCGTGGTCATGCGCACGGAGGCCGACGTCGCGCTCCTCGACCGCGCCCCCTGGGAGCCGCTCCGGGTCGCGCTGTTCAGCGCGCACGCCATGGGCGGCTGCGCCATGGGGCGCGACCCGGAGAAGAGCGTCGTGGACTCCCGGCTGAAGCTGCACTGGCTCGACAACGTCTTCGTGGTGGACGGCTCGGTCTTCCCCACCAGCCTCGGCGTGAACCCCCAGGAGACCATCTTCGGGATCGCCCACTGGGCGTCGGACCACATCGCCTCGGTCATCTAGGCGGGGCAGGGAGCGGGCCATGGATCGGATCGAGGGTCGGGTGGCGCTCGTCACCGGCGGCGGGCGGGGGATCGGGCGCGCCATCGCGCTCGCGCTGGCGCGCGCGGGCGTGCACGTCGCCGTCGCCGCCCGGAGCGTCCCGGAGATCGAGCAGGTGGCGGGCGAGGTCCAGGCGCTCGGCCGGCGCGGTTTCTTCTTCCCGCTGGACGTGATGGACCGCCACGCCATCGCCGGGGCGCCGGCGGTCGTGGCGCGGGCGCTCGGCCCCGTCGACATCCTCGTCAACAACGCCGGCATCCACGGCAGCGCCCCCTTCCAGCGGACCGACGATGCCCAGTGGGACGGCATGCTCGCGGTGAACCTGACGGCCCCGTTCCTGCTCACGCGTGCCTTCCTCCCGGGGATGTACGAGCGCGCCTTCGGCCGCGTCATCAACGTCGCCTCGGTGCTCGGCCGCGTGGCGGCGAAGTACTCAGCGGCGTACGTCGCCTCGAAGCACGGGCTCGTGGGGCTCACGCGCACGGTGGCGCTCGAGGGTGCGCGCAAGGGGATCACGGCGAACGCCATCTGCCCGAGCTGGGTGGACACCCAGATGATGCAGGAGGCCGTCCAGGCGGTGGTGGACGCGACCGGCCGCAGCGCCGAGGAGGCGCGCGCCGCGATGCTCTCGTCGAATCCCCGCGGCGAGCCTTCCTCGCCGGAGGAGGTCGCCGAGGTGGCGGTGCTCCTCGCCCGCAACCCCGCCATCAACGGACAGTGCCTGCTCGTCGACGGCGGCGAGGTGCAGGCCTAGCCGGGCTCCGGGACCCGTCGAGCCCCGCGCCTTCGGCGGGGGCCGGGATTCCCCCTCGTCCGCCGCCCCTACCGGATCTCGACCGCCCGGTAGCCGATCCGGACCGCGCCCCAGTGCTGCCCGCGAACCATCACGGGGACCGAGAGGTCGGCCATGATCTCCCCGGTGTCGCGCTGGTACCGCTGCAGCAGGTAGGGCGCCTCGTTCTTCGCGGCGGCCGCCCCGGTGCGATCGTCGAAGATGCGCTTCGTCCGGTTGTTGACGAGGTCGGTGGCCGGGTTGCCCGTGAGCGGCAGCGAGTAGCGCTGGTTGTGCGTGGGCAGGTAGCCGTGGCGATCGACGAGCACCGCGAAGACGATCGTCGGAGACTTCGCCAGGACCGCCTCCTCGATGGGCAGGATGTCCCGGTCGGACAGCCGGTCCCAGTCCGTCGTGAACTTGGGCGGATCGGTCGCCGGGATCGGGTAGTAGAGCGAGGCGAAGAGCCTTTCCGGGGTCACCTCCCGGCGGGTCATCCACCGCTCCAGCGTCTCGGCGCAGCGGGCCGCGAAGTCGTTCGCGAGCGCCAGCATCTCGCGGTCCTGGGGCGTCAGGCCGTCGTTCGGAGGCGCGGACGCGCTCCGGGACTGCGCCTCGGCCCGCGCCCCGGCGGAGAGGAGGCCGATGCAGGCCGCACCGAGCAAGGCGTATCCGACAGGTAGCTTCCGGTTCATGTGGGACCTCGCTATTGGCCGAGCCGTTCCATGGCTGCCTTCATGCTGACCCGCAGCCGGTCGAGGGTCTTCGTGAGCTGCCCGATCTCGTCGGCGAGGTCGGATCGGATCGGTGCGTCGAGGCGCTCGCCGAGGCTGATCTCCTCGGCGGCCGCGGTGAGGGCGACGACGGGCCGCATCGCCTGTCGCACGAGGAGGAACATCGCGAGCACGGTCACCGCGGTGAAGGCGCCGAAGATGCCGAGGAGCGTGAGGAAGAGCTGCCGCTGCCGCGCCGCGATCCGCTCCATCGAGACGCCGATCCGGAAGCCGCCCCAGCGCTTCCCCTTCACGTAGATCGGGGAGGAGACGTCCCACATCGTCTCGCCGGTGTCCCGCTGGTACACCTGCAGGAAGCCGGTCTCGGCGTTGCGGGCCGCCGCGATGCCCACCGGGTCGTCGAAGATGCGCTTCGTCCGGTTGCCGGCGAGGTCCTTGTCGGCCACCCCCGTCACCGGCTTCTGGTACCTCGTGTTGTGCGTCGGCAGGTAGCCGTTCTCGTCGACCCCGACCGCGAACACGAAGTCGTCCTGGTCGAGGAACTTGTCCTGGAACACGAGCACCGCGCGGTCCGTCACCGCGTCGTAGCGCGTGTGGTACTTCGGCTTGGCGCCCCAGTCGTATCCCTTGATCTCCACGTAGTTTCTGTCGAAGACGTCGTTCACGGTGACGAGGCCGCTGTCGATGGCGCCGTCGAGGACGTCGCCGTACTCGCGAGCCCCGAGCGTCGCGGCCAGGCGCGCCTTCTCCAGGGTCAGCCGCTCCATCTGGCGGGTCTCGTGAAACGTGATGACGAGCGCCGCCCCGGCGGTGAGGGCGACGAGCAGGACCGCCAGCTTGAGGGAGATCTTCGCACCGAGGCTCTTGCGGACGGACGTGACGATCGACATCGGGCCTCCCGGGAGAGGGGGTGGGTCTACGGGTTCTCGAGAGCCTTGCAGAACTCGGCCCGGTCGGCCGGGTCCTCGATCTGCGCGGCGAGGTCGTTGACGAGGGCGGCGGCCGCCGAGAGCGCGAAGGGCGCGTCCGGCGACACGCGGCGCACCGACTCCTCGACGTACACCTTGGCGATGGGCCCGACGTGGCGCGCCAGCTGCTTGGCGCACCGGCCGAGGAAGGCCGAGGACGCCGGGTTGGCGGCGGCGACGCGCGACAGGCCGACCGACGACGACGACTTGGACCAGCTCACCCCGGTGTTGGCGAGGACCTTCGAGTCGGACGCCGGCGTCTGGGACCCGGCCCCCGGCGGCGGCGCGCCTGCGGGGGCGACCGACGAGGCGCCGGGGCCCGACGGGGCCGCCCGCGGCGGGTCCTCCGGGCCCTGCCCGAAGGTCCCGTCCGCGATGGCCCTCTTGAGCTTGTTCGTCGCGACGCGGATGGCGACGGTCGCGAAGGACGCGTTTAAGGTCGAGTCGGCGACGACCGCGAGGACGTGGCCCCGGGCACTCGGCTCGGCGAGGTTCTGCAGGAGCAGCTTGCCGTCGGCGAACGACGCCCAGATCGACTCCCAGGCGTCCTGCTGGAGGCGGACCGTATCCACGGCCTTGGCCAGCGTGCCGCTCACTTGCCCGCAGAGCGAGCGGTCGTAGATGGCTCGTCCCCGGCAGTCGACGAGCCTGCCGGTGGCGTCGAAGACGATGGCGGCGCTGACCCCGGACAGCCCCAGCACGCCTTGCAGGATGTCTTCCACGTCACGCCTCCTTCTGCCCGACGGCTCCGGCGAGGAGCTTCTCGATCGACGCGACGGAGCTCGGCGGCTCCACGAAGGCCGCGACGAGCTCCGCGCCGGCGACGGCGATCACGCCGCCGCGGCCGGGCCCGTTGAAGGCGACCCGGCGCAGGTGGCCGAGGCCGAGCTCGTCGCCGGCCTCCCCGAGGGTGCTCGAGAGGAAGCCGACGACCGCGGCCACGCGCTCCCCCTCCCGCTCGCGCATCACCTCGACGACCCCGCCCTGGCGGGTGCTGACGAGGGCGCTCTTCACCTCGGGAAGCTTGGCGATGAGGGGCGGGATGGTCATGGGCGGGCTCCGCGGGCCAGGTCGGGATCCGTGGGCATGTCGGGTCTCTCTCCTCTCCAAGTCGAACCCCTCAGTCGAGCGGCGAGGCGCCGCGCGGCCACGGGTCCAGTCCCGCGCTCCGCCGGCAGGCGTCGATGAGAAGGACGACCTCCTCGGGCGGCCAGTGCGCCGGAGGCCGCGGCATCTCCGACAGGGGGCGGGTCTCCGCCCACCGCTCGCCGTCCGACGCGGCCCACACGTGCCAGGTGGTGAGCACGCGCTTCCGCTCGGCGGCGGCGAGCATCAGCATGTTCTCCGCGATGCAGTTCAGCCGCTCCACCTCGCCCTCGGAGCGCCGCGCGAGCAGGAGGGCGGCGTCCGCCGACAGCAGGATCGGGGGTGCGCCCCGGCCGAGCGCCGCCTCGAGCCAGGTCCGCACGTACCGCGCGGTCTCCTCGGGCCGGAACCGGGGAATTTCGAGCTCGACCGCCCTTCCGCCGGGGAAGTCGACGCCGGCGCCCGCGAGCGCTGCCGCGAGGCCGGGCTCCCCGGCCAGGACGACCTTGTAGGCCCCGGTCCAGAGCGCGGCTGCGACCACCCGGGCGACGGCCGCGAAGGAGCCGCTCGCCGGATCGACGGCGTCCGCGATCACGAGGGCCGGGGGGGCCCCGGCGCGGCGCTCCTCCGAGAGCCTCTCGACGAGCGCGTTCGCCCTCGCCTCCTCCGCGTGCTCGTCCGGCGCGCCGGCGGCGCGGCACAGGTGCTCGAGGAGGCCACCGGCCGGAAGCTCGTCGAGAGAGACGGAGAGCACCCGCCGGGAGGCGCCGAGGTCGGAGGCCACGGCCCGGCACAGCGCCCCGCGGCCCGAGCGACCGCTGCCCGCCAGGGTGACGAGCATCGTCGACGGGTCCTCGACGGCGCCGAGGAGCATCCTCCGCACGGTCGCGAGCGGATCGAGGCGATAGGGCTCCTCCGGGTCGACGTCCGCGAAGGGGCGGCGGACGAGGCCGAGCGCCCGCGCCAGCGGGGCCGGCGCCGGGGGCGGCGGGCGCCTCTCCGCCGGCGCCGGCTCGCCATCCGGCGCGGGAGCCAGCGGGACGGCGGAGGCGCTTCCCCGCATCGATGCGAGATCCTGGAGGATGCGCCTCGCGTCCCAGAGGAGGACCTCCGCGGAGGCGTGGCGCGCCCGGGGGGACTTCGCCAGGGCGCGCTCGAGGAGAGCGGCGCATGCGGGTGGGAGGTCCCGCACGAGCTGCCGCGGGTCGGGGACGGGGGCGCGCAGGTGGGCCTGCTCGATCGCGGCGAGGTCCTCGCCGTCGTAGGGAGGGCGGCCGGTGAGCAGCTGGAAGTAGGAGGCCCCGAGGGAGTAGATGTCGGAGGCGGGCGTCGCGGCCTCGCCGCTCCAGACCTCCGGGGCCGTGTAGTACGGCGTGCCCACGCGCAGGTGCGCGTTGCCGGTCCAGGGACCCGCCGACCCGAGGGCCATGCCGAAGTCCCCGAGCTTCACGACCCCCCCGGCCCCCATGAGCAGGTTCGCGGGCTTCACGTCGCGATGGACGATCCCCGAGCGGTGGGCGGCGTGCAGCGCCGCCGCGGCCTGGGCGAGCGCGTCGGTGGCCCGTTCCGGCGAGAGCGGGCCGCCCTGCGCGACGGCGGCCTCGGCCGACGGTCCGGGGACGTACTCCATGGCGATGTAGCAGTGCTCGGCCTGCCGGGCCGCGCCGTAGATCTGCACGACGCGCGGGTGGTTGAGCCGCGCGATCAGCCTCGCCTCGGCGAGGAACCACTGGACCGGGTCGTGCCCGTTCGCCTCGGCCGCGCGCCAGGAGAGGACCTTGACCGCGGTGGGCCGCAGGAGCGCCTCGTCCTGCGCGAGGTAGACCACCCCCATCCGGCCGCGCCCGATGACCCGCTCCAGGCGGTAGTTGCCGAGCTTGGCGCCGACGAGTCCGGCCAGGTCGGGCGTCTTGTAGGCGCGGGACTCAGGCACGAGGAGGTCCGCCCTCGTTGGCCCGCGACCTTCGCCGCGCGACGCGCGCGCCTTGGGTCGCTCCCGGGGCTTCCGTTCGCGGCTCCATGGCGGGTCGCTAGCGGGCTCCGCCGGACGCGGCGGTGCGGGACGCCTCGTCCAGGTCCTTCAGGAGGCCGAGGAGCACGGCCTGCGGGTCGAGCTCGACCGCGACGGCCGCGGGAAGCTCGGGGCCGTCCGCCTCGTGGTCGAACACGAACTCGCCGTCCTTCCAGTCGAACAGCTCGCGCATCGCCATCTCGATCTGCTGGCGGAGCGACTCCTGGACCGCGGCCGCGTCCGCCGCGCCCTCGCGGACGAGCATGGCGGCGACCGTCGAGTCCTCCCCGTCGGTGGCCGGCAGCGCCCGGAGCGCGACCGGCGAGATCTTCCGGTTGCGGAGAAGCATCTCCCCCACCCTCGGCGTTCCCGGCGAGGTCCCGCCGGTCACCCTGCCGTTGCGGAAGCGAAGAGCCCCCATGCCGGCCGAGGATCGGCACACGAGCAACCCGGTGCGCCTCGCTCCCCTCAGGAACTCGACCAGGTCCGGCAGAGCGAAGGCGCTCAGCCGACCGGAGAAGACCGCGCCCGGCGCCGCGCTCCCCGGAGCTGCGCCGCGGCCGAGAACCGCCGACGAGGACGCCGTCGACGCCGGGGCGCTCCCGCTCGCCGGCCCGGCCGGGGAGGCCGCCGGGGCTCGCTCGGCAGCGAGGCGGCGCGCCTGGGCGATGCAGTCGAGCCCCAGGAGCACCGAGTTCCGTTCGCCCGGGTCGAGCTGCCCCGACAGGAGCTCGCGGAAGGCCGTCTCGGCCGACTCGTACTTGCCGAGCCGGACGAGCATCCACGCGAGCGCCTCGCGCGCCTGGACGAACTCCGGAGAGGCGGCCGCGATCCTCTCGAGGACCCGCAGCGCCCGGACGCTCGGCGGCCCTTCCTCCTCCTGCAGGAGCGCGCTCGCGTCCACCTGGCTGAGCGCCCCCCTTCGCACGCCCTCGACCACCGCGCGGAACCGGCTCGCGGCCGGGGTCTCCACGGCCCGGGCGAAGGACTCGGCGCCGGCGAGGTCCTCGCGCTGGAGCGCCCGCCGGGCGAGGAACAGCGGCGGCTCGTCCCAGGAGGGGTCCGCGGTCCATGCCTGCTGCGCCGCGTGGACGCACTCGTCGTCCCGCTTCAGGGCGAGGAGGATTCGCGCCTCCGTCATCCACGACCGTCCCGTGCCCCATGCGTCGCCGAGCCGGCCGAAGAGGATCCGCGCGCTCTTGAGCCAGGGGAGGGCCTGCGCCGGGTCGGCGCCGCGGGCGAGCAGCTCGGCGGCCGCCCACTGGCTCACCGCCTGCGCCCCGGCGCCGAGGCGCTTCGCGATGGCGAGGGACTCCTTGACGAGCGGCCGGGCCGCGCCGGGCTCGCCGTTCCGGAGGGCGGCCAGGCCGCCCCAGTGCAGCGCGAGCCATCGGAACGACAGGTTGGGCTGGCTGTCGGTCGCGAGCCTCTGCAGGATGCGCCCCCCCGCGACGCCGTCGCCGGCCATCACGCTCCCGACGCCGTCGACCAGGATCCGCATCAGGCGGTCCTGGTCCTCTCCCGAGAGGGGCTCGGCCCCCGCCTCGGGCGAGGCGGCGGGGGGGGCGTCCCGGAGCTCTCGCTGCAGGGCGACCGCCTGCGTGAGCTGCCCCCGCACGAGCGAGCGGCGGAGTCCGGCCCAGCGGCTCTCCGCCGGCGCGAGGCGCCGCGCGGGTGTGGCTCCGTTCGACGCCGGGCTCCGCGTGAGCGGGATCGGCGGGGGGGTCATCGAGCCGAGGACCTCCGGCGCGGGCGACGAACCGGCCGAGCGGGCCGGCAGCGGCGGCGGACGGCCCGTCGACGGCCAGGCGCGCAGGGCCTTCTCGAACGCCGCCGTTCCGTTCGACGGGTCGACGACGGCGAGGAGCATGCCTTCCGGGTGGATCGCGGTCAGGACGGCCCGGTCCGGGGCCTTCACGGCGATCTCCTCGACGCTCGAGAAGCCCAGCGCCTCCCCGGCAGCGGCGAACTCGCGGACGGCCGCCGCTGCCGCCGCGCCGTGCGTCTCGGTCAGGGCGAGCGGGCCCGCGGACGGCTCGAGCGGACGACCGCCGAGGTCGCAGGCGACGACCCCGCGCACCGCGGTTGGTTCGTCGAAGAGTGAAAGGAGAGCCATCGGTCGGATCAGATCATTCGCAACTGCGCAAAGTGCGGATGCAATCGTTACGCGAGCGGCAATAATTGCGATCCATGGTCAATTCGGGCGCGGGCGACCCGCCACCGCCCTTCGCCTTCGAGCGTAGAAATGGCTGTAACTATCGTCAAGTGCCGGTAGGCGACCCTCCGCTACATTCGCGCACGGAGTGTGAAGAGGTAGACGTGCGCCGGGCGGCCGATCCGCGCGCAAACATCGCCACCCCGCCTGGAGCGGAGGCGCCGGCACGCCTCGCCGCGCGAGACGGGTGGTCGGGGCGACCGCCGTCGGAGGGGTCCGCTAGCGTCGGCCGGTGTCGCCGGCCGCGGCGGCGCGCCGGAGAGCCGAAGGGAGACCCCATGGAGCGACGCAACGCCACTCTGCTCCGCGCCGCGGACGTCGCGGGCGGGGCGCGCACCTATACCCAGACCCTCAACCCCCGCTCCCGGTTCCGGGGCACCGAGCTCGCGACGCTCGGGGGCCTCGCGCGGGCGCGGGTGAGCCACGCGACGCTGCCCGCCGGTGCGGAGTCTTTCGCCTACCACGCCCACGACGTGCAGGAGGAGTGGATGTACGTGCTCTCGGGCGAGGGCCTGGCCATCGTCGACGGGAAGGAGCTGCCGATCGGCCCGGGGGACTTCCTCGCCTTCCCGGCCCCGCAGGTTCCCCACCTGGTGCGGAACCCCGGCCCCGGGGAGCTCTCGTACCTCATGGGCGGCGAGCGCCCGGCGACGGACGTCCTCACCTACCCCGAGAGCGGCTGCCGGTACCTCGTGCGCGGGGAGGACGGCCGCGCGGCGTTCTACCGGCTCGACGCCCCCGAGTTCCCCTTCCGCGAGGAGTGACGGCCGGCCCCTCGGGGGACGGGAGCCCGCGCCTGACGCAGGACAAGGGCCAAGGCGGAGCGGCTCCACCGCCGTGCTTGACTCCCCCGGGGCCTATGGGTTCGGATCGCCCCTTTCCTTCCCCCGGAGCGAGAGCGCCGCCATGCAGACCAAGTACCTCCTGTCCGAAGATCAGATCCCCACCCACTGGTACAACGTGATCCCGGACCTCCCGGCACCGATGGCGCCGGTGATCCACCCGGGGACGAAGAAGCCGGTGACCCCCGACGACCTGCTCCCGCTCTTCCCGATGGGGCTCATCGAGCAGGAGGTCTCCCGCGAGCGCTTCGTGAAGATCCCCGACGAGGTCCGCGAGATCTACCGCATCTGGCGCCCGAGCCCGCTCTTCCGCGCCCGGCGCCTCGAGAAGGCCATCGGGACGCGCTCCCGCATCTACTACAAGTACGAGGGAGTCTCGCCCGCCGGATCGCACAAGCCGAACACGGCGGTGCCGCAGGCGTACTACAACAAGATCTTCGGCACCAAGCGCATCGCCACCGAGACCGGGGCCGGGCAGTGGGGCAGCTCCATGGCGCTCGCGGCCAACATGTTCGGCCTCGACTGCACCGTCTACATGGTGAAGGTGAGCTTTCACCAGAAGCCCTACCGGAAGAGCATGATGCAGCTGTGGGGCGCCGAGGTCATCGCCTCGCCGTCCGACCGCACCAACGCCGGCCGGGGAATCCTCGCGAAGGACCCGAAGAGCCAGGGATCGCTCGGCATCGCCATCAGCGAGGCCGTCGAGGACGCCGCCACCCACAAGGACACGCGCTACGCGCTGGGGAGCGTGCTCAACCATGTCTGCATGCACCAGACGGTGATCGGGCTCGAGGCGAAGGAGCAGATGAAGGTCGCCGGCGACTACCCCGACGTGGTCATCGGCTGCCACGGCGGGGGGTCGAACTTCGCCGGCATCAGCTTCCCCTTCGTCGCCGACAAGGCGGCGGGCAAGAAGGTGCGCCTCGTCGCCGCCGAGCCCGCGAGCTGCCCCACGCTCACCAAGGGCGTCTACGCCTTCGACTTCGGCGACACCGCCCAGATGGCGCCCATCGCCAAGATGTACACGCTCGGGCACGACTTCATGCCGCCGGGCATCCACGCCGGCGGGCTGCGCTACCACGGGGCGGCGCCGCTCGTGTCCCAGCTCGTCGACGCCGGCATCGTCGAGGCGAAGGCCGTCGGCCAGCTCGCCTGCTTCGACGCGGCCGTGACCTTCGCCCGCTCCGAGGGCATCATCCCGGCCCCGGAGTCGTCCCACGCCATCCGCGTCGCCATCGACGAGGCCGAGCGCGCGAAGGAGGAGGGGAAGGAGCGGGTCATCCTCTTCAACCTCTCGGGCCACGGCCACGTCGACATGGCCGCCTACGATGCGTACTTCGCCGGCCAGCTCGAGGACTTCGAGTACCCGGCCGACAAGGTGCGGGAGGCGCTCGCGCGGCTCCCCAAGGTCGAGCCGGTCGGGTAGCCCCGCAGCGGTGCGATCGATCGCCCTAGCGCTCGCCCTCGCCGCGCTGGCGCCCGACGCCGGCGCCGCGGACGTGGTCCGCCTCGGCAACCTGAAGTTCGCCCACTACGGCGCCGTCTCGTACATGGCCGAGCACTGCGGCAAGTTCGGGCTCCAGGTGGAGGAGACGGTCTTCCCGAAGGGCATCGACATCTTCCCGGCGCTGGTCCGCGGCGAGGTGGACGTCGCGGCGAGCGCCGCCGACGCGGCCATCGCGAACCGCGCCGGGGGCGGGGCCATCTACGTGGTCGCCGGCTTCGCCCGGGGCGGGGCGCGCCTCGTCGCCCGCGCCGACCTGCCGGTCGCGGTCGTCGCCGACCTGAAGGGGCGCCGGGTCGGCGTGGCGCGCGGCGGCGCCCAGGAGCTGCTCCTCAAGGCCGAGCTGGCGCGAAGCGGGCTCACCTGGTCGGAGGAGCCGGGCAGGGGCGACGTCCAGGTCGTGTACCTGCAGTTCGCGGACCTGAACCAGGCGCTCCTGCAGAAGCAGATCGACGCGATGTGCCAGTCCGAGCCGCAGTCCGCGCAGGCGCTCGCGAAGGGTTACGGCAAGGAGCTCTCGAAGCCCTACGACACGCCGCTCGGCGAGCCGGTGCGAGTGCTCGTCATGTCCGAGAAGATGTACCGGGAGCGCCCCGACGTGGCCCGCCGGGTGCTCGAGTGCTTCGTCGACGCGACCCGGACCTTCCTCGAGCGCCCGCAGCTCGCCGAGAAGTACGTGCGCGAGCGGATGTTCAAGGGCCAGCTCTCGGCCGAGGAGTACCGGGACGCCATGTCGAACGCCGCCTTCACCTACGACGTCACCGTCGAGCACGTCCAGACGACGACCGACCTCATGGTGAAGTACGGCGTGGGGAAGCTCGCCTCGCCACCCGCCGCCGCCGACTGGGTGAAGCTCGACCTCCTCGGGCAGGCGAAGCAGAAGCTCGGCGTGCGATAGATCCCTCCCATGGCGCGCCCCGGCCGGCTCCTCTGGTCGCTCGTCGTGCCCGTCGCCGTGGTGGCGGGGTGGGAGGTCGCCTGCCGGGCGGGGATCTTCTCGCCGCTCGTGCTCCCCTCCCCGCTCCAGGTGCTCCGCCGGTGGGGGGCCTACGCGAGCCCGCTCTCCCCGTTCGACCCGTCGCGCGAGAGCTACCTCGCCTGGCTCGCCTCCGGCGAGCTCTGGCAGGACGCGCTCGGGAGCCTCTACCGGGTCTCGGTCGGCTTCGCCATCGGCGCGGCCCTCGCGATCCCGCTCGGCCTCGTCATGGGCGCGAGCGGCCTCGCGCACGCCGTCCTGAACCCGTTCCTCCAGGTGCTCCGCCCCATCCCGCCCATCGCCTTCATCCCTCTCGCCATCCTCTGGTTCGGGCTCGGAAACCCGCCGGCGATCTTCCTCATCGCGCTGGGGGCGTTCTTCCCGGTGCTCGTGAACACCGTCGCGGGCGTCCGGAACGTGGACGCGATCTACCTCCGCGCCGCGCGGAACCTCGGCGCGAGCGACCTCACCGTCTTCCTGCGCGTCATCCTGCCGGCGGCCACCCCTTACATCCTCGCCGGCGTGCGCATCGGCATCGGCATCGCCTTCATCGTGGTGATCGTCGCGGAGATGACCGCCGTGAACCGGGGCCTCGGCTACCGCATCCTCGAGGCCCGCGAATACTTCTGGTCCGACAAGATCATCGCCGGGATGGTCACGATCGGCCTCCTCGGCCTCGCCATCGACTGGCTCGTCGGGCGGCTCAACGCGCGGCTGCTGCGCTGGCACCGGGGGGTGGAGGGGTGACGGCACCGGCCGTCCGCGCGGAGGGGCTCTCGGTGGCGTTCGCCGGCCCGGAGGGCGAGGTGCGGGCGCTCGAGCGCATCGACCTCGACGTCGCGGACGGCGAGTTCGTGTGCCTGCTCGGGCCCTCGGGTTGCGGCAAGTCGACGCTCCTCAACGCCGTGGCGGGCTTCGTCCGCCCCACCGCCGGACGGGTCCTCGCCGGCGACCGCGAGGTGCAGGGGCCGGGACCGGACCGCGCCATGGTGTTCCAGGAGTACGCCTTGTTCCCCTGGATGACGCTGGCGGAGAACGTCGCCTTCGGCCTCGAGGCGAAGGGGCTCGCGCGGCCGGAGATCCGGCGGACCGTCTCCGAGTGGCTCGAGAAGCTCCACCTCGGGGGCTTCGGCGACCGCTTCCCGAAGGACCTCTCCGGCGGGATGCGGCAGCGGGTGGCGATCGCCCGCGTGCTCGCGATCGCGCCTCCGATCCTGCTCATGGACGAGCCCTTCGGCGCGCTCGACGCCCTCACCCGCCGCAACCTCCAGGACGAGCTCCTCCGGGTGTGGTCGGGCTCGGGGCGGACGGTGCTCTTCGTCACCCACGGCATCGAGGAGTCGGTCTACCTCGCCGACCGCGTGGTGGTGATGACGCACCGCCCCGGCGCGGTGAAGGAGGTCGTGCCGGTCGCGCTCCCGCGCCCGCGCGACCCGTCGGCACAGGACTTCAACGCGCTCAAGCGGCGCCTCTCGGAGCTGGTGATGGAGGAGCAGGCCCGCCACGAGCTCGACGAGCTCGGGGTGGCGGGGCGCGGCGCGGCCTAGGTGTGGGCGATGCGCGAGTACGTCGGGCGGGTGCGCTCGACCTGCCGCACCGGCGCGCTCGTGTAGTCGGGCAGGAGCTCCAGGAAGGAGTCGAAGCTCTCGAGGCCCACGCCGCCGAGCAGCGGCATCCCCCGCACCCAGAAGCTCGCGCCGTCGGGCCCGACGAACAGCGCCTGCCGGTGGCGGAAGTCGACGACCACCGACCGCAGCTCGTCCCAGTGGATGACCTCGATGACGCGCCCGTCGCCGCGGATGCGCCGCACGCCGCTGCCGTCGAGGTAGACGGCGCCGAGCCGCCACGCCTCCTCGCGCTGCGCGAGCCACAGCATCGCGCCCGCCGCCGCGGCCGGCAGCGGGAGGACGGCCGCGAGCTTCCAGAAGCCGGGCATGAGGAGGAGGAAGGCGGTGGAGAGCGCCATGGCCGCGACGAGCATCGCGGCGGGGGCGATTGCGAGGCAGCGGTAGCGGAAGGTCATGGGTCTCTCCCCTTGCGGCACGTGGGAAGGATCCATACACCCGGGGCGTCGCCCCTCAAGTTCCTGGCCGCGGAGCGGTCCGGCCGCCGCGGTCAGCCGCCGGCCGGCTCGACGAACAGGTCGGGGACGAGCTCGCCGCCCGGAACGGCCGCGTAGCGGGAGAGGTCCGTCACCCCCTCGGACGCGAGCACCTCGTCGTCGATGAAGAAGTTGCCGGTGCAGGTGCGCGCCTCCCGGAGCAGCACGCAGCGCGCCGCGTCGGCGACGATCTCGGGCCGCCTGGCGCGCCGGGCGAGCTCGTCCCCGCCGAGCAGGTTCAGGGCGGCGGTGTCGATGATCGTCCGGGGCCAGAGCGCGTTCACGGCGATGCCCCTCTCCCGCAGCTCCTCCGCCATGCCGAGCACGCACATGCTCATGCCGAACTTGGCCATGGTGTAGGCGAGGTGCGGCGCGAACCACTGGGCGCGCATGTCGAGGGGCGGCGACAGGTTCAGGATGTGGGGGTTCTCGGCCCGGGCGAGGTGGGGGAGGCAGGCCTGGGAGGCGAAGAAGGTCCCGCGCGCGTTCACCTGCTGCATGAGGTCGTAGCGCTTCGGCGGGGTCTCCGCGGTGCCGGCGAGGAAGATTGCGCTCGCGTTGTTCACGAGCACGTCGATCCCGCCGAATCGATCGACCGCCGCCTCGACCGCGACCCGGATCTGCTCCTCGTCGCGGACGTCGAGAGCGAGGGCGAGCGCGCGGCCCCCCGCCCGCTCGATCTCCTCGGCGGCGGATTGGATCGTCCCGGGGAGCTTCGGGTTCGGCGCCGCCGACTTCCCGGTGACGACCACGTTCGCGCCGTCGCGCGCCGCGGCGAGGCCGATGGCCTTGCCGATGCCCCGGCTCGCGCCGGTGATGAAGAGGGTCTTTCCCTTGAGCGTTCGCATGGCGT
The DNA here is from genome assembly GCA_035543235.1 of Anaeromyxobacteraceae bacterium. Taxonomy (GTDB): domain Bacteria; phylum Myxococcota; class Myxococcia; order Myxococcales; family Anaeromyxobacteraceae; genus DATJZG01. The sequence goes on along the minus strand of DATKJV010000017.1, from coordinate 30,998 downwards.
CCCCCAGCTCCGTTCGCGCCCGGAGCATTCGCCGCCGGCGGGCGGGCGCGCAAGGGCCAGGGAAGGTCCTCCCCGCCCGGCGCTCCGCCCCCCGCGCCCCCGCGGGTCGACCCTCCACCCGTCGCGTGTGGGCCGGCGCCGACCCCCAACCCGTCGTTCCTGCGCTGCACCGATGAGCAGTACCGAAGGGCGCGTATCTCGGCCGCTTCTTGACTTCACCTTCCGATCTCCGTAGATCGGCGGTGGGAAAAGGTGTCACGCAGCGGATCGGAGCGGCAAGGACGACCACCAGGTGTTCTTCGGGACCTTCCAGCACGCGATCGACGCGAAGGGGCGAACGAGCCTGCCGGCCAGGTTCCGGGAGGCGCTCGCCGCGGCCGGGGAGTCGAAGCTCGTGCTCACCCAGTACCCGCACTGGCCCGCGGTGCAGGCCTTGCCCCACTCGGTCTGGAAGGAGCTCGAGCGCAAGGTCCTCGAGACGAGCCCGCTCGACGCCCGGGCGCAGCGCAACGTGCTGCGCTTCTACTCCTCCGCGCACGAGGTGGACCTGGACGTCCACGGACGCGTGCTCGTTCCCCCCACGCTGCGCCAGCACGCCGGCCTCGCGAAGGACGTGGTGTGGGTGGGAATGGGGCGGACCATCCAGCTCTTCGACAAGGCCGCCTACGACGAGCAGATGGCCCGCGACATCCCGCCCGACGAGGTCGTGGACTTCTTCCGGTAACGGACATGCACGTCCTCCTCGAGCCACCCGGCGTCTCGATCGTCCGCTGCTACGGCGCCCTCTCGCTCGAGGAGCTCGCCCGAGTCGCGGCCGCGTGCGCTCGCGCCCGCCTCTCCGGCCGGGCCGCGGTGGTCGACCTCTCCCGCGTCTCCCACCTGCACTACGGCGGCGCCCGGCTCCTCGCCGGGGTCGAGGGCGTCCGCGTCGCCGGCGCGAGCCGGTACCTCCGGATGCTCCTCTTCGCCGGGGGCGCCTACGGGCGCATCGAGATCCACGACGACGTCCCCTCGGCGCTGAGGGCTGGGTGAGCGGGTACGAGCATGCGACCGTCCTCGCGACCGAAGTCCTCGATCTGCTCCACCCCGCCCCGGGCGAGACCTTCCTCGACGGGACGCTCGGCGGAGGCGGCCACGCCGAGGCGCTCCTCGAGAAGGGGGCACGCGTGATCGGCGTCGACCGCGACCCCCGCGCCATCGCCGCCGCCCGGGCACGGCTCGCCCGCTTCGGCGAGGCCTTCCGCGCCGTCCGGGCCGACTTCCGGGACGCCGAGGGCGTGCTCCGGTCGCTCGGGATCCCGGCGGTGGACGGGGCGCTCGTGGACCTCGGCGTCTCCTCGCCCCAGCTCGACGAGGGGGAGCGCGGGTTCTCCTTCTCCAGGAGGGGCCCCCTCGACATGCGCATGTCCGGCGAGGGCGAGTCGCTCGCCGAGCTCCTCGATCGCGTCGACGAGCGCGAGCTCGCCCGCATCCTCCGGGAGTACGGGGAGGAGCCCTTCGCCCGGCCGGTGGCGCGCGCGGTGAAGCGCGCGGTGACCCGGGACGGAGCGGCGGCGCTCGACACCGCGGCGCTCGCCGAGGTCGTCGCCCAGGCCATCCCGCGCCGCGCCTGGCCGCGGAACATCCACCCCGCCACCCGCACCTTCCAGGCGCTGCGGATCGCCGTGAACGACGAGCTCGGGGCGCTCGCCGCCTGGCTCGACAGCCTGCCGCGGCTGCTCGCGCCCGGCGGCCGCGCGGCCGCGGTGAGCTTCCACTCGCTCGAGGACCGGATGGTGAAGCGCGCCTTCCAGGCCCTCACGCGCGCCTGCACCTGCCCGCCGGGCCTCCCGGTGTGCCGCTGCGGGGCGAAGGCCGAGTTCACGGCGTTGACGAGGCGATCGGTCCAGCCGTCGGACGCCGAGGTGAAGGCGAACCCGCGGGCGCGCAGCGCCCGCCTGCGCGCGGTGGCGAGGGTGCGATGAGGAACCGCCGGCAGACGCTCGCGGCCCTCGCCGGGATGGCGCTCCTCGTCGCGCCCGCCGTCGGCCTCGGGATCTTCCACGTGTGGTCGCGCACGCAGGTGTACCTGGCGGGCTACGACCTCGCGAACCTCGACGCCGACCACCGCAAGCTCCTCGAGGAGCGCGATCGGCTTTACCTGGAAGTGGCGACTTTGCGCTCGCCCGGCCGCCTGGAGCGGTACGCGCGCGAGCAGCTGGGGATGGCTCCGCCGGCACCCGGGACGGTGGTGGCGGGTATGGTGGGCGGGAAGGTCGTGGTGGGCGGGGTGGTCGACGGGGCAGACCGCCGCCCCGGGCCGGCGGAGCCAGTCGTGAGGAGCGCAGGGCGGACGGGAGACGGGCGGGCCGCGCGGCGGCCGGCGCACTAGGCGCACCGATGCGCATCGGCCTCGACCCCCGATCGGCCCGGTGGATCTCCACCCGCATCGGGATCGTGGGCGCCGGCATGGCCGTCGCCTTCGCGTTGGTCGGCGCCCGCGCCGTCTACCTGCAGGCCGTCCGGGCGGAGCAGCTCGGGAGCATGGCCCGCGACCAGTACGTCCGCCAGATCGAGCAGAAGCCGCGCCGCGGAAGCATCACCGACCGCAACGGCCAGCTCCTCGCGAAGAGCGCGGAGGCCGAATCGGTCTTCCTCGACCCCCGCGAGTTCCCGGCCTCCCGGGGCCGCGACCTCGCGCGGCTGGCGCGCACGCTGCAGGTGGACCCGAAGGCGCTCGAGAGGCGCGTCGCCCAGCGGGGCCGGTTCGCCTGGGTGAAGCGGCGGGTCTCGGAGGACGAGGCGAACCAGGTCCGCGCCCTCCACCTCGCCGGAGTCGACTTCGTGAAGGAGACGCGCCGCTACTACCCGGCCCGGGAGGTCGCCGGGCAGGTGCTCGGCTTCGTCGGCGACGACGGCGAGGGTCTCGAGGGCGTGGAGCGGGCCTGGGACGACTCGCTGCAGGGGGAGTCCTCGCACATCTCCTTGCTCCGCGACGCGCACGGCCGCTCGCTGCTCGGCGAGGCCCCCTCGCCGGGGCGGACGCTCGAGGGAGCGCGGGTGGAGCTCACCATCGACCAGGGTCTCCAGGTGGCGACCGAGCGCGCGCTCGCCAGGGCGGTCGAGCAGGCGCACGCCGTCTCCGGGATGGCGGTCGCCGTGAACCCGGCCACCGGCGAGATCCTCGCGCTCGCGAACGTCCCGCTGTTGAACCCCAACGTGCCGCGGCGGGAGGACATGCGCAACCGGGCCGTCCTCGACCTGTTCGAGCCCGGGTCGACGATGAAGACCTTCGTGCTCGCCCGCGCGCTCGAGGAGGGGAAGCTGAAGCCGAACGAGGTCCTCTTCTGCGAGAACGGCGTGTTCCCGGTGGGCGGCCACGTGGTCCACGACCACAAGGGGCTCGGCTGGGCGACCCCGGCGCGCGTCATGTCCGCGAGCTCCAACATCTGCGCCGCCAAGATCGGCATCCGGCTCGGGCGGGACCGCTTACAGCAGGCGCTTCTCGCCTTCGGCCTCGGCGAGCACACCCAGGTCGGCATCCCGGGCGAGCCGCGCGGCGCGGTCCCCTACCCGCGCCCCGAGATCTCGCTCGCCACGATGAGCTTCGGGCAGGGGCTCTCCGCCACCGCGCTGCAGATCACGATGGCCATGGCGTCGATCGCGAACGGGGGCGTTCTCGTGAAGCCCTGGCTCGTGCGCCGCGTCGTGGACCCGGCCACCGACGAGGTCCTCGAGGAGGCGGTCCCCACCCCGGTCCGCCGCGCCGTGTCGCCGGAGACCGCCGCCCAGGTCACCCGCTGGCTCGTGGGCGTCGTCGAGGAGCCCGACGGCACGGGACGGCGGGCGCGCCTCGAGGGCTGGCGGGTCGCCGGCAAGACCGGAACGGCCCAGAAGGCCGACCCCGGCGGCGGCTACTCCGCGGACCGCCACTTCTCCTCCTTCGTCGGCTTCGCCCCGGCGAGCGAGCCGCGCGTCGCGATCGGCGTCTTCGTCGACGAGCCCAGGGGCGAGATCTACGGCGGCGAGGTGGCGGCCCCGGTCTTCCGCGAGATCGCCGAGTTCGCGCTGAAGGCAAAGGGCGTCCGCCCGAGCGGGCCACCGCAGCCCGCCTGGCCCCCGTCGCGCCCCCGGGATCGCGACGGGCCCCTGGCGCTCCCCGCCGAGCCCGCGCCCCGGACGGCCCCGCTCGCCGGCCCGGGCGTGGCCGTGCCGGCGCTCGAGGGCCTCCCCGCCCGCGCGGCGCTCCGGCTGCTCGAGGCCACGGACCTGGACGCCGACGTGCGGGGAACGGGGCGCGTGGTCGCCCAGGTGCCCCGCGCCGGGAACGTCGTCGGCCGCGGCTCCCGGGTGCGGCTCGTCCTCGCCCCTCCGGGGTGAGCCGGATGGCGGGGCCTCCCACGCCCCGCTTGCGCGCCGGACGCGGGAGCCGTATTCCCCTCGGCGGAGAGAGCGTGCCGAGCCTCGAAGAAGCCCAGCGGACCATCCTCGACAGCGTCCGGCCGCTCGGGGCGGAGACCGTCCCCGTCCTCGAGGCCGTGGGCCGGGTCCTCGCCGAGGACCTGAAGGCGCCCTGGGACTTCCCGGCCTTCGACAACTCGGCCATGGACGGCTACGCGGTCCGGGCGGCCGAGGCGCCCGGCTCCGCCCGGCTCCGCCTCTCCGACTACATCCCCGCCGGCGCCCCCGGAGCGCGGCCGCTCGCGCCGGGGACGGCGGCGAGGATCCTCACCGGGGCGCCGCTGCCCGAGGGCGCGGACGCGGTCGTCCCGTCCGAGGAGGCCGAGGAGCGGGACGGCGCCGTGACCGTCCTCCAGGCGGCCCAGCCGGGCGCGCACGTGCGCCACCGGGGCGAGGACCTGCCCGCCGGGACGGTGGCGGTGCGGGCCGGCGCGGTCGTCGGAGGACCCGAGGTCTCTTGGCTCGCCACGAGCGGCCGGCTCGCGGTGAACGTCTTCGCGCGCCCGCGCGTGGCGGTCCTCTCGACCGGGGACGAGCTCGTCCCGCCCGGCGAGCCCTTGCGGCCCGGCAAGATCTACGACAGCAACGGCCTCGCGCTCGCGGCCGCCGTGAAGCAGGCGGGGGCGGAGCCGGTCCTCCTGGGGGTCGCCTGCGACGACCGCGCGGCCCTGCGCTCGCTCCTCGCGGACGGGCTCCGGGCGGATGCGCTCGTCACCTCCGCCGGCGTCTCGGCGGGCGACAGGGACCTCGTCCGCCACGTCCTCGAGGAGCTCGGGGTGCGCCAGCTCTTCTGGAAGGTCGACATCAAGCCGGGGCACCCCACGGCGTTCGCGCTCCGGGAGGGGACGCCCGTGTTCTCGCTGCCGGGCAACCCGGTGGCGGCGCTCCTCACCTTCGAGGAGCTCGTCCGGCCGGCGCTTTTGCGCATGATGGGACATCGCCACGTGTTCCGGGACGCGGTCCCCGCGGTCCTCGCCGAGCGCCTCGCCCGGCGGCCCGGGCGGCTCGCCCTCGTCCGCGTCCGGCTCGAGCGCCGCGGGGCCGAGCTCGTCGCCCGCAGCGCCGGGCGCCAGGACACGGGGATCCTCCGGAGCCTCCTCGACGCCGACGGGATCGCGCTCGTGCCGAGCGGGACGGGGGAGCTCGCCGCGGGCTCCCTGGTCGAGGTCCACCTCCTGCGCCAGCCGCCCGGCGGAGCCGGGACGTGACCCCTCCTCGGCCGTCCCCCGTCCCCGGACCCGCCCGCGCCCTCCGCCCCTCGTCCCCGTGAAGACCCACCTCGAGACCCCGTCGCGCTGGGTGGTACGGTTCGCCCCGCTCATCCGGGCCGGGGGGACGGTCCTCGACCTCGCCTGCGGCGGAGGACGGCACGCCCGATACCTCGCGGCACGCGGCCACCCGGTGTCGGCCGTGGACCGCGACGAGGAGGGCCTGGCGCGGCTCCGGGGCGTGCCCGGCGTCGCGGCCGCGCCCGCGGACCTCGAGGCCGGTCCCTGGCCCTTCCCCGGCCGGCGGTTCGACGCGGTCGTCGTCACGAACTACCTTCACCGCCCCCTCTTCGCCGCGATCCGGGATGCGCTCGACGACGGCGGGGTGCTCCTCTACGAGACCTTCATGCTCGGGCAGGAGGAGATCGGGAAGCCCGCGAACCCGCACTTCCTGCTCGAGGAGGGAGAGCTCCTCCGGGCCTTCGCCGACCTGGCCCTGATCGCCTTCGAGCAGGGCCGCGTCCTCGAGCCCTTTCCCGCCGTCGTGCAGCGCCTGTGCGCCGTCCGCGGAGGCCGGGTGCGGGACGTGCCCCTCCCCTGACCACCGGGGCCGCCGCTACCGGGGAAGCCGCAGGTTCACCTTGAACACGTAGTCCACCTCGACGGGCTCGCCCCCGAGCCTCGCCGGCTCGTAGACGCGGTGCTCGAGCGCGTCCACCACCGCCGCGTCCAGGGAGGGCAGGCTCTTCAGCACCCGGCACTCCCGGACGAGCCCCTGCACGGTGATGACGCACTTCACCACGATGAGGCCCTCGACGCCTCGCTCGAGCGCCGCCGGGGTGTAGGCGAGCTCCGGGCCGGATCGGAACACCGGGCGCTTCATGGTCGAGGCGTCGAACTCCCTCCGAGCCGGCGGGGCGGGAGCGAGCGCGCCGCCTCCCGCCTCCGCCCCGCCGCCGCGGGCGCCCCCCACGACTCCCCCCTCGCCCTCCGGCGCGGGCTCGGGCGGCTCCTCGGGCCGGGGCAGGGGGACCTCCGCCGGCAGCTCCTTCGGCTGGATCATCGCGGTGGCCGCCCGCCTGGGCCCTGGCTCCTTCGGGGGGACGGGCTTCGGCGCCCGGCGCGGGGGCGTGAGCGGCGCCGCGGCGGGGAGCCGCAGGCCCTCCGCCGCCCTCTTGAGGAGCCTCACCTCCACGACCGGCTCCTTCGCCGACCGGGCCGCGCGCGCGGCCGCGAACGAGGCGATGGCGGCGAGGAGGGCGACCTGGGCGACGGTCGACCCGAGGATCCACGCCCCCCGGCGCGCGGCGTTCGCGCCGGCCCGCCTTCTCAGGACCTCCTCGAACAATCGCCCTCGCCTATAGCACGCGGAGGCATGGGGGACGCTTCCGCCCGGGTTCTGCCGCCCGGCCAAAAACCTGCCCGGATATCGCGTCCGGGCTAGGATGCGGCTCGCGTGTCACGCCCGACACGCCGCCACGCAACAGGCCGGATCGTCGGAGGAAAGAGGGCGGACGCGGCCTTGCATAGGAACAGGTGGGACAAGGTCGGAGGGATGCGGCTCTCCTCGGTCATCGAAGGATGCGGCGCGGCGGGCGCGCTCGGCCCGGACCCGGAGATCGCGCGCGTGACCGCCGACTCCCGGGCGGTGGTGCAGGGAGCCCTCTTCGTCGCCGTGCGCGGGACGCGGGCCGACGGGCACGACTTCGCGGACGCGGCCGCCCGCGCGGGCGCCGCCGCGGTCGTGGCCGAGCGCCGGGTCGAGTGCGCGCCGGCGCTGCTGCTCGTCGCGCCCTCCTCGCGCCGGGCGCTCGCCGTCGCCGCCGCGAACTTCCACGGCCGCCCCGGCGACCGGCTCGCCCTGTGCGGCGTGACCGGGACGAAGGGCAAGACGACCGTCACCTACCTCGTCGAGGCCTGCGCCGCCGAGGCGCACGTCCCGGCGGGCGTCATCGGCACGGTGAGCTTCCGCTTCCCGGGCGGCTCGCGCCCGGCCTCGCACACGACCCCGGACGCCGAGCTCGTGCAGTCGCTCCTCGCCGAGATGCTGCGGGGTGGGGCGCGCCTCGCCGTCCTCGAGGTCTCGTCCCACGCGCTCGACCAGGAGCGCGTCTTCGGCCTCTCGTTTCGGGCCGCCGGGTTCACGAACCTGGGGCGCGACCACCTCGACTACCACCCCGACGAGGAGTCGTACTTCCAGGCGAAGCGCCGGCTCTTCTTCGAGCACCTCGCCCCGGACGGCACCGCGGTGGTGAACGCCGCGGATCCCCACGGCGCCCGCCTCGCCCGGGAGCTCGCGCGGGCCGGGCGGCGGGTCTGGCGCTTCGGCGTCGACGGGGGCGAGATCGTCGCGCGCGGCGCTCGCCTCGGGGTCGAGGGCGTCTCGGCGTCCATCGAGACGCCCGCGGGAGCGCTCGAGGTGCGCTCCCCGCTCGTCGGCGCGCACAACCTCTCGAACCTCTGCTGCGCCGCGGGGCTCGCGCTCGCTTCCGGGCTCGACCGCGGGGCGGTCGCGGCCGGCCTCTCCGCCTCGCGGGGCGCGCCGGGGCGCCTCGAGCGGATCGAGGGGCGGGGAGTCGCCGCCTTCGTGGACTACGCGCACACTCCCGACTCGCTCGCCGCCGCCGGCTCCGCGCTGCGCGCGCTCGGCCCCCGCCGCCTCCTCGTGGTCTTCGGCTGCGGCGGCGACCGCGACCCCGGCAAGCGCCCGCTCATGGGCCGGGCGGCCGCGGCGTTCGGCGACCTCGTGGTGGTGACGAGCGACAATCCCCGAACGGAGGACCCGCTCGCCATCATCGAGGCCATCCTCCCGGGGGTCGCCGGCTCGGGGCTGAAGCGGCTCGCCCCGGCGGAGGCCGCCGCGGGAGGCAGCGGCTACCTCGCCGTGCCCGACCGGCGCGAGGCCATCGCGCTCGCGCTCTCCGCGGCTCGCCCCGGCGACGTCGTCCTCATCGCCGGCAAGGGGCACGAGGACTACCAGATCGTGGGCACCGAGAGGCGCCCCTTCGACGACCGGGAGGAGGCCCGCAGGGCCCTGTCGAGCGCGTGAGCCCGCCCCGCTTCACCTCGGAGGAGCTCGCGCTCGCCACCGGCGGGCGCTGGATCGGCGCACCGCCCGCCGCGGTGGACGGCGTCGCCACCGACACCCGCCACCTCGCGCCCGGCACGTGCTTCGTCGCGCTCCGCGGCGAGCGCTTCGACGCCCACGACTTCCTCGGCGACGCCGCACGGGCCGGCGCGGCGTGCGCCGTGGCCCGCGCCGACCGCGTGCCGGCCGAGCCGCCGCTCCCGCTCCTCGCCGTCGAGGACACCCTCGAGGCTCTCGGGGCGATCGCCCGCCACCACCGGCGCCGCTTCCCGGTTCCGCTGGTCGGGGTGACCGGGTCGAACGGGAAGACGACCACGCGCGAGATGATCGCGGCGATCCTCTCGGTCCGGGGGCCGGTGCTGAAGACCGAGGGGAACCTCAACAACGAGGTGGGGGTCCCGCTCACGCTCCTCCGGCTCGGCCCGGAGCACACCGCGGCGGTCGTCGAGATGGGCATGAACCACCCGGGCGAGATCGCCCGGCTCGCCTCCATCGCCGAGCCCCGCGTCGGGGTGGTGACGAACGCGACGGCCGCCCACCTCCACGGCCTGGGCTCGGTCGACGCGGTGGCCTCCGCCAAGGCGGAGCTCTACAAGGGGCTCCCGCCCGACGGGATCGTGGTCGCGAACCTCGACGACCCGCGCATGCTCGCCAAGGCGCGAAAGAGCGGGCGCCGGGTCCTCACCTTCGCGGTCGGGGCCCACAAGGAGGCCGACGTGACCGTCCTCGCCATCGAGCCGCGCGGCGAGGAGGGCCAGCTCGTCACGCTCGGCCTCGGGACGAAGGAGGTCCTCGTCCGGCTGCCGCTCGTCGGCGCGCACAACGCCGCGAACGCGGCCGCCGCCGCCGCCGCGGCCATGGCGCTCGGCGCGAGCGACCGGGAGATCGCCTCCGGCCTCGCGGCCGTCCGCCCGGTGGGGCGGCGGCTTCGCCTCGAGCGCCTCGCGAGCGGCGTCCTGCTCGTCGACGACTGCTACAACGCGAACCCCGCCTCCATGGCCGCCGCGCTCGCCACGCTCCTCGACCTCGCGCGGGGCCGCCGGGCGCTCGCCGCCCTCGGCGACATGCTGGAGCTCGGCGAGTCCGAGGCGGAGAGCCACCGCGACCTCGGGCGGATGGCCGCCCGGGCCGGGCTCGCGGCGCTCGCCACCCTGGGCCCGCGGACGGCGCTCACCCACGAGGCGGCGCTCGCGGGCGGCTTCCCGCCCGGGGACGCGTTCCACGCCGAGGATCCGGGCGCGGCCGCCGCGTGGCTCCGCTCCCGGCTCCGCCCGGGCGACGTGCTCCTCGTCAAGGCCAGCCGCGGCATGCAGCTCGAGCGGCTGGTGGAGGCGCTCACCTAGAGATGCTCTACCTCCTCCTCTACCCGCTGGCGCAGCGCTTCGGACCCTTCAACGTGCTCCGCTACCCCTCGTTCCGGATGGTGGTGGCGGGGTTCGCGGCGCTCGTCCTCGGGCTCCTCTCGGGGCCCTGGTTCATCGAGCGCATGCGCCGGCTGCAGTACGGATCGTCGAACGTCCGGGAGGACACGCCCGAGTCCCACCAGAAGAAGTCCGGCACGCCCTCCATGGGCGGGACCCTCATCCTCGTGTGCCTCGCCGCGGCGGTGCTCCTCTTCGCGGACCTGCGCAGCCGCCTCGTCTGGGCGGTGCTCCTCGTCACCGTCGGCTTCGGGGTCATCGGCTTCGCGGACGACTACCTAAAGATCTCCAAGCGGAACTCGAAGGGGCTCGCGGGCCGCCGCAAGCTCGTCCTCCAGACGGCGCTGGTCCTCGCGGTCTACGGGATCTTCCTCACCGACTGGAACTTCCGCTTCGAGCCCGGGTTCCCGTACCTGGCGGTGGGCACCTACCTCGACACGCACCTCACGCTGCCCTTCGTCCCCACCCGCTACTTCCGGCCCGACCTGGGCTGGCTCTACCTGCCCTTCATGCTCTTCGTGGTGGTCGGGACCTCGAACGCCGTCAACCTGACCGACGGCCTCGACGGCCTCGCCATCGGCCCGACCATCGTCTCGGCGATGACCTTCCTCGTCCTCTCCTACGTCGCCGGGGCGACGATCGCCGGCTTCAGCCTCGCCGCCTACCTCGGGATCCCTCCCGTGCACGGCGCCGAGGAGCTCGGGGTCTTCTGCGCAGCCCTCGCGGGCGCGGGCGTCGCCTTCCTCTGGTACAACACCTATCCGGCCTCCGTGTTCATGGGCGACGTCGGCTCGCTCGCGCTCGGCGGGGGACTGGGGATGCTCGCCGTGCTCACGAAGAACGAGGTGGCCTCGGCCATCCTGCACGGCGTGTTCCTCACCGAGACCGTGAGCGTCATCGTGCAGGTAACCTCCTTCAAGACCACCGGCCGGCGCGTGTTCCGAATGGCGCCCATCCACCACCACTTCGAGCTCAAGGGCTGGGCCGAGCCGAAGATCATCGTCCGCTTCTGGATCATCGCCATCATGCTGGCGCTCGTCGCCCTCATGTCGCTCAAGCTTCGCTAGGGAGGCCATGCCGCTCGATCTCGCAGGCAGGAAGGTCCTCGTCGTCGGTCTCGCCAAGAGCGGCGTGTCGGCGGCGAAGCTCGTGGCCGTCCGCGGCGGGCGGGTGACCGCCACCGACCGCCGGGCCCCCACCGAGCTCGCCGACGCGCTGCGGGCGCTCGAGGGCCTTCCGGTGTCTTTCGCGCTCGGCGGCCACGACGAGCGGGACTTCGTCACCTCCGACCTGGTGGTCGTCTCGCCGGGCGTTCCGCTCGCGCTGCCGGAGATCCAGGCGGCGCGCCGCGAGGGGATCCCGGTGCTCGCCGAGGTGGAGCTCGCCTACCGCTCGCTCCCGGACGTGCCTCTCGTCGCCATCACCGGCACGAACGGGAAGAGCACGACGACGGCGCTCGCGGGCGCCATCTTCCGGGAGGACCGCCGCAGCTTCGTCGGCGGGAACCTGGGGACGCCGCTGTGCGACCTCGCGCTCTCCGGGCGGACGGTGGACGTGGTCGTGGCCGAGCTCTCCTCCTTCCAGCTCGAGGGCATCGAGCGCCTGCGCCCGCGGGTCGCGGCGCTTTTGAACGTCACCCCGGACCACCTCGACCGCTACGCGAGCGTCTCCGAGTACGCGAGGGCGAAGGCGCGGATCTTCGAGAACCAGCAGCCCGGCGACGTGGCGCTCGCGAACGCGCGGGACCCGCTCACGCTCGAGCTCGCCGCCTCGTCGCGCGGCGAGGTCTGGACCTTCGGCCCCGGCGCACCCGCGCCCCGCTCGGTCCGCGACGACGGCGGCTCGCTCGTCCTCTCGGGCACCTCCGCCGGGCCGGAGTCCTACCTCATCCGCTCGCGGTCGCTCCGCGGCCGCCACAACCGGGAGAACGCGATGGCGGCCGTCGCCTGCGCGCGGCTGCTTGGCGTGCCCGGGGCCGCGGTCCAGCGCGCCCTCGACGAGTTCCCCGGGCTGCCGCACCGGCTGGAGCTCGTCTCGGAGCGCGGCGGCGTGGAATGGGTGAACGACTCGAAGGCCACGAACGTGGACTCGACCCAGGTGGGGCTCGCGGCCTTCCCCGCCGGCCGCCCCTCGGTCGTCCTGATCCTCGGCGGCCGCGGCAAGAAGGCCCCGTACGCGCCGCTCTCCGGGCTCTTCCCCGGGCGGGTGAAGGCGCTTCTCACCATCGGCGAGGACGCGCCGGCCGTCGAGCGCGAGCTCGGCGGCCTCGCCCCGACGGAGAGCTGCGGCGACCTCGCCCGCGCGGTCGCCCGGGCGGGCGCCATCGCCGGGAAGGGGGACGTGGTGCTGCTCTCGCCCGCCTGCGCGAGCTACGATCAGTTCCGGAACTACGAGGAGCGGGGCGAGGCCTTCCGGCGCCTCGTCTCGGCCCTGCCCCCGCCATGAGCGAGCCCCAGACGAGCCCCCGCGCCGCGATCGCCAACCCGGGCTTCGACCCGTGGCTGCTGGCCGCGTTCCTGCTGCTCGCCGGCTTCGGCCTCGTCATGGTCTACTCGGCGAGTGCCGTGATGGCCGGGGCGAAGGCCCATGACGAGTTCTTCTTCCTGAAGCGCCAGCTCGCCGCCTGCGCGATCGGGATGACGCTGCTCGCCGCCGTCGTCGCCGTGGGCTACCGGCGGCTCGAGGGGCTCGCCGTCCCGCTGCTCTTCGCCGTCTTCCTCGCCCTGGTGGCGGTGCTCGTGCCGGGGCTCGGCCGCACCTCTCACGGGGCGCGCCGCTGGCTCGACCTCGGCCTCCTCGCCTTCCAGCCCGCGGAGGCGGCCAAGGTGGCGCTCGTGCTCTACCTGGCACGCTCGCTCGCGAGGAAGAAGGAGCGGGTGCGCATCTTCTCGATCGGCTTCCTGCCCCACGTGGTCGTGACGGTCGCGCTCGCCGGGCTGGTCCTCAAGGAGAAGGACCTCGGCACCGCCGTCATCCTCGCCGCCGTCCTCTTCCTCATGCTCTTCGCGGCCGGCGTGCCGCTGCGCTACCTCCTCGGAACGCTGGCCATCGCCGGGGCGGTGGGCTGGCTGCTCATCTGGACGAGCCCCTACCGGTACGAGCGGGTCCTCACGTTCCTCGACCCCTTCCGCTACCGCGACCGGGGCGGCTTCCAGATGGTGGAGTCGCTCCTCGGCATCGGCAGCGGCGGCCTCGCCGGGCTGGGGCTCGGCCAGGGGAAAGCGAAGCTCTTCTACCTGCCGGAGCCGCATACCGACTTCATCGCGGCGGTGGTGGCGGAGGAGACCGGGCTCGTGGGCTCGACGGTCCTCATCCTGCTCTTCGCGGTCGTCGTCTGGCGAGGGTTCCGGGCGGCGCGCCGCGCCTCCGACGCCTTCGGCTGCTACCTGGCGCTCGGGGTGACGACGCTCTTCGGCGTCCAGGCGATCGTGAACCTGGCCGTGGTCTTCGGGCTCCTGCCGACGAAGGGGCTCACCTTGCCCCTCGTGAGCTACGGGGGGAGCTCGCTCATCACGCTGCTCGCGGCCGCGGGAATGCTCCTCTCGGTGAGCGGCAGCCAGGGGGGCTTCCTGGGCGCGCCCCGCGCGCCGCGGCTCGCCGCGGCGGGGGCGACCCCGTGAGGCTGCTCGTCGCCGGCGGCGGGACCGGGGGCCACGTCTTCCCCGGCATCGCGCTCGCGGAGGAGGTCGTGACCCGCCACCCCGACAACGACGTGGTCTTCGTCGGCACCGCGCGCGGGCTCGAGGCGACCGTCGTCCCGCAGGCGGGCTTCCCCATCGAGCTCATCGAGGTGACGGGGCTCAAGGGCAAGGGGGTCCTCGGCGTGCTCACCGGGCTCCTGCGGCTCCCGCGCGCGCTCCTCCAGTCCATCTCCATCCTCCGCCGCTGGCGGCCGGACGTGGTGGTGGGCGTCGGCGGGTACGCCTCCGGCCCGGTGGTCCTCGCCGCCCGGCTCCTCGGCTTCCCCACCGCCATCCAGGAGCAGAACGCCATCCCGGGACTCACGAACCGGGTCCTCGGGCGGGTGGTCCACGAGGTGTTCACCGCCTTCCCCGAGGCCGGCCACCACTTCCCCCGGCGCAAGGTGCATGCCCTCGGGAACCCCATCCGGCGGGCGCTGCTCGAGAACTACATGCGCCCGGTCCAGACGCGGGACGACACGCTGCGGCTCCTCGTCTTCGGGGGCTCGCAGGGCGCGCACAGCCTGAACATGCGGGTCATCGAGGCGCTCCCGCACCTCGCCGACCTGAAGGGGCGCATCCACATCACCCACCAGACCGGCGCGCGCGACCGCGACTACGTCGAGAAGGGCTACGAGGCGGTCGGCTTCCGCCCCGACGTCCGCGACTTCATCACCGACATGAGCGGCGCCTACGCGGAGAGCAACCTCGTCGTCTGCCGCGCCGGCGCCACCACGCTCGCCGAGCTCACGGTCTGCAAGAAGCCCTCGATCCTCGTCCCCTTCCCGGCGGCGGCCGACAACCACCAGGTCGCGAACGCGAAGAGCCTCGTCGACGCCGGCGCCGCCGTGTGCATCGAGGAGCGGGATCTCACCGGGGAGCTCCTCGCCGCGGAGGTGCGGCGGATCCTCCTCGACGCGGGGCTGCGCGAGCGCATGGGGCGGGCGGCCGGGCGGCTCGGGAGCCCGCAGGCCGCCGGCGAGATCGCCCAGGTGCTCACCGAGATGGTGCGCCGCCGCTTCGGCTCGCCGCGCGGCCAGCCCCGCGCGGCGGGCTTCGCCCCCGTCCGGCCGGAGCCGACCCGCCTCGCCTCCGTCCGGCCTGACGTCGCCGAGAGCGAGGGCGCCGAGCGCGGGGGGCGCCCTTGACCCTCTTCCGCTCCCGCCGCCCCCGCATCCACTTCGTCGGCATCGGCGGCATCGGCATGAGCGGCATCGCCGAGCTGCTCCTGAACCTGGGATACGAGGTCTCGGGTTCGGACCTCCGGACCTCCGACACGACCCGCCGCCTCGAGGCGCTCGGCGGGCGCATCGCCGTCGGCCACGACGCCGCCCACGTCGGCCGCGCGGACGTGGTGGTGGTCTCCTCCGCGGTCCGGCGCGACAACCCCGAGGTCGCGGAGGCGCGCCACCGCAAGGTGCCGGTCATCCCGCGCGCCGAGATGCTCGCCGAGCTCATGCGCCTAAAGCAGGGGGTCGCCATCGCCGGCTCGCACGGCAAGACGACGACCACGTCCCTCGCCGCGCACCTCCTCGCCCACGCCGGCCTCGACCCGACGGCGGTCGTCGGCGGCAAGGTGAACGCCTTCGGCTCGAACGCCAAGCTCGGCAAGGGCGACTGGATCGTCGTGGAGGCCGACGAGTCGGACGGGTCCTTCCTCCACTACGCGCCGACGCTCGTCGTCGTCACGAACATCGACCCCGAGCACCTCGACCACTGGAGGACCGAGGAGGCGCTCAAGCAGGGCTTCGCCGACTTCGTGAACAAGGTCCCCTTCTACGGCGCGGCGGTGCTGTGCATCGACCACCCCGGCGTCCAGTCCATCCTCCCCCGCGTGGACAAGCGGTTCGTCACCTACGGCGAGGCTCCCCAGGCCGACTACCGCGCCACCCGGATCGACGTGCAGGGGCACCGGGTGACCTTCGACGCCTCCCGCCGCGGAGAGCCGCTCGGCCGCTTCGAGGTCCACATGGTCGGCCGGCACAACGCGCTGAACGCGCTCGCCGTGGTGGCGCTCGCCGACGAGATGGGCGTCCCGCCGGGCGCCGTCCGCGAGGCGCTCGGCTCCTTCCAGGGCGTGCAGCGCCGGTTCACGGTCCGCGGCGAGGCGATGGGCGTGACCGTCGTCGACGACTACGGCCACCACCCCGCCGAGGTTCGGGCCACCCTGCGGGGGGCGCGCGAGGCCTTCGGCCGCCGCGTGGTGTGCCTCTTCCAGCCCCACCGCTTCACCCGCACCCGCGACCTCTTCGACGACTTCAAGACCGCCTTCAACGACGCGGACGTCCTCCTCCTGACCGACGTCTACGCCGCGAGCGAGGACCCGATCGAGGGCGTCTCGGGCGCGGCGCTCGCCGAGGCCGTGCAGGCCTGCGGCCACCGGGACGCGACCTACGTCCCCCGCCAGTCGCTCGCCGCCACCGCCCGGGAGCGGCTGCGCGACGGCGACATCGTCCTCACCCTCGGCGCCGGCGACATCACCCACGTCGGCCCCGAGCTCCTCGCGCTCCTCCGCCCGTGACCCGCCCCGAGGCCCCCCTGCCCGAAGCCGCGCCCGAGCCGAGGGGCGCCCCCGCCTGGCGCGCCGCGCTCCTCTCGGCGGTGCGGGGCGAGGCCGTCCCCGACGCCCCCATGTCGCTGCGGACGTCCGTCCGGGTGGGCGGCCCGGCGGACCTCCTCGTCCGCCCGGCCGACGCGGACGACCTGGTCGCGCTCCTGGGCGCCTGCGCGGCGCAGGGCGTTCCGGTGACCGCGCTCGGCGGCGGCGCGAACCTGCTCGTCGCCGACCGGGGCATCCGAGGCGTCGTCGTCCGCCTCCCGGCGGGCGAGGCAAGGGTGGACGGCGAGCGCCTGGTCATCGGCGGCGGCGCGCCGCTCACCCGCCTCGTCCAGCTCGCCCAGGAGCACGCGCTCGTCGGCTGCGAGTTCGCGGCCGGCATCCCCGGCACCCTCGGGGGCGCGGTCGCCATGAACGCCGGGACGCGCATCGGCGAGATGAAGGACGTCGTCGAGCGGGTGGAGGTGGCGACCGCCTCCGGCCTCCGCTCCCTGCGCGCCGCCGAGCTCGGCTTCGCGTACCGGACCTGCCGGCTGCCTCCGGGCTCCGTCGTCACCCGGGTGGAGCTCCGCCTGCGACGCGGCGACGCGGCCGCGAGCCGCGCCGCGATGGAGGCGGACAAGGAGAAGCGCCGGCGCACGCAGCCGCTCGCGCAGCCCAACTGGGGCTCGACCTTCCGGAACCCGCCCGGCGACCACGCCGGCCGGCTCATCGAGGCCGCGGGCCTGAAGGGCCACCGCATCGGCGACGCCATGTGGTCCGACGTGCACGCGAACTTCGTCGTGAACCTGGGGGCCGCGACCGCGCGCGACTGCCTCGCGCTCATCCGGCTCGCCCGCTCGCGGGTGCGGGAGCGGTTCGGCGTTTGGCTCGAGCTCGAGGTGCGGCTCGTCGGCGAGTTCGCCGCGGACGAGGTGCCCTCCTGAAGGAGAGACGGATGGGTCGCTGGCACGGTGTGAAGGTGGCGGTGCTCTACGGAGGCCGCTCGAGCGAGCGCGAGGTGTCGCTCAAGTCGGGCGCCGGCTGCGCCGAGGCGCTCCGGTCGAAGGGGTACGACGTCACGCTCATCGACGTCGACCTGGAGGTCGCGGACCGGCTCGCGGAGGCCGGCGCCCGCGTCGCCTTCGTGGCGCTGCACGGCCGCTACGGCGAGGACGGCTGCGTGCAGGGGCTGCTCGAGTCGATGGGCATCCCCTACACGGGCTCGGGCGTCCTCGCCTCGGCGCTCGGGATGAACAAGACGTTCTCGAAGCTCCTCTTCCGCGACCACGGCCTCTCCATCGCCGAGTACCGGGTGATCCCCCGCGCCGAGGCGGGTCGGGTCGGGGTCGCCGACATCCCCTTCGGCCTGCCGGCGGTCGTGAAGCCCGCCGCGGAGGGCTCCTCGGTCGGCGTCCGCATCGTCCGGGAGCCGGACGCGCTCCGGGAGGCGTGCGTCGAGGCCGCCCGCTACCAGGGCGACGTGATCGTCGAGCGCTACATCCGCGGTGCCGAGATCCAGGTGGCGGTCCTCGACGGCAGCGCGCTCGGCGCCATCGAGGTCGTGCCCGCCGGCGAGTTCTACGACTACGCGGCCAAGTACACGGCCGGCACGACCCGCTACTTCTACCCGGCGCGGATCTCCCCGGAGGCCCAGCAGCGCGTGTGCCGCGCCGCCGAGGTGGCGCACGCGGCGCTCGGCTGCTCCGGGGCGACCCGCCAGGACTTCATCGTCGCCCCCTCGGGGGAGCCCTACATCCTCGAGGTGAACACGCTGCCCGGGATGACGCCGACCTCGCTCGTCCCGAAGATCGCCGCCGGGAACGGCATCTCCTTCGCCGACCTGTGCGAGCGGCTCCTCGAGGGAGCCTCGCTCAAGGCCTAGCCGCCCCCGCGGCCGTTCCGGGCGGGGGTCCCCCGGACCTCCCAGAGGAGGCGGGTCCCGCGCGGCGGAGCGGCGGGCAGTCCTCGAACCGGTCCGACTCGTCCCCCTCCGCGCGCCGGCCGCTCCGTCCGTCGACGACGCGGGCGATCGGCGCCTTCACCTCGCCGGAGGGCAGGGAGGACCGCAGCCGGCCCGGCACGTCCCGTCGGGCCAGAACCACGGCCCCCGCGTCGCTTCCCCGGAGGGCAAATACCCGCCGGGAAGCCGGGCCGTCCCACGCCGACCCCCGCCTGGAGACTGGCGTCCGCGGGCGCCGTCTCCACTGTTCCTCTGTGGCGCCCGCGTGCGAGGGAGGTCTTCCTTGGGCCCGCGTGCGGACATCGAGAGGACCCTCCGCATCGCCGCGGCGATGCTCGCCGCGGCCGCGCCCGGCTGTTCCTGGATCGGCTGGGGCCTGCAGAAGCCGCCGCCGCTCCCCGTCGAGCCTTCCACCGCGATCCACTGCACGACGGACAAGGTGGCGCCCATCCTCGACACCGTGGGAGCGGCGGCGTTCGTCGGCCTCGGCGTCGCCGGGATGGTGACGGTCCATGGCTCCTGCAGCGGGGGAGCGGGCTCCATGTGCGGCCTCCAGGAGGCCGCGTTCGGCCTGTCGCTCTCGTCGGCCGCCATCGGCGTGCTCTACGGGGCTTCGGCCGTCTACGGCTACGGCGCGACGGGGCGCTGCGCCCGCTTGATCGAGTGGGAGAACGCCTGCGCGAAGGGGGACGCGCGGGCCTGCGAGCGGCTCCGCGGCGCTCCCGAGCCCGATCCCGCGGCAGGCCCGGAGCGGCGTTGAGGCCGGCGAGGCCCCTCGTCGCCCCTCCCCCGGAACACGCCTCCGCGGGCGGCACCCTGACGGGAGGGCGCACGGCCGTCTCCCGCCAGGCCGTCCATCCCGGACGGGTCCTATTGACCCGAGGTCACAGTCCCTATCTTCGGGGCGAGGGACACCAGGGATCAGCGGCTCGATCGGGAGGCAGCCGTCGCCGTGCCCGTTCCCACGCGCCACGCAAGCCCGCTCCCGGGCCTCGGACTCGCGGTCCTCCTCGCCGCCTCCGCGCCGTCGCAGGGATGCACCACGGCCAACTACAGCAGCGAGGTGGGGCTGGAATATCCGCCTGCCTCGAGCGAGAACTTGGCCGCTGAGAGGGAGCCCCCCGTCCTGCAGGATCCTGCCGTGGCCGTCATCGTCATCGACGAACGTCGCGATCGCTCCAAGCTCGGAAACAACAACAACTTCTTCTGCGAGAAGATCCCCTCCCGCACCATCACCACCGCGGACAGCGTTCCGGCGTGGGTGAAGGCCGCTCTCGAGATGGAGCTCTGGCTCGCCGGGATCTGGGTGGCCCCCGACCCGGAGGGCGCGCACTGGCTGGTCGCCAGGATCAAGGAGGTGCAGGTCGACGCGTGCTCCGTGTACAAGGCCGGGGTCCTCCTCGAGGTCCAGCTCTTCTCCAAGGGCCGGCCCATCCTCGCCCACGAATACCGGGGCTCCGGCAGCGCCGGCGATGTCCCGTGGGTGGGGGCGACCGCGGACGCCTACTCCCTCAGCCTCTCGCTGGCGCTGCGAGACGCGGCAACGCTCGTCGTCTTCGACGTGAGGATGCTGCTGCGGCCCTCCACCCCCTCTCCCTGACTCCGCCGGGGGGAGCCGGCGAGCGGCCTCGACGGTGGTCGCCCGACCAGGAGGTCACCTGCACGACGAGCCAGGCGGACCCGATCATGGACACGGTCTGGGCCTCGCTGCTCGTCGGGGCGGTCTTCGCCGCATCCGCCGTGTAAGGGTACGGGACGACGGGCGACTGCGCGGACGTGATCGAGTGGAAGAACGCGTGCGTGAAGGGGGACGCGCGCGCGTGCGAGAGGCTCCAGGGCGAGCCCGTGGCACCTCCCGGCCCGAAGGCGCCATGAGGGCGCCCCTACCGCCCCGGCGCCGGGGGACAGTGCGCGGCCTTCGCGGCGAGCGCGTCCTCGTCCGCGGGATCGAGCCGCAGGGCCTCCTCGATCTCGGAGCGGGCGGCGGCGCAGTCTCCGCTCGCCGCGAGCGCTCGCCCCGCGAGGGCGTGCGCGGGCGCGGACGACGGGTCGCGCTCGAGCGCCTTCCGCGCGGACTCGAGCGCCTTCGCCGGCTGCCCGCGCTCGAGGAGCATGCGGCCGAGCTTCAGGTCCCGGCGGGCCACCATCCGCGGGTCGTCTCCTGGCATCGTCGCGCGCGGCGGGTCGAGGGCGCGGGCGACCTCGGCCTCGGAGATCTCGCCGAGCGCGAAGCGGATCCGGGCGCGGAGCACCTCGGAGTAGTTCACCTTCCGGAACGGCTCGAAGGCGACGAGCCGCCCGCTCGCGTCCGCGACCCCGGCGAACGGGTGGAGGCGGACCTCGAGGAGGCCATAGAGCCGGTCGCCCTCGTCGACGAGCACCGGCATGCGGACCCCCCAGGCGGCCACGGCCCGGGCGACCTCGGCCGGCGGGGCCGACCCCGACACGATGGCGACGAAGGAGACCTTGCCGGAGAACTCCTCGCGGAGCGCCTCGAGCCGCCTCATCGCATCCTCGGAGTGGTCCTGGCCGGGGCGGAAGAAGACGAACACGCTCACCCGCCCGGCCTCGAGGTAGGGCCGGGCGCTCCCCGAGGCCGTCGCGAGCCGCTCGTCCGGGAGCGGGGTGCCGGGCTTCTGGTGCTCGATGGCCTCGACGGGGGCCGCCCGGCCGAGCGCCCCGATGGCGCACGCGACGAGGAGCCGCGCGGCGCCGGCGAGCGACGGGCGGCGGCACGGGCTCACGGCGAGCACCCCTTCCTGGCGGCGGCCGCCGCGGCGTCGGACGGGTCGGCAGCGAGGGCGCGCTCGAGCTCGGCGATCGCGTCGGCGCACCGCCCCATCCCGGCGAGCGCGCGGCCGGCGAGCGAGCGCGCCCCGGCCGCCTCCGGGTCGCGCGCGAGCGCGCGCTCGGCGGCGCGGAGCGCGGGCTCGAGGCTCCCGCGCTCGAGGAGCATCTGCCCCATCTTCACGTCGCGGCGGGCCACCGCGCGCGGGTCGTCGCCGGGCATCGTGCCCTTCGACGGCGCGCGCGCCGCGGCCGCCTCGGCGGCCGAGATCTCGCCGAGCGCCTCCCGGATGCAGGCCCGGATCACCTCTCCCTGGTTCACCTTCTGGAACGGCTCCCAGGCGACGAGGCGGCCGTCCGCGCCGACCACTCCCGTGAGGGGATGGACGCGCACGCCGAGCCGGCCGTAGAGCTGGTCGCCCGGGTCGACGAGCACCGGCATCGAGGCCCCGGCCCGGGCGGCCATGGAGCGGACCGCGGCCTCCGGCGCGTCGCCAGAGACGACGGCCACGAACCGCACCCGCGGAGCGAACTCCCGCTCGAGGGCGGCGAGGCGGGCGAGGGCCTCCTCGGAGTGATCGTGGCCGGGCCGCACGAAGACGAAGACCGTGACCCGCCCGGGCTCGAGGAGGGGGCGCCGCGCCCCGCCGCCGAGCGGGGGCAGCTCCTCGCTCTCGATTCTCGTCCCCGGCTCGGGGTGCTCGAGGGCGCCGGACGCCGCCGCGAGGGCGAGGAGGCCGGCCATGACCGCCGTCCGCATGGCGGGGGAGCTCACCTCGCGCAGGCGGCGCGCGCGGCGAGCGCTCCCGGGTCCCTCGGGTCCGCCCGGAGCGCCGCCTCGATCTCGGGCTTCGCCTCGGGGCAGCGCCCCAGCGCCGCGAGGGACTGGGCCGCGAGCGCGTGGGCCGGGCCGCAGTCGGCGTCGCGCAGGAGCGCGCTGCGGGCGCTCGCGAGCGCCTTCTCCGGCATCCCCCGCTCGAGCTGGCGGCGCCCGAGGTTCAGGTCGCGGTTGGCGACGGCCTTGGGGCTCGCGCCGGGCATGTCGGCGCGCGCCGGCGAGAGCGCCCGCTCGAGCGCGGCCTCGTCGATCTCCCCGAGGAGAAAGCGCACCCGGGCCTTCATCGCCTCGCAGTAGTTCACGGCCTGGTACGGCATCATGGCGGCGAGCCGCCCGGTCCGGTCGGCGATCCCGACCACCGGATGGAGGCGGACGCCCAGGCGGTCGTAGAGGGCGTCGCCGGCGTCGAGCAGCACCGGGACCTCGAGCCCCGCCTCGGCCATCGCCGCGCGCACCTGGGACTTCGGGAACGCCGCCGACATCACCACCACCCAGCGAACCCGCCTCTCCCGGAAGTCGGTGACGCAGCCGGCCACCTCGCGGAGCGTCCGGGCGGAGTGGTCCTGCCCGGGGCGCGCGAAGACGAAGACGCTCACCTCTCCCGAGGTGGAGAGCAGCGTCGCCCTCCCGCCGTCGAGGGTCGGAAGCTCGGGGTTCGGGAGCGCCTCGCCGGGCGCGGCGAGCGCCGCGGCCGGGCGAGCCGCGAGCGCGGCGGCGAGCGCCAGCGCGGGCCAGGCGAGCCGTTGCAGGACGGCGGCGTTCACCGGAGGGCCCTACTTCTTCCCGGCGGGCCTGTTCGAGTAGGTCTTCGTCTCGTGGCAGGTCTTGGCGCACGAGCCGCCCGTCGCGGTCTTCGTGTAGTTCAGCTTGAGGATCCAGCCCTTCGTCCCGTAGGGCACGCCGTCGCGGATGTGGTGGTCCTGCTTCGAGGCGTGCACCTCGTGGCAGGCGCGACAGGTGCGGCCGCGGTCCGACTTGTTCACGTGCAGGTAGTGGAGGTTCCGGGACCCGTCCCGGAAACCCGTGAGCGTGGTCGTCGTGGGCTCGGACACGACCTTGTCGTTGTGGCAGCCGAAGCAGAGCGCGTAGTTCGCCGGGTCGTAGGGCGAGTAGAACTTCGCCGGGTACTCGGCGACGAGCAGCCGGAAGTTGTCGCTCCCGTGGACCTTGTGGCAGGCGCTGCAGTCCTTCGCCTCGACCGGCGCGTGCCAGACCTTGTTCTCGTCCAGCCACTTCTTGAAGTTCGTCACGTACCCGCCGCGCCCGTCGGAGATCCCGTCCTTCGAGTGGCAGTTGACGCAGAGGTCGAAGGGGAGCTGCACGAGCAGGTGCTCGACGTTGGCGCCGTGCGGGTTGTGGCAGTTCGCGCACCTCTGGCCGGTGGTGAGCGCCGCGTGCTTCACCTTGGACTTCTCGGCGATGCCCCGGATGTCGTCGTGGCACCCGAAGCACAGCGCCGTCTGCTCGGCGACGAGGAGCTTGCGCTCCTTGGAGTTGTGCGGGTTGTGGCAGAAGGTGCAGTTCTGCTCCGCCGGCGGGTGCTTCGACTTCCGCGCCATGATCTCCGCGAACTCCTCGTGGCACGTGTAGCAGAGCTCGTTGCCGCTCTTCACGAGCGGGCCCGGGCTCTTGGGGTCGCTGCGCTGGTGGCAGATCCCGCAGTCGCCCGCCTCGAACGGGGCGTGGCTCCAGCCCACCTTCTCGCCGGGCGGGAGCGGCGCCACCCGGGCCGGCGCCGGGGGCGCCTTCTTCTTCACGGCCGGGTCCGCCGCGAGCGCGACCCCCGCGAGCGCCAGGGCTGCTAGGGCGAAGGTCGCGCGGGAGCTCGGCAGGGTCATGGGGCACGCTCCGAACGAATGGGAAACCTGGGATACTACCCCCCGCTCGGGGGGCGCCTGCCTTGATCCGGCCCAAGGGGAGCCGGTCCCACGTTCACAGGAGGAGGCTCTTCTTCGGGGAGTTGTGCGGGTTGTGGCAGGCGGTGCAGGCGCGGGTCGGGGCCGGGTGGCGCATCCCCTTCGCGTCGGCCGCCCTCCCGAACTCGCCGTGGCACTCGAGGCAGACGTCGTTCACGGGCTTCCGGGCCGGCCCGACGCGCTTGCCGTCCTCGGCGTGGCACACGGCGCAGTCACCCGACACGTAGGGTCCGTGCGAGGAGGCGACGGGGCCGTCCCGCGGAGCGAGCGGGTTCGGCGCCGCGGCCGCCGTGGGCTCCCGGTCCGGCACCCCGGCGGGCGGGGCGCGCTGCGCCAGGGTGGCGAGCGGGGCCGCGGCGATCAGCGCCAGCGCGGCGATCGAGGCTCCCCTCCTCATGCGCCCAGAGGGTACCGCGCCGCCCCGTCGCCCGGGGCTCTCGGCGGCCGGCGAAAAAACTGGACACTGAGGATCCGTGCGGCATTCTCCAGGATCGGGCGATAGCGCCCGTTTGCGCCCGGTGTCGGTGGGTGTGGGAGGCGGTGGGTGGCGCGCGGCCGCAACAGGAGGCGTGTCGACCGGGAGCGCCCCGCGCCCCCGCCGAGCGCGCTGCGCCAGGGGCTGAAGCTCGCCGGCCTCTGGTCGGCGGGAATCGTCGGCGCCTCGGCCGTCCTCGCCCTCGGCCTCCGGGAGCTGTCCTCCGGCGACCTCCTTCGCATCCGCTCCATCCGCGTGAAGGGGCTCGCCCGCGCCTCCGAGGCCGAGGTGCTCTCGCTCTCGCCGGTGAAGGTCGGCGACGAGCTCTTCTCGTCCGCCGTGGACGCGGTCGCCTCCGCCGTCGAGCGCCACCCCTGGATCGCGCGCGCCACGGTGTACCGGCGGCTGCCGCCCGCCCTCGAGGTCCGGGTCGTGGAGCGAGAGCCCCGCGCCATCGTCGAGCTCGGCAGCCTCTACCTCGTCGACCGCGACGGGGCCATCTTCAAGCGCGCCGCCCCGGGCGACGGGCTCGACCTGCCGCTCGTCACCGGCTTCTCCCGCAAGGAGTTCGAGCAGCACAACCCGCTCTTCGCGAGGCGGATGGGCGCGGTGCTCGCGGTCCTCGACGCGTACGGGCGCGAGGGGCTCGGCCCCCTCGCGCCGGTCTCGGAGATCCACGTCGACGGCGAGGAGGGGGTCGTCCTCTACGTCGGCGACGAGGGAACGCAGGTGCTCCTTGGACAGGGGGAGTCGCAGGAGATCCCCGACAGGCTCCGCCGCCTGCACCAGGTCCTGCTGGCGCTCCGCGCCGAGGGACGGAAGGCGGAGGTGATTCACCTCGAGGACCGCAGCCACCCGGATCGGGTGGCGGTGCGGCCCGCGGGGCGCGGTGGCGAGAAGGAGGGGGCGGGCGTCGTGCCCGCCCCGGCGAGGGCAGAAGGGGCCCGAGAGGGCCCGGGTCGGCGGCGTGGGCGCGATGCGCCACTCGCCCGGAGGTAGCACATGGCGAAGAGCGGAGACATCCTGGTCGGTCTCGACATCGGGACCACCAAGATCTGCGCCATCGTCGGGGAGGTCACCGACGAGGGCATCGACATCATCGGGATCGGGTCGCACCCGTCGAAGGGGCTGCGCAAGGGCGTGGTCGTGAACATCGACGCCACGGTGGCCTCCATCAAGCGGGCCATCGAGGAGGCCGAGCACATGGCGGGGTGCGAGATCACCACCGTCTACACCGGCATCGCCGGCGGCCACATCAAGGCCTTCCCGTCCCACGGCGTCGTCGCCATCAAGGACAAGGAGGTCAAGCAGACCGACGTGGACCGCGTCATCGACCAGGCGAAGGCGGTCGCCATCCCGCTCGACCGCGAGGTGATCCACGTCCTCCCCCAGGAGTTCCTGGTGGACGACCAGGACGGCGTGAAGGAGCCGGTGGGGATGAGCGGCGTCCGGCTCGAGGCCAAGGCCCTCATCGTCACGGGCGCCGTGAGCTCGGCCCAGAACATCGTCAAGTGCGCCCAGCGCACCGGCCTGAACGTCGCCGACATCGTGCTGCAGCCGCTCGCGAGCTCGCTCGCGACCCTGTCCGAGGACGAGAAGGAGCTCGGGGTGTGCCTCGTGGACATCGGGGGCGGCACGACCGACATCGCCATCTTCTCGAACGGCGCCATCGCCCACACCGCGGTCCTCTCGCTCGGCGGGAACCACCTGACGAACGACGTCGCGGTGGGGCTGCGCACCCCCACCCACGAGGCGGAGCGCATCAAGAAGGCCTACGGCTGCGCCATGGCCTCCATGGTGGACCGGGGCGAGACCATCGAGGTCCCGAGCGTCGGCGGCGGGCAGGCGCGGGTGCTCTCGCGCCAGATCCTCGCGGAGATCGTGGAGCCGCGCGTGGAGGAGATCTTCATGCTCGTGCAGCACGAGATCCAGAGGTGCGGCCTCGAGGAGAGCATCGCCTCCGGCGTCGTCATCACCGGCGGCTCCACGCTCCTCTCCGGGATGGCGGAGATGGCCGAGGAGGTCCTCGGCGTCCCCGTCCGGCGCGGCCTGCCCCGGGGGATCGGGGGGCTCGTGGACGTGGTGAAGAGCCCGCAGTTCGCGACCGCGGTGGGGCTCGTCATCTACGGCGCGCAGCAGGGCGAGAACAGCCCCTACTTCAAGATCCGCGAGGAGAACGTCTACCGCAAGGTCAAGAACCGCATGAAGGAATGGCTGGGCGAGATCTTCTAGCCCCGGAGGGCCCTTAGACATGATCGAGTACGAGAACCGGGAACCGGCGGCGAAGATCAAGGTGATCGGCGTGGGCGGCGGCGGCGGCAACGCCATCAACACGATGGTGGCCGGGCGCCTCGAGGGCGTGGAGTTCATCGCCGCGAACACCGACGTCCAGGCGCTGAACGCGAACCGGGCGCACGTGAAGCTGCAGCTCGGCAAGAGCGTCTCGCGCGGCCTGGGCGCGGGCGCGAACCCCGAGAGGGGACGGGAGGCGGCCCTCGAGGTGAAGGACTCCATCCTCGACACCCTGTCCGGCGCCGACATGGTGTTCGTGACGGCCGGGATGGGCGGCGGCACCGGCACCGGCGGCGCCCCCATCATCGCCGACATCGCGAAGTCGACGGGCGCCCTCACCGTGGGCGTCGTGACGAAGCCCTTCCTGTTCGAGGGGAACAAGCGGCGCAAGCAGGCGGAGGCCGGCCTCGCCGAGCTCCGCCAGGCCGTGGACACGCTCATCGTCATCCCCAACCAGCGGCTGCTCTCGGTGGCCGGGGAGAACATGTCGCTCGCCGACGCCTTCCAGCGCGCCGACGAGGTGCTCTTGAACGCCGTGCAGGGCATCAGCGACCTCATCACCGTCCACGGCCTCGTGAACGTCGACTTCGCCGACGTGCGCACCATCATGGCCGAGCAGGGCATGGCGCTCATGGGCACCGGCCGCGCCGCGGGCCAGAGCCGGGCCGTCGAGGCCATGCAGTCGGCCATCAGCTCCCCCCTGCTCGAGGACGTGACCCTCGACGGGGCGATGGGCCTGCTCGTCAACATCACGGGCGGCTCGTCGCTCACCCTGCACGAGGTGAACGAGGCCGTCTCCATGGCGCAGGCCGCGGCCGACCCCGAGGCGAACATCATCTTCGGCTCGGTCGTCGACGACCGGATGGGCGACGAGGTGAAGATCACGGTCATCGCCACCGGCTTCGCCGCGGCGAAGGAGGCCCCGGTCCGCGCCCCGGCGCCGAAGCAGGCCACCCTGCCGGCCGTCGCCTCGCCCCGGCTCGCCCCTCCCCCGCTGCCGGCCGCGGCGCGGCCCGCCGAGCCGAAGGCGGTGCCCGCCCGCGCCGCCCCGTCGGAGGCCGCGCCGCGCCCGCGCCCGGCCCCGGCCCGCGCCGCCCGCGAGGTGGCGCCCTACCAGCAGCTCGACGAGGACCAGTACGACATCCCCGCGTTCCTGCGGCGCGGCGGGCAGGCGAAGGACTAGGAGGCCTCCTCCTGCGCGAGCCCGGCCCCGGCCCGCGGCCGCGGCCGGGCTCCGCGCTTCCGGGGCTCCTATCGCCCCGAGCCGAACAGGAAGGCGTATGACGCGCCCGCGTAGACCGAGCGCTCGCGGTAGCTCGAGCCCGGCAGGGCGACGTTGCGGAAGGAGGCCGTCCCGTCGAGCGACACCGCGTGCGGACCGGCGATCCGCACCCGCGCCGAGGCCGTCCCGAGCACGAGCTCCTCGGAGCCGCCGCCCACGGCGTCGGGCACCGCGACGGCGCGGCCGGTCAGGTGGAGCTCCGTCCGGTCGCCCCAGAAGAGCTTCCCGTCGGCCACGAAGAAGGCGGCGACCCCGTAGGCGTAGTCCCGGTCGACGACCCTCGGCGCGTAGCCCCCCGCCGTCCCGAAGGTCAGCGCGGCGATGAAGGTCGCCTCGACGAGCACGTCCCGCGCGAGGTGCTCCGCGATCGCGGCGCCCGGGCCGAACCCGGTCTCGCCGACGCGGACCAGCACCGGCCCGCCGAAGTCGAACAGGCCGTAGAGCCCGTAGAGCGTCCGCCCGGGCTCGCCGGTGGGCGTCTCGCCGCCGAGCGCGAGGCCGCGCACCTCGAGGAGCCACTCCGGCCCGCGCGGGTCGTGCAGGTAGGCCCAGGGCTGCGCGGTCGCGGAGGAGAGCTCGAGCGAGGCCTCGAAGTGGTCGAAGGGCAGGTGCAGGCGCACGTCCTCCGGCAGGCCGTAGGTGAGCTGGAAGGCGAAGCGCGCCTGGAAGGGCACGCTGAAGCTCCCGAACTCCCCCGCCGCGTTGCCGAGCGACACGCCCGCGGAGACGTGGCCCCGGTAGCTCGGCACCGGCGGGTCGGGGTCCTTAATGTGGCCGTCGAGCAGCCAGTAGTTGAGCTGCGAGGCAGGCGAGATGAGGAGCGCCCCGACCTGCCGGCCGGCGTTCGGGCTCGGACCCCCGCCGAGCACGAGGCGCGAGATCCGGAAGAGCGCCTCGCCGAGGATGGTGCCGGCGATGGGCGTCGTGATCTGGTCGTTGATGGAGGCCGGGCCCACCTCCCCCGCGAGCTTCCACATGAGGGAGCCGCCGAACGCGAAGAGGCTCGACTCCCAGAAGCCGAAGCCGCTCGAGCGGGCGGCCGTGTAGTAGAAGCTGCCGGAGTAGGGGTGGAGGAACTGGTTCGTGTTGAAGTCGTCGGTGTCGAAGGTCCAGACGAACCTCGCGTTCCGCCAGATCGTCGCCCCGCTCACCTTCGCCCAGTCGGCCTTGAGCACGTAGCGGTCGATGGCCCAGTTGACGGCGTTGAAGCCGACGATCTCGGCGATCGGCGCGAACCAGTCGTGCTCCGGCAGCTCCTTCGCCGGCAAAGGAGCCGTCCCGGGCGCCCCGGCGGGCGGCGCAGGCTCCTCGCCCCGGGCGGGCGCGGCGAGGAGCGCCAGCGCGGCGAGCGTGGCGCGGCCCGCCGGGTTCCGTCGTAGGCGTGCCAAGCGCGCGGAGGATAATCCCCCCGCCCGGAGGCCGGAAGGGCGATCCCGGGGGCGCAGCGCCCTTCAGGGAGCGGGCGGGACGGGTGGCACGGGGGCGTCCGGCCAGTCCGGCGGCGGGGCCCCGCCGAGTCCGAGCGCGGCCGCGATGGGGACCTGCGAGCGCAAGACGAGCGCCACGAGCTCCGGGAGCGCGAGGCCCCACTCGTCCGCGCCCCGCACGATGTAGGATCGGTCGACGGAGCGGGCGAAGGCCTTCTCCTTCATGCGCTTCAGCACCGACTCGACCGGCACGTCGGCGATCCTCTTCGACGGCCGCACCAGCGCGCAGGCGCCGACGAACCCGGCGAGCTCGTCGGCGGCGAGGATGGCCTTCTCCACCGGCTCGACCCGCTCGATGCCGGTGTAGAGGGCGTGGGCTCCGACGGCGCGGATGACGTCCTCGGGCCAGCCCCGCGCCCGGAGGATCTCCATGCCGCGGAAGACGTGGTCCTGCTCGGTGGGATACAGCTCGTAGTCGAAGTCGTGGAGCAGCCCGACGACGCCCCAGCGCTCGAGCTCCGCGGGGTCGGAGATCCCCCGGCTGCGGGCGAGCTCCCGCATCGCGGCCTCGACGGAGAGGGCGTGGCGGCGCAGCGGCTGCGACTTCGTGTGCTCGGCGAGGAGGGACCAGGCGGCGGCGCGGTCGTGGGACACGACGGAATCCTAGCGCCCGGGGGCGCGAGCGTCACCTCGGGCTCGACTTCGCCCGGGGTCCCGTGCTCTCATCGCCGCCTCGGGAAGGACGGATGAAGCCCAGGGTCGCGCTCCTCGCATCGCTCGGCGCCGTCGCGGTCGTGGGGGTGCCCGCCGCCGCGTGGCTGCTCGCGTCCGCGCCCCGGAAGGCCTCCCACCTCTCCTTCTCGAACGAGGGGACCGACCTCGCCGCGACGGACGTGGAGGCGGCGCTCCAGGAGCTGTCGCGCCGCGTGAAGCAGGTGGAGGGGGGCCAGCAGGCGCTCCAGGGCGCCGCGCTCGTGCAGCAGGGGCACGTCGGCACCGTGGAGAGGACCGTCGAGGAGCACCGCCTCGCCAACGAGGCGCGCATCAGCGCGCTCGAGACCCGGCTCTCGGAGTCCATCACGAGCCGCAAGCGGCTCGAGTACTCGGACGGCGCCTCGAGCGCCGCGATCGGGGCGAACTACTCGCGGCTGCGCGACATCGGCCAGTTCTCGAAGCTTGCGGCGAACACGACCGTGCTCCTCACCTGGAACACGCACGTGGACGCGATGGGGGAGCCCGGCACGTTCTGCGACTTCCAGCTGCGCATCGACGGCAAGCCGGACGAGGAGCAGGAGGGCGGCGGCGGCCGCGCGGTCGTCTACGTCCCCCCGAACGCCGCCGGCGGCTCCGCGCCGGTGACGGTCTCGGCGCTCTTCGGGCGGGTCGGGCCCGGCCAGCACACGGTGGGCGTGTTCCTGCGCGGGACGTCGCGCGAGTGCCTCGAGAACTACGGGAACTTCCCCCGCGCGGTGATCGTGGAGGAAGGGCCGCGCGCCCCTTAGCGGCAATGCCGATCAGTTAAGGGCCAAGGGATCGGAACGAATGGGCAATTTGGCGGCGCCGCTCGCATAGTTGCCTCGCAGGTCCGTGAGATCATCATACGGCGATCGCCGGGGAGGGCGATCGCATGGGTCTTGGTCTTCCG
>DATKJV010000016.1:0-176134 GCA_035543235.1 Anaeromyxobacteraceae bacterium | reverse complement strand
AGATCATCGGCAAAGATGGTGGAAACGAGCTTCGTGATCCGGTCGCGGTCGAGAGGTTGGTCGCTCACGAGTCGCCAGCGTGATCCCCTCGATCCCGAATTTCAAGAACTTGCCTCTATGAGATGAGGGGATCATTCAGGGCCAGAACGCGACTCGTGCGCGAGGGCAGAACGGTGCCCTTCTCTGCCCTTGCCGGTCCGGGTGAGGGCTCGGAGTCGGCTGTCGACTTGGACCGCTTCGACGACAGCGGGGCGTGGCGCGAGCCGCCTTCGCCGTGGACCACCGAGGACCCCGAGCGGCTCGCCCAGGGAGCCGAGACTCGGTCGGCGATCGAGGCGGCGATCGAGGCGCTCCCAGAGGCCCAGCGGACCGTCATGACGCTGCGCGACATCGAGGGACTGGGAACGGACGAGATCTGTAATCTTCTGGGCATTACCGTGACTAACCAAAGGGTGCTCCTTCACCGCGCCCGGGCAAAGGTGCGGCAGGCTCTGGAGGACCGCTTGGGCGGTATGAAGTGATGCCGACCTGCAAACAGATGACCGAGATGGCCACGGAGTGGCTCGAGGGAGGCCTCACCGAACCCGTCCGTCGTGGATTCGGCGAACACCTTCAGGGGTGCGACGGCTGCAGGGCCTACGTCCGGCAGCTCGAGGTGACACGGCAGGCGGTCGGGCGGCTACCGGAGCCTTCACCCTCGCCCGCCCTGAACGATAGGGTGATGGCGCAATTCGACGAGTGGGCTGCCATCAATAAGGGGGCCGTCCAGACGCAGCACGCCACGTTTGCCCCCCGCTTCTCGCTGCTACCTCTCTTCGGCAGCCTTGGGACCGTGGTTCTACTCGTCGCCTTCGCGCGCCAGCGGTCGAGCGCCCCACACGACTGGATCGTCGCCGTCGGCCTGGCCGTCGCTGCGCTGGCCGTCGCTGCCCTCGCCGGGCGGCTAGCCCTGGCCGCGGTGGCGGTTGCGGTGGCCGCCGCGGTGGTGGCGGCGCTCTTCGGGGGGCGGATGGGCGCTCTGGATGCCGGCGGGGGGGTCGAGTGCGTGGCGATCGAGCTCGCCGCGTCGGCCGCCGTCGCTGCGGTTGGCTGGATTGGCGCACGCAGAGCGACACGCCGATACGTGCGCTACACGGTTGGCGCCGCGGCCATAGCCGGCGCACTCGCTGCGGACGCCGCGCTCCAGATCACCTGTCGCTCGCATTCGGCGCTGCCCCACCTCTTCGCTTTTCATCTCGGGGGCGTAGTCCTAGTCGCCGGACTTGCATTCGCCGTCTTCGTCGCTGCGCAGAGGCCAGCCGTCAGCCATTGAGGACGACGCGTATGGCTTCATAGCTGGCACTCGGACGGATGCGTCCGTCGAACGCAGGTGCTCGTGTTCACGCGCCGGGCTCCCTTCCGAGACACGGGCCATCGATGAATATCGAGATTTGTCGTTTCGGTTCCTCTCGTTGCCGATCGCCTGCCACAGACCCCTGCAAGCACGCTGTCGGTGTGTCCAACGTCACCGTCCGAGAGCGTCAGCACCCCCCATTTGGGACCGCGCGGTCCAAGACCGTTCGGCTCGATCGAGACGATCCCTTGGACCCCGGGCTCCAGAGGCAGCGGGGCGCTTCCAAACTGCCTTGGGACAAGTTCACGCGGCCCTCTGCTGACGGAACGGCGCGGACGCTGCAGGACAGGACGCTGCAGGACGCTTGACACCGTGAGTACTGCGCCGCACCCTCGTTGAAGAGTGTTTTGAGCTCGGCCGTGCACTAGGACGTGAGTCAGCTGTGGTGTGCTGAAATCATGCAGCCTGCGAAAGTGAATGATGCTGTCCATAGTCCCGAGGCGGTGGCGTCTCGCTCGCCCGCAGCGCAGGCACCTGGACCATGACGGCCGGGAGGGAAAAACGCCAGTGTTCGGGTCCGAAAAGGTACTTCTGGCTTGCGCGTTGCTCTTCGCAGCAGCCTGTGGAGGCGAGAAGCAATACACGGTGTCAGGGAAGGTTTCGGGCGCCACGGCTGAAGGCGTTGTGGTCACGCTGAGTGGTGGTGGAGGGATCAGCACGACGTCGACCACAAGTGGAGGCCTGTACTCCCTGACGGCCGTCGGGGGCTCGTACACTCTCACGCCCTCGAAGGACCTCTACACTTTTTCTCCACCGTCCAAAAGCCTGAATTTGAACAGTGGAGACGTCGTCGGCCAGGACTTCACCGCCACGGCCCTCGGCGGGGCGCTCGATGGCAGTTTCGGTGGCGAAGGCAAGGTTACCGCGGGCGCGGGCTCTAGGAACGGCAACTTGACCAGCGTCGCGGTCCAGGCGGACGGGCGGATCTTGGCGGGGGGAATCCTGTGGTACTCGGCTACCACCGCAGCCTCTTTTGTGGTGAGCCGGTACCTCCCGGACGGGACCCTCGACGATAGCTTCGCGAGCGGCGGCACGGCGACGACCACCTTTGGCAACAATCCCTGCTACGTCACCGGTCTCGCCATCCAAGCGGATCAGAAGATTGTTGCGGCCGGGTCAATTCTTGGGCCGCTGTCGTCCGGCTTCGCGCTGGCTCGCTATACGGCCGAAGGCAGCCTCGACCCAAGCTTCGGAAGTTCCGGCACGGTAATGACGGTTGTGGGGGCCGGGAGTGCGGCCAACGCGGTCGCGTTACAGCCGGATGGGAAGATCCTGGTGGCCGGAATGTCTACTCCGAGTAGCACAAGTTCTTCACAGCCGTTCGCTCTCGCGCGCTACAACGCCGACGGCAGCCTCGACGCGGCGTTCGGAAACGGTGGCACGGTCATGACCGCCATCGGAACCGACCAGGACGGAATCAATAGCTTGGCAGTGCAGGCCGATGGGAAGATCGTGGTCGCGGGTTACTCGAATTACGGCAGCCCCGGGGAACCCGCGATGGCGCTCGCTCGCTACAATGCCGATGGCAGTCTCGACCCGACCTTTGGTTCCTCGGGCAAATTGACGACCCTGTTCGACAACGGGAACCTTTCTTGGGCTAGTGGCGTCACCGTACAGCCAGACGGGAAGATCGTGGCCTCTGGGTTTTCCGATGCTAGCTACCCCTTCAACTCCCGGACGTTCGCGTTCGCCCGGTATCTGCCTGATGGGACGCTCGACTGGGCCTTCGGTTCCTCTGGCAAGGTGACCGGCACGCCGGTGTCCCAGGCCAACGCGCTCGCCATCCAGGCGGATGGCAAGATCATCTTTGCAGGAGCAGCGACGTCAACCTCTCCCGGCAGAAGTGCGTTTCTCGTGGCGCGCCTCCGCGCCGATGGCCAGATCGATCGGAGGTTTGGGATTCAAGGTAGCGTGACTACGATGTTCTCGACCGATGGCGACGAAGCCACTGGCATCGCGATTCAAGCCGACGGGAAGGTCGTTGTAGTGGGGCGGGCCGGTTGGCCCCCCGGCCCAGTGTCCTTCTCCCTGGCCCGGTACTGGCCGTAGTTGTAACGCACCGGGCTGGGCTAACGGTTGCTCCGGAAGGCGGCACGACCCGCAGCCTCAGCGACCCGCGGGCTTTGCTGCCCGCTTGGTGGCCTCGTTTACTTGTAGTTACTGTTGGATTCCCCTCTACCTGCGCGCCCGCATGATGGCGACCTTGTGCCCGTGTTCGGGCTTACGCTGGTAGCCAGGATGCTTGCTGTCGTACACAGTTACGTGCACGAGGGTCTAGTGAAGCGATGGGACCTGGAGGACTGCCTCAGGGTGCTGGGTCCTCCGGCACGGCGGGCCGCTGGTCACCTCAAGCCCCGCGCTGAAGCTCGGGCCGGTATTGAGGCTCGGGGCCGACCTGATACGAGGCGACGAAGCCGTCAACGGCTGGGTCAGTCGGCTGACGAGGAAGCGCGCGAAGCGACCGGCGCCGGCAGCACCCCATGTCCGAGGTGACTCTCGGCCTCCACCTCCGCTAAGAAATGTGCTTGAAGGGAGCCCCGATTAGGTGAAGAGGCTCACCTGCGACCACGGGAGGGGAGATGGACTTCGAGAAGGAAGTTGACGCGCTGCGAGAGTGGTTCGCGAGCCCCCGCTTCGCCGGCATCCGCCGCGTCCACACCGCGCGGGAGGTTGTGGAGCAGCGGGGCACCATCCGGCCGGACTACGCGGTGGCGCGTGGGGCGGCCGAAGCGTTCCACGCCCGCCTCCGCCAGCTCTTCGCTGAGCGACGCTGCATCACCACCTTCGGCCCCTATTCGCCGGGCCAGGCCGTGGCGATGAAGCGGATGGGGATCGAGGGCATCTACCTCGGCGGCTGGGCCACCTCGGCGAAGGGCTCGTCGCACGAGGACCCGGGCCCCGACCTCGCCAGCTACCCGCTCAGCCAGGTCCCCGAGGAGGCGGCCCCCATCGTCCGGGCGCTCATCACCGCCGACCGGAACCAGTTCCACGCCCGCGCCCGCATGACGGAGGAGCAGCGCCGTTCCACCCCCGAGGTGGACTTCCGCCCGTTCATCATCGCCGACGCGGACACTGGCCACGGCGGCGACGCCCACGTCCGCAACCTCGTCCGCCGCTTCGTTGAGGTCGGCGTCCCCGGCTACCACATCGAGGACCAGAAGCCCGGCGTTAAGAAGTGCGGCCACCAGGGCGGGAAGGTGCTGGTCGCCGAGGACGAGCAGGTCAAGCGGCTCTCGGCGGCCCGGTTCCAGCTCGACATCATGGGTGTGCCCGGCATCCTCGTGGCCCGCACGGACGCCGAGTCCGCCACGCTTCTCGACGGCCGCAGCGACGAAAGGGATCAGCCCTTCATCCTGGGCGCCACGAACGTCTCCGTCCCCACCTTCAAGGCGGCCTTCTTGGCCATCCTTCGCCAGTTCCACGCGGCCGGTGTGGAGGAGCTCTCCGGCCACCTGCTCTACGCGCTCACCGACGAGGAGTACGCCGCCGCCGACGGGTGGCTTGCGAGGGCCGGCTTCGCGAAGGCCATCGCCGAGGCGGCCGCAGAGCACCGCGCCGGCGGGCTGGACGTGGACGCCGCCCTGGACCGGGTCTTCGACCGGTTCGTGGACGCCTGGCAGCAGGAGGCGGGGGTTTGCACGTACGCGGAGGCGGTGGGCAACGTCATCGCCTTTCGCCACGCCGAGGGCGACCCGCCGCCGGTCACGAATGAGGAGTGGCTCGCTTCGACCGCACGCGCGCCCTTCTACCGCATCCGCGAGAAGGCGCGCGCCTTCGGGGTGAACGTCTCCTGGGACTGCGAGCACCCGAAGACGCCGGAAGGCTTCTACCAGGTGCGCGGCGGCATCGACTACGCAATCGCGAAGTCGCTCGCGGTCGCCCCCTTTGCCGACGTCCTTTGGATGGAGACCAAGACCGCCGACCTGCACGACGCGAAGACCTTCTCCGACGCCATCCACGCCGTGCATCCGGACAAGATGCTCGCCTACAACCTCTCGCCGTCCTTCAACTGGGACACGACCGGGATGGGCGACGAGCAGATGCGGGCCTTCCCCGCCGAGCTCGGGAAGATGGGCTTCGTCTTCAACTTCATCACCTACGGAGGCCACCAGATCGACGGGCTAGCCTCAGAGGAGTTCGCCACCGCGCTTCGCCAGGACGGCATGCTCGCGCTCGCCCGGCTGCAGCGGAAGTTCCGGCTGCTCGAATCCGGCTACCGCACCCCGCAGACGCTTGTGGGCGGCCCCCGCGCCGACGCGGCGCTCATGTCCATCTCCGGCCGCACTGCCACTACGAAGGCGATGGGGCAGGGCTCGACCCAGCACCAGCACCTCGTCCAAACCGAGGTACCGCCCAAGCTCCTCGAGGAGTGGATCGACGCCTGGCGGAAGCACCACGGCGTGGGGGTGAAGCTAAAGGTCTCGCTCAAGCCGCGGACCGCCGGTTCGGACCTGCTCGAGCTCTCGCTCCGGGGGCCGGACGGCCAGCCGGCGGCTAACGTCGTCTTCGCCGTCATCCAGGACCGCAAGGGACGCAACATCCTCTCCGTCCGCGATCAGAACAACTTCGACATGGCCCTGCGGAAGAAGAGGCTCATGACTCTCCTGCAGCTCTTCCTCGTGCACCGGTACAAGATCCAGTCCGTCCACTACGTGACTCCGACCGAGGATAACCGACACCAGGCGGAGGGCATGCGGAAACTCGGGCTCTTTGCCACCGTGAACGAGGAGGTGGGGGAGATCATCGTCGCGGACGTCGCCGTCGACCGGGTGAAGGCGCTCCTCGCCCCGGACCGCGCGGAACTCCTCGCGCTGGCGGCCGGTACCTAGTGGGGGCGCGATCCATCTGGTGTCCGCCATGGGCTGGCGCGAGCAGTACGAGGGGCTGGTGTTCGCCACCCATGATCTCGTGCTCTCGGCTGCAGCGCGGGCGAGCGGGCTCGAAGTCATGACCGTTCCTTCTCGCCTACCGGTCTCCGCGGGCGGGGAGCGGCAGTAACCCCCAGGGCAGCTGGTGCCCGCGTGGTGCCCCGTGGTTGATCTGCCCAAGTCGATTGGCGTCCACTCCGGTCGGCCGACCGGGCGCGGGCTCTCTACCGTCCGAGGGACCCTTCTGGCAACGGTAGGGTCTTTCCCCCCGGCTACGCGGATTCCGGGCGCGCGATCGGCTCTTCAGGCGGACCTGGGCTAGCCTTGATGACCGATACTGGTTATGATGTGGTCATGAAGAAGGTCGGCGTTGCAGACCTCAAGGCTCATCTTAGTGGTCACTTGCGAGCGGTTAAGAAAGGCGAAACGCTCATCGTGGTGGAGCGGGGCACGCCGGTGGCTCGCGTTGTTCCTGTTGCGGATCTGCGCAGCGGCATCGTCACACGCCCACCGAGCCGCGACCTGTCGACCGTCAAGCGGACGCTCAAGGCCCTACCATCTCTCGCTCTTCCGGTCAGTAGCCTTTCGATTCTCCTCGAGGACCGAAGGCGGTGATCGCCTACCTCGACTCCTCGGTGATCCTCCGCCTGATCCTGAGCGAGCCGAACCCACTCTCCGAATGGCCGGAGATCAGACAAGGTGTCACGAGCTCGCTCGCCGAGGTGGAGATCCTACGCACGCTCGATCGCCTGAGGTTCGCGGTTCCAGCGATTGATTCGCAAGCGCTCGCCGAGCGACGCGAGGTGGCGTTTCGGCTCCTGGAGGGACTTGAGACAATCGAAATCACGCGTGTGATCCTTGCGCGTGCGGCCCAGCCGCTTCCTACCCCGCTTGGCACACTGGATGCGATCCACCTGGTATCTGCCATGGGCTGGCGCGAGCAATACGAGGGGCTGGCGTTCGCCACCCACGACCTCGCGCTCTCGGCTACAGCGCGTGCGAGCGGGTTCGAAGTGATCGGCTGAACGTTGCTTCTCGCCTGCCGGTCTCCACGCGCGGGGCATTCAGCGGGGTCGGAAACAACGAGTGGGGGGGCGGCCAAGGCACGGCTGGCCGAGCGTTGGCGTAAACGTAGGAGGCATCTCGACAAGATGTTTGGCTCGCTTGTGATGGTTCCAACGAGTCTGGCCGCTCCCTGCACTACGATTCCCTGAGATACTGCACGAGGTCTCGGCCTCGGCCCATCATGAGCGAAGCGTAGGGAAGCGCCTGAGGTTGTTGGCCGCGCCGTGCCCGCGCTTCGGTTCGGCGTCATCGGTAGCGTCGACCGCCGTCTCGTTAGCGGCTGCCCAAAGCTGGAGAGTCCTCCGCCTCGTCTCTCGGCAGGTCACGGCGAGAGGAGGATGAGTCGTGGAAAGTATGTCCTATACCGACGCGGGTCTCTGGTGGGGAGCCGGTGGCCGGCGATTGCTGCGTGAGCGCCGATATAGAAGTCGGGAAGCGGCGTGACGCGCCGCCCTCCACTCCTTCGGTATGTGAGGAAGCTCTTCCCCGCAAGGAACGCTGCCTCATACGGCAAGGCATCGCGGCGGTAGAGGCCGATCGGTAGGGCTTCCTCAGCATCGGTCGCGCGGTTCCCTCGGGCCGCGAACCGTAGAGCAGCTCTTCCAGCACCGTGTCGTTGAGCGTCTTCGTCCGAGCCCAGTCCAGACCGGCCGCCTGCGCTCGGCCCAGCGTGGTCGCAACCGCCCCGAGCGATTGCCCCACGCTCGCCGCGATCTCGCGGTGCGTGCGCCCCAGTTCCCACCTCTGCCTCAGGATCTCTCGCGTCTTCCGCATGGACAGTCGCTCCGTCGCCATCCACGATGCCAATCTTCGTGTTCACGAACGCCGATCCCGGCGTTCACGATGCTCCGATCCGCGTGTTCACGATGGACCGATCCGGCCGTTCACGATGGGCCGGCGTACGCAGTCGAGGACCCCGCAGTGCGGGGCACCAGGCGGGCACCGGAGGCGCCCGACCAGGCGAAGCGCAATGAGATCAAATGGTGGAGGCGCCGGGAATCGAATCGAGCCGTCGACGTACATCAACCGTCCGTGAACGACTGCAAGGGGGCGCCAAGTCCACGAAGTGGCGAGGTTCTGAAAGGCGAACTCTCGCCAAATGAGGACGATGAGATTCGGTAACTGACAAGAACTGCACCAAGTACGCCAAATCTGCGGCGGCGACCCTATCTTCCCATGGGTGGCACATGGAGCTTCTTCAGCTCCTCGTCGACGAGTTCCTTCGCCACCGGTAGGATGTTGTAGAAAGGCGGGTTGTTGTCGAGAAACGCGATTTGCGACCGCGGAGGATACCGCATGAGGTCCCGGACGTAGGCGTCGATCTCCGCTCCGACGGCGACCGCCATGGGGATGTGACGGACTCCGCCTCCGACGTCCTCCTTGGGGTCAGTATAGAGGTTCACCATCACGGAACCGCCCGTGGCGGTCGCAATCGGACCGCTAAACCCGCCCCAGTCGCCCCTCTGGAAGAAGCCGTTCTCGATCTCGGCGGTGAAGATGTACTTGAACTCGTCTACCCGGATCGCGCTCAGGTACTGGTTCAGCGTGTAGATGCGGCTCTTTCGTGCTGACTGGCCATCGTCGGCGACCAAGAACGACGCCTGGTCGACGCCGTCGACGTAGGTCGTCTTGGGGACGAACTGGGCGAGATCCTTCCCGGGATAGCCGGCGAGCGACATCGCCGTTGGCAGGATGTCGGCCAGATCGAAGAGGCCCTCGGACCTCCGCGGCCTGATGGTGCCCTTCCAATACGCGAAGGTCGGGACCCGGACCCCTCCCTCCCAGCTCGAGCCCTTGCAGCCGCGGAACGGCGAGCGGCCGTGGGGCGGGACCTCGCACTCCGGACCGTTGTCGGAACTCAGGATGAGCAGCGTGTTCTCTACCTCGCCGATCTCCTCGAGAGCGGCCACCAGCTGTCCGAGCACGTGATCCATCTCCACCATGCAATCGCTGAATGACGTTCGCGCACGGGAACTGCCGAGCCACTTGTCGTTGGGGTAGTTGTCGAAGTGGCAGCCCCGTGCAGCGTGGTAGAGGAAGAAGGGGCTCTTGCTGCCCTTCATCTTTCGAATGAATTCGACGCTGTAGCGTGCCCAGACCGTGTCGAGTTCCTTGATGAAGTTGAGCTCGATGAGTCTGACGTCGTCGCACTTGTCCCGGTCCTTCGGCGTGCAGTGGACCTGGTAGTGGTTGAACGGCAACTCCTCCATGTAGCGGAAGCGCTCCGGGCTGAGGACCACCTCAGGGTTGAAGTAGACGTCCCGCCACTCAGTGTACTCGTCGGACACGGAGAGGAAGCCGAGGTAGTCGTCGTAGCCCACGTTCTGGGGCAGCGAGCCCTTGTTCTCGCCGATGTGCCATTTCCCGACGCCCTGGGTGACGTACCCCTGCTCCTTGAGCAGCGCAGGTAAGGTGACCATTCCATCGAGGCCACCGGGCTCGCCATACATCGGCGGCCGCTGAATCCCGTGGTGAAGAGGGTTCTGACCGGTGTGGATCGTGGCGCGAGTGGGTGAGCAAGACGGGGTCGAGTACGCGGACGTGAGGAGCAGGCCGTTGTTGGCCAGCCGATCCATCACGGGGGTGTCGTTCCCGACAGCGACGCCCCCG
Organism: Anaeromyxobacteraceae bacterium; assembly: GCA_035543235.1. Classification (GTDB taxonomy): domain Bacteria; phylum Myxococcota; class Myxococcia; order Myxococcales; family Anaeromyxobacteraceae; genus DATJZG01. The sequence goes on along the minus strand of DATKJV010000016.1, from coordinate 166,198 downwards.
CCGTTGAACCCAGGGTCCATCCAGCCCACGTCGTCGAGAAGAAAAACGACGATATTCGGCCTCTTGCCGAATTTCCGCTGCAGGGCAGCGAGCTTCTCACGCGCCCTCTTGTCCTGCTCCGGATGAGGTATCACCGGGAACATGTTGTCGGCGGGCTTCGTAGACTTGAGGTGGATGAACTGATCCGGATGGCTGTAGCCCTTTGCCGCGAGGGGGCCATTCGCGGAGCCACGAATGTTGAGAGGGATCCCTTCTCCCCTCACCCAACTCGGTAGCTCCTCTGCTTGGCTCGAGACAGGCTGGAGAAAGCACGCAGCGATCGCAGCGACGACCAGCACATCTCGGCGTCGGCAGGCCATGTGAGCCCCCCAAATGATCTGGACGGCTGGGAGCCTTTCACAGATGGGAAATCGCGTCACCGTCCCGCAAGGGTGCTTGAAAGCGGCGCCGCGGAGAACAGCGTGCAGCGTGGCGCGAACACAGCTGAGGCGGACCGATACTTCCAGCCTGGACCTTGAGGTTCAGGGAAGGGTCCTTGTAGCGGGTGGTCCACGAGGTACGGGTGGTGCCAGCGACGCGGGTGCGTGCGCTTGGTGTCGGGGCGCGAGGGCTCAAAACGGACCGCCGCGATGCTCAGGCTTGGAGCGAAGCTTCGTACCGGATCGACTTGCCTTCTGTCTATGTGCCCCCCGGTGGTCGAGGGAGGTGAAGTCGATGTGTGGAATGCGCGAGTCGCTGGCGCAAGCGCGTACTCGGTTGGTGAACACCATCCGCGGTTGGCTCCGTGGGCAGGTCAAAGGCTCTGGCCTTCGCCGGGGCGGACCGGTTGCGATGCCCAAGAGGATGCGAGCGCACTTCGAGTGGCAGCAGATGGAGGTCCCGGCCTTCGTCCTGCGGCAACTCGAGACCATCGACCTGCTGAGCCAGGAAATCACGGAGGCCACCCAGGAGCTCGAGACCCTGGCGTGGCTCCGACCTATGCCGGCGCCTGATGACGGTGCGAGGCGTGGGCCGCTGACCTCGCCGAGCTTTGTCTCGGCGATCGATCGGGTCGACCGCTTCAAGAATGCGCACCGGCTCGAGTCCTACTTGGGTCTGACGCCGGGCGAGGACTCGAGCTCCGATCGCCGGCGGATCACCTCTTGTGGGCGTCGGGCAAGGCCAACAGAATTGAGCGGAGGCGCCGGGAATCGAATCGAGCCGACGTACATCAACCGTCCGTGAACAACTGCGAGGGAATTCCAAGTTCGAAACGGTAAGGTTCTGATAGGCGAACTTTGGCCAAATGAGGACGACGGCGTCCGCTAGAGGCTTTGGGGGTGGGGCTTGCTCAGGTCGCACGACCAACGCCAACAAACGCTTGCGTGGCGATACATATCGCTATATGTATTGCAATATGGCCAAGGAAGATATCCGGCGAGTCACCGCGAACTTGCCAGCGAGGCTGCTCAAAAAGGCGTGCGAAGTCACTGGCAAGGGTGTGACCGACACGCTTGTGGCGGGACTCGAAATGGTCCGCCGCCGAGCGGCGGCAGCGAAGCTGAAGGAGCTCCGCGGGAAGATAAGGCTGGACATTGACCTCGAGGCGTCGCGTGAGCGCCCTGGTCATTGATACGTCCGCGTGGATACCGTACCTTGCTGGCAGCGGGGACGATGCGGTCTCAGAGGCACTGGACGAAGGACGCGTCTACCTGTCCCCCGTCGTCGCGGCCGAGCTACTTAGCGGGCGATTGACGGCCCGCGAACGACGGCAGCTTGAGGCCGGCCTGGAGGACCTTCCAATGTGCGCTGCAGATCGTGCGCACTGGTTTCGGGTTGGCGCCCTACGGGCATCACTGCAGGCAAAGGGCCTCACCGTCTCTACCCCTGACGCCCATGTGACGCAATGCGCCCTCGACCTCGGTGCTGAGTTGCTGAGCTACGACGGCATCTTTGTGCGCGTGGCGCGGTACCTGCCGTTGAAGCTTGCTGGCGGCGCTGGGAGCGGTCGCTGACGTTGCGCATCCCCTCGTCTTGCGCGAGGGGATTCGGGGAGCCTTCAGGTACGGATGCGGCAGCCTCGCCAACGATAACGAGAGCGAAACAAACTGCCTCTAGCGTCTTCTCGTCGCTCGCGAACCCCGCTTCCTGGAGGCCTGCAGTGTACCGGCCGATCCGTTCGGCTGCCGCGAGATGTCCGCAACGGGATCAGAGCCAAGCGCCGGATCTGCAAGGCGGCCGCCGCCGCCGGGCGTGGAAGCCGGACTCGGAGAGCCCAAGTACGCGGCACATGACGGAAACCCGGTGCAGGGCCTGGTTCGCCCTCACGAATCGGAACGCTTCTTGTGCGCCCGCGCGGCCTCTTCCTCCTGAGCGAACCAGGCCGCTTTTTTTAAAATGTCGCGCTCCTCGCGCAGCCGCGCGTTGTCGCGCCGGAGCTGGGCCAGCTCTTTCTTCTCGTCCGTGGTCAGGCCGTCGGCGCGGCGGCCGGCGTCGAGGTCCGCCTGACGGACCCACGACCGGATCGAGGTGTCGGTGACGCCGAACTCCCTCGATAGACTTCGAACCGACCTGCCTGCTCGCCGGAGCTCGACCATGCGAGCCCGGAACTCACGGCTTCGACCTGGGTATCGTGGAATCCTCCACTCACAGCGGGAAGGACTCCACAAAAGGGGATCAACTCCAGTTGCCGGCGTTCCCCTGGCGCAGTCCTCGATACCGCGGGCGAACGGTGGCACACTGCCCCCGCTTCGACGCAGCCAAGCCGACACACCCGCGCGCTCCCCCTGAGGGACCCTAGGAACCCGCAAATGACCACGAGGTCGTTTCAGGAGCTGAATCTCTCCCCCGAAGCTCTGCACGCGCTCGACCGCGCCGGCTTCGAGCACCCAACTCCAATTCAAGTCCAGGCGATTCCGCCGGCGCTTGCGGGTCGAGACGTGGTCGGGACTGCGGCAACGGGCACCGGAAAGACGGCCGCATTCGTGCTCCCCGTCCTGGACCGCCTCGCCGGCAAGAGTGGGACCCGTGCACTGGTCCTCGCACCCACGCGCGAGCTCGCGCTGCAGATCGGCGAGGAACTCGAAAGGTTCGGGCGCGGTCGTCACGTTCGGGGTGCGGTGGTCATCGGCGGCGTCGGCATGGGGCACCAGGTCGACGCCTTTCGCCAGAAACGTGAAGTCATCATCGCAACTCCAGGCCGCCTGGTGGATCACCTCCAGGGTGGAACGGCCCGGCTAGATGCCATCGAGATCCTCGTTTTGGATGAGGCGGACCGGATGCTGGACATGGGCTTCAAGCCACAGCTCGACCGGATCCTCGCTCGCCTCCCGAAGAAGCGCCAAACGCTTCTGTTCTCGGCGACGATGGGAGGCGAGGTCACGGACTTCGCTCGCGCTCATCTGAAAGATCCCGTGCGGGCGGAGGTGACCAGGAGCGGGACAACCGCCGACCGCGCGTTGCAGCAGGTCTTCCTCGCCGAGCAACACGAGAAGCTCGCGCTGCTTCTCTCGCTCCTCGAGGCGGATGACGCCTCCACTCTGGTCTTCACCCGGACAAAGCGACGCGCGGACAAGGTATGGAAGAGTCTTGCCCGTGCCGGCCATAAGGTCGCTCGCATTCACGCCGACCGCTCCCAAGCACAGCGGCGGATGGCCCTCGAGGGCTTCAAAGACGGCTCGTACCGGGTCCTCGTCGCCACCGACATCGCGGCGCGGGGCATCGACGTCGCCGAGATTGGCCACGTCGTGAACTTTGATCTGCCGCACGTTCCCGAAGACTACGTGCACCGGATCGGCCGAACCGCCCGTGCCGCGGCCAGCGGTCGGGCCTCGACGTTCACATCGCACGAGGAGAAGGAGCTGCTCCAGGCAATCGAGCGCCTCACCCGCTCCTCCATTCCGCGAGCGGACGTGCCGCGCGAGAGCGCCGCTTTCAGGGCCGAGATCGAGCGTACGGCCGAGGGGCGTCGCGCCGTCGGACCACGACAGCACGGTCGTCGGTCGCGCGGGTCCTCATCTGGGGAGAGGCCGCGTTCCGACCCGCACCGCGTGGAAGAGAGACAGGCACCCGCCGCAGAGGGCCAGAGGAGCCCGAGCCACGCCGGGCCGGCCAAGCCTCGGCTGGTCGGCTCGTGGGGGCCTAAGCGGAGGCGGCGCTGAGACTCCGCGCAGGCCACAGAGCCCGCCCCACGAACCCTATAGAGGGCCAGATGTAGTGGGTTGGAGCGATAGACCCGGCACCGGCGGCTCAATGGGGCGCACCCGGCTCTTGAGAAAGGCCACGGTCTCCTCGTGATTCCGGTCGGGTACCCCTGGCAACTGAACGACGGCGCGCGCGAGCCGATCCCATCTTCCCGTCATGAGCAGGAGCCAGACCTGGAAGAAGTCGACGCCTCGGAGGACGACCGCGTCGTTCCGCCCGTAGTCTTCCAGGTGGCGTTCGAACTCGACCGGGTGATCGGTCCAGTGGCAGCGCGGCATGACGTGGTGGAGCGCGTGGTATCCGTCGTTGAAGCATCGTCGGTTGTAGCGGGTCCCCACGCAGGTGATGCTCGCGCGAAGCGGATGGCCCGGCTGGTCCGGGCAGATGAAGGCGTGCTGGGCCCAGTTCCCGACCATCATCAGGGTCCTCATGACGAGGTAGGGCAAGAGGAATACCACGAGCGTGGCTCGGGAATTCATGTAGAGCAAGAGCGCCATCGCGATCCAGTAGACGCCCTCCCCCACGATTACGCGGCGCAGCAGGCGCCTCTTGCCCTTGCGGGCAAAGTATCGGGTCAGGTCGAAGAGCCCGACCGCCATGAAGCGTGCCCAATAGCGCAGCCAGTCGGCGAAACGATCTCGCTGGAAGCGCTCGGTCGAGGAAAGGTCACCGGGTCGATTCTCCTCGACGTGATGCATCCCCATGTGGTGAGCGAAGTATGTCTCCGGGGTCTGACCCATGAACGGGCAGAGCACCCACGGGATGATCTGGTTGAGCAGCACGTGCCCCGGGTGGAAGAGTTGGCGATGGGACGTGCAGTGGAGCATGAGCGTAAAGCGGTCGATCACGCCTGCGAAGAGGAGCATCGAATACGCCGGCGCAAGCCACCAGAACAGCGGACCGGAGAAGTAGAGCCCGATGCCTCCCAGGGCGACCACCCCGCACTGCATCATGAGGGCCACGAAGACGACGTCGCGTCGGTCGATCAGGAGAGGGATCGCCCAGCGAGCGTAGCAAGGGGCGCTCGCCGAAATGGGATCCGATCGAAGCATCGCACGCCTTTCAGGCGATCTTTCGGGCCAGGGCCTCGGCCTTCTCGAGCATGGAGCGGAGTTCGGGGGGCGGCTCGCGCGTGCGATCCCCGCGTCGGGTGGCGCGGCGAATCTTGCTCAACGCTTGGGCGAAGCTGGCATCCGAGAGGCCGCGCTCTGCGAGAATCGCCTCGAGCCGCCGAAGTCGCTCCTTGAACTCTCGGAACTCGTCATTCATCGTTTCCTCCTGGGCTTCGGCCGGACTGACGGGCCGACTTTCTTGCCGTTTTCTGGTCCGCTCTTCCTCGCGCGCGACGGGGAGACCGCAGGGCGCCGGGCGCCGGTGGCGTGCAAGAAGCACTCGACATCCACAAGGTCCCGTGCGCCGCTCGGGGCCAGCTTCTCGAGGAGGCGCCAGGAGAGATCGCGCAGCCGCACGTAGGTCGCCCAGTTCGGTGCGGCCTGATGCTGGAGCGCGCACCCGAGCCGATTCGCCGCGGCAGCGGCCGAGTGAGGCACGAAGACCATGTGACGACCCGGCACCGCGGCGAAGGGAAAGAACGTGACCATCGTCCAGGCATCGTCGGAGGGAATGCCAAGGACGCTACTCGCCGCGCAGAGCCTCTCGAATCGCGCCCTCGCAGGTGACGGCACCGAGAGGTAACCGGCGAGCGCATCGAAGTAGTGGTGAACCTTATCTCCAGCCTCGAAGGCCTCCTCGAGCACGTCGGTGCCGATCATGCCGGGGATGGGCGCCGCGCAGGCGGCAACTCGAAGGGCGCGCCTCGCCAGTTCACGGTAGTCGCCGTCTCGGAGGAGCTTCTCGGCCTGGTTGTTTCCCAGGGCGGAGGTCCACGCATGGCATGCCGCGCGCCACCGTGCGGCTCGGCTCCGACGAGGGGCCCCGGTACCCGTCGCCCCGAAGCCGGTCGGGTTCTCGGCCAGGTAGCTCCTGATGGCCTCCTCGTGGCTAACGAAGTTGACGGCAAGCGCGTAGCGACCCACAGCTGAGTCCAGGGTGAAAGAGGTGAGCCCCTCCAGCCAGGGATCAGATTCGAGCCCCGCCTGGGACAGAAACACCTCTGCCGCCGGCCAGCGCAGCTTGGCGGCGTACCGAGACTCACTCGCGGCGAAGAATACATGCAGGGCGGTCGCCTCGACGGCGACGACCTTCCCTTGGCCCAGCGTCCGGTGCTTCACCAACGATCCCGCGACAGGTTCCTTCACGGCCGCCTCCTTCTCGGTGGGCGACCGTTCGAAGTGAACGGAAGTCGTCGCGAAGCGGGCCCTCTTGTACACCGAATGGAGCCCGGTTGGATAGAGGCTCGACTCGGACCCTCACATTTCCTTCCGCGGCGAGAGTCGGTTGGCCCGCCTATCACCCGCGGTGCTGAGGGCATCCCCGCCCGCCGGGCGAAATGCCGACGGGAACGCCGCCGCGGGCCTGCCGGGCCGAGGGAGTTCGCCCCCCTTGGGAACCGTTCTTCTCGGCTCTTGGCGTGGGTTCGCGTGTGCAGTTTCCACGCTCCTCTCGGAGCGGACGTGGTGGCATTCTCTGCCGATCACGACCCGAGAAGAAGCGAGACGACAATAGGTGGCTACGGGTACCGTGAAGTGGCTCAACGATGCGAAGGGGTCCGGATTCATTACGCCGGACTGTGGTGGCGATGACGTCTTCTGCCACCACACTGCGATCGGCGCCGAGGGCTTCCGCGCGCTGGCGGAAGGCAGAAGGTTGAGTTCGACGTGAACAAGGGGCCGAAGGGTCTCCAGGCCGCGAACGTCCGCGCCCTGTAGTCGGCAGACAGGAGCGATCGAGCCCGGTCCGTCCCTGGGCAGGGCTTTGTTTGTCTTTGGCTTTTTCGGTGTCGAGTCTTGGCGAAGCGCGCCGAGGCTCCGTAATGCCGATTCACGGGGCGCGGTACCCAAGACGCGGGGCGTCGAAGGTCGGCATCGGGAAACTCCCGGCGGCCTCTGGAGCGGCCCTGCTGCAGGACCGCTCGTGCCCGAACTCTAAACCCCGTTCCCGAGCCCAACGCCCGAGAGTCACCTCGCCGCTCGCATATTTAGGACACGCCCCCGAAGCGCTGCGAGGCATTTAACCTCAGCGATACCAGCATATTGGACGCCACGCGAAGCCCCCGCCACGCCATCGAGTCCAGTTCGCACTCGCATTTCAGATGACTTCGTGGCACCGTGCCGCGCTCCAAGGGAACGAGCACTCGCGCCGCTGGGACCGCCCCCTCCTCCGGAAGTCAGGAGCCGCATTCGGTCGTGATGACAAGAGCACATCGCCAAAAAGCGCTGCTCATCTACCCCCGCTTCGCAGGGACCTCCTTCTGGAACTACCGCGAGACCTGCGCGCTCATGGGTGCGAAGTACTCTGCGGCGCCGTTGGGGCTCATCACCGTCGCCGCGCTGCTGCCACCCGAATGGGAGGTACGCCTCGTCAACCGCAACACCGAGGAGCTGCGGACCGCCGACCTGGACTGGGCCGACCTGGTGATGACAGGCGGAATGCTTCCACAGCGAACGGACGTCCTGCACCTCATCGAGGCCGCTCATGCGCGCGGCAAGCCGGTGGTGGTAGGGGGGCCGGACGCCACCTCCGCGCCCGAAGCCTACGGCGGTGCCGAGTTTCGCGTTCTCGGGGAAGCCGAGGAGGTCCTCGCAAGCTTCGTCACGGCGTGGCTTGGGGGCGCGGCGGGCGGGCTGTTCGTCGCCGAGCGATTCCCCGACCTGACGCGGTCGCCAACCCCTCGGTTCGACCTGCTGAAGCTCGATCAGTACCTCCACGTCGGCGTCCAGTTCTCGCGTGGCTGCCCCTTCGATTGCGAGTTCTGCAACGTCATCGAGCTAAACGGGCGCGCGCCCCGGACGAAGACGAGCGCCCAGGTTCTCACCGAACTCGACGTCTTGCGCGGCCTCGGATATCGGGGCCACGTCGACCTGGTGGACGACAACCTCATTGGCAATCGCAAGGCGGTGAAGCCGTTCCTCCGCGACCTGGCTGCGTGGCTCCGCCAGCACGGCCGGCCGTTCGAGTTCTCGACCGAGGCAAGCCTCGACTTGGCAGCCGACGACGAACTCCTCTCGCTGCTCCGCGAGGCCAATTTCTTCGCCGTATTCGTCGGGATCGAGACGCCCGACTCGAAGACGCTTCTCGCGGTCGGCAAGCGTCAGAACGTGAATCGCGACATCGCGAAAAGCGTGGCCGCCATCCATCGCGCCGGTATCTTCGTGAACGCTGGCTTCATCATCGGGTTCGACAGCGAGCAGGGAAGCGTGGCTCAGCCCATGGCTGACTGCATCGAGAGGGCCGGCATCCCCGTGTGCATGGTGGGGCTCCTCTTCGCGCTCCCCGGGACACGGCTTACGGGTCGCCTTGAGGCTGAAGGCCGGCTGGACGGTCACGAGGTCGACTACGGTGCGGAGGATGCCGATCAGTGCAGCTCGGGCATCAATTTCCGCCCTCTCCGCCCGAGGCACGAGGTGCTTCAGGACTACCGAGACTTGCTAACGAGGATCTACACGCCAGAGGCCTACTTCCGACGCGCCCGACGCGTTGCCCGGGAGCTCGATCGGTCAGCCCAGTCGATCCGGCCGTCGCTCAAGAACGTCGCTCGCGACGCACGGGCGACCCTCGGGATGCTCTGGCGCATGGGGGTCCGCGACCCAGCCGTCCGAGCCGAATGGTGGCGCTCGGTCCTCGACTGCGCGACTCACAACCCCGCTGCGCTCAGGATTCTCCTGTCGCTCGCGGCTTTGTACCTCCATCTGGGCCCGTACTCGCGTGACCTCGTTGCGCGGCTCGACGTTCAGATTGCGGAAGCCTCCGCCACTTCCGTGTCACGCGGGCGTTCGGCGCGAGGCCGGCCATCAGCGAACCTGGCTTCCTGACTATCGAAATGCCGCCCCTGACTTTAGCCACGCGACGAAGCCGCCGATTCGCTCCGGGCGCGTCTTCGTGTCGCGTTCATCTCCCCCTCCAGATCTTGCCCCCGCCGCCCACATGCCACGACATGTGTGCGTCTCGGCAAACACTTTCGGTGCCAAGTCCGACCTCTCGTCCCCGGGGCTAACTGTCGGAAGGGGTCCTGCCTTCGTTGCCGCCGCGCCGGTTGAACCGCGCGACCAGAATGCGGACCCGGGCATGGCCCGGTCCAAGCCAGGAGGGGCCAGCACGGCCTCGAGAAGACCGCTCCTGCTAGAACCTGGCGAGCTTTAGCCCCGGCGCTCGGGGGTACGCGGGCGTGCTCCTGCTGGGGAGGCTCGCGTCGGGAGGCGGATACCCGCAATGTACAGGTCCGGCGCGGCCCAACTCCCGGTGGAGGCGACGACTCTCCTCGACATCGGGGGCCGTATCCTTTATAGAAACCGCGTCGCCCCTCTCCCGGGGCGCAGTTAGCGGCATTCCTGCCGCTCACGAACAGAGAAGAAACGAGCTGACAATAGATGGCTACCGGTACCGTGAAGTGGTTCAACGACGCGAAGGGCTTCGGCTTCATCACCCAGGACGGCGGTGGGGACGACGTGTTCTGCCACCACACCGCGATTGTGGCGGAAGGGTTCCGCACTCTCGCGGAGGGTCAGAAGGTGGAGTTCGACGTAACGAAGGGCCCCAAAGGTCTCCAGGCCGCGAACGTTCGCGCCCTCTAAATCCCGGATGAGGTGAACCGAAGCCCGGTCACCCGAAGGGGACCGGGCTTTGTCGTGCCCGGAATGCGGCGTGGAGGAGGGGGTCTTCACGCCGGAGACGGCGGCTCACGCCCACCGGCTCGATGATGCCGAGCGCCTGCGCGCCTCCGACTCACCCACGCTCTTGGAGGCGGGCGCGGTCAGCCCGACACCCCGCCAATCTACGGCCACCTCCCGGGTCTCGGGAGGTAACCGGAACGGATTGGGTCGGGCCTCACCGTGAATGCGGCGGCCTCCGCTTTCCGGCACTGAAGGGCTTCTTCGAGATCCCGCCGGCGTTACCCAGCGCCCGGCTCACGCGCACGGACGTCGACCGCGCCGGGGAGCGTTCTCGCGACGTCTTCGGATGGCGTTTCCGAACCTTGATGGGTCCCGCTCTTGCGAGGTTGTGTCTCACGCCTGCGCGTATGAGAGCCTTCAAAGCGCCTTCGTTGAGCCCATCACCCTCGTACACGTCAATCGCCCTGGCTTTATTGCCTACGAGCATCGCATTGAACAGCCCTTTCCAGTCTGCCAGGCTTGCGCCTGCGTAAAACGTGAGCCTCACCCTCTCCTTGAGGATGCCCCCCATGCACACAATTCCGTTGTGCTCCCAGACGGCAACGCCGTTCGGGTTGCCGGGCCGCCTCCACTTCACTCCCTCGACAACCTCTGGATCGGCCTCGTGGATAATCGCGCGGATCTTGGCAATCGCTGCACCGCGCCAATCCCGGGTCTTGGCTATCAAGTCGTCGACGGGCATGCTTCCGCTTGGCATCGTTCCTCCGTGATCCGGCCCTCACCCTAGGCCTGCGCGTCCACCTTCCACGGCGCGGATTGTTTGTTCGGCCCTAGGATCGCGCGATTGGAACCGCCTGAGCGCCAGCGAGAGCCGTCGCCATGCCTTCGCCCTGCGGTCGAATCGAAAGCCTCGGTGCCCCGGGGTCGTGCACGCAGGAGCACCGCGTCGGGAAGCATCGTCTCCAATCCCGCCGCCGGCCTCCCGGGACGCGCCTGCAACCGCCTCGACTTCGCGTCAGCGAACGCTTTGGTGTCCTGGACCCTCACGGCAACCGCAACGCGTTCCTCCACCTTGCCTTCTGCCGCGTTGGACCAATTGCAGCCGTTGACGCCCATCGGCGGACAGCCACCGGCCTCGCCGGCACCCGAGAGCATCCAGGCGACGGCTGCTGTGCTCAGGACCTGCGGCGCTCTTGAGGGCATCGGGCCTCCCAGGCAGTGCACGGCGGCGTGACCGGGCACCCCCGGAATCTAACGCCTGCTCGCGCGCATACATCTCCCGCCCGGGGCGCCGCATTCGGCCTTCGGGCATGGCAGCACGGCGGGGAACATCTCCGTCGAAAGGCGGCGGAGCTGGACAAGCATGCCGACCTCGCCTTTTCTGCGAGCCACCAGCCGGCCGTCAGGAACGGCAGGGCGAATTCGAGAGCGGGTCCCACGCGGATGCCTACGGTGGCGGGTGCACTCGCGGGGGATGCACGGCGCGCTCGCGCAAAGTTCGGCTCCTCGCCGACAATTCGAGGGTCGGCTCGCAGGCGACAAACGCGAGCGCTCGGAATCCCGGCGAGCCTGCCAGTGGCTTGTGGCCCGACGATGATGGCTCCTACTGGGCCGGCGGCCATTCACCAGGGTCGTCCGTGCGGTCCCTTCCGTACCGAGAATACGGCAGCACCCCGGCGACCAAGTTCTGATATGGTTGTTGATACAACCGTTGGAGGAGATCGCAAAACCGTTCTTTACGGCGAACGGCGGGAGGGAAGCCGGGCAATGATCGTTCACGTGCGAAGGCACTGGAATGACCAGCAAGGGGATCTCGTGGAGGTGGAGAAGCTGAGCGGGTTCCACTGGTCGTCCACAGAGAGCCACATTGGACTTCCGTCGCCGAGGCCGATGATCCACGCCTTCGTCTGGTGTGACGATGCCCCGCGGCTCCTCCATCCTAAGATTCTTGGAGAGTGCCCTCACCGAATCAAGGTGTGCATCGTGAAGAAGATCCAGGAACCGCGGGTCTTCGATGCCTTGAAGGCTCTCGCCGATCAGGGCAAGGCGCAGCGCGTTGCAGGCGCCGACGCGGCGAGCGTGGGGCTAAGACGGAGTCGAGTGTGACCGTAACTGGCCTTGCTCCGCCTCCAGCGCCGCGCCAGGCTTTTGTTTGTAGATACAGCTTTTACAAGCGGTGCGTGTCACCTGAGTACACGGTGCAATTCCCGCTGATCCTGGCGCTCATCGGCGCGTCCGCCCTGCTGCCCGTCGCGGCCGGCGCCGTCAGGGCGGCTCTCCCAGGATTCCGCCCTTGGTCCAGTGAGCCGAGCGCGAGCCTTACAGGTCCCTATGGAACGCGACCGCTTTGGACGTCGGTGGTCGGCTTCTCCTCACTCAGCCACTCGACGCGGCAACGTCATCGCGTGCGTCGCTAGCCCCGACGGGGAGAACGGCGCTGGGGCACCCATCGGAGCTCGGCCGGGTGGTCACGAGCTGCAAGAGCCGCCGCAGGACCCGCTCGTAGTACAGAATGTCGAATCGATCGGTTCCGGGGAGCTCGACGTCGCAGTGGCTTCGTGGGGGTTGTCGGTCGAGACCCCGGGGCACCACTGCCAGTACGGAACGGGGCTCGTGTTGCCGGTGAACAGCGAATCATAAATGATGAGCTTGGCCGCGGAGCCGTCCGCCGTCAGGAATATCCCCGCACCAAATTCGTTGGCGGCGTTGTTGCGGATTTGCGTCCCGCAAACGGTGACGTCGAGGCCATCGCCGCCGTCCTTGTAGATGGCACCACCGTTTCCGCCCGACCCTGTCTGGTTCTGGCCGTTGTTTATGCATGCACACTGGGTCGGGTCGTTGTTGTTGGCGCCTTGGCCGACTGCGCTATTGCCATCAAAGAGGCTGTTGAAGATGAATGCGCCCGCCCACAGCATGCCTACGGCGCCAGCGTTGCTCGCCTTGTTGTTCTTGAACGTGCTCCCGACGATGTAGGCCGGGCTGGCAACTCCCTGGATATAGATGGCTCCGCCGCCGGTGTCGGGCCCGAGCAGCGCCGCCTGGTTGTTGCTGAAGATCGCATCGATTATGCGTAGCCGCCCGTCCTGCATGTTGACCGCACCGCCTTGCCCGTCATCGTATCCGGTGGAGCAGTTCGTGTTCGGCGTTTGCGTGCACGCGGGGATGAGGACCGTCCCGGTAGCCTTCCCGTTTGAGATCGTGATGTGTTGCAAGGTCAGCGTGTCATTGTTGACCTGCCAGCTTCCGGCGTGAACAAACGAAAGGATTCGCACCGCTCCGCCCCCGTCGAGAGTGACCTTGTTGCCTCCGTCGATGACGGTATTGACTGCCGCATCGTTCGCGTACGCGTTGGAAACGGGTGGAGTGAGGGTGGCGGATACGGGGATCGTAACGGGCGCATCGCCACAATTGAAGATGATGACCCCACCCTTCTTGACGGCTGCTGCCAGCTGGCCAAAGGTGCAACTGGCGCCGGTCCCCGTGCCGACAACGCTCGTGGGGTTGGAGACGTCGGCGGGTTTCGTTTCCGGAGGTAGCGTCAGGCTCGTGCACGAACCGTCCGGATTGCCGGCCGGCGTGCTGGGGGCCCCACCGACAGGCTCAGTCGTGCTTCCGGGTGTTCCGGCTGGCTTCTCGGAACAGGATGGCGCCAAGGCAAGTGCGACAAGGAGCAGGGAAGTTCGAGCACCATTGTGAACCCGGCGGCGGCGCGGGGTCCGAAAGGTCTCCGGCGCGGCCGTTCCTCGCGATCCGCCGCGGGCATCCGAGCTGGCCGGAAAGGGCCTCGCTACACGGGCGTCACGATGCACAGGCATTGAGCCTCCCAGGCGCTCCCCTACCGACGCATCCTGAGACCCCTAGCCCAGGCGCGGCCGAGCATCAAGGCACGGCGTGGGGGAAGGTGAGTCATCGGGGCCGGCCGAGGCGCATCATCCGGCGGAGAGCGCCCCTCGTGCCGATGCCGGGTCTAGCGTGCACAAGCTGACTCGTCCTAGGTCGGCGTCAGCTCCGCGCCTTCGGCCGGCTGTCACCGCGGTCGCAATCCGATGGGCGCAGTGACAACCGCCTTGCGCAGGAGCCTAGAGGTGGGTGCGTTGCCCGGGGCGTCGGGAACGGGGGTGCACGCCACCCGAGTAAGGGAAGCCAATCGGCACCAGAGAGCACCCTGGAAAGCTGGACACGCCAGAGGCCATGGTCCCGTGAATGGAGCTTGCGGCCCGGGGCGCTCGCCTTTCCCCCCGGCCTGGCAGTTCGAGTCTGACCAAACTCTGCCCGCGAGTCGCCCACTCCGAGGGACGGGCCTCGGCGGCGAACAGGTCGTCAGATCCGGCAACCCCTCACTTCTGAATGAGCGCGGTCGATTCAGGTGGGGTCATTGCGATCGACCTCATGATCTGACCGCACCTCGCCACCAACTCCTTTCCACCCGCGATGGCCTCGGTGGCCTTGCCCGCCTTGAAGTCCTCTGAGAGTTTGTGCGTGCCCGCCTCGACCGACTTCACGGCGTCCTTCGCCGCGGCCAAGGCATCCTTGCTAACCCCAGCGGGCAGCTTCTTCACCTGCCCGAGGGTCGCAAGTTGATTCTTGATCGCGGCCGTCATGCCCCGAACGTCGGCGGCGATCCGGTCCCACGCTTTGACGAGTTCGGCGTGCTTCGCGTCCGCCACGGCAAGGCCGATTTGCTTGACTTCGGCGGGGATCCCCTGGGCCTTCCCAAGCGCACTCTTGAAGTCCTGCTTCGAGATCAGGTCCTTTGCGCTCGCGATGTTTTTCTGGACCGAGGCAACCGCCCCAGGCGCGTACTTCATTGCCTCCGCGTCGAGGGTTCCGATTGCTGCCTCCGCCGCGCTCACCGCGGCCTCTGCGGGAGCCTTGTTCGCGTCAGTACATGCTGCAACAGCGAGGACGAAAGCGACGCCGATGGCGGTTCTCGATAGTCTCAACACGGGACCCCTCCCTGAGCTGTTCGCTGCGGAATCCAGCAGCCTCAAGCCTTCATCTTCGCGTCACCGGGGAACACAGGTGTTGATTCCGCGCAAACCCAAACGGGCGCCGTAGCTCGGAACCCGGTCCCGCCTGACACCGTATTCACTAACTGTCACGCACAGGACGCCGGTGGCTCGAAAACTCATGGGGCGAAGGAACGCAAAGGGGAGATGCCATGAAAGCCGAGCGAAAACGGGAAGAAGCACTTCGCACAACCTTGGCCAAAGGCGTCCCCATTCGCAGGTTGACGCCTTGCGGCAGGGGTCTCCCCGGGGCCGGCCAAACGCCCCCGAGACGCGCTGGCCCCTGTTGGGGAGTCACCGAAGGGCCTCCGGTCTCCCGCAGTCGGAGCACCGGCGGCGGCCCCGCTCCAGTTGGAGTGAGTGAACTGGTCGGGCATTGGACAAGTTCATTCGCGGCGATCACACGAGGCGCTCGCCCCAGGCGACGCGGTGGCCGCCGCGAACCACCCGCAACGAGCCGGGCCCGCTCGGCACGCCCAAAACCCGAACCGGTCCCCCTGCGCCGGTAACGCGAGGCACGAGGGCTTGACGCCTTTACATTATGTATATAACTCCATCGCGTGCGATACCCTCCCCATCACAAGTCTCGCACGCGCGAAAGGATCGTTGGCGCAGCGGCGAGACGTTTCCGGCTGACCGGGTACCGGGGCACGTCCGTTCAAGACGTGATGAAGTCCGCGGGCCTGACGGTGGGAGGGTTCTACGGGCACTTCCCATCGAAGGCGTCGCTGCTGACCGAAGTCCTTCGCACGTCACTCGAGGTCACGTCTGTTCACCGGCCTCGACAACCTCCACGGCCTCGCGTGGCTGCGCTCGGTGGTCGACCGGTATCTGAGTCGCACGCATCGTGACGACCCCACGAACGGATGCGCCTTGCCGGCCCTCGCGGCAGAAGTTGGCCGGGAGCGCCGCGCCCCGCGCAAGGCCATCGAGGCTTACGTCCGGGGGCTTTGTGGAGAGATCGCTCCGCGGACGCATCCATCTCGAGGTCTCGCGCCCGAAGACCGCATCCTTGCAACCATCGCTCTCCTGTCGGGCGCGCTTTCGCTTGCGCGCGCCGTCGAGGACCCAGAACTCTCGGATCGAATCCTGAGCGCCGCACGCAAGCTGGCGGTCCCCGAGGTGGCGGGGGACGAACCTGAACCGACGCCGCGAGGAAGTGCATGAATCCAACTCCGGCACCCGAGGCCTGGCGTCCGACGGCTTGCATCCTTTGCTCGAGGAACTGCGGTATCGAGGTTCTGCTGTCAGGGGGGCATCTGGCCCGGATCCGTGGGGACCAGCGCCACCCGCTCTCCGCCGGATACCTCTGCCAGAAGGCTGCGCGCCTCGACCACTACCAGCATCACGCGGACCGTCTCTCGGTCCCGCTGCGGCGAAGTTCCGACGGGACCTACGAGGCCATCTCCTGGGAGACCGCGATCCGCGAAGTCGCAGTGCGCCTTCTTGCGATACGCAGGGCACACGGCGGTCGCGCGTTCGCCTACTACGGCGGCGGGGGCCAGGGCAACCACCTCGGGGGCGTCTACGGACGAGGCCTCGTAGAGGCCATGCGCACCCGGTACCACTACTCCGCCCTCGCCCAGGAAAAGACGGGCGACTTCTGGGTCAACGGGCGGCTCTTCGGGCGCCAGACCTGCCATGTCGCCGAGGCCGTGGAGGATGCCGAGCTCGTCGTGCTCATCGGCACGAACCCGTGGCAGGCACATGGGATCAGGAACGCGCGCGAGACGCTGCGCGCAATCGCAGACGACCCGGCTCGCACCCTGGTGGTCATCGATCCGAGGCGAACCGAGGCGGCCGCGATGGCACGGATTCATCTGCGACCCTTTCCGGGCACGGACGCCTACCTGTTGTCGGCCATGCTTGGCGTGATCGTGCGGGAGGGACTCGAGGCGCGAACGTTTCTCGAGGAGCGCACCCGAGGCTTTGAGGCCGTCCGAGCGGCCCTGCTCGACGTGCCCATCGACGCGTTTGCCGCGCGTTCGGGTGTCGCCGTCGAGGACGTCGCGCGCGTCGCCCGGTTGATCGCGTCGGCCCGAAGCGCGGCGGTCCGAGTGGACCTGGGCCTCCAGCAGAGCCTGCACTCGACGCTCAACTCCTACCTCGAGAAGCTGCTCTTCCTGCTGCCAGGGCACTTCGCGAAGCCGGGCTGCAACGCCCTGCACACGTTCCTCCTGCCGCTCATCGGCCATTCCGAGCCACCCGGCCCGGGCAGCTCGTCCTGGACAACCGCGATCACGGGGGCTCCGGAGATCGCGAAGCTCTTTCCGCCCAACGTCCTTCCGGCCGAGATCGACTCCGAGGATCCGGCTCGCGTTCGCGGCCTCGTCGTGGACAGCGCGAATCCGGCGCTGAGCGCCGCCGATACCCGCGCGTACCGGCAAGCGCTCTCGCGCCTGGAGCTCCTCGTCGTCATCGACGTCGCCAACACGGAGACCGCGCGCCTCGCCCACTACGTCTTGCCGGCCTCCTCGCAGTTCGAGAAGTGGGAGACCACCTTCTTCAACATGGACTTTCCCACCCAGGCGGCCCACCTGCGGGCGCCGGTCCTGGCACCTCTCCCCGGGACCCTGTCCGAGCCCGAGATCTACCGGCGCCTGCTCGTGGCGATGGGCGAGCTGCCGCGCCGGGGCTTTCCGCTTCTGCGGGCCATCGCCCGCGCGGATCGGCGCTGGCCTCGGGCACGCCTCTTCCCGCTCGCGCTCTCGGTGACGCTCCGCGCCCGTCCGGCCCTGCGGCGCTTCCTGCCTTTCATCCTCCACGACACGATCGGGAGCACGTTTCCGGACGGGGGAGCTGCTGCCGCCCCCCTTTGGGCTGCTGCTCATCTCTACGCGCGGAAGCACGGGGACGCCGTCCGCCGCTCCGGACTCACAGGAGAGGGGGCTGATTTGGGCGAGGCGCTCTTCGCCCGCATCCTCGGCGGCCGCTCCGGAGCGCTACTCGGTAAGGAGCGACCGGAGGACGTGTGGAGTCGCATCCGGCACGCGGACGGACGCATTCACCTCGACATCCCGGAGATGCTGAAGGCACTCGGCGAGCTCGCAGCCGAGCGCGCGGCGCCCGGCGACGGACGGTTCCCACTCGTTCTCATCGCGGGCGAGCGACGCTCCTACAACGCAAACCAGATCTTTCGATCCCCGCAGTGGCGCAAGAGCGATGGCGAGGGAGCGCTCCACGTCCATCCCGACGATGCACGCCGACTCGGACTGGAAGACGGCGGGTTGGCGGTTTGCGAGTCCGAGCGGGGACAGATCGAGGTCCGGGTGGCCATCTCGGACACGCTCCTTCCCGGCATGGTCACGCTGCCCCACGGCTACGGCCAGGAATATCCGGACGGGGACGGTCGGCGTCGGCCGTTCGGTCCCGCCGTGAACGAGCTGACGAGCGCAGCACACCGCGACCCGCTCGCCGGCACGCCGTATCACAAGCACGTTCGCGTCCGCCTCCGGCCGTCCCCCGCTGGCGGGGGCGGAGCGCTCCGAGCGTCTCCGCCTCCTCGCACGCCCTAGACAACCGTCGGAGTCGCCGTGAGCGGTAGAGTTCCCGTGCTCGGCTCGAAGGCGCTTGACGCTGAAGACCACCGGTCCATACTAGCGGTCTAATGCCGCGGCAGCGGTTCCTGAAGATGCCGGAGGCTGCCCGCGCCCGGCTGCTCGGCGTCGCACTCCGCGAGTTTGCCGACCAGGGGTTCGAGCAGGCGTCGCTCAATCGGATTCTCACCGCGGCCGGCGTCTCCAAGGGCGCCTGCTATTACTACTTCGACGACAAGGAGGACCTGTTCGCCACGGCGGTCGAGCGCGCAGTCGACCTCGCAGTTGCGCGCCTCCAGATGCCCACCTTCGACGGCCTGTCGCCGCAGCAATTCTGGCCAGCGGTGGAGCGACTGGTGGGCGGCTGGATCGAGATCCTGGAATCGTCGAGCGACCTCGTGCGCGTCAGCAGGCTCCTCGATGAGTCGCGGCGCCGGAGCCCTCGATTCGCAGGCATCGTCGCGAAGGGCCATGCGCTGTGGCGCACGCTCATCGAGACTGGCCAGCGCCTTGGATGCGTCCGCGACGACCTCCCGCTCGAACTCCTCCTGCGGCTCATCGAGGCGAACGATGCTGCCCTGGACAGGGCCTTCCTCGCCATGCACCCGGAGGTCACGCGCACCGCACTCGAGGCCCATATCCACCTCGTCCTCGACACCTTCAGGAGACTTCTCGACGTCGACGCCGCGCCTTCCCCGCGCCCGGCGAGGGGCAGGCCGCCGGAGAACTCATGAGCGCGCCCGCTGAAGCACCGGTCATACAGGCCTCGGCGCTCGTGAAGACCTACCGAATGGGGGAGGTCGAGGTGCAGGCGCTCCGCGGCGTGGACTTCGAACTCCGTCGGGGAGAGGTGGTGGTTCTCCTGGGCCCCTCGGGCAGCGGCAAATCGACGCTCCTCAACATCCTCGGGGGGCTCGATGTGCCTTCTCGGGGCACGCTTGCCTACGGCGGCTCCGACCTCTCGCACCCGACCGAGGAGGCGATGACGCAATACCGGCGCCGGCACATCGGCTTCGTCTTCCAGTTCTACAACCTCATCCCGAGCCTGACCGCCCTCGAGAACGTCGCCATCGTCGCCGACATTGCGGAGAATCCCATGTCGCCCGACGACGCCCTCGGTCTGGTCGGCCTCATCGCCCGCCGCGACCACTTCCCGTCGCAGATGTCGGGCGGAGAGCAGCAACGCGTCGCCATCGCCCGCGCCGTCGTGAAACAGCCCGAGATCCTGCTCTGCGATGAGCCTACCGGCGCTCTGGACGCGACTACTGGCCGCCTCGTTCTCGAGGTCCTCGATCGGGTGAACCGACAGTTCAGAACGAGCGTCGC
Organism: Anaeromyxobacteraceae bacterium; assembly: GCA_035543235.1. Lineage (GTDB taxonomy): Bacteria > Myxococcota > Myxococcia > Myxococcales > Anaeromyxobacteraceae > DATJZG01. The sequence continues at coordinate 146,416 of DATKJV010000016.1, read as the reverse complement.
CATCGTCACGCACAACGCCCCCATCGCGCAGATGGCCGATCGGGTCGTGACGCTGGCCGACGGCAGAATCGCCGCAGACGTTCCCAACCTCCGCCGCCGGCCGCCCGCGGAGGTCTCTTGGTGACCACGCTCCGCAAGAAGCTTCTTCGAGACCTCTGGCGCCTGCGGTACCAGTGCCTCACCATCGCTCTTCTCGTCGGCTGCGGCATCGCCAGCTTCGTGTCGGCCGTTTCGGCGTCGGCGTCGGTGCAAGCCTCGAGGGATGCCTTCTACGCGGGGGCTCGCTTCGCCGACGTGTTCGTCCACTTGAAGCGGGCCCCGCGCGCGATCCTGGACCGGCTGCGTGACCTGCCTGGCGTCACCTCGGTCGACGGGCGCACCGTCGGTGACTACCGGCTCATCATGGAGGGAAGCGCCGAGCCCGTGGTCGCCCGTTTCGTCTCGCTTGGTTGGCCGGCGGAGTCGCGGCTCAATCAGACCCAGATCAAGGCCGGGCGCCAGGTACAGCCCGCAAGCCCGGACGAGGTGGTTTTGAGCGAGACCTTCGCCGAAACCTGGGGGCTCGGTCCGGGATCCTCGATTACTGCCGTCATAGAGGGGCGCCTTGCCAGGCTTCACGTCGTCGGCCTCGCCACCTCGCCCGAGTTCGTGTGGGCCTCGGAGCCTCGCACCGGCCTCCCCGATCCATGGCACTTCGGCGTCGCCTGGATGGACGGCGATGCCCTCGCCAAGGCGGCCGGCCTCCAGGGCGCCTTCAACGACGTCGCCATCCAGCTCGCCGCGGGAGCAGACGAGCGGGAGGTGATCGACGAGGTGGATCGGCTCCTCGAGCCCTACGGAGGCCTCGGCGCGATGGGACGCGCGGACCAGCCCTCGAACAAGCTCGTCGGGCAGAAGATCTCGCAGCTCGCGAGGCTCTCCCGGACGCTGCCCGTCATCTTCCTGGGCGTGGCTTCCTTTCTCCTCCATGTCTTGCTCTCTCGCATCGTGGGAACTCAGCGCGAGCAGATCGCCACCATGAAGGCGCTCGGCTATCGCACCCGAGAGCTCGCAGCCCACTACCTGGAGCTGGCGTTCGTCATCTGCGCCCTCGGAGTCCTCCTGGGCTGGGTGCTCGGTGGACTGGGGGCGAAGGCCATCCTCGACGTGTACGCGCGCTACTTTCGCTTCCCGGCGTACCTCTTCCGCGTCGACGCCCGGACCATCGCGTGGGCGAGCGGAGTCGCCGTGACCGCAGGCGTCGCCGGGACCTGGTCTTCCGTGCGCGCTGCCTTGTCCGTCCCCCCCGCCGAGGCCATGCGGCCAGAGGCACCGCCGGGCTACCACCCCAGCCGTCTTGATCGCATTTACGCCGTTCTTCCCCCCGTTGCTCGCATGGTCCTTCGCGACATGCAGCGGCGTCCCTGGCGGCTTCTCCTGTCGTCCGCGTCAATCGCACTCGCGACCGCTATCGTACTCGCGGGATCCGTCCTCAGCGACTCGATGGACGAGGTTCTCCGGCTCCAGTTCGAGGTGGCACACCGCGAGGACGTCACCATCACGCTCGACAGGCCTCTCGAGTGGCGCGCCGTCCTCGAGATCGCCCACCTGCCTGGCGTGCGGCGGGCAGAGGGCGAGCGCATGGTCCCGGTCCGGCTGCGGGCCGGCCACCGCTTCCGCACCACCGCCATCCTCGGCATCCCTAGGGGCCTGGACCTGCATCGCCTCCTCGACGGCCGCACCCGGCCGCTTGCCCTGGCACCGAAGGGCCTCTCGCTCTCTCGACCGCTCGGGGAATCACTCGGCGTTCGCGAGGGCGACCGGGTCGAGATAGACGTCCTCGAGGGTGCGAGGCAAACGATCGTTTCTCCGGTGTCCGCGCTCGTCGACGACCTGCTTGGCCTCTCCGCGTACATGGACGCGTCCGACCTCGCCGAGGTCTTGGGGGAGAAGCCGAGCGTGAACGTTGTCCTGCTCTCTGCCGACCATCGCGACCTCGACGAGGTGACCGACCGGCTCGCGGCGTTGCCCGCGGTGGCTTCGATCAGCCGCCCAGACGTCGACCGGAGTCTCGTTCGGGCGCAGGTGGGAGACGTCTTCTTGGTTCTCCAGATGGCCCTCGCGATCTTCGCCGCGGCCATTGCGGTCGGGGTGGTCTACAACAACGCCCGGATCGCTCTCGAGGTCCGTAGTCGGGACCTTGCGACCATGCGCATCCTGGGCTTCACGCGCGGCGAGCTCGCTGCCGTGCTTCTTGGCGAGCAAGCCATCCAGGTCGTGTTGGGGATCGTACCAGGGCTGTATCTGGGGCGCTGGATCGGTGCCCTCTCCCTGTCCACCGTTGACCGCGAACTCCTGCGCATCCCCGTGTCGGTGTCCGGGGCGGGCTATGTCAGCTCGGCCTGCGTGATCCTTCTTGTTGCCCTTGCCTGCGCGCTCGCTGTGCGTCGCCGGTCGGATCGCCTCGACCTGGTGGCCGTCCTCAAGGCTCGCGACTGAGGTACCGGAATGACCTGGACGTACCGGATCGCCACTCTGCTCCTCGCTGTGCTGCTCCTTGTCGGCATCGTAGCCGTGATGCGTCCGCGTCCGATCGAGGTCGAGGTCGCGCGGGTCTCGCGCGGGCCGCTCGAGCAGAAGGTAGTGGACACCGGTCGAGCCCGCATCCGCGAGCGATACACGGTGTCCTCGCCCATGGCGGGGACGCTAGCTCGAATCGAGCTCCACGAAGGGGACATCGTCGAGCCTGGCTCCGTCGTGGCCCGCCTCCTGCCCCTGCCCAGTCCCCTCCTCGATCCGCGATCTCGCAGGGTAGCGGAGCAGCGCCTCGCCGCCTCGATGGACGCGCAGCGCCAGGCTCACGCCACCGTGACTCGTGCCGAAGCGGCCGCCGACAACGCCCGTCGGGAACTGAACCGCGCCGAGACCCTCTCCAAGGCAGGCGCGATGCCCCCGGCCCAGTTCGACCAGGCGGCCTCCGACGAGCGAATGCGGGAGGCCGAGCTGGCGTCGGCTCGCTTTCTGGAAAAGGTCGCCACCCACGACATCGAGCAGGCGAGAGCCGCTCTGGAACGGTTCACACCGGGGGCGCGCGGCCCGGAGCAATTCGAGATCACGTCGCCCGTGCACGGGCAGGTCCTGCACGTCCTGCACCAGAGCGAGGGGGTCGTGGAGGCCGGAGCTCCGCTCGTCGAGGTGGGCGACGCGGAGGCCCTCGAACTGGTCGTCGACGTGCTCTCCCAGGATGCCGTCGCCATCCGGCCTGGCATGGCGGCGCGTGTCGTGCACTGGGGCGGCGAACGACAGCTGACGGCCAAGGTCCGGCGAGTCGAGCCATCGGCCTTCACGCACACCTCACCCCTCGGAGTGGAGGAGCAGCGGGTAAACGTGCTCCTCGACCTCGACGGGCCTCCGGAAGCCTGGCGACCCATAGGCGACGGGTTTGCTGCGGAGATCGAGGTGACCGTCTGGTCCCGGCCGGACGTGCTGCAGGTACCGACGAGCGCTCTGTTCCGCCAGGCACGGGGATGGGCGGCCTTCACGGTCGAGGGCGCGCGCGCCGTCCTTCGACCCGTGGAAGTCGGACACCGCGGCCCTCTCCAAAGCGAGATCCTCGCCGGCTTGCGTGCCGACGAGTTCGTCGTCGTCCACCCCGGGGCCTCCGTGCGCAGTGGATCGCGGGTGGCGTACCGCTAGCCGCACCCCACCCGGATGGCCTCAGACCCTCGGCGCCACAGCCGGCACGAAGGTCATCGCGCGCTCGGCCAGCGCGGTGATGGTGAGCGACGGATTCACGCCAGGATTCGCAGAGATGGCCGACCCGTCCACTACGTAGAGGCCCTCGTAGCCGAAAATGCGATGGTGGGCGTCAATCACACCTTCCTCCGCCGTCGCCCCCATGCAAGCGCCACCGAGGATGTGCGCAGTCGTTGGCGTGCCCAGGAAAGTCTCGGTCACGAGCGTGGTGGGGATACCGTCAATCCGGCGACCCACGCGTGCCGCGAGATCTGCGGCCTCGGGCATGTTCGCAGTCGGTGCCGGCCCGTCCGAGACGGCCGACGCGAGACGCCAGCCGCCCGCGAGGCGCAGGCGCATCGTCCCCTCGAGCGTCCGCATGTAGAGCAGGATAACGGTCGAGCGCGCCCAGTCGCTCACGAGCCATGCCTTTGCGTGCGCGAAGGGCCTCCTCGCAACCGTGACGAAGGTGCGCAGGAACCGTGTTGCCCAGTTCTCGCCCGACACGAGCGGTGCCATCAGCAGCCGAAAGAAGCCAGAACCGGCGGGGTAACGGACGGGCTCGAGGTGAGAATGAGCGTCCGTATGGAGGATGCTCGTGATGGCAACGCCGCGGGAGACGTCGAGGTCCTTCCGCAGCGTCGTGACGCCGATGAGCGCCTCCGAGTTCGTGCGCACGCCTTCGCCGAGGCGAGCGGAGATTCGTGGCAGGCCGTCGGGACTGGCCCGGAGCTTGAGGAGCAGGGGGACGGTACCGAGAACTCCTCCGGAGAAGATGACGTTGGTCGCCCTGTACCGGACCCGCTTGCGCCACGCTGTTCCCTGGAGCGCCTCGACCTCGTAGCCCCCACCCGCCAAAGGCCGCACCCAAGTGACCTCGGTGTCGGGCACGACTCGGGCACCTCGCCGTTCGGCGAGCCAGAGGTAGTTCTTGTCGAGGGTATTCTTGGCATTGTGGGCGCAGCCGATCATGCAACCACCGCACAGGGTGCATCCAGCGCGGTCCGGCCCCTCTCCGCCGAAGTAGGGATCGGGGGCGGTCTTCCCTGCCTCGCCGAAGTACACGGCAACGCGCACCGGCTGGAATCCATCCGCGCGTCCCAGTTCGGTGCCGACGGCGCGGATGGCCTCATCGGCGGGGCCGAGGTGAGGGTTCTCCACGGCCCCGAGCATTCGCAGGGCGGTTTCGTAGTGGGGCGCGAGTTCCGTCCTCCAGTCGGCGAGGTGCGCCCACGTCGGCGCCCGGAAGAAGGAGTCCTTGGGCGTCGGCAGCGTGTTCGCATAGACCAACGAGCCGCCTCCCACGCCCACGCCGCTCAGCGCGGTCAGGTGACGGAGGAAGGTCATCTTGAAGAGGCCCCGGAAGCCGAGACGCGGCATCCATAGCCAGCGCCGAAGGTTCCAGTTGCTCTGCGGCATGTCCTCGGGGCGCAAGCGCCGGCCCTTCTCCAGGACGAGGACCCGATGGCCCTTTTCCGAGAGGCGGAGCGCCGAGACGCTTCCGCCGAAGCCCGAACCCACGACGACGAAGTCGATCTCCATCGCTGTCCTTTCCGCTAACGTGTCGGCCCCCACGGACCTAATCCGGATCGGCGCTGAGACGGGCCGTTCCTCGGTGATCTCGAGCGCCACCGACCCCTCAGAGTCCCGCGTGCCTCCTGCTCGTCGCGGGACTGCGGGGGCAGGAGCCCGATCTCCCTCGGATTCGGGATGACACGGTGAACCTCGATGTAACGGAAGCGACGCATGCCCGATGCGCAACTCGCTGTCCTGGCTCGCGACCTCCCTGGGTACAGGCGTGAGGTGGCGGCGGCCATTTTAGCCTCTAGAGTAGTCGCGTTCCCAGCGAGGACCGTCCGCCCCTACCTCCTCCCCGCCCCGGCCGCGATCGCGGCTTCGGCCAACCCCTCCTAAGGCTGGCAGCCGATCACCCAATCCCCACCATTGAGGAAGGTCGGGATGCCGCTGACGCCCACGCGCGCGGCCTCACGTCCCATGGCGTCGACGCGCTCCGCAATGGCCGGGTCATGGACCGCCGCCAGCGTGGCAGCCGGGTCGAGCCCTGCCGCGGCGGCGCATCGGGCCAGCACCCCTCGATCCTCCGAATCCTCACCGCCAGAAGGCGTCCATCAGCGCCCGGCGCGCCTCGTGGAGCAACCCACCGTCGCGGCCGAACTCGGCGAGCGCAAGGGCGGCCCGCGTGTCGGGCGAGCAGATCGCTGCGTTGACGCGGAACGCGGGGGGCAGAGCTGGCTCGTCCACCGGTCCTCTCCCTGGAATTGCGCCGCGTCTCCAGGCTCCGCGTGCCTGTACCTGACCATCGGGAAGTGATGAACTTGAAAGGAGCCGTGGCACGGGTCGCGGGGACGAGCGGCACACGACCGCCTGTGAGGCATTTTCGGGGGTAGCGATGAGTGGGATCGATCTCCACTTTGGCCGGACGCCGAGCGCCCTCTTGTACATGGCCGGCGCCTTCGTCCCGAAGCGCTCCCCGAGGGACCTCCCGCAAGGCTCGGCGATGACCGCGATCTGGCGCGGCGCGCGGCCGGGCGGTCTTCTCCCGGCCGGGGCGGCCCTCCCGGGCAACCGCATCCACCCGGTGCATCTCCACGCCTCGGGGATGCGCCTGATGATGGCAATCCTGACCCATCCGCGTTTCCCCGTACCGATCTGGAAGGTCCTTCAGGTGCGCAACCACATCAGGCAGATCCGCGCGGTCGACTGCGCCGCCTCGCTCCACCTCTCCGCCCGCGTCGAGGCCTTCCGGCGACTCCCGAAGGGGATGGAGGCGGACCTCGAACTGACAGTCCGCGACGACCGCGGAGAGGTACTGCGGAGCCGCAGCACTTTCTACACGCGGGGCACGTTCGCGGGCGCCCCGGAAACAGCATCGCCGACCCCGCCGGAGCAACCGACCGAGCCGGCTGCGTCCTGGCGGATCGACCGAGCCGGGGTCGGCCCCTTCGCCCGCCTCACGGGCGACTACAACGGGATCCACTGGTGCCGTCCGTATGCTCGTGCGCTCGGTTTCCGGAGCCCGTTCGCACACCCGCACCGTGCGCTCGCAGAGGTGGTCGACCACCTGCCCGGCGTGGACCCTGCGCAGCCACTAGAAATCGACGCATGGTACCGTGGCCCCGTCTACTACGGCCTGCGTCTCTCCCTCCTCACGGCCGACCGTCGCGCCACGCGCGTCTTCGCCCTCTTGGTCGAAGGCGACGACCGCCCGGCATTGCTCGGAGAAGTGCGCTCGCGCCCCGCTCCCGGCCTCGCCTCCGGCTGACGTCCCGCCATTCCACGCTGCCACTGCCCGCGGCCCGCCAGCGCGCGGTGACGATCCGCAAGAGGCGCTGCGTCACATCACGACCGGGTATTGTCCGCCATCCATGGACAGCGTGACGCCCGTGACGTAGCTGGCCCTCGACGAAGCGAGGAACGCCACGGCATCGGCGACCTCGCGCGGCAGCGCCATGCGCCGCAGCGGGATGCGCTCGACGGCCCGCCGACGAGCCTCCTCCTCCGATATCCCGTCCAGCCTCGCGGAGGCCACCAACCCCTCCGCCACCCTTTCGGTTTCCGTGAACCCGGGGCTCACGCCGACGACGCGCACACCCCTTGCCGCGTAGGCGGCGCCCAGTCCTGCCGTAACCAGCATCAATGCCGAATTGGCCGCGCCGCCCGCCAGATGTGTCGGCATGGCGACTCTGCCTCCGACCCCGATGACGTTCACGATGACGCCATGACCGCGCTGCGCCATCCGCTTCACCAGCGGGTCGATGACGTTGACGTATGAGAAGAACTTTGCATCGAACGCTTCCCTCCACACGGCGGGCGAGAGCTCATCCGGCAAGGAGCGCCGGGCCGCACCGGCAGAGTTGACGAGTACGTCGATCGGGCCAACCTTGGCTTCGACGCTCTCGATCATGCGGATCGCCTCCTCGGCATCCGTCAAGTTCGCCGCCACGCCGAAGGCGCCTGGCAAGACGCTGAGGGCACGCTCGACGTTGCTGTTGGAGCGGGAGCAGATGGCGACCCTTGCCCCCTCGTCCGCCAGCGCCCCGGCGCAGGCCAGGCCGATCCCCTTCGAGCCACCGGTCACCAGCGCGACTTTCCCTTCCAGGTCTAGCCGCATGTCTCGGACCTCCGCAAACCAAGTTAGCGGAAACACGTCTCGAGTCGCAGCGAACGAGAAGACGCTGGGCGCGCGAGGCGCTGGAGCGCGCGATCCCGAGTGATCCGGCGTCGGAGAGGGTACGGCAAGCCGCCGACGCGAGCCGGAGAGCGATCCCGTCCGCGCCAATCGAGTGCCTCGTGACCCTCCCGTACATTATCTTGAACTCGCCGTGGAACGTACGGAACCCATTGGGGGAAGGGAGGGCTCGGCCGACGCGCGCGCATCGAAAGGTGCGGGCGAGTATACAGTTTGCGCATGAGAATTCGGGACCGGTGGCGTCGCCAACGCGGAGGATGGGAGCGCTCGCCTTGAGGCCCGCGGAGACGACCGCGACCTTCACGCTGCCGCTCGGCCAGCACCCAGGTCTTCGCCGGCGCTTCATGGTGGTCGACGAGGCCCTGCGCGGAAACGTCCGCTTTGGGCTGCTTCTCGAGGTACTCGACAAGCTCGCAGAGGAGGCGGCTCTCGAGTACGCGCGCACGGCGCACCGGGATGCGCGAGTGGTCACTGCCGCGGTCGACGGAATCCTGGTGCGCAACCCGGTCGACCTGATGCGCGACGTGCAGTTCGCCGCGCGCCTGAACCACGTCGGACGCACGTCGATGGAGGTGGGTATCCGAGTGACGCAGCCGGGCGACCCGCCCCTGCACGTCGCTTCCTGCTACTTCACGATGGTCGCGCGCCTCGGATTTGGCGACGACGCGAAGAGCCTGCCGCTGCCACCCCTCGAGTACCTGGAGGATCTCGAGAGGCGCCGCGCGCACCGCGCCGTGGAGAGGCGGGAGGAGTACCGCCGCCACGTGGCGGCGGCGCAGGAACCCCCGACGCGCGAAGAATTCGAGCTCCTCGCCAGTCTCCATGCGCAGCAGGAAGAGACCAGCTTCCGGGGTCCCCTCGTGGGACGCCTCGCCGTGGAGAACTGGGAACGGATGTATCCAGAGCAGGAGAACGTTCCCCAGAAGATCTTCGGCGGGTACCTGATGAGACGGGCGTATGAGCTCGCGACGATCTGCGCCGAGCTCGTCGCTCCCGATCGGCCGGTGCTCGCCGCGGTCAACCGGGTCAACTTCCTCCACCCGGTGCGCCTGGGCGACACCCTTCACTTCACCGATCGCGTCGTCTACACGTCCGGAAACTTGGTGTCCGTCGAGGCCAGCATCGAACGGCGCAGCCGCGACCGAAGCGTCCGTGCCCTCTCGAACTCCTGCCTGTTCACCTTCGTGAACATGGATCGCGAGATGGTTCCTCGACCCACCCAGACCGTCTATCCGACCACCTATTCCGAGGACGCCCGCCTTCTCGAGGCTCGGCGGCACCACGCCGAGCTGAGCCGGCACATCGCCAAGGGATGGATCGCGGGGCGCGGGGGTACCGGACAAGGTGACGGGACTTGAGCCCTGCCGCGCAGGGATCGCCGGCATGACTGTGTTTCGGCTGCCATCGCGGTTTCCGGGCGATGCGCGCCTGTCCCGCGGGATACGCAGGTCCTTCGCACCCCTTTAAGCACGAGCCGCAGCCAGGCGGGTCGGCACACCACGCTCTCGGGTTTCCGATGGCGAGGCGGTCGGCTTGGTGCTACGAACTCGCCGATGAGAAGCACGGGGTGCGACTGGAATCCTCATCCTGGTTCCGACCCGCCTCGCGGAACGTCCGCGGGGGGATGGCCGGCATGCCCAGCACCCCGGGCACGAGCCCCAGGACGGCCACATCCGAGGCACAAACGTCAAGGACCCGTGCGACGCCAGAGGTGACGGAGCCCACACGCCCGTCGCCAGCGTGTCGCCGTGGCTGCAACCGCAGGTCATCCATCAGGAGAAGCTCATGATCAAGCGTGTCGCTGTCCTCCTTCTCTCGCTCGCGAGCGCCGCGTGCGGGGTCAGCAAAGACAAGTACCAGGCCAAGGAGTTGGAAGCCGAGCAGTACATGAAGAAGTACCAGGAGGAGAGCGGGAAGGCAGCGGATCTCGAGAAGAAGGTCTCCGCGCTCCAGGGCAAGCTCGACGCCACGCAGGCCCAGCTTTCCCAGGCCGAAAGCGCGAAGAGCCAGCTCCAGGCGGAGAAGGGGGCCCTGGAGAAGAAGAGCGCCGAGTACGAGCAGCTCGCGGCTTCCCTGAAGGGCCAGATCACTGCCGGCCAGGTCGAGATCTCGGAGCTCCGCGGCAAGATGACCGTGAAGCTGAAGGATAAGATCCTCTTCCCATCGGGCTCGGCGAGCCTCAGCAAGGAAGGCAAGGCCGCGCTGGACGCCGTCGCGAGCGCCTTCAAGGACCTGAAGGACAAGAACGTCATCGTCGCCGGCTACACGGACGACGTTCGCGTGAGCAGCAAGGGACCCTGGAAGGACAACTGGGACCTCTCGACGGCTCGCGCTGCCTCTGTCGTCCGCTACCTGCAGTCGAAGAGCGTGCCGCCTGTCTTCCTGGGCGCGTTGGGGTTCTCCGAGTACCGCCCGGTCGACACCAACAAGACCCCCGAAGGAAGGGGCCAGAACCGGCGCATCGAGATCGCGCTCACCGCCGCCGATTACGTTCCTCCGACGGTCAACCTCCCGAAGTAGACCCTCCCGGGATCTGCGGGCTCGCTGCGCTTCCTTGCGGCGGCCCGGCTCCGGCCGCTCCCGCAGCCCGCCCCGTCCGGGGACGGACCGCGCGGGAGCGGCCCTTCGCGCTTCAGGCGACTCGCGTCGAGTCCGCCGTGGAGTTCCGCACCGGCCCCGTGCTCGGCCCGCTCGCTCGCGCCAAACTCCTCTCTCGCCGGGAGCAGCCCTCAGGACGCACGCGTTTGCCGGTAGTACCATTGCACCTGCTCCGGCGAACTCTCCTCGTCCACGTTCTCGGCGCGGAGGGCTTCGGCGCCGGCGGCCGGGGGAAGGACCTCCTTCAGCTTCCACTGGCCGTCCCTCCGGCCGAAGGTCCAGAACTCCGTGAAGGGCGTCACGTCCGCGTCGGACCCCATCTCCCTTCCGTCTCGGCGGACGATCCTCTGGGCGTGCGCGCTGATCCGGACCGTGTACTCGTCCTTCGAGTTGTCGGCGAAGTTACGGACGAGCACGAGCTCGGCCTTCCGGACGCAAAGATTCCGGAACTCCAGACGCGTCCGATCTCTCGCGAGGCGGTCGATCTCGGCCCCCAGGGCCTCCGCCACATCCGGAAAGAGGTCGTCACCGGGAACCTTGGCCGCGTCCCCGCTCACCCTGGCCAGCATCACCTGCAGGAACACCTGCCTGGCGCGCTCCAGCATCCCTTGTCGGTCCCATAGCTTGTCCGTCAGCACGAGGAAGTTCAGCATTCGCTCGATGCGCGTCGCCTTCGTCTCCACCTGCTTCTCCAGCCACGGACCGCCGGGGCCAGGCTGCCGCGCCGCGTCGCCGTAGACTTGGTCGCGGCCGAGGTCGGTGAACTGCTCGAAGAAGTTCTCTTGCCGGAGAGCATCCGATTCCCTCGACTGCTCGATCTCGCGCAGGACCCAGCCTTCGCCGCTTCGCTGGAAGGTCCAGAACTCCTGGAAGCGGGACTGACCCTTGTCTCCTCGCAAGAACGCACCCGTGCGATCGTCCACGTAATAGTCGCGCGCTCTCGCCGAGAAGAGCGCCGTGAACTCCCGGTGAGCGGGGTCCTCCGTGTAACGAACGTTGACGACATCCACTGCCTCGACGACCAGGCCTTCGATCTTGTCGACCTCGTGGCTCGCCCGCATGGCGGCGAGCTGCGCGGCGTGCTCGGCATACAGGTCGGAAGCGAGCAGGGTCCGCATGGGCTCATAGTCGCGGGCCTCCCAGCATTGCTGCAGTCGCGCGAACGTCGAGCGCGCCACCTGGTCCAGGGTCTCCGGGGCCATGGAACGATCCTGGCGAGCCAGGAACTCGAGCAGCTTCCGCGTCTTGACTGCCTTCCGTTCGATCGCCGACCTGTCGAACGAGTAGTCGAGGTCGTCCTGGAGGTGCTGCTTCCTCCCCTTGGCAAGGGCGTAGACGACGAAGAGGAGCAGCAGGAGTGCGATGACGACTGGCACCCACGTATCAGTCGTCTCGCTCGCGGACGCCGCGTGGGACGAATGGTAGCCGCCATGCAGACCGCCTCCGTGCGAACCCCCCGCATGGCCTCCTCCTCCGCCCTTGTTGTGGACGGCCACGCCGCTCGCGAAGAACGTGTTCGGGCGGTCCGTCTGGAGGTTGTAGACCCGCTCTGGTGCCCGGACCGGCTCCAAGCGCACGACGCGTTCGGGCGCCAGGACTCCGCCGTTGAGCACGTAGATCACGTCACCAGGACGAAGCGCCTCGACGGTCTTGAAGGTGCCGTCGCCGACGAAGAGCGGGTGCTCCGAGGTGACGCGAAGCACCGTTCTCTCCGTCTGCACCACGACGTACTCCTCGACCTCGAGGGCGATGACGCGCCGGACGGTCGTCGTCACCGTCGAGCCGTCGGGCGTGAACGCCAGGACCTGGTCGCCCGGGCGAAGGGCGCGGATGGACACGGCGGTCCCGTCCGGGCGCGTCACCGGGGTGTCCGGAAGGAAGCAGCCCTTGTTGTGAACGATGACGCCGTTCGCGACGTAGGTGCCGCCGGGCATGACGAGAAGGTTGAAGGCCGGTCCATTCGCCCTCACTCGGCGGACCCCCTCGAGAATCGCCCGACCCGCCGCCCCCCCTTGCCCGATGCGGATCTCGTCTCCCGGGCGGAGGCGCGCCGCGAGGCGGAAAACGCCACCCGCGACCTCGACCGGGTGCTCGGAGGTGGCGTGCAGGAGTCTTTCCCCTGCGCGGATTTCCAGGTACTCGTCCGGCTCGACCTCCGTCCGCGCCACCACGGCTGCCTGCCGGTACGTGCCGGCGACGACCGTCCACACGGCATCACCGGGCTCGAGCGCCTCGACCGGAACCTCGCCGCGCGGAGTCGCGACGCGCGTGCCCGCCTCCAGGCAGCCCCCACCTCCTCGCGCCCGGGCCAGGTCCGGCCCGAGTACGGCTGCAAGCGCGAAGGCCAGCGCCGGCAGCGCCGGGGAGCAGCGACGGGCCACGCGGTGCGAGGCGGTCATCGGTGGGGGGTCAGTGGAGCGCGGCGAGAATGCCGCCGAGGACCGCCGCTGCGACGACGATGCTCACCCCCAGGATGCTCGCCCCGACCACGCGGCCGAAGTACTCGGCAACCGCGACGTTTCCGCGCGCGATCTCCTTCTCTTCTTCGATGTCCGGCGTGAGCCGTTCGATGAGCCGCGGCAAGAGGACGGAGGCGGCCACGATGAGCGCGATCCCCACGAGGCCACCGAGCACCGAGAATGCCACTGCCCAAAGCATGTCCTGCGCGACCTGGCTCATGTCACGTCCCTTTGTGACCGTGGACGACCGAGGATAGCGGGTTTGGGGCATCGACACCCCAGATCTCCCACGGGCCGCAGGGACACGAGGAGGGCGGGGCGAAATGGAGCCGGCCTCCCGTTCGGGTCCGCCGTTCGAGGAAGCCCCGTGCCTTCCGAGACTTCATCGTGAGCGCGCGGCCGTGCACCCGGCGGGCGCTGTAAGACCTTGTGCGGACGGATACCGATCGGCCCGTGATCCCTTGCGAAAGCCGGTGGTATGGGTCAGCCGCACCCGGGTCCCCGGCGACGATTGACATCGGCCGCTGGCCGTCCTCCGCAGGCCCTGGAAGGACCACGCATTCTCTCATCCGCCCCCAGGCACGCGCGGTGCAGGGGTTGGCCGAAGGGCTTCACGATCTGCACGTCGTTCCGTACTCCAATTCGGGGGACACCGCCGGCGCGGTCCAGGCTTCGTGAAATGCGCGTGGGACATCCGAGGCGTGCCCCGCCGCCAGAAGGCGATGCTGGCGGCCGGTGCGCTCGTCGCACCGTTCACGTTCCTCGACCTCCTCCTGCCGAACGGGGAGCGCCTCGCCGTCGCCACCGCCCTCTGGACTGCCGCGATCTTCGCTGGGGCGGCGATGCAGAGCGCGCGCAGGCCGAGCGTTCGCGGGCTCGGGACGTCGCTCGCCGCGCTCGCGGGCGTCGGCGTTGCCTTCGTCAACTCGCTTCAGACCGGGCACGCGGGCAGCGTTTTCTACCCCCTGTTCCTCGCTTTGCCCCTCATCGTCCTTGCCATCGCACCAGACCTGCCGGCTCTCGTCGCCGCCACCGGGGGAGCGAGCCTCGCGGGCAGCGTCGCGGTGCAGGTGTGGCAAGGCCTGACACCCGAAGAGGTGTTCTACTCCGTGTCCCTCATGGTTGCGGTCGTCGCGCTCGCCGTGGTCGGCGCCCTCCTCGTCCAACGCCAGCAGCAGCGCGAGCTCGAGGGCGAGCGAGAGCGCGGTGAGACGCTCGCCGCGCTTGCCGAGAGCGAGCGCCGCCGCGGGGAGGCGGAGCGCTTCGCCCAGGTGGGACGACTTGCGGCTGCGGTTGCCCACGAGGTCAACAGTCCACTGGCGTCGCTCGCCGCCAACGTGCGGTGGCTCAACGCCGGAGACTCCCTTGATCCAGACGAACGAACGGCCGCCGTCGAAGAGACGACCAGATCACTCGAACGCATCACCGAGGTGCTCGAGCGGATCCGCGAGTTCTCCCTCACGTCCGAGAGCGGATCCGGGATGCCGGCCGGGCTCGACGACGTGCTCCCGCGCACGCGGAAGGACTCCGTCGACGCCGGCGCGCCGGCAGCCAGCACGGGTCTCGCAGTCGCGGGTGCCCCCTCCGATCCATGAACGGCATGAACGGAGCGAAGTGGCTCATTGGCAGGCAGCCGATCCTGGACCGGGAAGAGCGCGTCTACGCGTACGAACTCCTGTTCCGCGGCTCGCACGTCAATCGTGCCGACGTGCCGGAACCTTCCCTTGCGACCGCAAGCGTGATCCTGGGCGTGCTGTCGGGTTTCGGCATGCGCCAGGTCTTGGGCATTCACCCGGGCTTCATCAACGTCGGAAGAGACTTTCTCTTCAGCGACGCAATAGAGCTCGCACCTCCGGAGCGGACGGTGCTCGAGATCCTGGAGACAATCGAGCCGACGCGGAGCGTGATCGAGCGCTGCCGCCATCTCAAGGAGTCCGGGTTCCGGCTCGCGCTCGACGACCACCAGTTCCGACCCGAGTTCGAGTCGCTGTACCCCCTCGTCGAGTTCGTGAAGATCGACGTTTCCATCACCGATCCAGACGAGCTCGCCACCACGCTCCGGCAACTCGGCTCGTACCCGTTTCGCCTCATCGCCGAGAAGGTGGAGAGTCGAGAGCAGTTCCACCACTGCGTGGAGCTCGGCTTCCACCACTTCCAGGGCTACTACTTCGCCCGGCCGTCTATCCTGGAGCGCCGGCGCCTGGGGGATGCGGAGTCGGTCGTGCTGCACGTCCTTCGCCTCCTGGCGGCCGACGCGAACATCGACGAAATCGAGGGCGCCCTCCGGCAGGGTCCCACGCTCGTGTACAAGCTTCTCGTCCTCCTCAACTCCGTGGCGTTCGCGCTGCGCGAACGCGTGACCACCCTGCGACATGCCATCGCGATGCTGGGCCGGCGGCAGATGCAGCGCTGGCTCCAGCTCGCACTTTTCGCATCGGACGACGATCGCGGTCTCGACAACCCCGTCCTCGACCTCGCAGCGGTCCGCGCATCGTTCATGGAGCAGTTGGCGCGCCGCCTTCCCGCTGAGGCGTCACCGCCCGATGGCCCGGAGAAGGCGTTCATGGTCGGGATCCTCTCCCTGATGAGCGCCGTCTACGACGTCTCGGTGGACGAACTGGTTCGCACCCTGAACTTGGCGAACGAGGTGAGCTCGGCGCTCCTGAGCCGCCAGGGCGTGCTGGGAGAGCTGCTGCTCGCGGTCGAGCACGTGGAGCGCGGCGACCACGAAGGGGCACGGCCCGGCATCGAGCGCCTGGGGGTCCCGTGGCAGCAGGTGATGGAGGCCCAGTGGGTCGCCTTCGCCTGGAGGACGGGACCGGCCTAGCAGACCGTGCGCCAGCCCCGTGCGAGGCGAACCGGGGCCGCGCCCCTCGGACCCCCGCCTTCGTGTTCAGGTGGCGCCGAACGCCTTAGCCCTGGTCCTTGGCCGCGGAGTCCGACCCGTGCCCCCCGGCAAGCTCGAGGAGCCGTGCGACCCCCACCGGCGTGGAAACCCCGAGCTTCGACATCGCCGTCCAGCGCTGCATCTTCACCGTGCTCTCCGCCTTGCCGAGCTTGGCCGCGACTTCCTTGGTCCGGAGTCCTTCCGCGATGAGTTCGCAAACGACCTTCTCCGCCCCGGAGAGCCGGGCCAGCCTCCGCCGGGCGTCGCTTCGAGTTGCCTCCTGCTCCCGGTCGCGGCGATCCCGCGCGAGCGCCCGTTCGATGGCCGCAAGCAGATCCGATTCCTCGTAGGGCTTCTCGATGAAGTCTATCGCGCCGCTCCGCATCGCCCTCGCGGTCGCCTTCACGTCCCCGTGGCCGCTCACGAACACGAGCGCGTGCCGCCTCCCGGCGCGCGACAGAGCCTCCTGTAGCTCGAGGCCGCTCATCTCGGGCATGCGCAGGTCCACGAGAACGCACGTGGGGCTGTCGGGATGTGGGCTCGCGAGGAACTCCTTCGCCGAAGCGAAGGACCTGGCCTCGTAGCCAGCGGCCCGCAGGAACTGCTCCATCGACCGGCGAAAGACCTGGTCGTCATCGACGACGACGATGGTGCCGCTCGCGCCGCTCAAGGGCTCTCCTTCAGCCGGGTCGGGCCATGCACCGGTGCCACCGGCAGTTCGACGTTCACGACCGCTCCCCCAGGATCGTCTCCGAGCCACATGCGGCCTCCGTGTGCCTCCACGATGGTGCGCGATATCGAAAGCCCCATCCCCAGCCCGGACTCCTTCGTCGTGAAGAAGGGCTCGAAGAGGCGCGCCCGCGCTGCAGGGTCAAACCCGTTGCCGGCGTCCGCGACCTGGAGGCGAATTCCACCCACGGACGGGAAGATCCGCACAGAGACCTTCTTGCGCTCGCTAGCCTGGGCACTCACCGCCTCGATGCCGTTCAGCACCAGGTTGAGCAACACTTGGAGCAGCTGAACCTTGTCCCCGTCCACCGACATCGACTCGCCCGAGGTCTCGAGGCGCAGATCCACTTCTCGCTGCCTTGCCTGTGTAGCCGCGAGCGCCAGGGCTTCCCCGGCGACCTCCGCCGCATCGAGCCGAGCGGTCCGCCCGGGATCGCGGCGGAGCACGGCACGCATCCTCCGGATCACCTCGCCGGCCCGCTGCCCCTCGCCCTCGATGATCCCGAGGTTTGTCTTCACGTCCTCGTCGACGTCCCCTCCGCGCGCCGAGAGGAGGCGGCGGAGGGCCCTCGCGCTGTTCTGGATGGACGCGAGCGGCGTGTTGATCTCGTGCGCAAGCGATCCGGCGAGCTCCCCCACGGACCCCACCCGGTTCATGTGCGCGACGGCCGCCCGGCTTTCGCCGGCCGCCGCCTCCGCAACGCGGCGACGGCGCCGCTCCACGAGCAGGACGAGGATGAGACCCCCCTGCAGGACGAGTGCCGCGCCGACGGAAACGGTGACCCACGGGTGTTCCTTCCATGGCGGCAGCGTCCGGAATCGCACCTCGGCGTCGGGCGGGATTCGCCGGGCGGGGATCCCCCAGCGCTCCAGGATCCGCGCGTCGAGGACGACGCGCGCGGAGGCGCTCCGTTGCACGGGGATCGCCGTGACGCGATCGCCGGCGAGCACGCGAAGGGCCATTCGGCCTGCTTCTTCGCCGACCTTGAAGAAGTCGAGCACCACGCCCCCGGCGGCACCCCGGCCGACCATGAAGTCGTAGGGCGTGAAGAGCGGGCCGGGCGCAACCGGCTCGAGTGCCCGCGCCACCTCGGGCCCCGTCCATTGGCGGCCGGCACCGTCGCGGAGGAAGGTCACGCCGACGAGCGGCGTCCCGGGGGGAAGACCCTCGAGGCGCTTGAGGGTCTCTTCCATCGAAAGGCCGAAGAGCTCGACCATTCGAAGGTCGGCGGGGAGATGCGACGCCGCGGCCTCGAGCGGCTTCTTCCACTGGAGGTCCATGGCACTCGCTCCGCCCAGCATCGCAAAGGCGCGGGCAGTCGGGAGAAGCCGGAGAGCCAGCTCCATCGTCTCGCGAATCGGGTAGTGGTGCACGAGCCCCGTGACATTCGGCAGCTGTTCGAACTCCGGGCTGAAGCTGTCGTCCACCGCACAGAAGACGACCGGGACGCCGGGCCATAATGGCTCGGGCTGCGTCGCGAAGGCGACGGCCCCTGGCGCAACGGCCACGATGAGATCCAGGCGCAAGGATGCGTACTTTGCCAGCAGCCAGCGACGAAGCCCCTCCTGAAAGTCCGGCCCGCTGAATCGGGAGAGGTCGAGGTGCTCCGTGAAGACGCTGACCCCTTCGGCCCGCTGCAAGACCCGCCGCAATCCGTCGTTCAGCTCGACGATCATGGGGATGTTCGGCGGCTCTTGGAAGAGCACCAGGACGTTGCGGGGCGTCTTCGCACCCGAGGCTCCTTGCGCATTCGCGGAGGTGGCGAGAAGCAGGAAGGCCCCTGCGGCGAGGGCCGCGGTGACACGGGCGAGGTTGCGCCCGTCACGTGCCGGACGGCGATGAACTGCCCTTCGGGTCAAGTCCCTCGTACCCTCACCGGGCAGGGAGTACCGCCGATGGCGGGGTACTTCAAGCGGGGACGCGGGAACACGTCTGAACTGGGCATGCCACGCTGCGTCCAAGAAGCGTAGGCACCGGTACTTCCTGGTCGCGGCGATGGCACGCCTCGCCGTCGAGCGGAAGGGACGACTTGCCCGCGGGGCCGGTGCCGGCCCGCTAGACGAAGAGTCTATGGAGGTGGTCCTCTGGCTAATCTAGGAATCTCAGGAGCTTGAGGAGCGCCCCAGGTCGGGATCGGATGGCACACCCCGGGGACGCGCTCGGTTGGCGCTCCGAGTGGGGCTCCGAACTCTGGACGGGGCAGGCTCGACGCGTCGCGAGCGCCCGCCCGCTAGAGGTGCTTGTCGTCGGAGGCGAGACTTGAGCACGTAGCAGTCGACACCACGAAGGGGCGGACGCGCCGCGGCCGGCAGTCAGCGAATGAATCGGGGAGGAGCGCATGAAGAAGAGGGTGAAGGGACGCCACGCAGGGCCCCGCACGCTTTGCATCGACGTCGGCGGCACGGGAATCAAGGCCATGGTCGTGTCCTCGTCCGGAAGGCCGCTCACGGAGCGCACTCGAGTCGACACGCCTCACCCGGCCACGCCGAGAGCCGTGGGAGCCGCCTTGCGCACGATCATCCCGGACCCGAGATCCTACGACCGTATCTCGGTGGGGTTTCCCGGAGTCGTCGTCGAGGGGGTCGTCCGGACAGCCCCCAACCTCGACCCCTCCTGGGACGGCTTCGACCTGTGCGGCGCGATCCACAAGACCACCCGCAGGCCCACGCGGGTACTGAACGATGCGGGCGTCCAGGGCCACGGCGTCATCCGGGGCAGAGGCGTGGAGGCGTGCGTCACGCTGGGCACCGGCTTCGGGTTCTCCCTCTTCGTCGACGGACGCTACGTCCCGAACGTCGAACTCGGGCACCACCCGTTCCGCAAGGGCAAGACCTACGAGGACGAACTCGGAAAGGCGGCGCTCGCCCGCCGCGGCCGGAAGAAGTGGAACCGGTCGCTCGCCCGGGCCATCGAGCAGATCGGCACGACCTTCAACTTCGACGTCCTCTACATCGGGGGCGGGAACTCGTCGAAGGTGGACCTCAAGCTGCCCCCCAACGTGAAGCGGGTCGACAACGTCTCGGGGCTCCTCGGCGGAGTGCGATTGTGGGACCGTCCGTGACGGGCGGGTCTGTGGAGCACCAGCGACTGGCGGAGGCGCGCGCCGGAGTCCCCTGGGCGCGCTGGGGTCCGTACCTGTCGGAACGGCAGTGGGGGACGGTGCGGGAGGACTACAGCCCTGACGGCGATGCTTGGGGGTACTTCACCCATGACCAAGCACGGTCCCGCGCTTACAGGCGTGGAGAGGACGGCCTCGCGGGGTTCTCCGACGACAAGCAGCGGCTTTGCTTCGCCCTGTCGCTCTGGAACGAGCGCGATCCGATCCTGAAGGAGCGCCTCTTCGGGCTCACGAACGGCGAGGGGAACCACGGCGAGGACGCGAAGGAGTACTGGTTCTACCTCGACGCCACCCCGACTCACTCGTACATGGAGTGGCTGTACAAGTACCCGCAGCGAGGATTCCCTTATGAGGGCCTCGTTCGGACCAACGCCGCCCGCACCCGCGCCGATCCCGAGTACGAGCTCCTCGATACCGGGGTCTTCGACGGGGATCGATACTTCGACGTGTTCGTCGAGTATGCGAAGGCGACGCCAGAAGAGATCCACGTCCTCGTGACAATCGTCAACCGCGGACCGGACACGGCCCCTCTCCACGTCCTGCCAACCCTCTGGTTCCGCAACACCTGGGCCTGGAGCACGGTGCGCCTGAAGCCCTCCCTTCGCGTGGACGGGGAGGTCGCCCGAGCGCGCTCCGTCGTGGCCATGCACCCCGAGCTCGGTGACGTGTGGCTCTACGCCGAAGGAAGCCCTGACCTGCTCTTCACCGAGAACGAGACGAATCGGGAGCGGATCGAAGGACGGCCCAACGTCCTCCCCTACGTGAAGGACGCGTTCCACCGATACCTGGTCCACGGAGAGGCCACCGCCGTCAACCCGGAGCGCACCGGGACGAAGTGCGCTGCGCACGTGCGGATGGAGGTCCCCGCCGGCGAGAGCCGGACCCTCAGGCTGCGCCTCGGGCCGAGGGCGACCGCCCTGAAGACGCCCTTCGCCGGGTTCGACGACGTCCTCGCCGCTCGCCGGACCGAGGCGGACGCGTTCTACGAATCCATTACCCCGCCGAGCCTGAGCGAGGACGAGCGCCGGGTCATGCGGCAAGCGCTCGCCGGCATGCTCTGGACGAAGCAGTACTACAACTTCAACGTGGGAACATGGCTCGAGGAACACGGGGCGCATCCGCTGACGACGTCCTCCAACGCCAACGTGCGGAACCGGGACTGGTTCCACATGCGCAACAACGACGTCATCTCCATGCCGGACAAGTGGGAGTACCCCTGGTACGCGACCTGGGACCTCGCCTTCCACACCATCCCGCTCGCGATGGTCGACCCCGACTTCGCGCGCGGGCAGCTCGAGCTGATGCTCAAGGACGTCTACCTGCACCCGAACGGCCAGCTGCCCGCGTACGAGTGGAACTTCAGCGACGCGAATCCTCCGGTCCACCCCTGGGCCACCCTGATCACGGCCGTGACGGGCGAAGACGATGCAGGCGAGCTCGCGTTCTTGAAGGCGGCCTTCCAGCGTCTCCTCCTGAACTTCACCTGGTGGACCAACCGCAAGGAAAAGGAGGGGAAGAACGTCTTCGGGGGCGGCTTCCTCGGCCTCGACAACATCGGGGTCTTCGACCGCAGCGCTCCGCTCCCGGCGGGTTGGCGCCTCGACCAGGCGGACGGCACCGCCTGGATGGCCTTCTACAGCCAGAGCATGCTCCAGCTGGCGCTCGCGATCGCCGAGCGCGACCGCTCGTTCGAGGACATGGCCCTC
Source organism: Anaeromyxobacteraceae bacterium (assembly GCA_035543235.1). Lineage (GTDB taxonomy): Bacteria > Myxococcota > Myxococcia > Myxococcales > Anaeromyxobacteraceae > DATJZG01. Next base: position 124,994 of record DATKJV010000016.1, on the reverse strand, counting down.
AAGTTTCTCGGCCACTGCATCTGGATCACCGCCGCCATGAACCGGACCGCCGAGGATGGCGGCGGGATGTGGGACGAGGAGGACGGGTTTTTCTACGACGTGTTGCGCTTGCCCGACGGAACCTCCCAGCCGCTCAAGGTGCGCTCTATGGTTGGGCTCTTGCCTCTCTGCGCGGCCACCGTCGTGTCGGACTCGTTCTTCGAGCAGCTGCCGCGATTCGCAGACCTTGCGAGGGACCTCATCCAGGACAACCGGCGCTTCCTGGGGAAGATTGCCGGCGTCGAAGGGCCCGGGGTGAAAGGCCGCCACCTTCTATCTGTGCTCGACGAGTCGCGGCTCCGGCGCGTGCTCGCGCGGTTGCTGGACGAGGAGGAGTTCCTCTCCGATTACGGAATCCGGTCCCTGTCCCGCAACCACCGGGACCGCCCCTTCGCGCTTCGCATGGACGGCGAGGCGCACCGGGTGGCGTACGTGCCCGCGGAGTCGGACACCGCGATGTTCGGGGGGAACTCCAATTGGCGGGGACCGATCTGGTTCCCCGGGAACTTCCTCGTCCTGCGGGCGCTCCTCGCCTACTACACCTTCTACGGGGATGACTTCCGCGTGGAGTGTCCGACAGGGTCCGGCCGGACGATGACCCTGTTCGAGGTGAGCCGGGAGATCGCGAGGCGACTGTGCTCGATCTTTCTCCGCGACGAGAGAGGCCGGCGGCCGGTCTACGGCGCCACAGAGAAATTCCAGAGCGACCCGCACTTCAGGGACCTGATTCTCTTCTACGAGTACTTTCACGGAGACGAGGGAGCGGGACTGGGCGCGAGCCACCAGACCGGCTGGACGGGCCTCGTCGCGCGCCTGCTGCAACTCTTCGCCGTCCTCACCCCCCAGGACTCCCTGGAGGGCGGCACCCGGGTCGCGAGCCGCTACTACCGCCGCCCGCAATAGTGGCGGCCGCCCGGCTCCGCGACCGACCGCCGACGTGTTTCATCTCTCGCGCGGCTGGTCATTCATCCGTCGTTATCGCGACCCGGAACGCCGCACGGAACACGGCCCCCGGCTCGACGAGGCGAAGCCCGAACCCCGTCGCGAGCGCACCGGTGGGCGCCGTCATCGGCTCGACGGCCACGAGGTCGTTCCCCGGGGGCGCGAAGACCTGGGCGTAAGGAAATCCCTCCAGGAACTCGATACCGATCCGCCAGCCGCCCCCGGAGAGCGCGAAACCGGAGGCGGGCACGGCGAGCGCGAAGCCGTCGTCGAACGCCCGTTCGCCGAGTGCCCCGGCGATGCCCCCGAACGGGACCGTGGTCCCGGTCGGGATCCCCAGGCGGTCCGTGACCAGGCGCCTCATGGGGGGCGACTCGAGCCTCCAGCCGGCGCGAGGCGCTCCCGGGATCCCCAGGTACGGATGGAACCCGAAGCTCAAGGGCACGGGGTCAGCCCCGGAGGCCCAGAGCGACGTCTCGAGCGTGAGGGAGCCAGCTCGGAGCGTCGCCACGAGATCCACCCGGTGGCGGAACGGGAAGAGCCGGAGCAGGTCCTCCCGGTTCCAATCGAGCCGGGCGGCGAGCAGCGCCTGCTCCTCGCGGACCACCTCCCACTCCAGCCGCGCCCAGGGTACTCCGTGGATCGGCAGACCCTGCTCGTCCAGGTGAAGGAGCGGCGAGCGGGTGTCCAGGGCGACGTCGCGCCCCGCCGCACGGTAGCGTGGCCCAGGAAGCCGGTTCGCCCACGGATGGAGGAGGGGGATCCCGGCGGTGCTGCCCTTCCGGGCTGCGGCGTCCAGGTCGTCGACCCGGCGCAGGAGTTCCCGTCCGGCGTGCCGGAGCGAGGCCGCGAGCATCCCTTGCCCGGGCAGGAAGACCGCTCGGAGGTCTCCGGCAACGAGAACGCGGGAGCCGTCGACGCCCGAGAGGTCCGTCACGGCTTCCTCCGAACAGCGGATGCAGGCGAGCGCATTTCACCGGCGCTCCGCGCCCACACGGCGCCGCCTAGCTGGCGCGTGGCCCGTACCGTCGCTCCAGTGCTCGCACCTTGTCGAGGCGGCGCTGGTGCCTTTCCTCTCCCGTGTACCTCGCAGCGAGGTACGCTCGGACGAGCTCGAAGGCGAGTTCCCGCCCGACGATGAGGCCCCCCATGACGAGCACGTTCATGTCATCGTGCTCCGCGCCCTGGTGCGCCGCGTAGCTGTCGTGGCAGAGGCCCGCCCGGATCCCGGGGAGCTTGTTGGCCGCCACCGCCGCCCCGACGCCGCTTCCGCAGAGGAGAACTCCGCGGTCCGCGCGGCCGTCGAGGACGGCGAGGCCCACTTTTTCCGCGTAGTCCGGGTAGTCGACCGACGGCTCCGCGCTCATCGTGCCCACGTCGAGGACCTCATGCCCCTGCTGCTTCAGGAACCCGATGAGCTCCTGCTTCAGCTCGAACCCCGCATGGTCGCTTCCGATGACGAGGCGCATGGCTACTTCCTTCCCAGCAGTTCTTTCGCGACGGCGGCGACGCGATCGGGCTCGAACCCGAACTTCCTCTGGAGCTCCTTGAGGGGAGCAGAGGCGCCGAACGTCTGCATGCCGATGACCCTTCCCTCGCTTCCGACGTACCGCTCCCACCCGAAGGTAGAGGCCTGCTCGACGGCGACCCGTGCCCGGACCCCGGGGGGCAGAACGGCGTCCCGGTAGTCCGCGGGCTGGTGCTCGAAGACGTCCCAGGATGGCATGGACACGACGCGGGAACGGATGCCCTGCGCCACCAGCTGCTCGTGAGCTCCCACGGCAAGCGACAGCTCGCTCCCGCTCGCGATCAGGATCACCTCGGGCTCGCCGCCTGGGGCCTCCGCGATGACGTAGGCCCCGCGCCTCGCGCCGGATGCCGGCGCGTACCGGGCCCGGTCCAGCGTGGGCAGCGGCTGGCGTGACAGTACCATCACCGCAGGTTGGTGGCGGAGCTGGGCGACGTACCGGTACGCCTCCACGACCTCGTTCGCGTCCCCCGGGCGCATGGTGACGAGACCCGGAATGGCCCGGAGGGAGGCGAGCTGCTCGACCGGCTGGTGGGTGGGCCCATCCTCGCCGTCTCCCATGGCATCGTGTGTGAAGACGAAGATCGTCGGCAGCTCCATGAGGGCGGATAGCCGGATGGCAGGGCGCGCGTAATCGCTGAAGATGAAGAAGGTGGCCCCGAACGCGCGGAGCTTCGAGAGGGACAGCCCGTTCACCACGGCGGCCATCGCGTGCTCGCGGATGCCGAAGTGCAGGTTCTTGCCGCCGGTGCTTCCCGGCTGGAAGTCGCCGGCCTCCGCGAACTTGAGCGTGGTCTTGTTCGACGGTCCGAGATCGGCGGAACCGCCGAGGAACCATGGGATGTTCTTCGCGAGGGCGTTCAGCACCGCGCCCGACGCGTCCCGGCCGGACACGCCCTTCGGGTCCGCTGGGAACGTCGGCAGACCCCGGTCCCACCCGCCCGGGAGCTCGCGCCGCTGCATCATCTCGATCTGGGCGGCCAACTCCGGGTACTTCGCCCGGTAGGCAGCGAGCAGATCCCTCCAGGCCCGGTTCGCCTTGGCGCCCCGCGCCCCGATGCCGGCCGCGAAGTGCTCGCGCACGCCGTCGGGAACGAGGAACTTCGCGTCCTCGGGCCAGCCGTAGGCGCGCTTCGTCAGCCTCACCTCGTCTTCGCCGAGCGGCTCTCCGTGGGCGGCGGACGTGTCCTGCTTGTTCGGCGATCCGTACCCGATGTGGCTATCGAGGATGATGAGCGTCGGGCGTCCCTTCGTCTCCCGGAAGACGCCGAGGGCGTGCTCGATGCGGTCGACGTCGTTCGCGTCCCCGACGCGGAGGACGTTCCAGCCGTAGCCGAGGAAACGGGTCGCGACGTCCTCGGTGAAGGCGATGTCCGTCCGCCCCTCGATGGTGATGTGGTTGTTGTCGTAGACCCAGCAGAGGTTGTCGAGGCCGAGGTGGCCCGCGAGGGAGGCCGCCTCGGAGCCGACCCCCTCCATCAGGCAGCCGTCCCCTGCCACCGCGTAGACGGCATAGTCGAAGATCTCGAAGCCCGGCTTGTTGTACCGGGAGGCGAGCCACTTCTCGGCGATCGCCATGCCGACGCTCGTCGCGATTCCCTGGCCGAGCGGCCCCGTGGTCGTCTCGACGCCCGAGACCCAGTGATACTCCGGGTGCCCGGGGGCCTTGCTCCCGAGCTGTCGAAAGCGCCGGATGTCGTCGAGCGTCACGGAGGGCTCGCCGAGGCGCTCGTAGTCCGCATTGACGGCCCGCGTGCCCGTCAGGTGGAGCACGGACCACAGCAGCATGGACGCGTGGCCGTTCGAGAGCACGAACCGGTCGCGACCCGGCCATATCGGGTCGGCCGGGTCGAACCGCAGCACCCGGTTCCAGAGCGTGTAGACGAGAGGGGCGAGCGCCATCGGGGTGCCCGGGTGGCCGGACGCTGCCTGTTGCACGGCGTCGATGGAGAGGGTCCGAATGGTGTTGATGGAGAGGGTGTCGAGGTCGGTCGTCTGGTCCATGTCCGTGTCCGTCATCGCTGCACGAGAGAGGTGGCGGCGGCGCGGTCCGCGATCACCAGTGCCCGGTCGGCTCGAACCCGGCCGGCCGGGATCGACGCGTCGCCGGCCTGCAACCGCGGAAGCGCCCCTGCCTTCTCGGCGCCGGTCACCACCCAGAGGATCGCGCGGGCACGGTCGAGCACCGGGAAGGTGAGCGTCATTCGCGTGCGGCCGTTGTAGGTCCTGGTCAAGGCGACGTCCGCCGCGTTCACGTCGAGGACCGGGTCACCCGGCACGAGCGACGCGGTGTGGCCGTCGGGACCGAGGCCGAGATGGACGACATCGAGGACGGGCGGAGTTCCCGCGACGCTCTCGAGTTCCCGCGCGTAGCGCGTAGCGCCCGCCCCGAGGTCCGCGACCTCGACCGGCATCGCGTGGATGTTCTCGGGGGGCAGGTTCACCTTTCCGAGAAGGCTCTCACGGATGTGGGTGAGGTTTCGGTCGGGATCGCCCGCGGGTGCCACGCGCTCGTCGACCTGAAACAGGTGGATGGAGCCCCAGTCGACCTGTTCTCGGGCAAGCAGCCGGAGCATCTGCCACGGGGTGTGCCCGCCGCTCACCGCGATGGTGAAGCGCCCTCGCGCCGTGACGGCCGGCCGGGCCTCCGCGGCGATCCACTTCGCGGCCCGCGCCGCAACCGCATCTCCATCCGCGAGGATCTCCACCTTCATGGCACCTCCACGAGGTCGTAGCTCTCGTTCCACGACTGGATGACCGGGAGTCCGTGCTCGTGGCCGAGGACGGAGAGCGACGCCGTGTCGAGCGCGAGGTAGCGTCCCCCGACGGCGGGCAGCTTGAGCCACCTCGCCGCCAGGATCCGCAGAACGTGGCCGTGGGCAAATAGCGCCACGTCGCCATCGAACGCGGATGCAACCGCGATGACCCGGTCGGCCCGCGAACCGACTTCTTCTGGCGTCTCGCCTCCAGGCAGGGCGCCGGCCCAGATCGACCATCCCGGGACGTCCTTCTGGATGTCTGCCGTGGTCCGCCCTTCGAAAGCCCCGTAGTTCCACTCCACCAGGTCCGGCTCGACCTGCGCCTCGGCGATGTGCCCGGACAGCCGGCAGGTGTCCCGGGCACGCGAAAGCGGGCTCGTGAATACTCGGGCGAAGGTCTTGCCGGCGATGCGCCGCGCGAGCATCTCCGCCTGCCGCTCCCCTCGCGGCGTGAGGGGCACGTCCGTCCGCCCGGTGTGCTTCCCGGAGAGGCTCCAAGCCGTCTCCCCGTGCCGGATGAGCCACAGCTGGACCATGGCGCGCGCCCCCGGTCTAGGACTTCGCCACGAACCAGCCGTCGGGGACGAGCCCCTCGGCCTCCTTGGGCCCCCAGGTCTTCGGCTCGTAGGAGTGGATCGGCGTGGAGGCCTTGATCGCGGGATCGACGATCCGCCACGCCTCCTCGACGTAGTCCTCGCGTGCGAAGCGGAACGTGTCCCCGCGCATCGCGTCTCCCAGGAGCTCCTCGTAGGGCTCGAGATCGCCGCCCTGGGTGTGCGTCACCTCGAGCTCCACCTCCTCCGCCTTGAGGTCTTCCCCGCCGGCCCTGATCGAGGCCCCGAGCGAGATGACGAAGTCCGGCGACAGCCGAAAGCGAATGAAGTTCTTCGGCAGCGGCACGCCCTCCACGATGGCGGGCGGACGGCGCAGGCGGGCGAGCACCTCGGTCCTCGTGACCGGCAGGCACTTCCCGCCCCGAACGTAGAACGGCACGCCCTGCCACCGCCAGGAGTTCACTTGCAGCTTCAGCGCGAAGAACGTCTCCACGGTGGAGCCCGCCGCCACCCCGGGCTCCTGGAGGTAGCCGCGAAATTGGCCCCGGACGAGGCTCCGGGGATCGATCGGTGGGATGCCCTTCAGGACCTTCACCTTCTCCTCGCGGAACGTCTCGGCGTCGTGGCTCCGCGGCGGCGGCTCCATGGCGATGTTGGAGACGATCTGGAGGAGGTGGTTCTGGAAGACGTCCCGGATGGTCCCCGCCTTGTCGTAGAAGGCTCCCCGCCCCTGGACGCCGAAGTCCTCGGCCATCGTGATCTGGAGGCTCTCCACGTAGTTCCGGTTCCAGATCGGCTCGAGGAAGGCGTTGGCGAAGCGGAAGAACACCAGGTTCTGGACCGTGCCCTTCCCCAGGTAGTGATCGATCCGGAAGATGTTCGTCTCGGGGAAGTGCTCGTGAAGCGTCTCGTTCAGCTTCCTCGCGGAGGCGAGATCGCTCCCGAAGGGCTTTTCGATGACGAGCCTCGCCCCCTGCGAGAGGCCCGCCCCGGAGAGCTGGGTCCCGACGAGACCGAAGAGCCCCTGCGGGACGGCCATGTAGTGAACGGGGAGCTGCGCGCCTCCGAGCTCCTTCTTGAGCGCCGCGAAGGTGCTCTTCTCCGCGTAGTCTCCGTCCACGTACCGGAGCAGTTGCATGAGCTTGGGGAAGGCGTCCTTATCCGTGCCTCCTCCGTGCTTCTCCACGCTGTCCTTCGCACGCGCCTGGAGGTCCTCGAGCCTCCAGCCCTGCTTCGCGACTCCGATGACGGGGACCCGGAGGACCCCGCGCCGGACCATGCCCTGCAGGGCCGGGAAGATCTTCTTGTAGGCGAGGTCGCCGGTCGCCCCGTAGAACACCAGTGCGTCGGCCTGCGCGCCACTCACGACTTCTTCTCCTCGTGACCCCCGAATCCGAAGCGCATGGCCGAGAGCAGCTTGTCCGCGAAGTCCGCATTGCCACGGGACGAGAAGCGCTCGTAGAGAGCGGCCGTGAGCACCGGCGAGGGCACCCCTTCGTCGACGGAGGCGCGAATGGTCCAGCGCCCCTCACCGGAATCGGAGACGCGTCCAGCAAACTCCTTGAGCTGCGGGTCCCCGGCGAGCGCAGACGCCGTGAGGTCGAGGAGCCACGAGGAAATGACGCTCCCCCGCCTCCACACCTCGGCCACGTCTGCGAGATTGAACTCATACTGATAGTGTTCAGGGTCGCGCAGCGGCGTCGTCTCGGCGTCCACCTGCTGGGCCTTCCTCCCGATGGACGCGCCGTGGAGCACGTTCAGCCCCTCCGCGTACGCAGCCATGATCCCGTACTCGATGCCGTTGTGGACCATTTTCACGAAGTGCCCGCCACCGCTCGGACCGCAGTGGAGGTAGCCGTGCTCCGCCGTACCCCCGAGCTTCTCGCGTCCGGGCGTCCGCGGGGCCGAAGCCACCTCGGGCGCGAGCGCCGCGAAGATCGGGTCGAGGTGCTTCACCACCGGCACCTCCCCCCCGATCATCTGACAGTAGCCTCGCTCCAGGCCCCAGACCCCTCCGCTCGTCCCCACGTCGACGTAGTGGATGCCCTTCGGCGCGAGCTCCCTCGCCCGCCGGATGTCGTCCACGTAGTAGGAGTTGCCCCCGTCGATGAGGATGTCGTCCTTCTCGAGGAGCGGCACGAGCTCGGCGATGGTCCTGTCGACCACAGCCGCAGGGACCATCATCCAGACCGCACGCGGCCTCGACAGCTTCTTCACGAGGTCCGGGAGGGACGATGCGCCGACCGCCTTCTCGCGGACGAGCTCCTCCACCGCCTTCGGAGACATGTCGAAGACGACGCACTGGTGCCCCGCCCTGAGAAGGCGCCGCACCATGTTCGCTCCCATCCGTCCGAGCCCGATCATCCCGAGTTGCATGGCGTGCTCCCTTGTTCCGAGTTGAAAGCGGAGGCGTGCGCCCGCCCGCTCACTTCCCCTGCGAACTCTTCATCCGGCGGTAGCGGCGGATGAGGGCGTTCGTCGAGCTGTCGTGCGCGAGCTGCGGCTCCCCCGGAGCCTCCAACTCCGGCACGATCCGCTGGGCCAGCACCTTCCCGAGCTCCACGCCCCACTGGTCGAAGCTGTCGATTCCCCATGTGGTTCCCTGCGTAAAGACATCGTGCTCGTAGAGGGCGACGAGCTTCCCGAGCGCGGCCGGCGTCAGCCGGTCGAGGAGGAGCGTATTCGTCGGGCGGTTCCCCTCGAACACCCGGTGGGGCACGAGCCAGTCCGGGGTGCCTTCCGCCCGCACCTGCTCGGCGCTCTTGCCGAACGCCAGCGCCTCGGCCTGCGCAAACACGTTCGCGACGAGAAGGTCGTGATGGCGCCCCAGCGCATTCAGCGCCTGTCCGAAGGCGATGAGGTCCGCGGGGATGAGGCGCGTCCCCTGGTGGATGAGCTGGTAGAACGAGTGTTGCCCGTTCGTCCCCGGCTCTCCCCAGTACACGGGACCCGTCTCCGCCTCGACCGCGGTCCCCTCGAGCGTGACGTGCTTGCCGTTGCTCTCCATCGTGAGCTGCTGGAGGTAGGCCGGGAAGCGCTTCAGGTACTGCTCGTACGGCAACACGGCGACGGTCTGGGCGCCGAAGAAGTCGTTGTACCAGACGGAGAGCAGGCCTTTGATGACGGGCAGGTTCTCTCCGAACGGGGCCGTGCGAAAGTGCTCGTCGACGGAATGGAACCCATCGAGCATCGAGCGGAATCCGTCCGCGCCGATGGCGAGCATCGTCGAGAGCCCGATGGCCGAATCCATGGAATAGCGGCCGCCGACCCAGTCCCAGAACCCGAACATGTTCGCCGTGTCGATGCCGAACTCCGACACCTTGGCACCGTTCGTCGAAACCGCGACGAAGTGCTTCGCCACGGCCTTCGCGTCCCCTCCCAAGCCGGATACGAGCCAGTCGCGCGCGCTCCGCGCGTTCGTCATCGTCTCGAGCGTCGTGAAGGTCTTCGACGAGATGACGAACAGCGTCTCCGCCGGGTCGAGATCCCGCGTCGCCTCCACGAAGTCCGTCGCGTCGACGTTCGACACGAACCGGAACGTCATCGATCGGTCGCTGTAGCTGCGGAGCGCCTCGTACGCCATGACCGGACCGAGGTCCGAACCCCCGATGCCGACGTTGATGACGTTGCGGATGCGCTTGCCGGTGTGCCCCTTCCACGCGCCGCTCCGGACGCGATTCGAGAAGTCCGACATCCTGTCCAGGACCTCGTGGACCCAGGGAACGACGTTCTCCCCATCGACGACGATGGACGCCCCCCGCGGGGCGCGCAGCGCCACGTGCAGGACAGCCCGGTTCTCGGTGACGTTGATCTTCTCCCCGCGGAACATGGCATCGATCCGGGCGCGGAGCCCCGATTCCTCCGCCAGGCGGACGAGGAGGCGCAGCGTCTCGTCGGTAACGCGGTTCTTCGAGTAGTCGAGGAACATCCCGCTCGCGGCGAGCGTGAGGCGCTCGCCTCGCCCGGGATCGGAGGCGAAGAGCTGACGCAGGTGCAGGCCCTTGACTTGCTGGTAGTGCGCAGCGAGTGCGGCCCAGGAGGGGCGGAGGCGCAGCGGTTGCGTGGCCACGGATCTCCTCCTCGCCGGCCCCTAGCCGGCCTTCGCGATCTGCGCGGCCTTCGCGCCGATGCCCGCGATGAGCTCGTTCCACGATTTCACGAACGCCTTCGCGCCCTCGTCCTGGAGCTGCGCGGCGAGTGCGTCCACGTCCACGCCGGCCTTGGCGAAGCGCGCCAGCACCGGCTCTGTGTCGCCCCCGTCCGGCGCCATGAGCCGACCGGGCTTCCCGTGGTCAGCGAACGCGTGGAGGGTTCCCTCCGGCATCGTATTCACGGTGAGCGGAGCCGCCAGGCTGTCGATGTAGAGCGTGTCGGAAGCCTTGGGGTCCTTCGTACCCGTGCTCGCCCACAGGACCCGCTGTGGCCTGGCGCCCTTGTTGTACGCACGCTGCCACCGCGCCGAGGAAAGGACGGTCCCGTACGCGGCGTAGACGCGGCCGGCGATGGCGCAGCCGAGCCTGTTCTTCAGGTCCTCCGGGACCTTCGAGGCGACCGCCACGTCCCAGCGGCTGAGGAACACCGAGGCGACGGATGGCACGTATGGATCGAGGCCGGCCGCGATGCGCCGCTCGATCCCCCGCAAGCATGCGTCCGCCGCGGCGAGGTAGTGCTCGCGCGAGAAGAGCAACGTCACGTTCACCGGGATCCCGGCGAAGATCGCCTCCTCGATCGCCGGCAGGCCTTCCTTCGTGCCCGGGATCTTGATGAGCAGGTTCTTCCGGCCGGCCCGTGCGTGCAGGTCCTTGGCGGCCGCCATGGTGCTGCGGGTGTCATAGGCCAGCAGCGGCGAGACCTCGAGCGACACGAATCCATCGACACCGTTGGTGCGGTCGTGGACCGGCCGGAAGAGGTCGGCCGCGCGCCCGAGGTCCTCGATCGCGAGATCGAAAAAGAGCGCCTCGCCGCTCTTGCCCGCCTTCATCTTCTCCCCGATGCCGGCGTCGTACGCGCGACTATTCTTGAAGGCAAGGTCGAAGATGGTCGGGTTCGACGTGAGGCCCGTCACGGACAGTTCCGAGATGTACCGCTGGAGCGTGCCGTTCTCGAGCATGTCGCGCGTGATGTTGTCGAGCCAGATGCTCTGGCCCAGATCGTTCAGGGTGCCGGTGGGCTTCATCTCCGCTCTCCAGGTCGCGGCGCGAGCCGCGGGCTAGCCGTCCGCTTCGTCGCGCAAGGCTGACCGCGCACCCCGTCTCGGGATTCGCGGGGTCAAGTTCCGGCCCGGCGCCCGTTCGGCGCTCGGGCCAGACCGGGGCGCCGCCGGCTGCCCTTTTGGAAGGCCCTGCCCTTCGCCGCAAGGTAGGGTTCGCAGCATGGCGAAATCCATCGGCCATTGGTCTAACCCGGAAGGGCACCGTCTGCGTCACGTTGATGACGATGCCAGTCGGAGGCTCGGACGCCCCATGTCTCGATTTCGCATCTATCGCCCCTCCCCTGCGTGATACATCTCGGCGATCCCCAAGCGGGGCGAGCCCGCCCCAGGCCGGAAGCGCCACATGAAGACCGCTCTCGCACTATACGTCACTGGACTTCACGAGATCGGTTGGGGGGCGGCGCTCGTCGCGATCACGATGGCCCTCCACGGGCTCGGCATGATCGGGACGCTCCGGGCGATCCGGTGGCTCAAGGAGCGCACCGGCCCCGAACCGCGGCTCGGGGCCGCCGTCGTCGTCCTCATCGCTGCCGCGTGGCTCATCACGCTCTGCCACCTCGTCGAGGTGTTCGCGTGGGCCGGCTTTTTCGTCTGGAAAGGCGCCTTGCCGAACGCGAGCACGGCCTACTACGTGGCGCTGCTCGACTACACGACGCTGGGGTGCGAGTACGACCTTCCGCAGAACTGGCGGCTCCTCGAGGGAATGATCGCCATCGCCGGCCTCATGACGTTCGCTTGGTCCACCGCGGTGCTCTTGACCCTCGCCCAGGACTTCCAGGACCGTATGCTCGCGTCCATCGGGCGGGCCTCGCCACGCCAGGGAGCCTAGGCATCCACATGCACGACGCCGCCCAACGCCAGAACCGACGGGCCCGCTCGACCCTGGATCTTTTCTCCCTCGGGGGCGGGCGCTATCGACCGAGGCTCTCGCCGATATTGTCGCGGTCGCGCAAGCTGTCTAGGTCCGTCAACTCGAGGTCGCGAATGCACTTTCTAGGAACCGCGCAGCGACGCCCCGCATACGCACCAGCCGCTGTATGGCTCGTCGCCGCAGCCCTCGTGGTCGGGTGCGGCAAGGACCACCGCCCGGAGATGCCCCCGCTCGAGGTACCGGTCGCGGAGGTCGTGCAGCGGGATACCCCGCTCGAGTTCGAGCTCGTGGCCCAGATGCGCGGCATGGTTGACGTCGACGTCCGGCCGCGCGTCGAGGGATACTTGACGTCGCTCGACTTCGGCGAAGGCACGGAGGTGAAGAAGGGGCAGCTCCTTTTCACGATCGACGATCGGCCCTTCAAGGCGAAGGTGCAGGAGGAGGAGGGGGCGCTCGCGCGCGCGCAGGCCGTCCTCGCCCATGCGGACGAGGACGTGAAGATGTACACCCCGCTCGCCGCCCGGGGTGCGATCAGCCAGCGGGAGCTCCTGAACGCCCTCGCCTCCCAGCAAGCGGGTCGCGCCAGCGTGGAGGCAGCCCGCGCGAGGCTCGAGGAGGCGCGGATCGACCTTGGCTTCACGCGGATCACCGCCCCGAGCGCGGGTCTCGCCGGGCGCGCGCAGAGCAAGCCCGGCGACCTCGTCGGTCCGGCGTCGCCGGTCCCCCTCACCGTCGTCTCCACGCTCCACCCGATCCGGGTGAGCGTCTACATCCGGGAGTCCGACTTCCTGCGCTTCGAGAAGGCGCGGCTGGCGCGGATGCGGGCTGGAGGGCCGTCGACGGTGAACCGCGACGCGAGACTCGTACTCTCCGACGGGTCGCAGTACCCGAGCCACGGAACCGTGATCCTCGTGGACCGCGCCGTCGACCCCATGACGGGCGCGTTGCGAGTGGACTTCGCCTTCCCCAACCCCGACGGCCTGATCCGGCCGGGCGCGTACGGAAGGCTCTTCGCGGAGTACGAGGTGGTTCCGGGCGCCCTGCTCGTGCCCCAATCCGCCGTCAACGAGCTCCAGAGCATGTACACGGTCACGGTGGTGGGCCCGGACAACAAGGCGGAGGTTCGCCAGGTGAAGATGGGGCCCAAGGCCGGCCCCTACTGGATCGTGGAGTCGGGCGTGAGGGCCGGCGACAAGGTGCTCGTCGCAGGTGCCGAGAAGGTGCGCAACGGCACGGCGCTCAGGCCCGTCCCGGTCGGAGGAAAGTGAGCGATGTCTCGCTTCTTCATCGGCCGCCCCATCGTGGCGATGGTGATTGCCATCGTCATGGTCATCGTCGGGACCGTGTCGCTGGCACGCCTCCCCGTGTCCCAGTACCCGGACATCGTCCCGCCGATGATCCAAGTGACGACCACGTACACCGGAGCGAGCGCGGTCGACGTGGAGCAGACGGTCGCCGTGCCCATCGAGAACCAGGTGAACGGCGTCCCCGGCATGATCTACATGAACTCGTACAACGCCTCGGACGGGACCTACACCCTCCAGGTGTCGTTCGAGGTCGGCACCAACATCGACATGGACACCGTGCTCACCCAGAACCGCGCCGGGTGGGCGCAGGCATCGCTCCCGAACGCAGTCAAGCAGTTCGGTGTCGAGACGCAGGCGTCGTTCTCGTTCCCGATGATGCTCGTCACGCTTCACTCGCCGGAGGGGCGTTACGACAACAACTTCCTGTCCAACTACGCGGCCATCAACATCAGCCCGGTCCTGGCGCGTTCGTACGGGGTCGGACAGGCCACCCTGTTCGGGGGCTCCAACTACTCGATGCGGGTGTGGGTCAGGCCGGATCGGCTGAAGATGATGGACCTCACCGTCTCGGATCTGGTGAATGCCATCAAGGAGCAGAACGTGCTCGTCGCCGCGGGCCAGTTCGGTGGCCCACCCGCGGTTTCCGGAACGTCCTTCACTTACACGGCACGCACGCGAGGACGGCTGCTCACCGCGGAGGAGTTCGGCGACATCATCATTCGGGCGCAGGCGGACGGCACGCTCGTCCGGCTGAAGGACATCGCGCGGATCGAGCTCGGGACGCAGCTCTACAACTCCCAAGGCCGTTTGGACGGCAAGCCCGCCGCCGGCGTCGAGATCTTCCAGCTCCCCGGATCGAACGCGCTTCGGACCGCGTCGGCCGTTCGCGCGGCGATGAACGGGCTCTCGAAGTCCTTCCCACCGGGCCTGGAATACGAGATCACCCTGGATACGACGGCCGCGATCTCCGCGGGCATCACCGAGATCGTGAAGACGCTCTTCGAGGCCGTCCTGCTCGTCCTAATCGTGGTCTTCGTCTTCCTCCAGAACTGGCGCGCCACGATCATCCCGATGGTGACCGTGCCGGTCTCCCTCCTGGGCGCATTCGCGGCCTTCCCGCTTCTGGGATTCTCGGTCAACACTCTGTCCCTGCTCGGCATGGTCCTCGCGATCGGCCTCGTCGTCGACGACGCGATCGTGGTGGTGGAGGCGGTCTCGCGCCACATCGAGGAAGGCATGACCCCGCGGGACGCCGCGATCCAGGCGATGAAGGAGGTCGGCGGCCCGGTCGTCGCGATCGCGCTCGTGCTCTCCTCGGTGTTCATCCCGGTGGCCTTCATCGGCGGGATCTCGGGTCAGCTCTACCAGCAGTTCGCGATCACCATCGCCGTGTCGGTCATCCTCTCCGCCATCAACGCCCTGACGCTCTCGCCGGCGCTGTGCGCGTTGCTCCTGCGCCCCTCCGGGGCCAGGCGCTCGCTGCTCTCGCCCTTCTACGATCGGTTCAACCGCGTCTTCGCGGCTTTCACAAACGGGTACCTCGCCGGGGCGGGCTTCCTGGGCCGCAAGCTGGTCCGGAGCGCCATCCTGGTCGGCCTGTCCGTGGCCTTGGCGGTCGCCCTCGGGATGAAGCTCCCCACGGGATTCATGCCAGAGGAGGACAACGGGTACTGCTACGTCAACATCGCGCTGCCGGACGCGGCATCGCTCGAGCGCACGACCGCCACCGTGGCCAGGGTGGAAGACATCATTCGCCGCAACCCGGCCGTGAAGTACATGACGACGGTCACCGGCTTCAGCCTCCTGTCCCGATCCTACGCTCCCAACACGGCCTTCATCTTCCTGTCGCTAAAGCCCTGGGACGAGCGCAAGGGCAAGGGCGAGGTCGTCTTCGACCTGATGCGGGAGCTCAACGCGCGGTTCGCCGTCGGCGTACCCGAGGGTCAGGTCTTCTCCTTCGGCCCCCCGGCGATCGTCGGTCTCGGCAACGGGGGCGGCTTCGACCTCTTTCTGCAGGATCACAGCAACGGGACCCCCGAGTACCTTGCGGAGAACGCGGCCAAGTTTCTGGCCGCCACCGCGAAGCGCCCCGAGATCGAGGGCGCCCGGACCGACTTCCGCGCGACTGTCCCTCAGGCCTTCGTGGACGTCGACCGGGACAAGGTGGCCAAGCTGGGCGTCCCGCTCTACTCCGCCCTCGACACCCTCGGGACCTACCTCGGCGGCTCCTACGTGAACCAGTTCAACCGGTTCGGCCAGGTGTACGACGTGTACGTTCAGGCGGAGGCAGATTACCGGCGCGGCCCGGCCGATCTCGGCCTCTTCTACGTGCGCGGCTCCAAGGGGAACATGGTCGGGCTCGACACGCTCGCGGACGTCAGGCCGGCCTCGGGACCACAGTTCACGAATCGTTTCAACCTGTTCCGTTCCGCGGAGGTCGTGGGCTCCAACTCACCCGCCTACAGCTCCGGGCAGGCCATGCAGGCGCTCGAGGAGACCGCCGCCGCCGTCCTCCCGGGCAACATCCAGCTGGCCTGGACGAACGTCTCCTACCAGGAGAAGAAGGCGCAGGGAACGGCGGGGCCCGTGTTCATCGTCGGCATGGTGATGGTGTTCCTCATCCTGGCGGCGCTGTACGAGAGCTGGTCGCTCCCGTTCGCCGTGCTGCTGGGCACCCCCTTCGCCGCCTTCGGGGCGCTCTTCGGGCTCTGGCTCGCACGCTTCGCGAGCCCGACCTACGTCGACAACGTCTTTGCCCAGATTGGCCTCCTCATGCTCGTGGGGCTCGCCGCGAAGAACGCCATCCTCATCGTCGAGTATGCGAAGGCCACCATGGACGAGAAGGGCGTCGACCCGGTCGCCGCCGCGCTCGAAGCCGCGAAGGTCCGCTTCCGCCCCATCCTGATGACGTCGTTCGCCTTCATACTCGGCGTTTTTCCGCTCGTTCGCGCGAGCGGTGCCGGAGCGGAGTCCCGGAAGGTCATGGGCATGGCGGTCTTCTCGGGGATGCTCGTCGGCACCTTCCTCGCGGTGTTCCTCGTCCCGTCCCTGTTCATCATCGTCGAGATCCTTCAAGCCCGTTTCGGAAAGAAGAAGGGGACCGGCCCGGGCGACACCACCGGGGGACCCGGCGCCTCCGCACCTCCTCCGGAGCACTCGGCCTCGGGAGCGCACCCGTGAGGCGATCGATTGGCGTGACCGTGCTCTTGACCCTCGCCGGGTGCGCGGTGGGTCCCAAGTACGAGCGCCCGGCAGTCCAGGTGCCGAAGGACTTCCGTGTCGAGGTCCCTTCCGCGGAGGCGACCTCCGCGGCCGACGTGGCCTGGTGGGAGCTGTTCAAGGACCCCGTCCTCGACGGGCTCATCCGCGAGGCCCTCGCGTCGAACCAGGACCTCGTCGGGGCAACGGCGCGAGTCGAACAGGCCCGGGCGCTCGCCGGAGTGGCCCAGGCGGACTTCTGGCCCCAGATCGGCCTCGACCTCGGTGGCCAGTACGGGCAACTGATGTCGAAGAACGCCCAGACCCAACTCGGCGTCGTCCCCCGCGGACCCGCCCCCAGCTACGCGGGCGCCCTCGGTCTGTCCTGGGAGATCGACATCTGGGGCAAGGTCCGCAACGCGTCCACGGCCGCGGTCGCCGATCTCATGGCGAGTGAGGACGCGCGACGCGGCGTCCTCATCACGCTCGTCGCCGAGGTCGCGACGGCCTACATCGAGCTCCGGGAGTACGATCGGCAGTTGGAGATCGCGCTGAAGAACACGGCGCTTCGCCAGGAGACGCTCGACCTCTTCGTCACTCGCACGCAGGGCGGCGTCGGCAACAACCTCGAGGTCGACCGTGCCCGCGCCAACTTGGCCGTCACCGCGGCGGCCATCCCCGCGACGCGCCGAATGGTGGTCCTCAAGGAGAACCAGCTCTCCGCGCTGCTCGGGCGGCCGCCGGGGCCCATCGCCCGGTCGGACTCGAAGGGTCTCCCCTCGTCGCCGGCCATGCCGCCCGGCGCGCCGGCCGCGCTCCTCGAGCGCCGTCCGGACGTCCTCGCGGCGGAGCAGAAGGCCATCGCTGCCAACGCCCGCGTGGGCGTCGCCATCGCGAACCGCCTTCCCTCCCTCTCCCTGTCGGGCATCATCGGCCTCGCCTCCCCGAACATCGGCAACATCTTCAGCGCAAACAGCCTCGTCTGGACCGTCGGGGGCAGCATCTTCCAGCCCCTCTTCGAGGGGTTCCGGCTCTCGTCCGAACAGGAGGCCGCCGTCGCGCGATACGCGGAGGCCGTCGCCTCCTACAAGCAGGCCGTGATCACCGCGTTCCGGGAGGTCTCCGACACCGCCGTGAGCGTGAAGGAGTTCGGCGACGTGCGCCAGGAGAAGGAGAAGGAGGTCGCGGCACTCCTCGATGCCGAGGAGCTCGCCCTCCTGCGTTTCCAGACCGGCATCTCCACCTACCTCGAGGTCATCGATGCTCAGCGCTCGGCCTTCCAGGCCGAGTTGGAGCTCGCGCAAGCGGTCCGCGACGAGCTCGTGAGCGCGGTCCTCCTCTACCGCGCCCTGGGCGGCGGCTGGCAGGCACCTCTGCCACCAAAGGACGGCGACTCGAAGAAGGCCGCGAGCGAGGTTCGCCCGGCCGGAGCCGGTTGAGCGGCGCCTCCCGGTCTCCGGGCCCTCGACATCCCGGCATGCGCTGAGGCGGACCGGCCGCGAGCGACATCGCTAGATCCGGGAGAAGACGGATGCGACGGAGAGCGCCTTCGCGCCTTCCATCGACACCTCCCCGAGGCCCACCGCAGGAGGCTCGGGGCCATCGGGTACGAACGACGCAGCGAAGCCGTTTCCATCCCCGGGCACGAGGCGCACGCGGTCACTCGACCCCGCCGCGCGCCCTCCCTGCCCCCCGGCGGGCCCTTCCATCACTCGTGGGCCTGGGGCGGGTTGCCGTTCAGACGGTAGACGACCCCGGTCTTGGTGGCCCCGAGGAGTAGCCACTCCGATGCGGACTCCTGGAGGGTCACGAAGAATTGCTCGATGCGCTTCCTCGCCTTCGCGCCGAGCCCGTCCCGGTTCTCGAACTTCGCCTGGAACGCGAATTCGC
Source organism: Anaeromyxobacteraceae bacterium (assembly GCA_035543235.1). Taxonomy (GTDB): domain Bacteria; phylum Myxococcota; class Myxococcia; order Myxococcales; family Anaeromyxobacteraceae; genus DATJZG01. The sequence continues at coordinate 106,694 of DATKJV010000016.1, read as the reverse complement.
CGACGAGAGGCCGGTGATCGCCGCGCGCCCGCCAGAGCGCCACGTTCGCCTTGGCCCGGGCCCCCTGGCCGAAGTCGAGCACGGCGACGTCCTGCAAGACCTCCTCGACGATGGTCCGGCTCACGAGCTCGACCTTCTCCTTGTCAGACTTCTTGAGAGCGGCAAGCGGCGGAAGCACGCGAGAGAGGGTCCGCATCGACATCCGATCCCCCTCATGGACATGGCTCAGGGGGAACTCGATGTTGTGCGAGAAGAGCACCCGATAGGATCCCACAGCGCCCTTGAGCGGAAGCGCCTCCACCTTGAACTTGACCCGGTAGTCGCCGGCGATGTTCGGCCGGACGTCGACCTCCGCGGCCTTCCGGAGGTCCGGGTGGCGGAACTTGAACACGATCTCCGGGTCCCCGATGGGAAAGCCGTCCCTGTACGGGATCCGACGCCGGAGGATGAACGCGCTGTTGTAGAGGCGGAAGTCCCCCGTATCGAGGAAGAGCACCTCCCGGATCTGCGGGCGGTCGTCCTCGAAGTCCTCGCTCGCGTAGTCCACCCCGGTCTTCTTGGCCGCCTTCTTCACGACCTTGGCGTAGTCCCAGAAACTCTTGCGCGAGGTGAAGCGGTCCGGTTTCAGGATGAGCTTGCACTCGAGGTACTGGACGTCGTCGAGGGGCGTTCCGTCCAGGTACTTCCCGCCCGTCAGGTCCGCAAGGCGATGCGGCGATTCTTCCTTCTTGCGCTTCGGCATGTCCATTCTCCCCCGACTCCTTGCGGTCCACTCGATCCCGGCGTCCGTTCGGCGTTTCCTGGCTCGACGGCGGGCGCGAGGCCCACTGCTGGGACGACGTCACTCCCAGGCGTCGGAGTTGGTCGGCCGCACGGGTCAGATCCATAGACCCTTGGTCGCGCCCCATCCAGGTTCCCATTGGGGGGCCGGCCGACCGGCCGCCCCCGCTCTGCGATGGCCGGCCGGTGCGGTCCTTCGACCGCTCGCTCGCGATCGCGCGCCTCCTGTGTCGCGACCGCTCCCCCCATGGACCGAGGGACCGGCGCTCCTTCCAGCGGGCGGCCATCCGCAGCAACGGTGGCTGCGCGACACGCGTGCGGAGCCGCCGATGACGACGATGGCGAGCGCGCTGGGTTGGGGCGCCGATGCCGCGCGACGGTGCCGCCGTCAGAAGACCGGGCATGGCGCTGAGCGTCGCCATGCGCAAGCCGCTTCTCGATCCGCCTCACGGGCTGCCGGGTCAATGGGCACGCTTCCCGCGCGCATCTACCGGAAGGCGGGTGACCGAGAGCAGGGTGTCTTGGACGGCGATTCCGAAGATGGAGATAAAGCCCTGGCCATCGGCGCCGACACAGAGAGCGGCGCGCCGGCAGGGGCAGAGCCAGGATCCCACGAGCAGAGGCCGCCGAACGGAGACGAGGACGATCGAGGTCGCGACCCGGCCCTTCGCGGCGCTGTAGACCGAGCAAGACAGGGATGCGCACGAGGACGGCGAGCCGGCCCTCGGCACCCTGAGTTCGTTGATCTGGGGCGCAGGGCCGATCGGTCTGGCGCCCTGGCCCCTGGCGTAGACTGCGCGGGCCAACCGGGCCAGGATTGCAGTGGTCCGGCGGGAGGCACGATTGAAGCGGGTCGATCGGAACAGCGCAGCGGCGGCGATCCTCACGGGCGTGCTCGACCGCTTCCGGGTGCGGCGCGAGCTCCCGCCGCTCGCCGACGGCGAGCGGCTGGACGGCCGGACGGCCCTCGTCACCGGTGGAGCCTCCGGGCTCGGGTTCGCCACCTCCGTTGACCTGGCGCGCCGCGGCGCCCACGTCCTCCTTGCCGATTGCCGCTCGCCAGAGGACGCGTGCCGACGCGCCGCCTCTCTGGGCACCGCTCCCGGCCAGGTCGAGCCCCTGCACGTCGACCTCTCCGACCTCTCCTCGATCGAGCAGGCCGTTGCCGTCCTTGCGCGCCGCGGCACGCGGCTCGCCCGCCTGGTCCTCAACGCCGCCGTCGTCCCCCTGGCGGCCCGGTCGACGCCCCAGGGGCTCGACGAGATGTTCGTCGTCAACTACCTGTCCTCCTTTGCGCTCGTGGCTCGGCTCCTCGAGGAGGGCGTCCTGCCTCGCGGCGGGGCACACGGTGAGGTTCCGCGCGTCGTCTTCGTCGCCTCCGAGGCGCACCGATGGAGCGATGGCTTCGCACCGGACGACATCGATCGCCCGCGCGACGGGGCTCCCGGGCGCGTTCTCTCGTGGTACGCCACGTACAAGCTCATGCTCGCGAGCTTCGCCTGGGAGCTCGCCCGCCGACTCTCCGACGAGGGAACGCCCCGCGTGGCGGTGTTCGCGCTATGCCCCGGCGCAATGCGGACGAACATCGCGCGCGAGCTTCCGGCACCACTGCGGGCTCTCCTCCAAGCCGCGATGCGCCTCTTCTTCCAGGACCCTTTCGTCGCCGACGAACCCGTCGTCTACCTCGCCTGCAGCCATTCCCTCGAGGGCCGAACGGCGCTGTACCTGCACAAAATGACCCCGAAGGACGTCGACCCGCGAGCAGCCGATGCGGATCTGGGTCGCGCACTCTGGGAGAAGAGCGAGGCGGTCCTCGCCCGGGTGCGCGGCCCGACCTGATCCCACCTCGAGCCTCCGTTCCGGGTTCCTTCCTGCGCGCTCCCTCTCGCGCGACGGGTTCGCCGGCGCACGAGCCGCCGGCGCAGAGGCGCTGGCAGCGCCCGAGGGCTGCGACTACGATCGCCCGCCGGCCTCGTTCGGCCGAGGGAGGCTGCCATGAACCCCAGTCCGGTGTACCACCCCTTCACCGCCATGGAGGGGCTCCCCTTCTCGGAGGCCGTGCAGGTCGGGGGCCTTCTCTTCCTCGCCGGCCAGGTCGGGCTCGACGAGGGCGGGAAGCTCGTGGCTGGCGGCATCCGACCAGAAACGCGAAGGACCCTGGAGAACATTCGCGCGGTGCTGGAACGCCACGGATCTTCGCTGGATCGCGTCGTGAAGATCACGGTGATGCTCGCGGACATGGACGAGTGGGCCGCCATGAACGATGAGTACGTGAAGTTCTTCCCAGCCCATCTCCCGGCGCGCAGCGCTTTCGGCACGAGCGGCCTGGCGCTCGGAGCCCGGGTCGAGATCGAGGCGGTGGCGGTGATCTGAAGGCGCGGCGCCGCCGGTGCCCCTCGCGCGGTCGAACGCATCGAAGGTACTATGGGCGTCCGCCGCGCAAGGAGGCCTCCATGGCTGGTGTTTCGATGTCCGCAGCGATCACCGGGCTCGCCTGCAAGCTCGAGCACGGACCATCGGGCACGAGCATCCGAACCGTCCCCCCCGCCGACAACGGCGGTGACGGATCGAGCTTCTCCCCGACCGACCTCGTCGGCGCCGCTCTCGCGTCGTGCGCTCTGAGCACGATGGCACTCGTGGCCCAGCGCGAGGGGCTGTCCTGGGGTAACGCCCGCGCTCACGTGGAGAAGAGGATGACGCCTCCTCCGCGCCGCATCGGGGAGCTCGTGCTCGCGTTCGACATGCCGCGCGAGGTACGCGCCGAACACCGAGCCCGCCTGGAGGAGATCGCCCGCACCTGCCCGGTGGCACGGAGCCTCCACCCCGACGTGAAGGTGCCGATGGAGTTCCGGTACCCCTGACACCTCGTCCCGTTCCTGCCTGGCGAGCGATGGCCGGCCGCGGCGCCGGATGATCATCCGGTCGGCGGGCGATCTCAGCACCTGGAGCCTCGTTGCGCCCGGAGGTCCCGGGGGATGGTTCTCCGCTCAGGTCACCTGGGAGGCCGAAGCGGACGGCCTGTGCTCTTCGGCCAGTCGCGTTCTCTTCCTCTGCGTCGCCAACTCCCCGCACAGCCGGATGTCGAAGCCCTTGCTCGCGCCCTCGCCCCGACGGCCCGAGGGTCTCGTCGGTAGGATCCGCACCCGCGAGCGTGCCCCCCCGGCGGTGAGGGCGGCGTTTCGCCTCCGCAGCGCTCGCTGCGCCGGTCTTCCATCCGCGGAGGGTGCCCCGTCGAGCGGGGGCTGGCGAGCGGCGGTGTACCGCCGCTCTGGGTCGATCCAGACAACCGGTCCCTCGCTAGGTCGCCAAGGCCGCCGCCCCGGGTCGCCCGACCCACGGCCCCGAACCCGCTCGTCGGCTTGGTCTTGGCACCCTCCAGGGTACATCCAGTGTCGAACCCCAAAGAGGGAAGTGGCGGCCTCCGGGGCTGCGCCGCTACAGTGCTTTCGCATGATTGCAGCGGGCAGACGCGCCAGCGACCGGGAGCGGGCTGCCCGGAGGCGCTTGGCCCTCCGGGAGGCGGAGAAGCACTTCGGGCCGGTCACGGGCACGGGGCTCGCCAAGGTCTGCGGCCGCTGCGAACGCGTGGGATGGGCGTTCGAGCGCATCGGCAGGGGGTTCATCGTCGTCTGGGAGGGCCCGGGGCGTCGCGCCGACCGCCCCGACATGAGCCTCCTCTCCGACGAGGATCTGCGCAACCCGGACTTCGGCTGCCGCACTTGTCACTCGAGTGCCTCGGCCGCCGCTGCCGCTCCGCCGGTTCCTGGCCCGGCGCGGCGGGAGCGGGACCTCGGGTCCCTGTAGGCGCCGCGACCACCGTGCGACGGCGGGGGGATGCACGCCCCCCTGGCCGGCTCTATGACAACCGCTCCCGGAGGCGCGCCCCGGGGCGCGCCTCCGGTCCTCGCTGACCCGGGCACGGTGCGACGCATGTCTGACACGGCAAGGGGGATGAGAGTCACGATCCGCAAGGACGGCCCGTATCTCGTCTCGGGGCGCGTGCCGATGGCGAACCTGGCCATCCGCGTCGACGACCGCGGCGAGTCGACGGAGTGGGGCGAGGGCGAGCGCTACCCTCTGCAGGAGCAGTACGCGCTCTGCCGCTGTGGCCACTCGGCGACAAAGCCGTTCTGCGACGCGGCCCACAAGAGGATCGGGTTCGATGGCACCGAGACCGCCAGCCGGCGGCCGTATCTCGAGGAGGCCCGAAGGATCGACGGCCCCTCGATCTCGCTGACCGACGCGGAGAGCCTGTGCGCCTACGGCCGGTTCTGCGATGCCCAGGGCACGGCCTGGAGGCGAGCGACCGAGGCCGGCCGGGAGGCTGCCGAGGTGGTCAAGCGGGAGTCGCGCAACTGCCCCGGCGGGCGCCTCGTGGCCTGGGAGAACGCGGCGCCGCTCGAACCGGAGTACGCCCCTTCGATCGGCCTCGTCGAGGATCCCGCTCTGGGCGTGAGCGGCGGGATCCTCGTGCGGGGCGGCATCGAGCTCGTCGGCGCCGACGGCGCGCGCTACGAAACGCGCAACCGGATGGCCCTGTGCCGCTGCGGGGCCTCCCGGAACAAGCCCTTCTGCGACGGGTCTCACGCCGAGGTGAAGTTCCGGGACGACCTGTGACGCGAGGCGTGTCCGATGGCGCGAGGCGCGGTGCGCGGCGGGCCGGGAGACGGGGGCTCGCCGGAGGGATTCCCCTGCCCCGGCGAGCCCCTTGACTCATCGTCGGCATCGCCCCAGGGTGGTGGCGTGACCTCTCAGGGCACGGAACCGGCGGCCGGACACGAGGAGGCGAACCCAGCGAAGGGCGCCCCCAGGCCGCCCTCTCGCCTGGCACAGCGCTGGGCAAGGTCGCTCCTCGCTCTCTTCGGTTGGACCGTCGAGGCGGACCCACCGCCCGGGGCGAAGTGCGTGATCGTGGTGTACCCGCACACCTCGAACTGGGACTTCTTCATCGGGTACCTTGCCAAGATCGCAAGCGGTCTGCCCCTGTGGTGGGTGGGGAAGCACAGCATCTTCGTGTGGCCGATCGCGGGACTCCTGCGCCGCATGGGCGGGATCCCGGTGAACCGTTCGGAGACGACCGGATTCATCGATCGGCTCGTCGAGGAGTTCTCCCGGCGCCCGCGGATGTGGCTCGTCATCGCTCCCGAGGGTACGCGGTCCCGCACGGACCACTGGAAGTCGGGCTTCTACCGCCTGGCGCTCGCGGCGAAGGTACCCGTGGGGCTTGCGTCCATCGACTACCGGGAACGGCGCGTGGAGCTGACGACGTACCTGCCCATGACCGGCAACGAGCAGGTCGACCTCGACAGGATCCGCGCGGCGTACGCCGGCAAGGTGGGCAAGCGGCCCGGGCAGGCGAGCGACATCCGCTTCCGCGGCTGACCGATGGAGGGCAGCACGGCATCGGTTCCGGTACGGGCCGCGAAGGTCCGGGCCGTCGTCCGCGTGGCGAGCGGCAACTTCCTCGAGATGTACGACTTCATGGTGTTCGGGTACTACGCCCCGGCCATCGCGAGGGCATTCTTTCCCGCTCGGAACGCGTTCGCCTCTCTGATGCTCTCGCTCATGACGTTCGGGGCCGGGTTCCTCATGCGGCCGCTCGGCGCCGTGCTCCTCGGCGCCTACATCGATCACCACGGGCGGCCGCGGGGGCTCATCGTGACGCTCTCACTGATGGCGGCCGGGACCTTGTCCATCGCCCTCGTCCCCGGCTACGACACGCTCGGCCTCGCCGCCCCGCTCCTCGTCGTCCTTGGCCGCCTCCTGCAGGGCTTTTCGGCCGGGGCGGAGCTGGGCGGCGTGTCCGTGTATCTCTCCGAGATCGCCACCCCGGGCAACAAGGGCTTCTACGTGAGCTGGCAGTCGGCGAGCCAGCAGGTTGCGGTCGTGTTCGCGGCCTCCCTCGGGGTCGCCCTCCACCGGTTCCTCAGCCCGGATCGGATGGAGGCCTTTGGCTGGCGAGTGCCCCTGCTCGTCGGGTGCGCGATCGTCCCCGTCATCTTCGCCATCCGGCGGTCGCTCCCGGAGAGCGACGAGTTCCTGGCCCGGAAGAGGCGCGTCCCCGTCGGAGAGATCTTCCGCTCGCTCCTTGCGAACTGGCGCGTCGTGTTCTTGGGCGTCCTGGCCGTGACGATGACGACCGTCTCCTTCTACACCATCACCGCCTACACTCCGACGTTCGGAAGGGAGGTGCTCCGCCTATCCAGCGGCGCGAGCCTCGCCGTGACCCTTTGCGTGGGACTCTCGAACCTGGTTTGGCTGCCGGTCATGGGCGCTCTCTCCGACAGGGTGGGGAGACGCCCGCTCCTCGTTGCGTTCACGATTCTCGCTCTGACAACGGCCTACCCGACGATGGCGTGGCTCGTCGCGTCGCCCTCCTTCGACCGCCTCCTCGCCGTGGAGCTATGGCTCTCCTTCCTCTACGGCGGATACAACGGGGCGCTGGTCGTGTACCTCACGGAGATCATGCCGGTCGAGGTGCGCACGGCGGGGTTCTCGCTCTCCTACAGCATCGCGACTGCCGTTTTCGGCGGATTCACGCCCGCGCTCAGCACTTGGCTCATCCACGCGACGGGGAATCCGGCCATGCCCGGCGCCTGGATCGCCTTCGCGGCGGCCTGTGGCCTCTCGGCAGCGCTCGCGCTCGGCCCGCGGTACTCGCCGCGTGCTGCAGCGAGCAGCCCGCGCTGAGCGGGGAGCGCCCACGACATGTCCGATTCGCCGAGGTGTGGGGAAACGGGGCGCGGCATCCGAGCCACGCCCCGGTGCGCCCCGCGCGGCCACGTCGCGGGTGCTGGCGCTCCCCCGAAGTGGTCGGGGTGGGACGGCTCCCGTGGCCCCCGGGCACCCGCCCGCGTGGGCTCCACTCCCCGATCCGCTCGGGCACTCTCACCTTTGCCCGTCCCGCAGGCCGGGGAGTCGGCGCGCCCGGCGTCTCGGCGGAGAATGAGCCGGTGATCGACGCCACATCCACGAGAACCCGGGGCCCCGTGGTCCGCGATGGAGGGGCGCCGTCGGCCAGGTCCCCTTCTCCACGCCGGGCCCGGCATGCGGGAGCGGCGGGCGTGCTGGCGCTCGTGCTCCTCGCCGCCCCGGGAGCGGCATGGGCCGACGCGCCGAGCGCGGCCCCGGCGGCGCCGGCGCCGACCGTGGAGGCCCGGCCGAAGCTGCTCGGCCTCCAGCTCGCGGCAGGCCTCCCCGACGGAGTCGTTCTCTCCCTCGTCTACCGGCCTTGGTACTTTCTGCGCCTCTCCGCCGGTCCTGCCTACAACTACGTGGGCTTCGGCGTCCAGGGCGCTGCGACGCTCGTCCCGTTCCACTTCCCTTTCACGCCCACGCTCACGGGAGAGGCCGGGTACTTCTTCCCGGGAAACGTGAATGCGCGCCTCGATCAGCTCGGCGTGAGCGTTCCCGCCGGCATGCAGGGGCTCTTGAGCCACGTCGGCTACACCTACCTCTCCTCGCAGCTCGGCCTGGAGTTCGGCGGCCCGGAGGTCTTCGTGTTCTACATCCGGTTCGGCCTCGCCTGGCTGTTTCCCTCCGCGAGCGGCACCGCGACGGGCTCGAGCGTCTCCACGGACATCACGGTGACCGGGTTTCACGGGTACCTGGCCACGCCCGCCGCCAACATCGGCTTCGTCGTGTACATCTGGTGAGCCCATGAGAACCCGCCTCCTCAAGCTGGCCGCCGCTGCCCTCGTCTCCGCGGGCTGCCTGAACGCGGACCTGAAGGCGGACCAGGTGTGCGCCACGATGACCGAGCTCATTCCTGGCGCGCCGAGCGGGCCCATCGACAACACCTTCACGATCACCTACGACCTCGCGGACGGCTTCTCGAACCTGGACCACAGCGGCGTCACGGGTACGGTGTTGGTCCAGCAGATCCAGATCTCCACGCAGGCCAGCGGGGTCGACCTCTCGACGATCGACTCCGTGGAGGCCACCGTGCTCCCGAGCGGATCCGGGAGCTCGCTCCCGCCGGTGCCGCTCGCCTGCAACTACCAGCCCCCGACCGGCGTGGCGACCCCCGTCACGTCCCTCGTCGTGCCTTGCACGGACGGAAACATCTTCAACTACGTGAAGGGGCAACAGCTCACCATGCGGCTGCGGGTCACCGCGTCGCACCTGCCCGCCGCAGCCTGGCTGGCCGACGTCGGCACGTGCTTCTCGGTCGAGGTGAACGTCAACTACACCCAGCTCTAGAGCCTCGCGAACCGCCGGCCTGCGCCGGCGCGACGGCCGACTTCTCGATTCTCGCTTCCGGCTTCCCTAGAATCGGAAACGTGGCGTCACCCCCCCTTCGGGTCGAGGCACGTCGTACGCGTCGACGGTTCGCGCTGGCCTCGATCGCGCTCCTCGCCGGCTGCCCGGCCCGGCAGCCCATCAGGGTGGGATTCGTCGCGGGCCTCACGGGCAGGCACTACGACCTCGGGATCTCCGAGCGAAACGGCCTCGCCCTCGCCGTCTCCGAGATCAATGCAGCGGGCGGGATCGACGGGCGTGCCATCGAGCTCCTCGTTCGCGACGACGAGCAGAACCCCGAGGCGGCCCGCCGGGCGGTGGAGGACCTGATCCGGCAAGGCGTCGTCGCCATCGTCGGCCACGCGACGAGCGCCATGACCGAGGCGACTCTGCCGATCGCCAACCAGGCCGGGGTGCTCATGCTCTCGCCGACCGTCACATCGTCGGTGTTCCGAGGCAGCCACCCCCAGCTCGTCCTCCTCAGCCCCTTCACCACGGCCGCGACGAAGCAGCTCGCCGACTACCTGGCCCGCGAGGGGCGCATCCACCGGGTCACCGTCTTCTACGACCTCTCGAACAAGGCCTACAGCCAGGCGTGGTACGACGACTTCCGGGAGCAGTTCGCGGCGCACGGCGGCGCGATCGCGCTGGCCGTCCCGTTCACCTCCGGTTCGGTGTCCTCGTACGCGAAGCTCGTCGCCGACGCGCTGAAGACCCCCACGGACGCCGTGATGGTGGTCGCGAGCGCTCTCGACTCGGCGAGCATCTGCCAGCAGGTCCGCAAGTTCGCGCCGGCCATGCCCATCCTCGGGGCGGAGTGGGGCTTCACCCACGACCTCGTGACGCACGGGGGCCCCGCGGTGGAGGGCGCCCTCTTCGTCCAGAAGGTCAACGTGGAGGACCCGTCCCCGGCGTTCGCGGCCTTCCGGCGGGCCTACACGGAGCGCTTCCAGCGCCCGGTCGACTTCGCCGCGGCGATGAGCTACGAGGCGGGCTTGATCCTCGCGGAGGCGCTGCGGCGCGATCCCACCCGCGGAGGCATCCGGGCCGCGCTCCTGGGCATCGGGACCTTCCGGGGACTCCAGGGCGAGATCCGCCTCGACCTCAACGGCGATGTCACGCGCCGCCAGTTCCTCATGAGGGTGCGCGACGGCCAGGCGAGCGTCGTCGAATGAGGCCTGGCGCGCTCCGCAGCCTTCGCGTCGAGCTCACCGCCACGTTCGTCGCAGTGGCGCTGTTGCCTCCGATCCTCGTCGGCGCCGTCGGCCTCCACCTGACCCTCGCCCAGCTGCGGCGCGATGCCGAGACTCGCAACCGCCAAATGGCGCTCGCCATCGCCGGGGAGGTGAGCCGATACCTGGAGTCGCAACTCGTCGCCCTCAGGGTGGTCGAAGAGGACGTCGACACTTGGGACGCCGGGAGCCCGCAGCGACACCTCGCCGGGCTCGTCCGCGTGGACCCGGCACTCAAGTCCGTGCTCGTGCTCGACACCGGGGCGCGCGTGCTGCACTCGGAGCCCTTCGACGGCGACGTCATCGGCGTCGACCTCTCCGGGGAGCCCTTCGTTCGCACGGCGATGCTTCGCCACGAGCCGACCTGGTCCTCGGCCACGATCTCGATGCAGACGGGACAGCCGGTGGTGGCCCTCACGGTGCCGGGGGCGCGCTACTCTGTGGTCGGGTACCTGGACCTCGAGGCGCTCGAAGGCATCGTCGAGCGGACCCGCGTCGGCGAGGCCGGTGAGGCCACCGTCGTCGATCGCGGAGGCACGATCATCGCTCACCGCAACCGGCGGCTCGTCCGCGAGCAAGCAAGCCTCTCCGACCTTCCCCTCGTCGCCGCCGCCCTGGCGGGCCGGGAGGAGACGGCGGAGTACGAGGTCGAGGGGCGGAGGTGGCTGGGGAGCGTCGCCCGGGTGTCGCCCACGAACTGGATGGTGCTCGCCTCGGAGCCTCTCGACGTGGCCCTCGCCCAGGCCACGCGCCTGCGCGCCCTCCTCCTCGCCGCGTTTGCGGCTGCGATCGCCGTGGCCGTGGCGACCGGCCTGCTCAGCGCCCGCCGCATCCTCGAGCCCATCGACGCCCTCACCCGCCGCGCCGGCCGCATCGAGGAAGGCGAGTACGGCCAGGGGAGCGACGGAGCGAGCGGCACGTCCTTCCCCGAGATCGACGCGCTGTCCCACAGCTTCGACACCATGGCAGCGGCGGTCGCGGAGCGCGAAGAGGCCCTTGCCCGATCGGAGCGGAATTTCCGCAGCCTGGTGAGCGCGCCCGTCGTCGGGATCGTCCGCTCCCACGTGGACGGGACCATTCTCTACGGCAACGACGCCTTCGCCCGGCTCGCCAACGCCGAGTCGCCGGAGTCGCTGCTCGGCACGAAGGCCGAGCGGCTCTATGCCAACCCCGCCGATCGGGACCGCCTGATGGAGCAGATTCGGCGAACCGGCAAGGCGGCGAACTTCGAGGCCGAGTTCCTCTCCCTGAGTGGAGAGCGGCGCGTCATGCTGCTCAACAGCGCGCGGGACGGGGACGCCATCACCACGGTAGCAGTGGACATCACCGAGCTCCGGGATGCCGCCCGTGACCGAGAACGCCTCGAGCAGGAGCTTTTCCACGCGCAGAAGCTCGAGGCCGTGGGGCGTCTGGCGGGCTCGGTGGCGCACGACTTCAACAACCTGCTCACGGCCATCATCTCCCACGCCGCGCTCCTCGAGGGCGTGCTCCCGCCGGGGGACCCGCGGCACGACGACGTGGGCGGGATCCTCGATTCTGCCCAGCGGGCTGCGCACCTGACTCGCAGCCTGCTCGCGTACGGTCGGAAGCAGACGCTGCAGAAGCGAGCCGTCGACCTCCGCGAGGTCGTGCGCTCGGTCGAGCCGCTCCTGCAACGCCTCGCCGGCGAGCACGTGGAGCTCTCGGTCAGGCTCCCACCCGAACGCCTCGGGGTCCTCGCCGATCCCACTCAGATCGAGCAGGTGCTCGTCAACCTCTGCACCAACGCGCGCGACGCCATGCACGGGGACGGACGGATCGCGGTGAACGCGGACCGGATCGACCTCACGGCGGACAGGGCGCGGGAGCTCGGCTTCGCGGGCCCCGGAAGCTACGTCCGGCTCGACGTCCGGGACACGGGCGGCGGCATTCCCGACGACGTGCGTACGCGCATCTTCGAGCCCTTCTACACCACGAAGGACCCCGGCAAGGGGACGGGCCTCGGGCTCGCGATCGTGGAAGGCATCGTCCGGCAGCACGGGGGGCACGTCGCCGTCGAGAGCCGCATCGGCGAAGGGACGATGTTCTCCGTCTACCTGCCGTCGGTGGACGGCGTCGAGAGCAGGGCCTCGCCACCGCAGGCGGAGGCGCTCGCGCCCGGCGGGCGCGAGACCGTGTTGCTCGCCGACGACGAGCCGAGCGTCCGCCGCGCTCTGCGGGCGACCCTGGAGCGGGCCGGCTACGCCGTCGTCGAGGCGGTCGACGGCGAAGACGCCGTGCGGAAGTTCGAGGACCACCGCGAGGAGGTCGCCCTGTGCCTGCTCGACGTGATCATGCCGAAGAGGAACGGGCGAGAGGCCTGGCAGGCCATCGTCGCGCTGAAGCCAGGCACGCGCGTGCTCTTCGCGAGCGGCTACACCGCGGACATCCTGGAGAAGCACCGGGAAGCCGATTCCTTGCCGGCCCTGATCGCGAAGCCGGTCGCGCCGGTGGAGCTCCTCCGCCGCGTCCGGGAGGCGCTCGACGGGGAGGCGTGAGCCGCAGGGCCGTTGCCTCGGCCGCCGCCCTGGGGCAGATTCACGGGTAGCCGCCATGCCTCCCCCCTCCGAAGGAAATCCGCGGTGGACCTCGTCGCTCTCCGGGTGAGCCTCGCGCTCGCCGCCCTGACGACGCTCGTCCTGCTCGCCATCGCGCTCCCGCTCGGCGCCTGGCTCGCGGCGACGCGCTTCCGGGGACGGGTGCTCGTCGAGGCGGCCGTCGCCCTGCCGCTCGTGCTTCCCCCGACCGTGCTGGGCTTCTACCTGCTCGTCCTCATGGGTCCGCGCAACCCCGTCGGCCGCGCCTGGGTCGCGCTCGCGGGGCGGCCCCTCGCCTTCACGTTCCAGGGTCTGGTCGTCGCCTCGGTGCTCTGCGGCCTCCCGTTCGCGGTTCAGCCCGTGGCCGCGTCGCTCGCGGGCGTCGACCGGCGCCTCGTGGAGGCAGCCTGGAGCCTCGGCGCATCTCCCCTGCGCGCCTTCTTGCGCGTGAGCCTCCCGCTCGCGGCACCGGGGATCGTCGCCGGGGCCGTGCTCGCCTTCGCACACACCCTCGGCGAGTTCGGCGTCGTGCTCATGGTCGGCGGCAACATCCCCGGACAGACCCGCACGCTTTCGATCGCCATCTTCGACGCGGTGGAGCAACTCGACTACGGGGCAGCAACCTCCACGTCGATCTTCCTCCTCGCCGTCTCCTTCACCGTACTGGTCGTCACGTACGGCCTTCACCGTCGATCGCCCCTCGGATGACCTCGACCCTCGATCTCGACCTCGAGCGCCGGTACCGTGGCGGGCCCGTCGTACGCGCACGCCTGGAGGTACCGCTCGACCCGGCGCCGGTGACCGTCCTCTTCGGCCCGTCGGGTTCGGGGAAGACCACGGTGCTCCGATGCCTCGCCGGGCTGGAGAGGCCCGACGCCGGCCACGTGCGGTTCCGCGGAGAGATCTGGTCCGATGCGGCCTCCGGCGCCTTCGTATCGCCGCAGCGTCGCGGCGTCGGCCTCCTGTTCCAGGAGTACGCGCTCTTTCCCCATCTCACCGTCGCCGCGAACGTGGCCTTCGGGTTGGCGGCCCTGCCGGCCGCCGAACGAGAGGCGCGCCAGCGCTGGGCGACCGACCTCCTCCGGGTGGCGGAGCTCGCCGGGCGCCGTCCCGGCCAGCTCTCCGGTGGCCAGCGCCAGAAGGTGGCGCTCGCCCGCGCGCTCGCCCCGCGCCCCCGTCTCCTGCTTCTCGACGAGCCGCTCTCCGCCCTCGACGCCCCGACACGCGAGGAGCTGCGTGGCGAGTTGCGGCACGTGCTCTCCCAGGCCGGGATCCCGTCGCTCGTCATCACGCACGATCGGGCCGAGGCGCTCGCCCTCGGCGACCGCTTGGCCGTGCTCGCGGAGGGCGCGGTACGGCAGGTGGGGTCCGTCCCCGAGGTCTTTAGCTCCCCCGTCGACGCCGTCGTCGCGCGGGTCGTGGGCACCGAGAACGTCGCGCCGGCGCGCCTCGCCTCGCGCGACGGCGGGCTCGCCTGGGTGGAGGTGGGCGGCGCGCGGCTCCTGGCCGTCGACCCGGGCCACCTCGACGACGAGGCCTACGCCTGCGTCAGGGCCGAGGACGTCGTCCTCGAGCCCCGTGCGACCGAGGCCACGAGCGCGCGGAACCGCCTCGCGGCGACCGTCACCTCGCTCGTTCCCGAGGGGCCCCTCGTCCGCGTGGTCCTCGATTGCGGGTTCCGGCTCGTCGCGCTCGTGACGCGCCAGAGCGCCGAGCAGCTGGCGCTTGCGCCCGGCCGGGAGGTGGTGGCGCTCGTGAAGGCCTCCTCGGTGCGGCTCGTTCCCCGCCGCTGATCGCCAGGGCCTAGGCGAGGTTGTGGAATACCTTCTGGACGTCCTCGTCCTGCTCGAGGGCGTCGACCAGCTCGAGGACTTGCTTCGCGGCCTCCTCCGGGAGCTGGACGGGCGTCTGTGGCACGTACTCCGATTCGGCAGAGATGAGCGGGAGCTTCCTTGCCTCGATCGCGGCCTGCAGCTGCCCGAAGCTCGCAAAGGAGCAGCGGATGACGACCTGCTTCTCGCCCTTCTCTCCCTCCCCCTCCCCCATCTCGTCGAGGCCGTGGTCGATGAGGTCGAGCTCCAGTGCCTCGAGGTCGAGCCCCTCGGGAGCGAGGCGGAAGACCCCCATCCTCTGGAACTGGAACGCAACGCTCCCGGCCGTCCCGAGCTTGCCCCCGTGATCCTTGAAGTGCATGCGGACGTTCGCGACCGTCCGCACCACGTTGTCGGTCGCCGTCTCGACCACGAAGGCCACGCCGTGCGGTCCGTAGCCCTCGTAGAGGACCACCTCGTACGCCACCTGCTCTTGCCCGCTCGCCCGCTTGATGGCGGCCTCGACCTTGTCCTTCGGCATGTTCGCGCCCCGCGCGTTCTGCAGGGCGCGCCGCAGCGCGGGGTTGTTGTCCGGATTCGGCCCACCGGCCTTGACGGCGATGGCGATGTCCTTGCTGATGCGGGTGAACACCTTCGCCATCCGGTTCCACCGGGCGAACATCGTGGCCTTGCGTGTCTCGAAGATGCGTCCCATGCGTCGCTCTCGCGGGTAGTCGGGCGGTGCCCCCGGGTGCCGGGAGGCGGGTTATCGCACCGACTGGCCGCGGGCGCCAGCCCCGTCGGAAGAGACGCGGGTGCGCCCCCCGGCCGACCGCGGGCGGGACGAGCTACACTCGGGGCTCCGATCCCCTGCGCCCCGGAGGCCCACGTGCCCGAGTGCCTGTTCTGCCAGATCGTCCGCGGGGCGGCCGCGGCGGAGGTCGTCCACGAGGATCCCGCCGCCGTCGCCTTCCTCGACGCCTACCCGGCGGCGAGAGCCCACGTGCTCGTCGTCCCTCGTGTCCACGCCCCCACGCTCCTCGATCTCCCGGAGGCTGCGGTCGGCGCGCTGTTCTCGGCCGTCCGCACCGTCCAGGCGAAGGTCGAGCGCGCGCTCCATCCCGTGGGCATGAACGTCGGCTGGAACCACGGGCGGGCCTGCGGCCAGCACGTGCTCCACCTCCACGTCCACGTGCTCCCACGCTTCGAGGGAGGCGGCCGCGGGATTCAGGCGCTCGGCGCGGGCGGCGACCGCGCCGAGCTCTCCGCGCTCGCCTCGGCCATCCGGGCAGGCTAGCCGCCGGGACAGCGGTGCGAATTCACCCTGCGGCGTCCCGCATCGCAGCCCGGAGGAGGCTGGCCAGCCTGCGAGCCTCCGACGGTCCGATCGCGCTGGCCTGCGCCCTCGCGTAGCTGTGGACGTGGCCGGGCGCTCCACCCTCCGCGCCAGAACCCGCCTCGAGCGCGCCGAGGGGCGGCAGGAGGCCTGCCCGGCCCGCCCGCCGGAGGGCCTCCGCCAGGTCCCGGATCGATCGCCGATGCGCCTCCGGGAAGCCCTCGGCCGCGCGATCCACGGCGATTGCGGCCCTCTCCATGAGCTCAGGGAAGCGCCTCGGGCTCTCCCGGAGCACCTCGGCGAGCTCGAAGACCACGGTCGCGAGGTCCGACACCTCCGGCCCGGCATCCTCGTCGCGCTCCCTCCGCTCCGCCTGCGAGCCCTCCGGGTCCCGTTTCCTGGACCCGGCATCCGCGCTTCCTGCACGTGGCGCCCTCCCCTTCGCCTGGGGGGCGATGGGCTCGACCTGCGGGACGCCATGGGGCCCGATGCCGTCGGGGGCCACGGGGCACCTCCTGCCGACCCGATCACGACAGCAGGGCGCAGCGGCCCCGTCAAATATCCGTGCCCGGCCCCGGTCGGGGCGGCGCCCCTAGGCAAGGGCCCGGATGGCCGGGAGCGCTTCGGCGACCAGCAGGTCAACGGGCGCGTCGCCGCGGAGGACCCTGGACTTGCCCGGCGGGAGCTTGGAGAGCTCCACGCGGTAGAGCGCAAGCTGCCGCTCCAGGTCGGCGACCGTGAAATGACCCTTGAGCTTCGGCCCGAGCTCCGCCGCGGCGGAGACGGGTGGAACGTCCACGAAGAGGGTCAGGTCCGGGGCGACCTCGCCGCCGAGCTGCACGCCGCGTGCACGCGCCTCGAGGACGTTCAGGTCCTCGCGAAACCAGTCGTGGCCCTTTAGCTCCGCGTAGACGATCGACGACAACGTGAAGCTCTTGCAGAGGACCGTCTTCCCCCGGGCGAGCTCCTCCCGGGTCACGGAGCAGACCCGCGCACGGGCGGCGAGCTCGAAGAAGAAGTCGGACTCGAAGACCCCGTAGCGCCAGCTCGAGTCGAGATCCTCGGCGCCCATGAGCTGGGCACGGCCGGTGTCGGGGCTGTCGATCTCGATCACCTCGGTCCCCGTCGCCGCGAGCGCCTCGCGGAGCCGGTTGACGAGGTCGACGATGATCCGGCCGGAGCCGTAGATGCCCTCGAACACCACGAACTTGCCCTTCTTCATCGCTCGCTCCTTCGTCCCCCGCGACCCTCCGTCCGGTCGCGCAGGCGGATTCTATCTCGAACTTCCGACCCTGCTGTCCGGGCCGGGGGTCAGAGGACTGCCTTCAGGTATTCGCTCGTCGTCGCCCGCCGCTCGCGCTCCACCTCCCGGGGGTCGACCTCTACGAACTTCTCGTCCGGGGTGATCTTGAAGAGCGGCTGTCCCTTCTGGACGATGGTCCCTTCGCCGCCCTGGATGAGGATCTTGTCGACCGTGCCCGAGAACGGCGCCCGGACCGTGTTGAACATCTTCATCACCTCGACGATGTAGAGCGGCTGCCCCTTCTCGAAGTGCATCCCCTCGGCCACGAAGCGCGGACGGCCCGGGGCCTCTTGCCCGTAGTACATGCCACCGCAGACGGCGACGATCTCGTCGGCTCGCGTGGCCGGGGGCGGCGCGAGCACCTTGCGCATCCGTCCCTGCAGGTCCGGGTCGTGAAGGTACGAGGGGATGGTCACCTCCAGGTCGTCCTCGACGCGGAACGCGAAGAAGTCCACCCCCTCGGCGATCATGAAGAGCATCCCCAAGAGCTCGTTGCCCGCCTCGTACCCGACGTGCGCGGCCTGGATCCTCTGCCAGGTCTCCGCGTCGTAGCCACCCTGGGGGGACTCGCTCGCGAGGATCTCGTCGAGCTTGTAGAACTCCTCCTTGCGCAGGTCGAACACCCGGCGCAGCTCCACGTAGAAGCGGATGGACCTCTGCAGGAGCTCGTGGTCGTGCTCCCAGATCACCTCGGCAGCAGGACGCCGGGCGTCGAACGCCATGTTCAGGTACTCGTAGGTGTCGTTCAGCACCCCGAGGGGATTCCGGATCCAGACCACCTTCCTGCCCTCGAGCCGGTAGTGCTTGCGGTTCAGGCTGAGCCAGCCCGCGAAGAGGTGCGGGTCCTCGAGGAGCTTGTCGATGGGCCGGGTGAGCAGCGTGGCCTTGCGGTCGAGCACCTCCCCTATGGCCTTTGCCGCCGCCGGGTCGTCAGGGGACTCCACCGCGGCGCGCTTCGCGTAGTGCTTCTTCATCTCGAGGAATGCGGTGGCCGGATCGAGCTTGTTGGCGGCCTCCTTGAGCTTGCCCACGAGCGTCAGGTACGGGACCACGAAGCGAGTCGTCGGCTTCGCCATCACGTTCTGACCGATGAACCAGTTGACGAGGCCGTAGTGGAACTGGAGGTTCGTCGCGAGGTTGATTCCGCGCAGGCTCGTCTTCCCCAGCACGCGCGAGAGGTACTCGTAGCTCTCGAGCCGATGGTCGCCTTTCGTGAGCAGCAGCGCGATGTTCGAGTCGTAGGCGCCGGCGACGCGGTACGGGATGAACATCCCGCTGTCGGGGTTCTCGAGGCTGATGCCTTGGTCGTCCCGGATCTCCCCGTCGATGGGCTTCGACCAGAACCGGATGAGCCCTCCCGCGTGCGGCGCGAGCGAAGCGTCGGTGGCGTTCAGGCGGGCCTCGACGGACGCCCCGAAGCGCGGGACCCGATCCGGCTTGGGCAGCCTCTCCTTGTGGCGCGCGAGCAACGCCATCGCCTCGACGAGGGACTCGACGACGAAGAAGTCGTTCCTGTCCGCAGGGTTCGTGAAGCGGAGCCTGTAGCAGAGCTCCGTGACCCGGTGCTCGACCTGGATGCGGGTGTTGACCTCCATGAAGTAGTAGCGGTCGCGATCGACGATGCACTCGAAGGTCGAGGCCGAGTCGAGTCCGACGGCCTCGCCGAACCGAGCGGCGTCGGCCTCCATGCGCTTCAGGATCTCGAGGTCGGTTGCGAGCGCGGTCGCCTCTTCCTTCCGGCCGGCCGCCTGCGCACGAACGATGGCCGCGGCGAGCCCCTCCTGGGTGACCGAGACCTCGAGGAGCTTCTGCTCGTGCATCTGGAGGGAGCAATCGCGTCCGCCGAGTGAGACGCACCACTTGCCGTTCCCGAGCAGCTGGATCTCGTTGTGGCGCGTCTGCTCGATGTTCAACTCGATCAGCACGTTCTTGTTGTCGCCGACCCCGGTCGCCTTGACCTCGTTCAGGACCTCCCGGACCAAGCCGGGCGCCTCGGCCGCGGCCTCGGCGATGGCCTGGGCGTCGGGGCTTCGGGCGCCGAGAAGCGAGCCGCCGAGGATGCGCTGCCCCTTTCCGCCTCCGCCGCCGATGGCCTTCAGGCGCACGCGGCTGCCCGGGTACTTCTGGAACATCTCCGCTACCTCTCGCTGCACCTGCGCACCCAGCTCGTCGACGGTGTAGAGGTCGATGCCCAAGGCGTACGAGGCCATGAGCACGTGGTCGGCGAGGTCCTCGACGGGGATCTTCTCGTCGGCGACCACCTTCTTGTCGACCGCCAGGCCCTCCGCCTCTGCGAGGGCGACGAGCTGCTTGCGGGTCTTGTGCTTCGCGACGAGCGTGCGCGCCGTGACGTTGTTGATGCCGGGGGTGACGCTGACGCCCACCTCCAGTGCGGTTCGCTTCGCCTCGTCCTTCTTGCCCGCGCGGGCCTGGGTGACGGAGTTGGGCCCGATGAATTTGAGCCCCGCCTTCTCGATGGTGGCGACGAACTCCTCGTCCTCGGCCATGAAGCCGTAGCCGGCGAAGATGGAGTCGTAGCCGTTGTCGCGCGCGATCTGGACAATCTGGTTCATGCGCTCGACGCGCTCTTCCTTGCTCGCGCCGCTGTAGTCCGGGACCCGGTGGACCCTGCGGTTGTCGGTCAGCTGGCGGAGCTCGGGCGCGAGCGCGTTCGGGTAGACGATGGAGTCCTTCTCGGAGAGGAGGATGCCGTAGTGGCCGATGCCCATCTCCTCGAAGACGTCCATCGCCTCCTTTCGGATCGGCCCCCGGCAGACGATGAGCGGCTTCAGGTCCTCGCAGGCGAACGAGCGGACCCACTCGGAGGACGAGTTGCCCAGCCGACGGTCGCGGTGGACGAGCGGGTTCGTCGAGTAGTAGTTGTCGGTGGAAGCCATCGGTCGGTGTCTCCGGTCGGGCGTTCGGTCGTGCCGCCCGAGGCTCAGTGGAACTCGCGCTGGGGGCCCGTCATCGGGCTCGGCCTGTAGTGGCGCAGGAGGAAGTGCAGGTTCTCGCCGAGCACCTGGCGCAGGTCGGTGGGCATCACGAGCGAGGAGATGGACCCGAGCGCCAAGCCCTCCTTCGGGTTCATGAGCTCCTTCTCGTACCGACGGTTGAGCGCCGCCTCCTGCGAGCGCAGCCACTCGGCCACCTCCTTCTCGGCGTCCTTCTTCGCGGCATCGCCCTCCATCCCGGCCGCGGCCCGCTTCTGGACCCCCTGCTTCACCATCTCGGCGACCGCGCCACGAATCTTGCGGAGTTCGTCCTTGTAGACGAACTCCTTTCCCGCGGGCCCCATCACCGCGAGGCGCGTGGTCGGCAGTGCCAGCACCACGTCGGCACCGGTGGGGTAGTTGTTGTACGACGCGTAGGCGCCCCCGAACGCATTTCGCAGGATGAGCAGGATGCGCGGCGTCCGCACGTCGACGATCGCGTCGAGCATCGACCGGCCCGCCTGCACGATGCCGCGCGCCTCCTGCTCGCGGCCGGGCAGGAAGCCCGTCGTGTCCTCCATGAAGATGATCGGGATGTTGTAGATGTTGCAGAAGCGCACGAACCGCGCGATCTTGAGGGCCGAGTCGCAGTCGATCTGCCCCGACGCGACGGCACTGTTGTTCGCCACGAAGCCGACGACGTAGCCTCCGAGGCGACCGAAGGCGGTCACGACCTCGCGGGCGCGCTCCGGCTGGAGCTCGAAGTAGTCGCCGTAGTCGCACACCTGCTGGATGATGATCGACACGTCGAAGGGCGTGTTGAAGCCAGTCGGCGAGTTGAACGCCTTCTTGAGCAGCGTGTTGATCTCCCAGGTCTTGCGGTCGATGGGGTCGCTCGTCGCCTGGAAAGGCGGGGAGGCCGAGTTGTTGTCCGGGATGTAGCCGAGCAGGCGCACGGCTTGGCGGAGCGCCGCGAGCTCGTCCTGCACGGTCAGGTCGGCGACGCCGGACGCGCCGTGGACCTTGGGACCGCCCAAGGCCTCGGGCGTGATGTCCTCGCCGAGGACCGACTTCACCACGCCGGGGCCGGTGAGCCCGAAGAAGGTGTCGTTCGGCTGGATGACGAAGCTCCCCTGCCGCGGAAGGTACGACCCGCCGCCGGCGTTGAAGCCGAACATGCACATGATCGAGGGGACGACGCCGCTGATCTTTCGCAACGCCGTGAACGCCTCGGCGTAGCCGTCGAGCCCGCCCACGCCCGCCGGAACGTAAGCGCCGGCGCTGTCGTTCATCCCGATGAGCGGGATCCCCTTGTCGCCGGCGAGGCGCATGAGCCGCGCGAGCTTGTTGCCGTTCGTCGCGTCCATCGAGCCGGCGCGGACGGTGAAATCGTGTCCATAGCAGGCCACGTCGCGGCCGCGGATGTTCAGGACCGCGGTCACGAGCGACGCGCCGTCCAGGTTCTTGCCCCAGTTCTGGAAGAGGACCATGGGCGGTCGGTCGCTGAGCACGCGGATGCGCTCCCAGACGGTCATCCGCTTCTTCGCGTGCTGCTTCTCGATCTGGTCGATGCTGACGGAGCGGATGGGGCGCTGGATCAGGTCGTGCCCCTCCTTCATCGCCTCCTCGTAAGCCCCGGTCGAGCGCGAGATCTCTCCCGGGATCGTGAACTCCACCTTCACGGGCGGATCGAGCGGATTCGTGAGCGTGGGCTTCGTGGCTTTCTTGGACATGTGCACGTTCCCCTAGAAGGAAGCGCTTCGACCGATCGCCCCGCGAGCCGCATGGCCCTCTTTTCGAACGGCAGCGGGCGGGCGCGGGGACGGAGTCGGCATCAACCGTGTGTGGCGGCGTGGGAGTGGCATCCTGACAAGGCCGGGGCTTCGGGGCAAGGCCTTCCGCGCGCCGGGTGGGGACTCCGCCGCGTCGGCCTTGCCGCAAAGCGTCGCGGGCTCTCTCCGACCCGGGAAGCCGCCCCGGCGGCCCAGCCCGTTGGTCTGGGGCGTTAGGACCCGCTCGGCCTCTTGGCGCAGCGCGCCATGATGCCCCGTCGAGCGCGTGCGGCGCGTCGCGACCCCCGACCTGGCGAGCGGTCCGCCTCCTGTGGCTTCGGGGAGCGGAGTCGCTCGCGCCGCTGTGGCTGGTCACGGCCCGGCGCGAGAGGCCGGACGAATGAACGGCCGCCAAACGCGTCGCCTGCCCGTCCCGAGCGACACGGGACGGGTCGCACGGCCGCACGAGCGAGGAGACGGACCGCGCCACGAGCGACGCGGCGGCCCGGGGAGGGGAGCGCCCGCGCCGTCGCGCGAGCGGTTCCGCTGCCCTACAGCGCCCCACCCCCGTTCGTTTGACCACGCTCATGCCGGTGCCACAATGAACTCCTCCGTGAATCCCTGGCGAACAGGCGGAGCCGCCCGCGCGGCCGCGCGCGAACTCGAAAGGCCGCCGGCCCGGCTGCGGCTGCCTCTCACCGTGTTCGCGCTCGCAGTCGCGGGGCTGCTCCTCGCGGGGTTCCTCGTGCAGCGCTCCATGCGGCTCGCCGCGCGGAGGAAGGGAGCAGCGGAGATCACCGCGGTGGCCGCCTTGAAGGCACGGGCGATCGAGGTGTGGCGGGCGGAAGCGGCGCGCGACGCCGCCTTCCTCGCCACGAACCCCTTCGTGCCGGCGTCCGCCGCGCAGGGACCGCAACGGCTCGAGCCCGCACTCCGCGCGCACGCGGAGAGGGTCCTCGAGAACTTCGCGAGCCGGCACCAGTACGAGGAGGTCGCCCTCCTCACCGCAGAAGGCGAGGTGATCCTGGCGCACGGCGCGATGCCCGCCGCCCCTCCCCCCGACCCGCACCTGCTCGCCCGTGCCCTGGCAAGCGCCCGCCCCGAGTCCACGCTCGTCGCCGAGACCGCCGACGGAACCCCGCGGCTCGACGTCGCCGTGGCGGTTCGGGACGGGGCCGGCCGACCCGTCGCCATCGCCTTCTGCCGACGCGACGCGGCCCCTTTCCTGGCCTCGGTCGTGGAGACCTGGCCCGTTCCCTCCGACACCGGGGAGAGCGTCGTCGTGCGCCCGGACCGCGGGGCGGCCCTATTCATCACCGAGCCTCGCTTCCTCCGTGGCTGGGCGATGAAGGTTCGCATCCCGCTCTCCGAGGAACTTCGCGGGATCGTTCGCGTCCTTCGCGAGCCGGAGGGGGTGTTCCTGGCCGTCGACTACCGCGGCACGCCCGTCCTCATCGCCGGCCGGAGCATCCCGGACTCCGACTGGCACCTCGCCACGCGGATGGACATCTCCGAGATCGAGGCCCCGGTCCTGCGGCCACTCGCCCTCATCGCCGCCCTGGTCCTCGCTCTCCTCGCCGCCTGCGGGGCGGCCCTCGCCGCCTGGTGGCGCCACGAGGTCCGCCAGCACCGGGAGCTCGCCCGTGCCCGGGACGCGCTCGAGCAGAGCGAGGAGCGGTTCCGGCTCGCGCTCGCCAACACGCAGTGGGTCTGGGACTGGGACATGGGCCGCGCGCGCTTGGCGCTCGATCCGCAGTGGACCGCCGAGTACCGCATTCCTTCCTCGACCTTGCAGGGCGACACCGACGAGATCCTCGGCGCCTTCGTGCACCCGGACGATCGGGCGGCCGTGAAGACGCGCCTCGCCGCGCACGTCGCGGGCGACGCCCCCGTGTTCGAGGCGGAATTCCGCCTGGCCGACCCGTCCCCGGGCCTCAGGTGGGCACTCATGCGCGGGCGCGCCAGCCATCGAGACGGGGCGGGGCGGGCGCTGCGGATCACCGGCGTCCTCTCGGACAACACGGAGCGCCGTCGCCTGCAGGCGCAGGTGGAGCGCGCCGAGCGCCTCGCGGGCCTGGGGACGCTCGCGGCCGGAGTGGCCCACGAGATCAACAACCCGCTCGCCTACGTGGTCGGGAACCTCGACTTCCTCGTGCGCGAGCTGAACTCGGGCGGGGCCGCCTCTGTCGAACTCGCCGAGGCGGCGGCCCAGGCGCGCGAGGGGGCGACGCGCGTCCGGGACGTCGTGCGAGGCCTGCAGGTCTTCTCCCGGCCCGCCTCGGGCCGGCGCCGGGCCACGAGCGTCGCCGAAGAGCTCGCCACGGCGCTCCGCCTCGCCGATCACGACATCCGTCACCGCGCGCGCCTGGACGTGCGCTCCTCTGCCCTGCCGGCCGTGGCTGCCGCCGACCACGAGCTCTGCCAAGTCTTCTTGAACGTCCTGCTGAACGCCGCGCAGGCGATGCCCGAGGGGCACGCCGCCGAGAACTCCATCGCCGTCACGGCGTACGCCGACGAGAAGGGGTGGGCGCGCGTGGAGGTGCGGGACACGGGCACGGGCATCCCCCCGCACGTCCTCCCGCGGATCTTCGAGCCCTTCTTCACGACCAAGGCGCCGGGCGGCGGCACCGGCCTCGGACTCGCCATCGCCCACGGGATCGTGACCGGCGCCGGCGGACGCATCGAGGTGGAGAGCCAGGTAGGCAGGGGCACCCTGGTGCGAGTGCTCCTGCCCCCGGCGCCGAGCGAGGAGCGCACCGCGGACGGCGCGCCAGCCGAGGTCGAGAGCGCGCTCGCGAGCGCGCGCGTCCTGGTGGTCGACGACGATCCTCTCGTGGCCCGCTCCATCGCCCGCGCGCTTCGCCCCGCGCACGAGGTGATCGCCGTCCGGTCCGGAGCCGACGCGCTCGCTCGCCTCGAGCGCGAAGAGCATTTCGACGTGTTCCTCTGCGACCTGATGATGCCTCAGATGAGCGGCATGGAGCTGCACGAGCGCGTGGCATGCCGGGACCCGGAGCTGGCGGCGCGCTTCGTGTTCATCACGGGGGGCGCCTTCACCGACGGGGCGCGCGCGTTTTTGGCCCGCACCCAGAACCCCTGGGTGGAAAAGCCGTTCGACCCCGGTCAGCTCCGCGACGTCGTCGCCCGGATGGCATATCGCCCCGCCGAGGAACGCGCCCCGTAGGGGCGCACCGGCCGCCCCAGCCGGCCGGCGCGGTATGGTGGGCCGATGCAGACGCCGATCCTGCTCTTCGCGCCCGGAGCCGGTGCCCCCTCGAACTCTCCCTGGATGGAGCGCTGGGCGCAGCGGCTCGCGGGGCTCGGAGAGGTGGTGCGGTTCGACTACCCCTACGCCAGGGCGGGTCGCCGCACACCCGACCGGCTGCCGGCTCTCGTCGCCGCCCACCGTGCCGCCCTCGAGGAGGCTCGCGGCGGCCGCGGGGCTCCGGTGGTGCTCGTGGGGAAGTCGATGGGGGCCCGGGTCGGCTGTCACGTCGCGCTACTCGGGGGTGCCCGCGCAGTGGTCTGCCTGGGCTATCCTCTGCGCGGACAGAGCGGCGCCGTGCGCGACGCGGTCCTCCTCGAGCTCTCGACCCCGGTTCTGTTCGTACAGGGCACGAGGGATCCCTTGTGCCCGCTCGAGCTCCTGGATGGCGTGAGAGGGCGGATGCGGGCCCGCTCGGCCCTCCACGTCGTCGAGGGGGGGAACCACTCCCTGGAGTTGGGCCGACGCGCGCTCCGGGAGCTCGGCGAGTCGCAGGACGAGGTGGACGACCGCGCCGTCCAGGCGATCCGTGCGTTTCTCTCGGAGGCCTGAGGATTCGACGTGGCGGGGAAAGACGACGGCGAGCGGCGCGGACCGCCCCCCTTCCCGGACACGCAGCCGCCGGCCGTCGCCCTCCGCTCGCCGGACGCAGCGCCGTACCGCGAGGTGGTCGTGGGCGACGGCGTCGCCTGGCTCGACGGCCGGCACCTGGCGGCCGACCACGCCGTCGTCACGTCGCTGCCGGACGTCTCGGAGCTGGAAGAGCTCGGGCTGGAGGGATGGAGGCGGTGGTTCGTGAAGGCGGTCACGCTCGCCTGCCGCGCCCTCGCCGACGAGGCCGTCGCTGTGTTCTTCCAGACGGACGTCAAGAGGGATGGCGCGTGGATCGACAAGGCACACCTCGTCCTTTGCGGGGCCGAGGACGCCGGAAGCCGTCTCCTCTGGCACCGCATCGCGTGCCGGGTACCTCCCGGGGTCACCACGTACGGCCGCCCGAGCTACAGCCACCTCCTCTGCGTCAGCCGGGAACTCCGCATCGGGCCGGGGCAGTCGGCGCCGGATGTGCTCCCCCGGCTCGGGGAGATGACGTGGGCGCGAGCCATGGGGAGGGAGGCCTGCGCCGCCGTCGCCCGGTTCCTCGTCGACCACACCGGATGCCGGACCGTCGTGGACCCATTCTGCGGGATGGGGAGCATGCTGGCCGTAGCGAACGAGTTCGGCCTGGCCGCTGTCGGGGTCGAGCGTTCGGCAAGGCGCGCCCACCGGGCGCGCACCCTGTCCTTCGGCGACGCCCGACCGGCGCCCCGTCCGGGGAGCGGCGCGCGCGGGCGCTCCGCTTAAGAAGACGTCCCGTGGCGGACAAGCTCGTGCTCACGGATGCAGAGTGGCGCAGGCGCCTCAGCCCGGAGGCCTACGACGTGCTTCGGCGGGGCGGGACCGAGCGCCCGTTCACCGGCTGCTTCCTCGGAACGAAAGAACCGGGGACGTACGTGTGCGCCGGCTGCGGGAACCCGCTGTTCCGTTCGGGGAGCAAGTTCGAGTCCGGGACGGGCTGGCCGTCGTTCACCGCGCCATTACACGCCGACTCCGTCGCCACCAGGGTCGACCGTTCCCACGGGATGGTGCGCACGGAGGTCGTCTGCGGGCGATGCGAAGGTCACCTGGGACACGTCTTTCCGGACGGGCCGCCGCCCACGGGGCTTCGCTACTGCATGAACTCGGTCTCCCTCCGCCACTTGCCGGAAGGCGAGGCCGTCCGACTCGAGACGTAGCGGGCCTGCAGGATTTGCGGTTCCCGCTCCGTTCGCGCGCGCGCGGCCGGCGCCGCCCCTGGTAAGCACTCGCGAATTCCCCCGCGCCCCGCCCTCTGCGGCTTGGCGCGCGCCGTGCAGACGCCGCGCCGCGGAGGAGATCGATGGCGAACCGGATCACGGACGAGTGCACGAGCTGCGGCGCATGCGAGGTCGAGTGCCCGAGCCAGGCCATCTTCGAGGGCGAGGACCACTACGAGATCGACCCCGCGAAGTGCGACGAGTGCACGGGAAGCGGTGGCGACCCCGCCTGCATGGCCGTCTGCGCGAGCGACGGCATCGTCAAGGCGTAGCGAGCCGTCCCATCGCGCCAGCCGCGCGCCGGCGCGGCACCGCCTCCGGCCGCTCATTCGAAGACGAGTCCGGCGACCGCCGCGGCCGCAAGCGCGCGTTTAAGGCAAGCTTCGTCGACCCGGGGTGGCCAGACACCCCCCCCGGACGGCCTGATTCTGGGTGTCTGGGGCGGCACCCGGCTCGCATCGCGGAGCTGTCCCATGAACCCTTCGTGTGTGCAGAGAGCGGCAAAGGTCCTACTCGCCACCGTCCTCCTCGGCGCCGTTCCGGCGGCGGCCGTGGCCGCGGACGTGGGCGGCGACCTCGACGAGGTGAAGAAGCGGGGCGTCCTTCGGCACCTCGGAATTCCCTACGCCGGGTTCGTGACCGGCAGCGGCGACGGCCTCGACGTCGAGCTCACGCGGATGTTCGCAGAGCGCATCGGCGTTCGCTACGAGTTCGTCCAGACGGACTGGCCGACCGCGCTCCCGGACCTCACCGGACGACAGGTTTCCTCGAAGCAGGCGGACCTCGCCAAGGCGCCCGCA
Source organism: Anaeromyxobacteraceae bacterium (assembly GCA_035543235.1). Classification (GTDB taxonomy): domain Bacteria; phylum Myxococcota; class Myxococcia; order Myxococcales; family Anaeromyxobacteraceae; genus DATJZG01. The sequence goes on along the minus strand of DATKJV010000016.1, from coordinate 78,834 downwards.
ACCCCCATCCGCGGCGACGTGCTCGCCACCGGACTCACCATCCTGCCTTGGCGAGGGCGGGTCGCCGACTTCTCCACGCCCGTCTTTCCCACGCAGGTGTGGGTGGTGGCGCGCGCCGATTCCCCCGTGCAGCCCATCCGACCCTCCGGCAGCATCGAAAAGGACATCAAGGAGGTCAAGGCCATCCTCGCCCATCGGTCGCTGCTCGGCGTGTCGGCGACCTGCCTCGACCCGTCGCTCTACCAGATCGAGGCGACGCAGGCACAGGTCGTGCTGAAGAAGGTTCGCCTCGACGAGGTCGCGCCGGTCCTCATCAACGGCGAGGGCGAGCTCGCCCTCCTCGACGTCGCCGACGCGATGATCGCCCTGCAGAAGTGGCCTGGCCGACTCAAGGTCATCGGCCCCATCAGCGTGCGGCAGGAGATGGGGGCCGCGTTCCGCAAGGACTCTCCGCACCTCAGGGAGGCTTTCGACGCCTTCCTCGCCGAGGTCCGGAGGAACGGGACCTACCAGCGCCTCGTGAAAAAGTACTTTCCGGAGGCGCCCACCTACTTCCCGGACTTCTTCGTCGCGTCGCGGTAGCCGAGCGGGGGATGGCCCACTTCATCCCAGCCCCCTCGCCGGACGCGAGCGGGAGGTTGGCGAGGCGCACGGGCGCCATCGTGGCGGCGGGCATCGCCCTGGTGGCGATGGTGGGCTACCTGCTCGTCCTCAACTACCGCTCCGCGCGCACGCTGCGCGAGAACCTGCTCCGCCAGCACTCCCAGCAGGCCGCGCTTCACGCCGCGTCGCTGTCGCACCTCTTCGCGGCGGCGGAGAAGGACATCCGAAACCTCTCCGAGTCGCGGGAGGTGGCGGCCTTCTACGAGAACCGAGACCTGGGGATGAGCATGCAGTACGGGCTCGCGCTGAGCCTCGTCCCCATCCAGGAGCGCCTGGCGTCGCTCGTGGAGCCTCGGGAGGACCGCGACCCCCGGCCGTTCATGCGCATCGCCCTCCTCGACGCGGACGGGTCGATCCTGGCAGATTCGGCGGGGCCCGGCGCGCCCCCGTGGGAGGAGGCGAAGCCCGCGTCGCCCCGGCCCGAGGGGATCTCCCTGTCCGCGGACGGCAAGCGCCTGACCCTCACGCGCGCCCACCGGTTCAAGGGGCGCGCTGCCGGCTGGTTCGTCGCCTGGCTCCGACCCGACACGGTCCTCGGAACGCTGGCCGCGAGCGCCGAACGGCTCTCGTTCGTCCTCCTCGACGCGCAGGGCCGCCCCTACATGCCCGAGGGCTTCGAGCCCTGGGTCCCCGACCTGCCGCGCGGCATCGAGTCCATCCCCGCGGACGGGCGCATGATGGAGATGGAGCGCCCGGGGGGCAAGGGGCAGCACGCGGAAGATCTCGTCGCCATGCGGGTCCCGGTCCCGAGCCAGCCCTTCACGCTGCTCGGTGTGGACCGCGTCGCGGACCTCGTCGGCGACCTCTCGCCGAGGGCCTCCGCGGTGAACCTCACCGTGGCGGTCGTCGCGGTCCTGGGCGTGGTCCTGCTCGCGGTGATCCTGAACACGAAGTCGCTGGTCCTCCAGGCCCGCCTCGACGAATCGCTCCTACGGGAGCAGCAGGTGGCCGAGAAGCACTCGGCGCTCCAGCGAGAGGTGGCGGAGCGGCAACGCCTCCAGGCCGCGCACGCGCTCCTCGCGGTCGCCGTGGACCAGGCCGCCGAAGGCATCGCCGTCACCGACCCGGAGGGCCACATCGAGTACGTCAACCCGGCCCTGGAGCGGATCACGGGCTTCGCCGCAGCGGAACTGCGCGGGCGGCCGCTCGTAGAGCTCTACGGGGGCGGCGCGGGGAGCGCCCTGACGAAGGACATCCTCGCTACCCTGTCCGAGTCCACCGCCTGGAGGGGCGAGGTCACGAGCCGGCGCAAGGACGGCCAGCCCTTCGACGCCCAGGTCATCATCTCGGCGGTGCGCGACCCCTCCGGTCAGATCGCGAACCTCCTGCTCGTGGGGCGCGACGTGACCGAGGAGAAGCTCCTGCGCGAGCACCTCCGCCACCGCCAGAAGCTCGAAGCCGTCGGCACGCTCGCTGGCGGGGTGGCGCACGACTTCAACAACCTCCTGACCGCCATCAACGGCTATGCGGGCCTGGCGCTCGAGGGGCTGTCCGAGGGCGACCCGGTGCGCGAGGACATCGTCGAGATCCAGAGGGCGGGGGCGCGGGCGGCCGACCTGACGAGACAGCTGCTGGCCTTCAGCCGCAAGCAGGTGCTGAAGCCACAGGTCATCGCGCTTGACGCCGCGGTCGTGGGCGTGGAGAAGCTCCTGCGCCGGCTCATCGGCGAGCACATCGAGCTCGTCACGAAAAGGACCGAGGGGCTCTGGAAGGTGAAGGTCGACCCCGGGCAGCTCGAGCAGGTCCTCGTGAACCTGGTCGTGAACGCGCGCGACGCCATGCCGGACGGGGGACGGCTCACCATCTCGACGGCGAATGTCACCCTCACCGAGCCGGAGGCCCGGCGGTACGCCGATGGCGCCGCCGGGCCACACGTGGTCCTCACCGTGTCGGACACGGGCACGGGCATGGACGAGGCGACCCTCGCCCACATCTTCGAGCCGTTCTTCACGACGAAGGAGCAGGGAAAGGGGACGGGGCTCGGCCTCTCGACGGTGTACGGCATCGTCCGGCAGAGTCGCGGCTTCGTCGGGGTACAAAGCCAGGCCGGCCGGGGGACCAAGTTCGAGATCTTCTTCCCGCCCGAAACGGGCCCGTCGGAGCCCGCCTCGGTGCGTGCCGTGGAGGCGCCCCGCACGCGCTCCGGCAAGCCCAACGAGACGGTCCTCGTCGTCGAGGACGAGCGCCAGGTCCGCAACCTCCTCTCCTCGCAGCTCGCCGCCGAGGGCTACACCGTCCTCGCCGCAGCCGACGGCCGAGAGGCCCTCGCCCTCGCCGATCGCCACGCGGGCCAGATCGACCTCCTCCTTTCGGATGTGGTCATGCCGCAGATGGGAGGGCCGGAGCTCGCCCGCGCATTTCGTGCGCGCCACCCCGAGACCTCGGTGGTGTTCATGTCTGGCTATGCGGACGAGGCGGTCGCCGGCCACGTCGAGCTCGACCAGGCCGCGGCCTTCGTCCAGAAGCCCTGGCAGCTGTCGGAGCTCGCCGGCGTCCTGCGCCGCGTCCTCGATCACCGTCCCAGGGCCTAGCCGCCCGGACGCGCCGCCCATTTCGTCGACGCAGCGCGGCGCGCGGGCGCCTCCCGGCGACACGATTCGCGGTCGCCGTGACAGGCGCATGACACGCCTCCTGTACTGTGGCCTGGCGCTCGCGACCCGCGAGCGAGGGAGACGACATGCCGAACGTCGCACGGAACGAAGAAGCCATTCCGGCCGTCACGGCGGAGAGCCTCGCCCCGGCCCCCAAGCTCGATCGCCACGCCGTCGCCGCGATCCTCGGCTCGGGGAAGCACCTGCTCGTGCAGGGCGGAATGGGAATCCACGCCTCGGACGGCCTCGCCGGGAAGGTCGCGGCCATCCGGAGCCAGCGGTTCGTCGGCGTGGGCACGGTCTCGGCGGTCATCAAGACCCCTGAACACCTGCGCGAGGAGATCCGCCGGGCCAAGCGCGACGCCCCCGGCGGCTTCGTTGGCGTGAACCTGATGGCCGCCATCAACAAGGCGGATTTCGAGCTGCTCGCGAAGACCGCGCTCGCCGAGGGCGTCTCCTTCCTGGTGCAGGGAGCGGGCATCTCCCGGGACATCATCCGCTGGTGCCGGGAAGCGATGACCCCGTTCGCGGGCATCGTCTCCTCGGGTCGCCTCGCCGCGATGTACGAGAAGTGGGGCGCCGAGTTCCTCGTCGCCGAAGGCGCCGACGCGGGCGGCCACATCGGCGACATCGACCATCCGCTCCCCTCCCTCGTGGAGGAGGTGCGGCGCCACTCGACCCTGCCAGTGGTGGCAGCGGGCGGGGTGGACGCGTCGGACATCGGGCGGTACCTCGCCCAGGGCGCGGCCGGGGTGCAGCTCGCCACGCGGTTCATCGCCTCCCGCGACGGGGACCCCCATCCCCACTTCAAGCAGATGCACCTCGGCAAGGGCGAGGAGGACGTGACCATCATCACGAGCTGCGTGAAGGGCATGAAGGCCCGCGCAGTGCGCAACGCCTTCACGGACGGCCTCGCCTCCGGGAAGGCCTTCCCGCCGCGCTCCAAGGCCTGGTTCTTCGGTCCCTCGGGCTACATGGGGCGCAGGAAGGCCTGCATCGAGTGCCTCGCCGAAGAGCTCTGCAAGTGCCGGGCGAGCGACTTCAAGGAGAGCTTCTGCATCACGGACGCGCTGCTTCGCGCCGCCGTGCTCGGCGACCTGGAGATGGGGCTCTACTACACGGGCCAGAGCGTGACCCGCATCGCGGATCGGTCCGTGTCGGAGCTGAAGACCATCCAGGAGATCGTCGGCGATCTCGAGAGCGCACTGACCGCCACCGAGCCTGCTTCCGCGGCGCTCTGAGGCTGCTCGACCCCCCGCGCCACCCGGACGCGGCCCCGCGGGAACGCTACGCCCTTTCGCCCGGCTGCGACTCCAAGGGCCCGAAGGGAATGCCACACCCGCCGAGCCCGCAGTAGCCGTCCGGATTCTTCGCGAGGTACTGCTGGTGGTAGGGCTCCGCGTAGTAGTAGGGCGGCGCCTCCCGGATCTCGGTGGTGATTTCACCGAGGCCGGCGCGGTGGAGCGCCGTCGCGTACGCGCCGCGCGACGCTTCCGCCAGCCGGCGCTGCTCGGGTCCGTGGGCGAAGATGGCCGACCGGTACTGCGTGCCCACGTCGTTCCCCTGCCGCATCCCCTGCGTCGGGTCGTGGGCTTCCCAGAACGCCTTGAGCAGCTCGCCGTACCCGACGACCTTGGGGTCGAACACGACCTGCACGGCCTCGGCGTGGCCCGTGCGGCCGCTGCAGACCTCCTCGTAGGTCGGGTTCGGCGTGAAGCCGCCCGCGTATCCGACCGAGGTCGAGTACACGCCGGGAATCTTCCAGAACCGCCGCTCCGCGCCCCAGAAGCAGCCGAGGGCGAAGGTCGCCAACTCGAGCCCATCCGGGAACGGCCCCTCGAGAGGCGCCCCGGAGACGTGGTGGCGTTCGGGCACCCGCATCCTCTCCGGACGCCCCGGAAGCGCATTCTCGAGCGCGACCATGCGGGTCTTCGTCGCGAACAGGGCCATGGCCACTCCTCCGGACCGCGAGCGCGGCCGCGGCGGCTCTCTTAACGGAGGCGGGGCGCCGCGGCAGGGCACGGCGGCCGGTCATCCGCTGCCCAGCCGACGCCTCGCGTCCGCCGCCTGCGGGTCCTCCTCGGACTTCTTCATCCCGAGGAAGGCCTTGAAGGAGTCGGACGCGAGCGGGCTCTGCTGGCCCTGGTAGGCCCGTCCCAGGTGGTACTTGACGAGCGGGTAGAGACGGTACGTCGGCGTCGTGTTGTGGAACGCGTCGGTGGCCTCTCCCCTCCGCTTGTCGCATTTCTCGAGCTCGTCCTGGGCCTGCGTGAAGGCTGCCGCCTCTTCGTAGGCGATCCCGAGCATGAGACGGGCGAGCCAGGTGTCCCCTCGCTGGAGCGCGGCCTTGAAATGGTCCACCGCCGCCGGGAGGTTGCGCCGCTTGAGCTCGACCTCGCCGCGCACGAGCTCCGCGTACATGCGTGGCTCGGCCTCGACGTGCTTGTCGAGATCGTCCGCGACGGCGCGGGCCCGCTTCTCGTCCCCGGCGCGGGCGAGGGCGGTCGCGGCGGAGTAGACCACCGCCTCGGCCTGGCTCGCCTTGAGTGCCCGGTCGGCAGCCGCGATCGCCTTGGCGCTCTGCCCCAGCGTGGCCTCGACCTCCGCCAGGAGGGCGAGCTTGCGCCCCGCGGCATCGGAGGCCTTCGCGGCGAGGTCGGCCGCGACGCCTCTTTCGAGGGTGGCGCGGGCGTCCGCCAGCCGCCCTTCGAACATGGCCAGGTCCGCGAGCCCCTCCGCGGCGGCCGAGGCGCCATCGGGCCCGATGCCCGCGAGCTTCTGCCAGGTGGCGACGGCGTCGTCGCGCCTGCCCGCGGCCAGCTGCGCGAGGGCGAGCCCGATGTACCCGTTCACGAAGCCGGCGTTGAGCTCGATGACCTTTTGCTGCTCCTGAATCGCCTGGTCGAAGTCGCCCACGTACGTCGCGAAGAACCCCACGTTGTTGCGCTGGGGCACGTTCTTGGGGGAGACCTCGATGGCGCGCTTCCCCCATTCGAGCGCCTTCGCGAAGTCCCCCTTGAACTCGTAGGCAATGGCGAGGTTCGCGAGCCCCGCGTTGTCGACCGGGAACTGCTTCACGAGCGCGGTGAAGGCCTCGATGGCCTTGTCGGGGTCCCGCTGGAACAAGTACATGAGCCCGCGGCTGCGGTACTTCTCTCGGTCCGTCATCCGGTCGACGTGCGCCATGGCCTGCACGAAGTAGCCCTGGGCCTCCTCGTGATGGCCGCGGTTGTACTCGATGACCGCGATCCCCGAGAAGGCGCGCCCGAGGCCCGGGTCGAGCTTCAGGGCCGCCTGGTAGTGCTGGATCGCCTCGTCCCAGTTTCCGGCGGAGGCGAACGACATGCCCACCGCGTACTCGTGCGCGGCCTCGAGCGATGCGGCACTGAAGGTCTCGCCCTCCTTCAGCTGGACGCTCTCGGGCGTCGCGTCGCCGAGTGCGCTCCGGACCTTCGCGGCGAGCAAGGTGACGGCACCGAGCACGGCGTCCTTGCCCGAGACGTCCTCCTTGGCGACGACCACGTGCTTCCCGGTGAATGCGTCGACCGCCCGCAGCGACACGCGGTAGCCCTTGCCGACGCGCTCGACGGAGCCGGACGTCACCACGCCGATGCCCTCCCGCTGGGCCACGAGCCGAGCGCGCTTCTCGTCGAGCCCCGAGCCCTCCAGCTTGAGCTGGTCCGCAATCTTCTTCGCGTCGTTCCGCTTGTAGGACGTGATGAACGAGGCCCCCTCCATCGCGATACCGAGCGCCGGCTCGAGCGTCCCGTCGAACACGCCTTCCCCGGTCTTGTTGTCGAAGTCGGCGATGAGGATGAGCTGCGCCTTCGGCTCTGGCCTGGGCGTCGATCGCACGACCCAGTAGCGCCACCCGGCGAGGCCCAACGCGACGAGCGCGATCAGGCCCACGACTGCCCACGTGGGCTTCCTGAGGACGACGCGTTTCTCGGGCCCCCAGGGCGTTCCCCTCCCGGGGTGCGGGGCCAGGTTCTCGCCCGGGCGCGCCGGTGCGATGTCGAAGTGCCAGGCGACGAACAGGTTGACCGGGAAGCCGACGCCGGCGATCGCCGTCAACACCGTGAGCACCCAGTGGGGAAGCTCCAGGATGCGCACCACGACCTCGGAGCCCTGGAGGAGCCCGAAGACGGCGATGAGGTAGGCGAGCGCCGCTCGCGGAACGCGGCGCTTCTTGAGCTCGACGAGGAAGCCGGCGAAGGTGAGTCTCGGCGCACCCGACGGCGCCGCCGGCGGGTCGACCTTGGCCTCCTGCCGATCTTCGTTGCCCGCCATGGTCCGGTTCGCCCCGCCCAGGGGCGAGCCTACCCCAAGTCGGGCCCGCTCATCGTACCCCTTCGGGCAGGGTGCGCCGCGCCATCGGCTAATTGAGCTGGAGGATGGTCACGAGCTGAGCGGTTCCGTTGTCCGGCGTGTAGACGATGTCGTAGCACCCCTTGCTCGGAGAGTTGGAGGTGGTCCAGCTGAGGACGTGCTGGTTCGTGCTCGTGCTGTAGCTGTAGCTGGTCCCCTTGGCGGCGCCTGTCGCGGCGGCATAGAGGTTCACCACCGCCGCCCCGCTTGCCGGTGACCCGGCGCACCCGGCGTCGTAGATCGCCTGCACGGAGAGGTTGGCGCTGGCACGGTTCTCGTACGTGCCGTCGGGCTTCACGAGCTGCCACTTCACTCCCACCGTGCTTCCGTACTTCTGCGCCCCGGACTTGGACGGGCTCGACTTCGACCCGGCGGTCGCGAGCGGGCTGAAGAAGCCCTTGCAGGTGTACTGCTCGAGGACCTTCTGGGTGAGCACGGCAGACGTGCTCGCCGCGAAGTTCGAGGAGCCCCCGTAGGCGGCCGTGATGGAGTATGTGCCTTCCTGGAGCGACGAGGTGGTGAACGTGGCCTTCCCGGTGGAGTCGAGCGCGGCCGCACCGAGCGTGGCCGTGCCGTTCAGGAACGTGACCGTTCCCGATGGGGTGCCGACGGCCGAGGACACGACCGCCGAGAACGTGAGCGCCGTCTTCTCGTAGATCGGGTTCGCCGAGGACGTGAGCGTGGTGGTGGTCGCCGCACCGTTCACGGTCTGCTTCGAGGCGACGAGGTTGAGACCCGCGTAGTTCGCGTCGCCGGAGTACACGACGCTGATCACGTGGCTGCCGCCCCCGAGCGCCGTGGTCGCGTAGCTCGCCGTTCCGTTGCTCGCGAGCGAAGCGCTCGCGACCGTGGCGCCGTCCACGACAAACTGGACCGTGCCGGTGGGCGTGGCGACGCTGTTGCCGGCGACGGTCACCGCGATGGTGACTCCCTGTCCGTAGGTGGACGGGTTCGGGGACACGGATACCGTGCCGCTCGGCGTGGCCGGGTTCACGACCTCCGAGAGCAATGGCGAGGTGCCCGCAAGGTAGTTCGCATCGCCCAGGTAGTTCGCGGCGATGGAGTGGGTCCCTCCGAGGAGCGCCCCGGTGGTGAGGGTCGCGCTGCCTCCGGCCAGCGTGCCGGTGCCGATGATGGCGCTGCCGTCCGTGAATTGCACGGCACCGGTGGGCGCCAGGCCCCCCGCGACTCCGCCGACGGTGGCCGTGAAGGAAACCGCGTTCCCGAACGTGGAGGGATTCGCGGACGAGGACACGGCCGTCGCCGCCGCCACCTGGCTCACGACCTCGGCCTGAGCGGCCGATGGGCTGCTTGCCGCGAAGTTCGAGTCGCCGGTGTAGGTCGCGGTGATGGAGTGCGAACCCGCGCCGAGCGTGAGCGGGCCGAACGACGCCACTCCGCCGCTGAGCGTTCCCGAGCCGAGCAAGGTCGACCCGTCGAAGAAGTTCACGGTCCCGGTCGGCGTTCCGGCGCCCGGCGAAGCGGCCGAGACGGTCGCGGAGAACGTCGCCTTCTGCCCGTAGAGCAATGGCGCCAGCCCGGCGAGGACCGTCGACGTCGACGCCTTGTTGACGACCTGCGCGAGCGCGGTGCTCGTGCTGAGGAAGCTCGAATCGCCCGAATAGGATGCCGTGATGGTGTGGCTCCCGGGCGCGAGTGACGCGGTCGACACCGTCGCCACGAGGTTCCCGGCGGTGAGGGTGGTCGTCCCGAGCACGTTCGAGGTGGCGGAGTCGACGAACTGGATGGTCCCCGTCGGCGTCCCCTTGCCCGGCGCCGTCACCGACAGGGTGGCCGTGAAGGTGACGGCCTGCCCGTAGACGGACGGCGTTCCGGACGTCTGGGCGGCGAGGCTCGTCGCCGCCTGGCTCACGCTGTAGGTGACGGCCCCGTTCCCCTTGGCGAAGTTCGCGTCACCTCCGTAGACGGCCCCGATGGTGTGGCTCCCGGCGGTGAGCGAGGATGTGTTCGCCGTGCCCTTCCCGCTCGCGTCCAGCGCGACGGTCGCGAAGGTCTGGCCACCGTCGGTGATCTGCACGGAGCCCGTCGGGATCCCCGCACTCGGCGCCGCCGCGGTCACGGTCACGTTGAACGTGATCGCCTGTCCGAAGACTGCCCCACTCGGGCTGACCGAGATGGCGACGGTCGTCGAACCCTGGCTCACGGACTGCACGTACGCGGCGGAGCTCCCCACGAAGTCCGTGTCGCCGCTGTAGGTCGCGACGACGGAGTGGGACCCCACGCCGAGGGAGCTCGTGGAGACGCTCGCCGTGCCGCCCGCGCCGAGAGTCGCCGTCCCCAGGCTCGTCGCGCCGTCCGCGACGAAGGAGACGGTTCCCGTCGGCGCGGTCACGGCCCCGGACCCCGCGGCCACGCCGACAGCGGCCGTGAAGGTGACGCTCTGACCGTAGACCGACGGCGCGGCCGACGACGAGACGGCGACGGTCGTCGTGGCTTGGCTCACCGTCTCGGACACGGCGGCGGCGCTCGTGCTGGCGGTGTAGTTCGCGTCGCCCGAGTAGCTCGCGGTGAAAGAGTGTGTCCCAACGGAGAGCGGCCCGATCCCCAGCGCGGAGTTCGGGATGGCGAGCGTCGCGCCGCCTCCGGCGAGCGCCACGACGGCGAGCGTCGTGCCGCCGTCCTTGAAGGTCACCTGACCCGTCGGCGTCGGCCCGCTCGCCTGCGGGCTCACGGTCGCGGCGAGAGTCACCAGCCCGCCGAACGGCGAGCTCGAGGCCGAGGAGGAGATGGTCGTCGAGGTCGGCCCCTGGCTGACGACGAGCGTGACGGGCTTCGTGACTTGACCGGTCGCGCTGTCGTTGACCTGCAGCGTGAAGGCGTACGAACCGGGCTGGGTTGGAGTTCCGGCGAGCTGGTTGCTCGAGAGTGTGATGCCCGGGGGCAAGGAGCCGGCAGCCAAGGACCAGGTGTAGGGAGCCGTCCCGCCGATCGCCACGAGCTGCTGGGTGTAGGGGACGCCGACCTGAGGGGCGCCAAGCGTGGTCCCGTCGGACTGGATGACGAGCGCCGCCGCGTATGTGCCGCCGGCGTGCGGGACCACGACCGGCGTGAGCTGGCTCGTGAGCTGCGCCATCTGCGGCACGGTGAGGACGCCGCGGAGCGTGATCACGGCCGACTCCCCCGGCGCGAGCGCGACGGTAGCGTTCGTGGCGCTCGGGTCCGGAATGTTGGGGCTCGCCACGGACGATCCGAACGGGATGATCGCCGAGTTGATGTTGGAGATGGCCGCGGTGACCACCGGGCGCGGCTCGTCGACGAGCTGGCAGTTGAGCGCCAGCGGGACGGTGTAGTTCTTGGAGATGATGAGCTGCAGCGGGTTCGGGCCGGCGTTGCCGACCACCTGCACGTGGTAGGAGGTCGTCGTGTTGCCGGTGTTGCTGACCACGTAGCTCGCGTCGGAGACGGAGGCGTTCGAGAGGTTCGTGTTGGAGAAGTTGGTGTTCGAGAAGTTCGTGTTCGACAGGTTCGTGTTCGAGAAGTTGGTGTTCGAGAAGTTCGTGTTCGACAGGTTCGTGTTCGACAGGTTCGTGTTGGAGAGGTTGGTGTTCGAGAGGTTCGTGTTGACGACGCTGTCGGTCGAGCCGAGCTGGGGAGCATAGACCTCGACGGTGTTGATGTTCTGCGCCGACCCGTCGGGCTGCACGAGGCTCGGGTTCGAGCCGGGCGGGTTGAGCGTCACCGATCCGGCGAGCCCCCCGGAGATGATCGCGCACTTCGGGGGGATCGCGCCCAGGCAGTTGGCCGGGCTGTTCGGGTTCACCTCCGTGACGGTGACAGGGATGGTCGCCGCGACCGTCGAGGAGGTCGCGAAGAGCGACCGGTACACCGTCGAGTGGGCAGGAATGGTGACGTCGAAGCTCAGGAGCGACACCCCGTCGTTGCGGAAGGACGCGGTGACCCCCGAGGGCGGCGTGGCGGTGAACCGGAAGTAGCGGTCGTTCGCCGTCTGGTTCTGGGCGGCGATCACGAACGCCCGGGTGAGCGTGGGGCTGAGGGGCTTCACGTTCTGGGGCGAGGCGACGACGAGACCATTCGTGATGCGGCTCGTGTAGACGTTCTGGTTCCGCGTCCCCTCGTACCCCGTGATGCAGGCCGGCGTGGTCTGCGTCGGGTCGAAGACGCTCTGCCCCCCGCCGCCGGGCGGCGTGTAGAGGGCCCAGTTGCCGTTGGGCGGCGGGCGGACGTCCTGGTTCGAGGTCCAGACCGCGTGGAACACGGGGGCGCTCACGGGCGCGTAGTTGAACGTCCAGGTCCCGCTCGAGTTGAGGACGAAGGCCGGCCCCTGGATGTCGATGTAGTCGCCTATGAAGGGGACCGTCCCCTGGGCGAACATGGGGAGGTTCGGCGGGTTCGCCTGCAGCTCCTGGAGGAACTGCAGGTTGCCGTTCTGGTCGACGACCGGAATCTGTCCGCTGAAGCCGGGGACGGTCATGCCCACGGTCTCGTCCCCGCGCTCGCCGAAACGGAAGTTCGTCACCCGGGTGGAGACGAAGACCGGCTTCGGGCCGGGAGCGGCCTGCGCGAGCCGCACGTCGAGGGTGTGGCGTTGCGACGTGAGGTTCGACTCGTCGATGAGGTAGTACTGTCCGTTCGCGTTCTGGAAGGCGTTGAACACCTGGGCCTGACCGCCGGCGTTCTGGAGCTCCCCGAGCGGCGCCCTCTGCTCCGCGTAGTACTTGCCGCCGGCGTTGAGCTGGAATGGGCTGTTCGGCTGATAGTAGGCCCTCGTGTGGTCGAGGTGGCTGTCGTAGTAGAGGAGCATCAGCTGCCCTTGCGAGAAGGTCAGCTGCGGCATGAACTGGTGGCCGCGCACGAAGGAGTTGCCGAAGTCGTCAACGATGGGCGTTGCGTCGGCGGGCGCCGGCGTCGACCATCCGTGGCAATCGTCGTCCGACTCGAGGCCGCTCAGGGGTGCGGCATAGACGAGCGCGGTGCTGATGGCGATCTGGCCGTCGCAGAAGCCGCCCGCCGGCTGGTACGAGCACGTCGGCGCCCGCTGCGGCCAGGCGATGTGCGCCCAGCTGTTCTTCCCGGCGGCGTCGACCGAGATGGCGATCGTCGGGAATCCCTCGGCCCGGAACGTGCTCGCGGTCCCGTCCTGGTCGGAGGGGATGATGCTCGCGAGGACTCGCGGCTTCGTGAAGAGGAAGCCTCGAAACGACCGGGCCACCATGACGGCGTCGGTCTGGGTCCCGGCTGCGTTCGCGTACCGGCGCCAGGTCACGTAGATGAACCCCGTGATGGGGTCGAGCGCCACCGAGGCACCCTGGTTGAGCGTGCTGGAGGCGTCGTTCAGCTGGATGGGCGTGCTCCAGGTCGCGCCGCAGTCGGTCGACTTGCTGAACATGATGTTGCTGGAGACGGTGACCGGCTCGTTCGTGGCGTTGAAGATCTCGGTCCACACGAGATAGAGCGTCCCGCCCTTGAAGCTCTGCGCCGGGATTCCCTTCGCCGGGTTCGCCGGGATCGTGCAGGTGCCGGAAAGGAGCCGCGGCTTGTCCACCGCGAGCCACGGCTTGTCGACGAAGTAGTTCCCGCCGGCGGCGACCTGGTGCGCGTCGATGTACTTGATCGGGTCCGCCCCCTGCGTCGCGTCCCCGTTCTCCTTGTTGTTCAAGTCGATGAGCCGCGCGACGAACACCTGGCCGATGTTGGTCCCGCGGTTGAAGGTGATGCCGCTGTAGTAGAACATGCCGTACGAGCCGGCCCGGATGACCGGGTCGGCGGCGGCGCTGTTCGCGTGGAGCGGCGAGGCGACCCCATCGGCGGAGGTGTCCTGCGGGTAACCCGGAAGCAGGAGGCTCTGCCAGGTCTGGCCGCCGTCGAAGGACTTGTAGAGGCCGAGCCAGGCGTCGCCCGTCTCGTCCGGGGAATTCGGGTTCGGCAGGTCGACGGTCCGGTAGTCGTTCGCGCCCGCGAGGACGTGCAGCGGGTTCACCGAGGACACGGCGATCGAGGGCTCGTTCTGGCGCTGGAGGTAGGGATCGCCCCCCGGCCACTGCGTGCCGGACACGATGTTCACGTTCTCCCCGACGACCTGCGCCGCCGATCGTTGCGGGGCGGCGACGACGGCGAGCGATGCGAGGACCCATGAAACGCGGTGTACGGGCGCGAAGAGCGAGCGAGCGAACATGCGGTGCCCCCGGGGTAGGCGAATGTGAGGGCATCACTTTAGGAGAACGACCGGGCAACACAAAAGGGCGGCCCTCTTGGGGTGCAAGCGCGGTTTTACGCCCCGCCTCGTGTCACCTGCAAGCAGGTCCACGATTACCCACCAGTGAGCGGTGGCTCGCCCGCCGAGGCGCTCGGCCGACTTCGCGCGTGGTTCACAGGAAGCGCATGAAACTTTTCGTGAACTGCTCGACATCGTCGTCGTCCGGAACCGGCGCGGTGGCACCGCTGGCGCGCCTTCGACCCGGGGACGGGTGGTCCGGTCCAACCAGGCGCTGCCTCTCCCTCGCAGGCGCGGGACAGCGCGCCGGCGCGCGACCGCACCCCCCTCCTTGGCGGGTCATGGCGACCGCCCGTTACGGGCCGGCGCCCGCCTTCTGGTACCGGAGCCCGCCAGATGCCTCGAGCGGCTTTCCCGGATGGAGGACGCGCGCGTCCACGACCCGTCCCACGACCATGAAGTGGTCCCCGACGTCGTGCATGGCCGCCACCTCGCAGTCGAAGTATGCGAGCGCGTCCGCGAGGACGGCCGCCCCGGTCGGCCCCTCGCGCGTCGCCGACCCGTCGAGCTTGTGCTCCCTCGTCATGCTCTGGCGCGCGAAGTGGCCGGCGAGGCGCTCCTGCCCCTCGCCGAGGAGGTTCACGGCGAAGTTCTTCGTGCTGCGAATGAAGTCGACGCTGTAGTGGTTCCGATCGACCGCGATCATGAAGTGTGGCGGGTCGAAGGCCACCGGCGAGCCCCAGGACACGGTGAAGGCGTTCTCGGCCCCGCCGCGGCCCACCGTGACGACGCTCACGGCGAGCGGGTAGCTGCGCAGCACCTCGGCGAACGCTTCCGGGTTCATCTCCATCCCCGCTTTCCGCGCCGCGCCCACGTGGGCCGGCGCGACGGGAGATATGGCGCCAGGGCGAAGCGTCCGCGGCGGCCCGCTTGGGTCGGACGGCAGCGTCAGCGCTGCTTCAAGATCGCCACGTTCCCGGCCACCGCGAGAAGGACCCCGGCGAAGGTGACGGGGCCGAGCGCGAGCCCCTCGAAGGAGCGAGAGAGAAAGAGCGCGACGACCGGGACCATGACGCCCACGTAGCCGGCCCGGGCCGGCCCCACCCGCTCGAGGAGCGTGAGGAAGGCCGCAAAGGCGCCGATGGACCCGAATACGGCGAGGTAGAGAAGGGAGCCCACGTAGGACGGCGAACGGTCGAACGCGAGCGGCTCGCCCGCCGCGAGGCCGGCGAGGAGGCATCCGGCCGCCCCGTACGCCATGCCCCAGGCCATCTTCTGCCACACCTGGACCCCCATTCGCTCGAGGCGGGTCGCGAATACGTTCCCGACCGCAGAGGCGAGGACACCCGCCGCGGTGAGCGCCGCGCCCGCCAGGGCGCCGGGCCGGGCCTGGTACCCGGAGACCAGCGGCCAGAACACGAGCGTCACGCCGGAGAGACCGAGGAGCGCGCCCAGGACGGTCGCCCGGTTGGCGCGGACCCGCAGCGCGACCCGCGCCGTGACGAGGTTCACGAGCGGGCTCGTCGAGTAGCCGACCGCCACGAGCCCCGACGGGAGCCGCGCCTCCGCGTGGTAGACGGCGAGGTAGCCAGCGCAAAACATGAAGGCCCCGAGGAGCGCGAGCTGGCCGTGCACCCGCAGGGGCAGCGCGAGCGGTAGCCCTCGCACCCGGCAGAAGGCGGCCGCGATCGCGGCCGCCAGCCCGAACCGCCAGGCGACGCTCGCCTCGGGAGGCACACGCCCAAGCTGGAAGGTGATCGCGAACCAGGTGGTCCCCCAGATCCCCACCGAGACCGCGAAGAGCCGGGCGGTGGAGGCGCGCGTCTCCCGATCGCGGGAACCGTCCGCGCTCACGCCGTCCGGTAGAGACCCTTGGGGTCCGTCCCGAGCATGCCGGCCCTGAGCGAGAGCGGGTCGACGGGGGACAAGCGCCGCTCCATGCGCTTCGGGAGCACGGGCCAGTGAGCGCGCGCGTCGAGCCTGTCGGAGATGTATTGCAGCGGCTCATCGCTGAAGGTCCAGTTCAGGTGGTCGAACCGCCTGAGGTCGAGGAGCCCGGACCAGGCTCGCAGCGTCTTCTCGCCGTCCGCGTTGAAGTAGTCCTCGAAATAGGAGAGCACGAGCTCGCGGAGGGACCGGTACATGGGCTCCCGGTAGCGCAGGCCCACGAAGTTCGACTTGGCGACCGCGCCGAAGTGTCCGCCGACCTTGAAGACCGCGAGCACGTGGTCGTCGTCCCGGACCGCCCACATGTCGAGCAAGAGCGGCGGGTGGCCGATCCGGCGGAGCGCGGCCGCAGCGAGGAGTGCCCCGTCGTAGCAGTTGGCCTTCCGCTCGGAGAGGACCCGCCGCGGACAACCGGGGTCGTCCTCCGGGCGGTACGTGAGCTCGTCGACGAACGCCTGGATCCTGGGTGGCGAGGTCAGCCGGCGGAGGACCGCCAGCTCCCTCTGGGTCCAGCGGTCTCGCGGCAGGCGATGCAGGCGCGCGGTTCTCTTCACTTGCTTCGGCGAACTCCCGTTCGGAGGGAGCGCATTCTTACACCGGCTGGCGCCCGCGCCGCCACTACTGGTTCGCGGGCCACACCGGCCAGATCAGGGGGCCGACCCTTCCTCCGCGGAGAAGATGTCGATGACGATGACGCGCTTCGGTTCGGCGTCGGGGATCGGGGTGGCGCGGGGCGGCATCGGCGGGGGGGCCTCGAGGCAGGGCCTCTGGCTCTGCTCGCTCTCCCGGCGGTGCCTGAGCTCCTCGATCATCCAAGGGGGCGGGATGCGCGTCATGGCGGACCTCGGCTAGGCCGGCGCCACCGCCGCAGCGGCGGCGGGGGCCGCGCCCGGGCTCCGGGGAGCCGAGGCGATCTGGGCCAGGAAAGCGCCGAGCACGACGACCAGGAAGGCGACGACGGCGGCGTCTCGCAGGGCGTGGCGGCGGGGGGGAGAGATGTGCAGCGGGGTCGAGTTCGCGTCCTTGCGGGTCATGGCGTCCTCCGGGGTCTTCGTGCGTGCTCCTTCGCTCCTAGGGACAGGGCGCGGCCGCGGACCTGACTCGGCGACGAGCGGCGAGCTGCCCACCCGAGCCATGACCCGAGCGATCTCCGAGGGTTGCAGCTGCCGGCGCCTGGACTACGGGCGTCCTCGGGCGGCGGTGTCCGCCCGAGGGGCGCCCGCGGCCCCGCAGCGCTCGGCGTGCCCGGGCGGCGCCGGGCGCCGATGCCTCACTGGTTCCAGCTCACGCCGATGAGCAGGCTCGGGACCCAGTGGGGCTGGTTGATGGCCGCGTACGCGGCCTGAAAGTCGTACCCGGCCTTCGGGTTCACGGAGTACCCGGTCGACGAGTACGTCGTGTCGTGGCCGTAGAACGTGATGACCGGGTACCAGTCGAGGCCCAGGGACACGCCGGCGGACCAGTGCCGAGAGATCGGGATGGCACCTCGTACGCCGGCGCCGAGCCCCCAGTTGTTCGAGGTGACGGTGAAGTCCTCGTTCCCCCCCACGTAGTGGAAGTCGCCGCTGTACATCGAGAAGCGCGGCCCCAAGAACACGCCCGTCCGCTCGAGGCCGTTCAGGTGGAAGAACCAGATCACGTCCAGCTGGAAGTCCCAAACCGTGGCGCTCGTCTGCGGCGTCCCGTCCGTGGCGTCGTTCACGAACACTTCCCGGGCCAGCGTCGGGTCCCCGGCGTTGAGCCAGGTGACGCCGATCCCGAAGTCGATTCCCAGAGGGACGCTGCGGATCAGGTTCCCCGCGGTCGCGAGCGCTCGCAGGTCGAATCCGTTCTGGTACCCGGCGAACGCCCCGACCGAGAGGTCCGCGGCGCGGGCGCCGCCCCCGGCGAGGAGGAGGAGCGCGACCAGGGCGCGGATCGGCGTTCTTGGCATGGCGATGCCCCTTTCACGGCGCGTCACTTTGGCGCCGCGTCCCACGCTGAAGGGACACGCCTGGCCTGTCAACGGAGCATGTTGCCGCGGTTGTGTGAGTGCGCCGCGCATGTGGGTGCCCCGCTGCCCCATCGCACACGCACCACCGGTCGCCTCCCGGCCGTTGTTATCTAGCAGTGCAATACATCCGGGAGAGAACGGTGGTCGGGTTCCCCGATGCGCTGAACGTCGAGCGCATCAAGGCCTTCGTCGTGGCGAAGATCGGCGTGCCGCAGCGCCCGGCCCTCGTCGCCTCGCTCAAGCGTCCGCCAGGACCTGCGCCCGGTCGCCACGCCCTCGGACGACGAGACCCGCGCGTCGCTTCCGGAGACGCGCTTTGGAGCGATCGTCCGCCGTTACCTGAAGGCGATCGAAATGGAGCAGGACCCGGGCGACTATCGACGCTCGCCGGCTAGCGGCGGTCGTTGGCGGCGAGGACCTCGTCGACCGGCATCCCCAGGTCCCGCCGCAGCCGCCGCTCTTCCCGGTGGACGCGCCGCGGATAGCCGAGAAGGGACTCGGGCACCTCGCCGACCGCCCGCAGGTACGAGGAGAGCCGGGTGGGACCGGCGTTGTAGGCGACGAGAGCGAGGTCCGTATCCCCGAAGTAGCGAACCATCCGGCGGAAGTACCGAATGCCGGCGCGGACGTTCAGCACCGGGTCGTGCGGGTCGCCGGCGCCGAGCCGGCTCTCGCGGGCCTCGCTCTCGAGCGTGCCCGGGCGCAGCTGCATCAGCCCGCGCGCCCCGCGGTCCGAGACCGCCTCGGGCTCCCAGCTCGACTCGACCTCGATGATGGCAAACACGAGCAGCGGATCGAGGCCGGCCGCGTTGGCCTCCTCGACGATGACCGCCGCGAGGCAGTTCGCGCCCTCCTCGCCCAGCTCCGGCATCCGGCGGAGCGCCACGGCGGCGAGCCGGTCCTCCGTGCTGTCGCGGCCGGCGGAGGGGGCCGGAGCCGCCTCGGTTCGCGCGATGCCAGGGGGAGGCGGGGCATCGCTCCCCGCCGAGTACGGCCAGCCAGCTGCTGCGAGAGCGGCGGCACACGCGAGAACACAGCGCGCCATGACCCGCACACCTTCGTTCGAGGTACCCACCCGCCCCCTCCTTCCGCCCCAGCCGCGCCCTTTGGATTCCTCGCGGCTTCGGTATCCCACCCCACCACGACACGGCTAGGCCCCAATGGGTCATCCGCTTCCACTTGGTGTAATAACCGCCCGATCGCTGGTCCGGTAGTTATTGGCGCCATTTGGGTTGTCATGTATTCACGGGATGTGATGACATTCTCACGCCCCATTGGGATGTATGTTTAGGTGCGATAGGTAGTTTTTGCTGAAGAAAACAGCCCCGATGCATACCCGTGCGGGGCCGTTAGACTCCCTCCGGGACGCCCCCGCACCTCCGTGTCTCGAACGGAACAGCTCGACCTCTTCGCAGCGAGCGACCAGCCGCGACGCGTGGTCGAGGCCGCCCACGTTCCGCCGGACCTCGTCGAGCTCGCGTCGCGCATTCCCCAAGCGGTCCGCCTCGGGACGTCGTCCTGGTCCTTCCCGGGATGGAGTGGCCTCGTCTTCAGGGACCGGGTGGCGGAATCGGAGCTGGCTCGAGACGGCCTCGCGGCTTACGCGCGACACCCCCTGTTCCGGGCGGTGGGGCTCGACCGGACGTACTACGCCCCCGTCGCCGCGTCCGAGTACGCCGGCTACGCGGGAAGCGTGCCGCTGGAGTTTCGCTTCCTCGTGAAGGCTTCCCAGGCCTGCACCTTTCCGACCGTCCGGGGCGGGACCGGAGCCTACGAGCCGAACGCCCGCTTCCTCGACGCCTCCTTCGCGAGCGCGGAGGTCGTGGGCCCCGCGGTGGCGGGACTCGGCGACCGGCTCGGCGCGGTCCTCTTCCAGTTCCCGCCGCTCCCGGCATCGCTCACCCGGCGCCCCGCCGAGGTCGCCGATCGCCTTGGCGCCTTTCTCGCCCGGCTGCCCAAAGGCCCACGCTACGCCGTCGAGATCCGCAACCGGTCGCTTCTCACGGCGGAATACGCGGCGGCGCTGACGGGCGCGGGGGCTGCGCACGCCTTTGCCGTCCATCCGTCGATGCCCTCGCTGCGGATCCAGGAGGCGGTGGTGGGCCTCGAGCGCCAGCCCGCGCTGCTCGTGCGCTGGATGCTCGGGCACGGGCGCGCCTACGAGGAGGCCCGCGCCCTGTACGCCCCGTTCGACCGCTTGTGCGCCCCCGACGCCCCGACCCGGGCGGCGGTCGCTTCCCTGGCCGCCCGGGCGCTCGCCCACGCGAAGGAGGTCCTCGTCGTCGTGAACAACAAGGCCGAGGGCTCCGCCCCCCTCTCGGTGTTCGAGCTCGCGCGGGAGCTCGCCGCCACCGCCCGCCCTTGACCGACCCGGCAGGGCGGGGACGGGCTGCTCACTCCTTCGGCGGGGCGCCTCCGAGCTCGTGGCTCGCGAGCCGCTCCAGTGCCCGTACGAGCGCGGAGTGGTCGCGCTTCCCCTCCCCGGCGCCCACGCAGGAATTCAGGAGTTCCTGGGCGGTCGCCGTGTTCGGCAGGGACACCCCGAGGGCCCTCGCGCCGGCCAGGGCGAGCCCGAGGTCTTTCTGGTGGAGCTCGATGCGGAACCCGGGGTCGAAGGTCCGCTTGAGCATCCTCTCCCCGTGGACTTCGAGGACGCGCGAGGACGCGAACCCGCCGAGCAGCGCCGCGCGCACGCGGGCCGGGTCGGCTCCCGCCTTGGAGGCGAAGACGAGCGCCTCGGCCACCGCCTCGATGTTCAGGGCGACGATGATCTGGTTCGCCACCTTGCAGACCTGGCCGGCTCCGTTCGCCCCGACGAGGGTGATGTTCTTTCCCATGCGCTCGAGGAGGGGCTTCACGCGAGCGAAGGCGGCCTCGCTGCCCCCGGCCATGATGGTGAGCGCCGCGTTCCGCGCTCCGACCTCCCCTCCGGAGACCGGCGCGTCCACGTACTCGCAGCCGAGCGCCTTCACCCGCTCCGCGAACCGCCGCGTCTCGAGCGGGGAGATCGAGCTCATGTCGATGACGACCTTCCCGGGTGAGAGTCCCTCTGCGACGCCGCCGGGGCCGAACAGAACCTGGGCCACGTCCGGGGTGTCCGGGAGCATCGTGAAGACCACTTCGGCGTGCCCGGCCACCTCCCGCGGGCCGGCGCACGGCCGCCCGCCCCTCGCCAAGAGCTCCGCCGGCACACCGCTCCGCGAGTGCAGGTGCAGCGTGTCCCCGTCCCGCATGAGGTGAGACGCCATGGGGCGCCCCATGATCCCGAGCCCGATGAACCCGATCTCCACGGCGATCTCCTCTCCGTCTACGCAGCCGCCCCGAGGCGAGATCTCCAGCCGAGCCCGGCCTCGGTGGTGGTCGCGGGCTTGTACTCGCACCCCACCCACCCCTGGTACCCGATGCGATCGAGGTGGGCGAACAGGAACGGGTAGTTGATTTCTCCGGTCCCGGGCTCGTGTCGCCCGGGGTTGTCGGCGATCTGCACGTGTCCGATCCGCGCCAGGTTGTCCTCCAGCGTCCGGGCGAGGTCTCCCTCCATCACCTGCATGTGGTAGACGTCGTACTGGAGCCGCGCGTTCGGGGCGCCCACCTCGTCGAGGATCGCCAGCGCCTGGCGCGTGTGGCACAGGTAGAAGCCCGGGATGTCCCGCGTGTTGATGGGCTCGACGACGAGATCGATGCCGGCCTTCCCGGCCTCCGCGGCCGCGAACCGCAGGTTTGTGACCAGGGTCTCCCGTAGCCGCTCCTCCGCGACTCCCGCCGGCGCGATGCCGGCGAGGCAGTTCAGCCTCGGGCAGGCGAGCGCGCGCGCGTAGCGGAGCGCCAGGCCGACCCCGTCCTGGAACTCGGAGACCCGATCCGGGTGGCAGGCGATGCCTCGCTCCCCTTTCGCCCAGTCGCCGGCCGGCAGGTTGTGGAGAACCTGCGCGAGCGCGTGGCGAGCGAGCCGCTCGGCGAGCGCGTCCGCCGGGTAGGCGTAGGGGAAGAGGTACTCCACCCCCCGGAACCCCGCCCGCGCCGCGAGTTCGAAGCGGTCCAGGAAGTCGGCCTCGCCGAAGAGCATTGTCAGATTCGCAGCGAATCGGGGCATCGCACCTCCCGGGGCGGGTCCGACGAGGATGTTGCCACCCCGGCGAGCGCCCGGGCAAACGCGGACCCGTTGCCGCCCCGGCCCGATCCCGCTAGAAGCTGCGCCCGTGGGCGAGGGAGGCCGCGTCAAGCCGGGAAGGGGCTTCTTCGAGCTCGCGTTCGCGCTCGCGCTCGTCGCCTCTCTCGTCGCCTCGGCGGTGGCCGTCGTCGCGCCCTTCGCCCTCGTCCTCCTCTGGGCACTGTTCCTCGCCACGACCCTTTGGCCGCTCCACCGCTGGCTCGCCGCGCGGCTCGGCGGCCGGGAGAGGATCGCCGCGGCGCTGACCGTGCTCCTGCTCGTCGTGGTGCTCATCATTCCCATCACGCTCGGCGTCGTGGCGGTCCTCCCGAGCGTCCGGGCCGCGGGGAAGGCCCTCGGCGATCCTTCGGCATGGCGCCTGCCCCCTCCCCCCGGCTGGGTCCGCGAGCTGCCGGTCGCCGGCGACCCGGTCCACGGCGCCTGGTCCGCTCTCGCCGCGGACGCGGGGGAAGCCCTCCAGCTCTATCGCCCCGAGGCGACCCGGGTCGGCGGCTGGCTCGTCGGCCACGTGCTCGGGCTCGGCCTCACGCTTGTCCAGCTGCTCGCCGCGGTCGTCATCTCCTGGCCCATGCTCGCGGGGGGGACGGACGGGGTCCGGCTCGCCCGGCGTTTCGCCGCCCGGGTGGGAGGCGAGGACGCGGCCGGCCTGCTCGACCAGGCCGCGCGGACGATTCGCTCGGTGTCCATCGGCGTGGTCGGAACCGCCTTCGCCCTCGCCGCGCTCCAGACCCTCGGACTCGTCGCCGCCGGCGTTCCGCACGCTCCGCTCCTCGGGGTCCTCGGGTTCGTGCTCGCCATGGCACAGCTGGGTACGAGCCTCGTCTGGTTCGGAGCGGCACTCTGGCTCGCCTACGACGGGCACGCGATGTCGGCCGCGCTGACGGCTGGGTGGGGCCTCCTCATCAACAACGCCATCGACGGGGTTGTGAAGGCCGTCCTCATTCGCCGGGGCACGGGGCTGCCGCTGACGGTGATCTTCCTCGGCGTGGTGGGGGGCCTCTTCACGTGGGGCTTCGTCGGGGTGTTCCTCGGTCCGACCCTCCTCGGCCTCGTCTGGACGCTGCTCCGCGGCTGGCTTGCGGCGGCACCCGCGGCCGATCCAGCGGGGCCCGGCGGCCCCTGACCTCATGCCGATGCCAGCGGACCGCGATCTCGAATTCGTCCGGAGGCACGCGGCGCTCGCGCCCGTCCCCCTCGCTCCCGAGCTCCACGCCTACCAGGCGACGGAGCTCACCCCACTGTGGCGCGCCACCGCCGCGGATCTGCGCGGCTGGGACGACTCGCCCTTCTGGGCCTTCCTCTGGCCGGGCGGGCAGGCGCTCGCCCGCTATCTCCTCGATCACCCCGACGTCGTCCGCGGCCGCACGGTCGTCGACTTCGGGGCCGGCAGCGGCGTCGCCGGTGTCGGTGCGGCACGGGCCGGGGCCGCGCGGGTCGTCGCCTACGACCTCGACCCCTTCTGCGAGGCGGCGGTCGCGCTGAACGCGGAGGCGAACGGAGTGGCCATCGAGTTCCGGGCGGGATCGCCGCTCGGCGACCCGGCCGCGGACGCCGAGCTGGTCCTCGCCGGCGACGTGTTCTACGAAAGAGATCTCGCCGACGGCTTCCTCCGCTGGGCCCGCGGCCTCGCGGCCCGCGGGCGCCGGGTGCTGGCCGGAGACCCCGGGCGGCTCTATTCGCCCCGGGAGGGGCTTTCGGAGCTCGCGGCCTACGACGTCCCCACCCTGCTCGAGGTCGAGGACAGGGTGTGCATGCGGACGCGGGTGCTCGAGGTCCGCTCCTGAAGGGCTCAGGGCTCGCCGGCGACGACGTCGGCGAAGGATCGGAGCATCCGATACGTGAGGCCCCAGATGACGAGCCCCCCGATTCGGATGCTCGGAAGGTCGAGCCGCGTTCCCTGGCGCACGTACGGGAAGGGAGCCTGGCGGGCGGGATCGACGAGCTCCCGGAGACTGAACCAGTGTGCGCTCGCCACCTCGTCGGAGTAGCGCAGCGGCCCCGGCCGATCGCGGAGGCCGAATACCCAGGGGCGTATGGCGAGGTCGACGTAGCGGCTTCTCCCCACCGCCTGGATCTCGTCGAGGCCGCCCAAGAGCTCGGCTCCGGCGAGGTCGAGGCCCACCTCCTCGGCTGTCTCTCGCACGGCGGTGTCGACGGGGTCCTCGCCCGGCTCGGCGCGCCCGCCGGGGAAGGCGATCTGCCCGGACCACGGGTCGTCGTGTCGCTTCGCCCTCTCGATGAAGAGCGCCTCGAGGCCGGTGTCGGCCGGGTTCAGGACGAGCGCGACCGAGGCGCTCTGCGCCAGCCGCTCGGGAAGGCGTCGCGGGGGTCGTGCCGCGAGCGCCTGGCGGACGGCATCCATGGAGAACCGTTCCACGACCGCCATGGTAAGGACCCGCTCCCCTTCGGGTCCACTCCCCCGCGCACGGCATCGGCGGTGCGGCGCGAAACGGCCCCGGTGGGTCCTGGGGGGGCACCGGCCGCCGCCGCCCCATCGTCTGCGCGTGAAATCGCGTTGACCTCCCGGGACCCGCTTGGGTGGCGCGCGGCCTCCCGCCTGGGCTTAGGTAGGGAGGCAACGGTGCGGTGGCTTCGCCCGCGTGCCCCGCGGAGAGGTACCGGCAACGGCGGCCCTCAACCCTGGAGGCCTCATGAGCAGTCTCCTGCTGGTTCTCGCGCTCGCGACCGGGGACTCGCCCTTGACGATCGACGACGCCCTGGCACTCGCCGCCAGGAAGAACGCGGAACTCGAGGTCGCCCGCGCCGACCGGGACGCGGCCGCCGCCGACTACCACCAGAGCTTCTCCGGCGTCCTTCCGCGGCTCGATCTCACCGGCAGCTACGAGTACCAGCTCCCCTTCAACTTCTACACGACCGTCGCCAACTCGCCGGTCAACCAGGGCGCCTGGGGTGGCACCGCCTCCCTCGACGTGAGCTGGACGTTCTTCGACGGGCTGGGCAGCTGGAACCTCATAGACTCGACCCGGCTCAAGGCGACCGCCGCCGTGAAGCAGTACGCCGAGACGGAGCTCCGAGTGGCCTACGAGGTCACGCGGAGGTTCTACGAGGTGGCGAAGCAGGAGCGAGCACTCCAGGTGAGGCGCGACGCAGAACGCCTCTCGCAAGAGCTCGTCGAGCGCGCCGACGCCCTGTTCAAGGCCGGGCGAGGCACGAAGGCCGATACCTTCAACGCCCGGGTCAACCTCGGCAACGATCAGCTCGCCGTGAAAGCGCAGATGGCCGCGCTCGTACGTGCCCGTGCAGACCTCGCGGTGGTCCTGGGGCTCAGCTCCGACGCGGCACTCGAGATCGCGGTGGCCGGACCCGTGAGCGGGGCCGCACCTCCCTCCCTGGAGGACCCTCCGCCGCTGGCGGAGCTGCTCGGCATGGCCCTCAAGGCCCGCCCCCTCCTCGCGGCCGACAGGCTTTCGGCGGACGCCACCGAGGCCGACGTCACGCGCGCGCAGGCAGCCTACTGGCCGACCTTCAGCGTGTCGGCGCAGTTCCAGTATGAGAGCCCCCAGTTCGTGGGCACGACGAACGTGCCGCCGGACTTCGCGTGGTTTGTCGGCGTCGGCATCACTGGCAAGTTCAACATCTACGCTGGCGGTGAAACCAGGGCGGGCGTCGAGCGCGCCCAGGCCCAGGCGCGGCGCGCGCGGGCTACGCTGGAGCAGGCGCGGGAGACCGTCTCGGCGGAGGTCACGGTCGCTCGCGAGCAGGTCGTGACGCTCGCCGCAGCCGTGACGATGGCCCAGGCCATCCTGGACGCCGCGGACCGGGCACTCCAGTTCACCCGCGACAAGCTCGAGGCGGGCCTCGCGAGCCAGCTCGAGGTCCGGGACGCGGCCGCCAAGCTCGCGCAGGCGCGGCTCACATGGGTGAACTCGGTCGTCGACCTCGTCGTGGCTCGGGCCGACCTGAACCGGGCGGTGGGCGGGTCACTCTAGCGCAGGCCGGTCCGCCGTCAGGCCTCGTGGCGGGCGGCGATGACCGTGGCCGGGAGCGTGTCGAGCAGCCGCCAGAGAGCCGCCGCGCGGATCGGGTCGATGTTCGACATGGCCTCGTCGAACAGGAGGAGCTTCCGTCCGGAGGCGAACGCGGCGGTGAGCGCGATGAGCTGGCGCTGGCCGCCGGAGAGGCTCCTCCCCCCCGGCGACACGAGGGTGCTGTACTGCATGGGGAGATCGGCCGCGAGGGCCGCGAGGCCCGTCTGCTCGGCGGCCTCGAAGATGCGGGCCGCCGGGGCCCCGCCCGAGAGAAGTCGCAGGTTCTCCAGGATGGAGCCGCTGAAGAGGTTCACGAACTGCGGGAGGTAGAGGACGTCGCCGACGGAGGACTGGGGGCTCGTCCCGCCAATGCTGATCCTGCCCTCCTCCGGCACGTAGAGGCCCGCGAGCAGGCGCAGGATCGTGCTCTTCCCGAACCCCGACGGGCCGGTGACGAACTGCTTCGATCCCGCCGCGAAGTGCATGGAGTAGCCCTTCGTGACCCACGGGCGCTCGGGCCCATAGCGGAACCACACGTCCTCCATGACCACCGGGACCGCCCGTGCGCCCGGGGCCCCTCGCCGCGCGCTGCGCTTCTCCGGCGCGCTGCGCAGGACCTCCTGCGTCTTCGCCAGTTGCGGGCGAAGCACCGCCACGACGAGGTGGGCCCGGACGAGCCCGAAGGCAGCCCCGAGGAAGCCCGAGCTGAGCTGCACGAAGGCGAACAGGGTACCGATGAGGAGTCCGCCTTGAAGGATCTGCCACCCTCCCCAGACGAGCAGAACCGCCGTGAGCCCCTGGCGCATGGCCTCGAGCCCGACGTCGCTCACCAGGCCGAGGCGCTGGCGGTCGAGCGAGTGCCTCTGCTCCGCTCGGAACCGGTCGAGCCAGCGCCCGAGCCCCTGCTCCTCCGCCGCGGCCGCCTTCACCGTCCCGATGCCGGCGATGAGCTCCGAGAGATAGCCGCGCTCGCGCGCCTGGGCCTCGACCTCCCGGGCCTGGTGCCGGGCCTGTGCCGCCCCGACCGCGGCCGCGAGGCCCGACATGGCCCCCGCCGCCACGACGACGACGAGCGTGGCGGCGGGCATCTTCGCGACCATGGCCACGAGGAAGCCCACGGCCATCGCCCCGTCGAGGACGGCGGCGAGGACCCGCTCGGCGAGAACCTCTCGGGCCGTGCTCATCCCGGTAAAGGCCTGCAGGCGCTCGCCGAGCGTCATCCGGTCGAGCACGGGGAACGGCAGGGCCAGCAGGTGCTGGAGAAGGCCGCGCTCCGCTGAGACCTCGAGCCGCGTCACGAGGAAGAGCAGGATCCTCTCGCGGACGAAGCCGGTCCACGCCTGGAACGCCGCGACGAGGACCACGCCGACGGCCGCGACCTGCAGTGTCGAGCGCGCCCGGTCGGGCAGGGCGCGATTCATGACGAGCCCGGTCACCTCGGGGACGACGAGCGAGAAGATCTGGAGCAGCAGGCTCGCACCGGCGAGCAACAGGACCGTCCGCCGGTGATGAAGGAGCAGGGCCCGGAGCCGACCCCACAGGCCTTCTCCCGGCGGAAGGGAGGGCGAGAGGTCGAGCGCGTATCCCGTGAGCTCGGCCGCGAGCGGCGCGAGGGGCAGCACCCGCTCTCCGTCCGGTCCCTCGACCTGGGCGCCCGCGCCGTCGCGCCCCCGGAGCACGATCCACGACCCGTCGCGGAGCTGCAGAAGGGTGGGCGCATCCAGGAACCCGAGGTCCTCGGCCTCGATGAGAGCCGGCCGCGCCTGGATCCCGAGGCGCTCGAGCGGCTCGGCCAGCGGGTCCCCCAGCGCTCCCCTGGCCTCTTGGGCCTCGCGGAACGCCTGCAGCCCGCCCTCGTGCCCATAGAACCGGAGCAGCCGCCACATGGCCTCCACCGGGTCGTAGCCGCGAAGGAGGGCGTCGCGTGCGCCCCTCGCCCCGAACGTCCCGGTGGGCGGCTCGGCCGCACCCGCGAGCCTAGGCATGCGCGATCTCCCTCGCCTGCACGAGCTTCCGGAACAGGCCGGGCTGGGCGGCCAGGTCCTCGTAGCGCCCTTCCTGGACGATCCGGCCGTCCTCGAGCACCAGGACCCGATCGGCGTCCATCACGGTCGCGAGGCGGTGAGCGATGAGGATGCGGGTGCAGCCCACGCTGGCCAGGTTCTCGTGTACGCGCCTCTCCATCTCGAGGTCGAGGGCGCTCGTGGCCTCGTCGAGCACGAGGACGGCCGGAGCACGCGCGAGCGCCCGCGCCAGGTTCAGGCGCTGGCGTTGCCCCCCGGAGAGGATGCTCCCGTTCTCGCCCACGCGGGTCCCATAGCCGTCGGGCAGGGCCTCGATCACCTCGTCCACACAGGCGAGCCGGGCGGCGTCCCGGAGGGACTCGAGGGCCACCTCCTCGTCGTGGAGGCTCAAGTTCGCTCGCACGGTGTCGTCGAACAGGAACGTCTCCTGGAGGACGACGCCCATCTGGCTGCGCACCTTCTTCAGGTCGAGCTCGCGAAGGTCGCGGCCGTCGAACGCGACGGTCCCGCTCGACGGCAGGTGCATGCCGAGGAGCAGTCGCGCGAGCGTGGACTTGCCGGCACCGGACGGGCCGACGATGGCGACCTTCTCGCCGGCGCGGATGCTCACCGATACGTCCTTCACGATGGGCGGCTCGCCGGGGGAGTACCCGAAGCTCACCCGTCGCAGCTCGATGGCCCCCCGGAGCCGCCCGGGGTCGGCGCGGCCGGAATGCTCCCGCGCGGTCGTCAGCACGTCGTCGAGCCGGTCGAGGTGGTTCTCCAGGTACTGGAGCTGGCCCACGGTCTGGAGCAGCGACTCGAGCGGCGCGAGAAACAGGTTCTGCAGGGCCAGGAAGGACGCGAACGTCCCGAGCGTCATCTGCTGCGCCACGACCTGCGATCCCCCCACGTAGAAGACGAGCGCGGTGCTGAGGCCCTGGAGCAGCACGGTCCCGTGGGTCGCCGCCATGGCGAGCCGGCGCCTCTCGAGCGAGCCGTTGATGCGCCCCGTCATGCGATGCGCCCAGCGCTGGATCATGCGGGTCTCCGCGCCGCTCGCCTTCGTGGTCTCGAGCCCGGTCACCGCTTCGAGCAGCGCCCCGAACTCGCGGCCGGTCGCGGTGAGCTCCGATGCCATCGCGAGCTGGGTTCGCTCCCGCACCGCCACGAGGAGCCCCACGCGCACGACCCCGAAGCTGATGATCAAGAGACCGAGCTTCACGTCGAAGACGAGCATGAGCGCGGCGTACCCGACGAGCAGCAAGCCGTCGAGCAGCGCGGAGATCGACTGGCTGCTGAGCAGGTTCTGGACGGTGACGTTGCTCTGGACCCGCTGCACGAGGTCGCCTGCTTCGCGCTGGGAGAAGAACCCGAGCGGGAGGTGCAGGAGGTGATCGAGGAACCGGCTCATGAGGGAGAGGTCGAGGACGTTGCGCAGGCCCTGCACGACGTAGGACCGCACGAGCGCGAGCAGCGCCCGGGTGACGACCGCCGCGGCGAGACCGAGACCGAGGCCCCACAGCCACGCCGGCTGGCGGGGGACGATCACCGAGTCGACGAGGATCTGGGTGGCGACCGGGAAGACCAGGCCCACCAGCTGGAGCCCGATGGAGGCGACGAGGACCTGGATCAGGCTCGGGAGCGACCGCCGGAAGAGCTCCCCGTACTTCGCGAGGCTCGGGCGGGTGCGCGCCCGGGGCTCGAGCTCGGAGGTCGGGGCGAGCACGAGGGCGATGCCGGTGAAGTGGCGCCCCATCTCCTCGAGGCTCAGGCGGCGCCGGCCGGTCGCGGGGTCGACGATCGTGACCCGGTCCCGCTCGAGCGATTCGAGCACCACGAAGTGCTCGAAGTCCCAGTGGAGGATGGCGGGGAGCGGCAGCTCGCCGAGCTGTCCCATCTCCACCTTCACCCCATCGGCCTCGAGGCCGTACCGTCGCGCGGCGCGGGCGATGGCAAGCGCATCCGCGCCGCTGCGGGACACGCCACAGCGCTGTCGAACCTCCGGCAGGGGCGCGTTGTGGCCGTGGTAGGCGAGGACCATCGCCAGGCACGCCGCCCCGCACTCGGTGGTCTCGATCTGCGGGATGTAGCGCACCCGCCGTCTCAGCACGGACATCACCGGAACCAGCGCTTGAGGGGGCTGAAGACGAGGGTGATCAGCTTCTGCCGCCGCAGGGCGTACCGGACGTTCATGAGCGTACCGGTGCGGAGCTTCACGTGGGCCGCATCCGCCGCCGCGGTGCTCGTGATCTCCAGCTCGACGCGGTAGCTCGGCCCGTCGAGCTTCTGATCCTCGCCGAGCGCCTCCCGCACCTCGGCCGGCGAGGCGAGGTCGTCGCCAATCCGGGTCACGCGTGCGCGCAGCGTCCCGTATTCCGCGTGCGGCAGCTGGTCGAGCTCCAGCTGCACCTCGTCACCCACCTTCGCGAAGGCGCGGTCGCGCTCCGGCAGGAACGACACGACCTGGATCGGAGATCCGAGCGGAACGATCTTCCCCACCACCTGCCCCGCCTGGACCGCCTCGCCGACGCGCGCGAGCAACGCCTCGACGGTACCGTCCTCGGGGGCCGTCACCACGCTCTGCTTGGACACGAGCGCGAGCGCGTCGCGCTTGCTCTGCGCCGCCGTGACCGTCTGCTGCCGCTGCCAGAGCTCCTCCTGCCGGCGGCTCTCCATGGAGGCAAGCTCCTGCCGGGTCTGGTCGAGCGCGCCCTCGGCGCTGGAGAGCTGCCGTCGGGCCTGGGCGAGCGACTCGCGCCACTCCGCGACGGCCATCTCGCTCACGAGCCCCTTCTGGAGCAGCCCCTCGTCCGCCTGGAGACGCCGCTCGTAGTAGCCCGCCGATCCCCGGAGGCTCTCGACCTGCTCCGCCATCCGCTTCGCGCGAGCGCGGAGGAGCTCGACCTGCTCGGCGTAGTGCCGGTCCTGCTGAACAGCAACGCTCGAGTACTGGGTGCGAACCGCGTCGAGCTGCCGCTCCGCCTCGAGCAGCTGCCCTTGCACGTTCGGGGAGTCGATCCGGAGCAGCGGCGCACCGGCCTTTACGTGGTCACCGGACCGCGCCTCGACGCCGACCACCGTCCCCGTCAGCTGGCTCGTGAGCGGGCGCACCCCGAGGGTCGGCCGGACGATCCCGCGGCCGCGGCCGATCACGTCCACCTCGCCCACAAAGGAGACGACGACCGCAGCGGCGAGGGCCGCCACGAGCGTCCACAGCAGAGCCCAGGTCCACGGCGGGGAGACGCGGACGACGCCCCGGCCTTCGTCGGACGAGAGGCGGTGCCGGAGCGCCTCGGCGCGGAAGAGTCCGGTCCGCGGCCGCGCCGGCGTCACGGCGCGGATCTCGCTCCGGGGAGCTGCGGCCGGCTCGGGTGCGACCGGCGGCCGGCGCGCGGGCGCGTCCATGCGCGCCGTCCGCGCGGGAAGGTGCGAGGCGCGCCGGAGTGTCTCGAGGAAGGCCTCCCGCTTCCGGGCGCGCTCGGCCTCCGGATCCAGGAACAGGGTTTCCTTGCCGTTTGGCCCCGCGGGCATGGCGACCTCCTACCTGCTCGACAGTTCCGGCGAGTGGATCTGACCGGGCCGGCGCGACCGCGCCACGCGTCGTTGCGCGGCTCGCGCTCCAAATGGGTCGAAGATCGGCGCCCCCGGCCTCCTCCTGGACTGCAAGAGGGGGCAAACGTTTCTTTACGCCGCGTCCGGGTGCCGGCCCGGAGCGCGGGCGCGCCGCTCGTGAAACGGGGCGGAGGGGCGCGGCGACCGGCGGACGCTATACTCCCATCGGGAATGCCGGTCTGCGAAAAGTGCGGCCACGAGTCGGTGTTGGGCGCCGTATTCTGCGTCTTCTGCGGCGCGAACATCGCGGCGACGCCGCCGGACTCCGCGCCGGACCCGTGGCCGGGGCAGACGCTCAAGGGGATGTACCTCATCCAGCAGCGCATCGCGGACGGGGGCATGGGGCAAGTCTACAAGGCGCTCCACATCGCCCTCGACGCCCCGTTTGCCGTGAAGATCGTGAAGCGCGGGCTGCTCTCCGAGCCCGGCGTCGTGGCCCGGTTCCAGCGCGAGGCGCGGGCCGTCTCCAAGCTCCGGCACCCCAACGTGATCGCAGTCACCGACTTCGGCCAGACCGAGGACGGGACGCTGTTCATGGTCATGGAGTACGTGACCGGGCGGAGCCTCGCCCGGGTCATCGCCGAGGAGGCACCGCTTGCGGAGTCTCGCGTGGTCCACATCGGCGCGCAGATCCTCTCGGCCTGCGCGGAGGCCCACGCAAACCAGATCCTGCACCGGGACCTGAAGCCCGAGAACGTGATGGTCGAATCTCGCCGGGACGCCCCCGACTCGGTGAAGGTGCTCGACTTCGGGATCGCGAAGCTGCAGGTTGTCGGGGGTCCGGCCTCGACCCTCACCCGCGCAGGTCTGGTCTGCGGGACGCCGGGCTACATGAGCCCGGAGCAGCTGACGGGCGGAGAGCTCGACGGCCGGACGGACCTCTACGCCGCGGGCGTCGTCCTCTACGAGATGCTGACGGGTCGACTGCCGTTCGACGCGGCCACCCCCGTGCACCTCGCCCAGCGCCTCATGACGGAGGCTCCACCTCCGCCGAGCTCGCGACGACAGCACCCCGTCTCGCCCGAGCTCGAGCATCTCGTCATGCGAGCGCTGGCTCCCCGGCCGGAGGACCGCCCGCAGAGCGCCGCCGAGATGCGCGAGGAGCTCCTGCGCTGTCCCGTGGAGCCGGCCAGGCCCGGCGAGGGGGGCGAGGTCGGACCCACGGTCGTCATGCCACGCCGCCCCCACTCCGTCGGTCACGCGAGGGAGACGCCCGGGCGGGTGGTCGCGCCCGGGCCCACGCCGCCGGGCACGCCGGCCGTCGGGATGCGCGCGAACACCCCGTCGACGACGATCGTGCCGGAGGCGCTGAAGACCATCGAGCAGCGTGCCCTGCCCTTCCTCGGTCCGGTCGCGCCGTTCCTCGTGAAGAAGGCCGGCGCCACGGCCGCGAGCATCGAGGAGCTCTGCGAAATCGTCTCGAGCTTCATCCCCTCCGAGGTCGATCGGACGGCCTTCTTGCACGGCGTGGGCGCGAGGAGCCCCGTCGCGGTCCCGCCCGACGTGCGGACGGCCACCAAGGTGTCCTGGGACCCCGCCCTGCTGGACCGCGCACGGCGGGCCCTCGCCCTTCACATCGGGCCGGTGGCGCGGATCGTCGTCCAGCGGGTGTCGGCCACTGCGCGCGACCCCGAGCACCTCTGCGAGCTGCTCGCCCGGGAGATCCCCGACGAGACGGGGCGCGCCGCCTTCCGGCGTGCCCTCGCCTCGCCCGAATCCACCGGGTAGGACGACCGGGTCGCGAGCGGTGCAACGTCCGGTTCTTGAACCCAATCGGGTCACTGGGCGCGCACGCGCGCCAGGATAAGCAATGCACGTCATCTGGACCCCAGGGGGCTCCAATGCGACTGCTCGCCAAGTTCAGCCTCATCTTCGTCGCGGTGTTCGGGCTCGGCCTCGGCCTCGCCGCCTACCTCTTCAACAACATGCTCCAGCTGGCAGCGCGCCAGGAGGTGCACGACCAGGCCGAGCTGATGATGGAGACCGCGCTCGCCATGCGGAACTACACCATCCAGCAGGTGAAGCCGGCGCTGGAGGAGGCGACGCAGTCCCGCGCCCAGGAATCGTCGCCGGACGACGTCTTCCGGGACATCTGCGCGCGCAAAGGTTACGGGAACGCGAAGAGGGTCTTCTACCCCCAGACCATTCCGGCCTACTCGGCGACGGAGATCTTCGGCTACTTGTCGAAGAAGTACCCCGAGTACACCTACAAGGAAGCGACGCTCAACCCCACGAACCCGCGCGACCGCGCCGTCGACTGGGAAGAGGACATCATCAAGCGGTTCAAGAACAGCCCCGACGCGAGGCTCTTCGACGGGGAGCGCATGACGCCCTTCGGACAGTCGCTCTACCTGGCGGCCCCCATGCGCCCCGCCAAGGCCTGCCTGCAGTGCCACTCGGTACCGGCCGCGGCGCCGCCGGAGATGATCCAGCGATACGGCCCGGGGGCGGGATTCGGCTGGACCGAGGGAGACGTGGTCGCCGCGCAGATCGTCTCGGTGCCCGCCTCGCTCCCCGTCCAGAAGGCGAACCGGGCCTTCCGACAGCTGCTCATCTCCCTCGCGATCGTGGGCGTCATCACGCTCGTGGTGCTCGACACGCTCCTCTACTTCACGGTCATCCGCCCGGTGAGCATGCTCGCCGCGCGGGCCGACGACATCAGCAAGGGCCAGATGGACATGCCCGAGCTTCCGGTCCGCGGGCGGGACGAGATCTCGATCCTGGCAGTCGCCTTCAATCGCATGCACCGCAGCCTGGCGACGGCGATGAAGATGCTCGAGTGAGAGGAGTCAGCGAAGCGCCAGCCACACCGCGAGGGCCAGCGCAGCGAGTGCGCCGACGGCCACGGCCGCGATCCGGAGCGCCCTCAGATGTCCTCGGTGCGCCCGCGCCCCGGGGACGGCCGGCCTCGCGCGGAGTTCCTCGTCCTTGTCGAGGAGCAGGTCCACGATGTGGCTGTGGTCGAGCTCCCGCTGGATGGAAAGGAGCGACATGAGCCAGGCGTGCCCGTCGCCGGGACGCTCCGCCGGGTCCGCGGCGAGGCCCGCGCGAAGGAGGTCCTTGAGGGGCGGCGGTACCTGGAGGCCCTCGACCGGCGGCCTCGCCCCCCGGTCGAGCACGGTGCTGTGCCCCGCCGTGACCTGGTAGGGCAGCCGCCCGGCCAACGTCTCGAAGAACATTGCCGCCGCCCCGAAGATGTCGGTGCGGGCGTCCTGCGGACCCTCTCTCCACTGCTCGGGCGCCATGTACGCGGGCGTTCCCACGGCCCTCGCGTCCCCCGCGCCGAGGACGTGGGAGATCCCGAAGTCGAGCACCTTCACGCGCCCTCCGGTGCACAGGAAGACGTTCGCGGGCTTGAGGTCGCGGTGCACGACCCTGGCCGCGTGGGCGTGGTCGAGCGCCCAGGCGACCTGGATTGCTACGTCGAGCGCCTCGGCCAGCGGCACGGCGGCGCGCCGCATGCGTGCCTGCAGGGTCTCGCCGCGCAGAAGCTCGAAGATGAGGTAGGGGCCGCTCTGGCAGCTCCCCGCGTCGTACAGGTTCACGATGTTCGGATGGGAGAGCTGGGCCACGGCCTCCGCCTCGCGTTGCAGCCGCTCCTGGCGGAACATGACCTGCGAGTGACGGCCCGGCCGGACGGCCTTGAACGCGACGAGCCGGCCGAGCTGACGGTCCCGAGCCTCGAAGACGATCCCGAACGCCCCGCGGCCGAGCTCCCGGATGAGCTCGAAGCGCCCGATGGTGGCGCCTGGGAAGAGCACGTCCTTCCAGTCCTGGCCCTCGTCCGCGGGCGGCGCCCTCGCGATCTGCTGCATGAGGACGGTGATGCTGCCAGGGCGAACCCGGCCCGGCTCGGCCACCGGCTGCGGGGCCGCCCCACCCGCACCCGGCGGGCGGGGTGGCGCTGCGGCCGGAGCCGCGCGGAGCTCGAAGGTCAGATGGTAGGGTCCGATCACGACCACGTCGCCGCGCCCCACCCGAGCGGCCTCGTGTGGAACGAGGTCGGCGTCGTTCAGCACGGAGCCGTTCGTCGACCCGAGGTCGGTGTAGGCGATGCTTCCCGCCCCGAACTCGATGAGGGCATGCCAGGCGGAGACGAAGGGATGCGGGAGGCAAAGCTCGTTTCGGCCGCTGCGCCCAAGCCTGGCCGGTGACTTGCGGAAGGTGTGCTCGGCCCTGGAGTTCCCCTCGGTGTCCTCGACCGAGACGACGAGATGCTCCACCGCGGTCCTCGCTCCCCACGTCCTGAAACGTTCGCTTGCCGCCCCCTTCAAGGGGGCATGCTACTGGGCCCGCCGGCCGAACCGCAAACGACGGCCCGCCCGCCGTCGCCGATGGGAAGGCCCATCGAGGTACTGGCGCACCGATGGCACCGTCAGTGTGCCGGCCATATATGCGCCACCATGTCGATCGAGGAGCGCGTGCAGGGTCTGCTCCAGGCCGGCGACGTGGCTGGCGCCGCGACGGCGGCGCTGGAAGAGCTCGGGCCGAGCGTGCTCGGCTACCTGCGGTCGGTCCTGCGCGACGAGGACGACGCCGCGGATGCCTTCTCGCAGTTCGCGGAGAACGTCTGGAAGGGCCTGCCGACGTTTCGCTTCGGATCTTCCCTCAAGACCTGGGCGTACCGCGTCGCCTGGTACGCCGCCCTCAACCTCCGAAACGAGGCCTGGAGGCGGCGGGGCCGGCCCTTCGCGACGGGGGAGGCCTCCGCGCTCGCCGAGTCGATCCGGACGAAGACCGTGGTCCGGGTCGCGCGCCAGAAGGACGCCCTGGACCGGCTGCGCGAGTCCCTGTCGGTCGAGGACCAGTCGCTGCTCGTGCTCCGGGTCGACCAGGGCCTCTCCTGGACCGAGGTCGCCGAGATCCTTGCCGACCAGGGCGAGCCCGTCCAGCCTCTCACCCTGATGAAGCGCTTCGAGCGCCTCAAGGACCGCCTTGCGAAGATGGCTCGAGACCAGGGGCTTGTCGAGTAGCGGGCTCGGGCGGCGGGTGATCGGTCGCCCCCTTGTCCTCCTATTCGCCCTGGCGCATGGGCGCCCGGCCCTAGGTCAGTCTTGGAGCGCGACGGCCACCGCGCTCGCCGTTCGCGACGTCGCGTACGAGTCGATCAGCGCCGCGCTCCCGCAAGGGTTCCTCCGGGAGCTCGGCCAGGCGGGTGCGCGAAGCGTCCTCGTCGTGAAGCGCGTCGCCGCCGAGGATGCGGTCGAGTGGAACGTGAACCGCGCCCTGCGAGAGCTCGCGAGCGATGCAGCTCGCCCCGAGCTGGTGGAGGCCTCGCGGCGAGCGTTGAAGAAGCACTTCGTCGAGCAGCTGCAGGCCGAGCGGGTGGTCGCGTTCTGGTACGTGTTCGGCACCGCAGCCACCTTCCCGGAGGTCCTGGCCGCGGTCTTCAAGGGAGGGGCTGCGGCGAGCCCGGCGAGGGGCCACGTCATCCGGGCGACCGCCGAGGAGGAAAGGGTACTGTGGAGCGCGGCGGCGCTGCACTGGGCCGGGCACCCGCTCCGGATGATCGCCGAGGCGACTCGCGCAGACCTTCTCGTCGTCGACGACCCCACGGCAAACTCGAGCCGCGTGGCGCAGTACCGCCTGCCACCCGTCCGGGCATTCCTCCACGTCGAGGTGGGGCACCTCGGCGCGGTCCGGACACCGTGCCGGGCCGTTCTGGGGCTGCGCGGACTCGACCTGGGTTCGCTCGAGGTCCTCGACCTCCTCCCCGCATCCGCGGAGGAGGCCCGCTCGTGGGGACACGGCGCCGAGTCCGCGGCGGAGCTCGCGCGGGGCGCGGAACGCCTTCGCGCGCTGCTCGCGCGCCTTGGCCCCGCCGACGGCGCAGCTCCGCCGGCCACCCCCGGGGCTGCCGTCGAGCGGGTGAACGCGGCGGCCGCGCGGGGAAGGCGCGTCCTCCTCTTCGCCGACTCCTTCGACGGCACCTTGCTCCGCCTCCCGGGTGACCGGGGGGCACTCGCGGCCACGGATGTGAAGCGCATCGATCCGGGCGCGTCGTTCCTGGGCGCCTTCTACGGCGCCTCGTCCCCGCCTCACCTGGAGGCGTTCGGTCTGCTGGGCGCGGCGTCGGCGGGCGTCCCGGGATACCTCCGCGTCTCCCTCGACCGCGGAGGGCGCCCCACCCGAAGCAGCTTCCTGGAGGTGGACGTCGGCTCGCCGACGTCGGTGCTCTACGCCCTCCGGGAGAGCTTGACCGACGGCCCCGGGCGCGACGCCCCCGCCACCGCCGCAAGGCGCGTCGCCCGGCTGTACGAGTTCGATGCGCGGGCGCTCGCCGCGGCGACGCAAGCACCCGGGGGCGACGAGAACGGCCGGGGGCACCCGCCGTCGATCCCTTAGCGTCCCTCGTCTTCGCCTCCCGCCCCCGCCAAGGGTTCGATTACGCGCCCGCTGGCGCTCCACGACCCTCGCCCTTGCGGCTCGCCGGTCAGTTTGGGCCGGGAGCCCTGTCTTGAAGCCAGCAGCAACGGCGAGGCGAGCGAGAGAGGCGAGCCAAACCGGAAACCCACACACACGCGACCACGAAAGGAAGAACCATGAACGCGAAGAAGATCCAGACGAGCAGCAACCTGAAGAAGATCAGCGAGCGCGAGCTCACCTCCGTCTCCGGCGGCTGCTACGGCCGCGAGCGCGAGTACGACGGCTACGACTACGACTACGGCTACGGGTACGAGCACCGTCGGCACCACCGGCACCAGGAGGGCTGGGAGAAGCTCAGCCCCTCGTAGATCGACGAGAGAAGGCCACCTGGCGTGAAGGGCGGGAGCCGCCCTTCACGCCTTCTCTTTGCAGGAACCGGGATCTCCGGCCCCTGCGGCGCGCGGGCACGCCACCACAGCCGCTCCAGAAGCCCGAAGGCCCGTCGCGTGCCGCCGTCAGCTTTCGCCGCCTTCCCTGTCTCAGAGGTAGCAGGACGCAGCAAGCGAGAGCGAACGCAGCAGACCCACCCACAAACCGACGCATGAAAGGAAAGACGATGAACGCGAAGAAGATCCAGACGAGCAGCAACCTGAAGAAGATCAGCGAGCGCGAGCTCACCTCCGTCTCCGGCGGCTGCTACGGCCGTGAGCGCGAGTACGACGGCTACGACTACGGCTACGGCTACGAGCGCGACGACTGCCACCGCCGGCACCACCACGAGTACGGCGGCCCCATCAAGGTCATCCCCCTGTAAGTGACCGATTTCGGCCTGGCGTGAAGGGCGGCGAGCCGCCCTTCACGCCAGGTCTTTTCTCGCCTCGATGGGTAGCGACCTCGCTCCGCGCACGCTGCACGGCCTGCGCGCTCCTGAACCCCACCGGTCGTCGCCGCGGACGCCTCGCGCGCCGGTCAGGAATGGCGCCGGACCCTGTCCATGCGGCAGGAGCCGCGGATGGAGACCTCATGGACGGCCGGATCGCAGTGGTCTCGACACGCCGGTGGGGCGCCTTCCGGGGTGGAGCGCCTTCCCGGAATCGCGAAGCCTTCCCGGTCCCGGGTCGCCGGCTGGACGGAGCTCGACGGCCGCGACGTGCGAGTGTCCGAGGCCGAGGTGTCCGCCCGAGGCGGCCCGGTGCTCCTCCTGAACGGACTCTTCTCGACGGGACGAACGCTGCGGGTACTGCGCCGCCGCTTGCGCCGGGACGGCCACCACGTATTCTCCGTCCGCCCGGATGGCCTCGCAGGCCGATTCAACACCGGGCGCGTGGAGGTGCTCGCCCGGATGGTGGCCGCGCGGGTCGAAGCGCTCTACCGGCTCCAACCCCGCCTCGCCCCCCTGACCGTGGTGGGCCACTCGAAGGGCGGCCTCGTCGCGGCCTACTGGGTCAAGCGGCTCGGCGGCCACCGCTTCGTGCGTACGGTCGTCACGCTGGGGACGCCGCACCAGGGGAGCCCGATGGCCTGGCTCGCGCTGCCCGTCGCCCCCCTGGCGCCGGCGATCCTCCAACTCGTGTCGCGGAGCGCGTTTGTCCGCCGCCTCCGGGAAGGAGCCTGGCCCGCCCACGTGTCGCTCGTGTCGATGTTCTCCCGACGCGATCGCCTCGTCCCCTATCCACACGCCCTCGTCGACCGCGACTTCGATCCGCAGGTGCGCAACATCGAGGTGGAGAGCAGTCATGCGGAGTTCCTCGTCAAGCGCCACGTGTACGACGCGCTACGCGTGGCCATCGGCGACGAGGCCACCGCTCCGGCGGCGGGCGTCGCTGCCTAGACGCTCGCGTCTCCCGCCCGGTGCGTCCACGAGCGGCCCCCCGCAGGGAGGCCCCGTGCGGGTGCACGGGGTCCCCCGTCGCCCTCCCGCCGCAACCCGCCGAGGACCGCCTCGGCGGCGTCAGGTCCCATCCCATCCCCTGTCTGCCAGGCAGGAGGTAGCAAATGCGCGGCGTAATCACTGGCAAGGACGTCCTGCGGCACTCGGTCACGATCATCCGGCTCTGGGGAGTTCGCTGCTACGTCCGCTGCGTGCGCGCCGCGATGAGCCGCAAGCCCAGCACCTTCCTCGAGGTCGTGATGGCGGGCGCCTAGACGCCTCCCCCGTCCGCTGACCCCTCTTTGCCCAAGCGCCCCGCACGACCGTTCGTGCGGGGCGCGCCTCGTTTTCCCCCGACGGCCGCGAGCCGAGACCGCGAGGGTGTGTCAGAGGCGGCGGCGTCGCTTTTCCTTTCGGTGGATGCGCCACCCTCCCCTGGCGCACCGGGAGAGCGCCATGACGTCGCCAACCGCCTTCGACAAGGGTCGCGTCATCATCGCCGCGGTCCTCCTCGCCCTCGCCACCGGGGCCCGGGCCGACTGCGACCTGAGCGCGCCACCGTTCCTGCAGACCCGTCCGGAGCGGACGGACCACCTGCGGTCCCTCCTGTCCGTCGGGCTCCAGCCGGTCGGGTTCGACCTGAGCCCGTCCACGCTCCTTCCGCGGCTCCTCAAGGATCCGTGGGCGAGAGAGCTCGCGAACGTCCTGCTCGGCTCCCCCATCCGCTTGAGCCGATCGAGGATCCTGGTCTCCTACCAGGGCCGGCTCCCGTGAGGTTCACGGGCACGTGGGGCCGAGCGCCGCCACCGCCTCGCCGAGCTCCATGACTCGTCGGGCCTCGAGCACGTGGAGGCTCTCGACGAGACGCCCGTCGACCACCACCACCCCGATGCCGCGTGCGACCGCCTCCGCGTGAGCCTCGATGACGCGCCGGGCGTGCGCGACGGCCTCGGCCGACGGCGCGAAGAGCCGGTTGGCGGGCGCGATCGTCTTGGGATGTACGAGCGTCTTGCCATCGAACCCGAGGTCGACGCCCTGCTCGCAGGCGGCCTCGAAGCCAGCGTCGTCGGCCAGGTCGAGGTGGACCCCGTCGAGGGCGGCGAGTCCGTGGGCGCGCGCCGCGAGCACGACGAGTGAGAGGGCCGTCAGGACCTCGAGGCGCCGCGGGGTGTGCCGCGCATGCAGATCCTTCACGAGATCCGAGGTGCCGGCGACGAGGCAGGCCAGCCGCCCGCCCGCCCCCGCGACGTCCGCGGCCCTCAGCACGCCCCTCGGGGTCTCGAGCATTGCCCACAGGGCCACGCTCGGAGGGGTGGCCAGCGCAGCGAGCCGTCTCTCGGCGTCCCCGACCTCGCGAGGGCCTTCCACCTTGGGGAGGAGCACGGCGTCCACCGGCGCGCGAGCGACCGCCTCGAGGTCGCCGGCTCCCCAGGGGGTGGTCGCCCCGTTCACGCGCACGACGCGCTCCCGATGGCCGAATCCCCCGCGCGCGAGTTCCGCGAGCACCAGCCCGCGAGCCTCTTCCTTCACCGCCGGCGCCACCGCGTCCTCGAGGTCGAAGATCAGCACGTCGGCCGGAAGGGACCGTGCCTTCTCCACGGCCCGGGCGTTGTGGCCGGGAACGTAGAGGGCGCTCCTTCGCGGGCGGGCGCTCGACATGCAGCCATCATATGCGAGGGGTGAGGCCGCGATCCCCCCCGCCTCGTCGCTTCACTTCAGGCGAACGCTGTGGTACCCCATTCGGGGATGGCGAGGAGAGCCGCGAGCGTCCGGGATCGGAGCGCGCCGACCGTCGAATCGCAGGTCGAGCGTTTTGACCCGGTCCTCATCTTCCTCCGCTCGCTCTGGGAGGTGGACCACGCGCTCGCCCGCGCCTCGCGCGACATGCAGAGGCGGCTGGGGACGACGGGGCCGCAGTTCCTCGCAC
This sequence comes from Anaeromyxobacteraceae bacterium, assembly GCA_035543235.1. GTDB lineage: Bacteria > Myxococcota > Myxococcia > Myxococcales > Anaeromyxobacteraceae > DATJZG01. The sequence goes on along the minus strand of DATKJV010000016.1, from coordinate 37,138 downwards.
TCCGGCTGATCGAGCGGGTGCCGGGGATCTCGGCGGGCGAGCTCGCCCGCGTGATGCACCTGCACCCGAGCTCGCTCACCGGCGTCCTGCGACGTTTGGTCGCGCGGGGCCTCGTGCGCCGCACCCCCCACCCCCTCGACTCGCGCCGCGCCGTGTTGAACCTGACCGGGCGCGGCCGCAGGCGGGTTCGGATCTCGCCCGGGACGGTGGAGTCCCGGACCCGGCGTGCGCTCGAGGGGCTTGACCCCTCGCAGCTCGCGACCGCCCGCGAGGTCCTCGCCGTCCTCGCGCGGTCGATGCCCGGCGACTGAGATCAGGCGCGAGGGGACGCGAGGCGCGAAAGGGCCGCCATCCAGAGGCGCACCTCGCCGCGCGAAAGTCGCGCGCGACGCAGGGACGCGACGAGATCCTCGACGGCGTGGCGCTCGGGCCCCACGAGGAAGCCGCAGCGTCGGAGCGCCTGCCGCAGCGCTTCCTCCAGCCTCCGAAGTTCCTCGTCGGTCGCGCCCTCGCCCGGGCCGGCGGGCGTGGGCTCAGCGTCCACCTGTCGCACCGCGTGCGCGTAGACGGCGACCGCCTGCGCCAGGTTGAGCGACGGCTGTGCGCCGGACGTCGGGATTGTGGAGACCTCGTCGCAGCGGCCGAGGGCCTCGGCCGAGAGCCCGTCGCGCTCGTCGCCGAAGACGAGCGCCAGGCGACCGCGACCGCGCTCCCGGGCGGCGAGGAGGGCCACCTCGGCGGGTGGAATCGCCCGTCGCCCGCGGAGCTTGCGCGAGGTCGTGCCCACGACGAGCGTGCAGTCGGCAACGGCCTCGTCCAGGTGCTCCACCACCGCCGGCCGATCGAGGAGCGCCTCGGCGTGCACCGCCACGCGCCGCGCCGTCGCGAAGTCGTGCGGACCGGGTCCGACGATCGCCCAGTCGTCGAAGCCAAAGTTCGCGAGCACGCGCGCGGCAGCTCCGAGGTTCTCGGGCCGCCGCGGGCGGACCAACACGAACCGCGCGGGCAGGGCGGGCGGCCCGGACCGCGGCCTCGGGGCCGCGCTCAAGAGCGGTCTCCGTGCCGCCACGCCACCGCGGAGGAGGGCGCGGCGGCGGCCTCTGCGAGCGCTACCCGACCCCCACGGGCGAGGGTGTCGACGGGCGACCACCGGCTGGGCGTGTCCTCCCCGGCGGGCGAGGAGAGGCGGCGCGCCTCGGTTACCTTCGCGGGGAGGCAGCCCGCCTCCACCGACGCCGCTAGATTGGACCGGACCGGGGCGGCGCGGAGCACCGGCGGGACGAGAAGGGCGAAAGCGCGGACAGATGGGCGGGGGCGGGGCATGGGCGGCGAGCCGACCGCCGGAGGTTACCCTCGACCACCGCCGGCTGTCGCGCCTCGGTCGGCGCGGCGCATGCCCTACGAGGTCGCTGCCGCCCGATCCGGAACCGCGACCAGGTCCTTGCGGGGGTGAATCTTCGCGGGCACGCCCACCGCGACGTGATCGGGCGGAACGTCCACGAGAACGACGGCATTCGCCCCGATCCGGGACCTCGCCCCGACGCGGATGGGCCCGAGGATCCGCGCACCGGCGCCGATCCAGACGTCGTCCTCGACGACGGGATAGCCGTCGTCGTGGACGGTGCCGAGCGTGTTGTTCCCGTAGAAGCGAACCCGCGCACCGACCTTCGAGTCCCCGCCGATGATCACGCCGAGGGGGTGCACGAGGTAGACGCCGTCGCCCATCTCCACGTCGCGGTCGATCTCGATCCCGAAGATCGCGGTCTGCACGACCCGGAGGAAGTGGTTCACGACCGGGATGTGGAAGCGACGCGCTGCCTCGCGGATCCGGTTCAGGAACAGGATCCGATAGGAGTCGGTCGACAGCATGACCTTCACGGCCGACTTCGTGCCCGACGGCATCTTCGCCGCCCGGGCCATCTCCACTGCGTCCGTCCAGAGCCTGCCGAGCACGTGGCCTCCTCGCTTCAGGGATGACGACGGTTCACGACGAGGGCTCCCACGTAGCCCGGCGCGGGGTCGAGGTCCACGACCGCCCACCGCTGCGGGTCCGGGTCCATCGCCGTCGCGCCCTCGACGGAGAACCCGACGCCGAGCGCCTTCAGGAAGGCTTCTTTGCGCACCCAGCCCCGCAGGAACGCGTCCCCGCGCCCGTCGGCCTCGTCGGCAGCGACCCGCTCCCGCTCGCGAGGCGTGAACCACCGCGCGGCGATGTCGCGGGCCTCGGGAACGGGGCGGATCCGTTCTCCGTCGATGCCGAGCTCGCGCCCTGGTGCCACCGCGCAGAGCCAGAGGTCCTCGGCGTGGGTCATGCTGAAGGAGGGCCCGCCCGGCAAGAACGGCCGCCCGTGGGGCCCCTCCTCGAGCCGCAGGGCGGCCGGGTCGATCCCGGTCTTCGCGGCGAGGAGCCTCCGCAGTGCCGCGTGGGACGCCGAGAACCGCCGCCGGTCAGCCTCCGAGACCCGGCGGGAGCCCCTCCGCTCCTCCGCCGGCGAGAGCTCCCCCGGCGCGGCGGGGCGCGCGCGCGCGAGGTCGAGCGCCCACACCTCGACACCCTCGGACTCGAGAACCATCGTGGGTTCCACGCCCCTCACGCGCTCTCCCTCACGGCCGCCTGGACCCCCCGCCCCTTCATCCACCTGGACACGCTCCCGAGGAGCTTCTCGTGCTCGGCGATGTCGGTGAAGAGGTGGTCGGCGCGCGGAAAGTAGTCCGTCGCGAAGAGGGGGTGACGGGCGAGGTCCCCGACCATCTCGCGGATCTGATCCCGGTAGGCGTAGTCCATGAGGCCGCCGGTGTATGCCGCGAGGACCGCCGTTCCCCGCTCAAGCAGGCCCTTCAGGTCGGCCCGGAACTGCTCCGGGGTGGGCATCTCCCGCTGGTAGATCTCCTGGGCCTCGCCCGACTCCTTGGGCCCTCCGCGCTTGCGCGCCGCCCGTCGGCGCACGTACCGGCGCCAGCGGGCGCCCTCGAGCTTGCGAGTGGTCCAGTAGCGGAGCCAGAAGCCGGGTGTCCTCCACACGAAGCCGTCGATGTAGGCCACCGCGCTCACCCGGGGATCCGCCACGGCCACCGCGTGTGCCGAATCCGCCCCGGAGCAGAGCCCGATCACGGCAAAGGTGGCGGGCCCGCCCTTCGACTGGACGAAGTCCATCGCGTCCTTGAGGTCGAGGACCGCCCGATCGAGGTCCCCGTGCACGCCGGGGCGCGGCAGGCTGTCGCCGAGGCCCGAGAGGTCGAACCGGAGCGAGTGGAAGCCCTCGCGGGCGAGGCGGCGCGCGAGGTTCACCCATAGTCGGTTCGCCCCGACGCGGTGGTTCACTCCCATGTTCGCGAGCAGGACGGCGGGCGCGCCTGTCGCCACGTCGGACGGATCGGGCTCGGCGAGCACGCCGAACAGGTTGCGGTGGGCGCCGAAGGTGAAAGCCCGCTCCCTCATGCCTCCTCCAGGGCGGTTCCGATGGCGGACAGGACGGCGTTCGAGAGCAACGCCCCGTCGATCGTGTCCGCCCCTTCCTCGGCCTGATGGAGCCAGGCCACCGGCGCCCCGCCACGCCCGGCCTCCTCCTCGAGCTTCGCCCGGAGTTCGATGTACTCCGGACGCTCGTCCGCCAGGGCCACCACCACCCGGCGCCGCGCCCGCGGCGGCGTGCGGGTGAGGTCCACGGCGCGCGTCTCCCCCTCGACCTCGGTCGGGAACGGGTACCCGAGAAGCTGCCCGGAACCCGGGCTCTGGTCCGGCGGGAACAGGAACTCGGCGTACTTCCGCGCAGCGATGGCCCGCAGCTCGTCCACGTAGGTCGCTCCGCGGACAACGGGCTCCCAGAGCACGAGATCCTCGAGTTCGAGGCCGCCGGACGAGGCCATCGCCGCGAGCGACGCTCCGAGCCTGAGTCCCACCGCCGAGACGGCGTAGGCGCCGGACACGTCGAGGAGCTCTCGGGCCGCGGCGGAGACGTCCTCGACCCAAAGGCTCGGGCGCCCCTCCACCGTCTCCCCGGCGGAATCGCCCGTCCCGAAGTAGTCGAAGCGCATCACCGGGAATCCGCGGCGGGCGAGCTGGGCGGCGAGCTTGCGGAGTGCCCAGTGCGTGCGCATGTACTCCTGCGGCCCGGGGCCGCAGACCAGCACCGCGGCGTCCCGGACCGCGTCTCCCTCGGGCGGGTAGTAGATGCCGAGAAGCTGGCGATCGCTCGTCCCGAAGGAGACCGGTTCCACGTGCCCCTCCTTACGTCGTCCGCGCCGTTCCCTCGGGGGCGGTCACCCGGGCGGCGAGTTGCTCCAGCGAGTCGAGCAGTACCGCCCGGGGCGAGAGGCGCTTGCCCGTCTCCCGCTCCAGGCGCGACAGCATCTGGAGGCAGGCGAGCGAGTGACCGCCGAGCTCGAAGAAGTTGTCGGATACGCTGACGGAGGTGATGCCGAGCGCCTGGCGCCAGAGGGCGGCCACGAGCTTCTCCGCGTCGGTGCGCGGGTCCACCTTCGGGCCGCTGGCGCCGCGGGCCGGGGCCGGAAGTGCCGCCCGGTCCACCGCCCCGTTCGCGCGCCGCGGGATGGCGGCGAGCTCCACGACGTGCTGCGGCGCGAGCGCTTCGGGCACGCGCGACCGGAGGTGCGCCCGGAGTTCCGAGTCGGTATACGCGGCGCCGGGGTGCGGGACCACGTAGGCCGTGACCCTCACCTCGCCCGGGCGATCCTCCCGGGCGGCCACCGCCGCGTCTGCCACCGCCGGATGCGCCATGAGCGCGGTCTCGAGCTCGGCGGGCTCGAACCGGACGCCCCGGACCTCGCTCCGCCCGTCGCGGCGCCCCTTCATCGCGAGCAGGCCCTCGTGCCAGCGAGCCCACTCCCCCGTCCGCCAGAGCCGCTCGCCCTCCACGGCGATGACGCGCTCGCTGGCGAGCGCCGGCCGTCCGCGGTAGCCGCGGGCCACCGCCGGTCCGCCGAGCGCCACCTCACCCGGGATCCCCTCGGGAACGAGCTCGCCCGATCGATCGACGACCCGCATCCGGAATCCGGGTGCGACCGAGAGCGCAGCCTTTCCGGTCGCGTCCGCCCGCCGAACGGCCGCGACGCCCGCCGCCTCTGCGGTGCAGAGGACCTCGAGCACCGCGTCCGCCCGCGGGGTGAGCGCCGCGGCGAGCTCGTCGTCGAGCGGGGCCTCCACGGCGGCGCGGAACGACGACCCGCCGGCGAAGCCCACGGCGAGCAGCTGACGGAACACCGGGGCCGGCGCGACGAACAGGCTCGTGCCCACGCCCTGGAGGAACGCGGCCAGCGCGCGAGGCTGCACGGCCTCGCGCGGAGCAAGCGCGAGGCGGGCGCCCGTGACGAGCGGCAGCCAGGTCTCGAGGAGGGACCGCGGGCCGCCTGCCGGGGCGGCGGCGGCGACCACCTCCCCCTCCGAGAGGCCGAGCGCGCCCCGGGCGGAAACGAGGCCGGCTGCGAGCGCCCCATGGGTGAGCTCCACGCCGCAGGGCTCGCCTCCGGGCCCGGGGACGTACAGCACGAGCGCGAGGGCATCCGCCCCCGGAGGAGCCTGCCGCGCGGCGGGCTCCGCCGCCTCCAGGTCCTCGATCGCGAGGGCGCGCCAGTTGCCGCTTGGCAGAGCGGCGAGCTGAGAGCGCGACGCGACCACCGCGGCCGGGCGCCCATCCGCGAGGATGCGGGCGAGGCGCTCGGCCGGCTGCATCGGGTCGAGCGGCATGGCCGCCATGCCGGCCTTCCAGGTGCCGAGCACGGCCGCGACCGCCGCCGGGGAGCGCTCCATGAGGATCGCAACCGCCGGCTCCGCCCCGTCGGTGAGCGTCTTCAGCCCTTGCGCGACGCGGCGCGCGCGGACGTCGAGCTCGGCGCGGGTGACCGCCTTGCCTCCCGCCAGGACGGCGGGTGCCTGGCCGTCCTTCTCCAGTAGGGCATCGATGTGGGCGGGCGCCGAGGAGAGCGCCCCGACGAGCGCCGGACCCTCGCCGCGCGCGAGCAACTGGCGGCGATCCTCGGTGTCCTGCAGCGCGAGCTGCGAGACCGGCCTGTCCGGGTGCTGCACCGCGTCGCGCAGGAGCGCGTGCCATTGCTTCAGGAACCGCTCCATGGTGTAGCGGTCGAGGATCGCGGTCGCGAAGGTGAGGCCGCCGGCGAGGTGCCCAGCCGGGCTCTCCATGACCCAGAGGCTCACGTCGGTGGACGCTGCGGGCTGCAGCACGTGGAACTGGACCATGTCCAGGTCCCCGATCCGGCGCGGCCGGCCTCGAGCGTCCTGGAACGAGAAGAACGCCCGGTAGGCCGGGTTGCGGCTCATGGCCAGGTGCTCGAAGGGGACGTCCTGGTGCGAGAAGGCGTCGAGCGAGCTCGCGCGGACGCGCGCGAGCAGCTCCCGGAACGTCGGATCCCCGTCGAGGCGGTTTCGCAGCACGAGGGTGTTCACGAACGGACCGACCACGTCCTCGACGTCGGGCTGGACGCGGCCGCGGACCGGTGTGGCGACGACCACGTCGTCCTGTCCGCTCCAGCGCGAAAGCAGCGCCACGTACGCGGCGAGCGTGACCATGTAGATCGTCGCATCGTTCGCGAGGCCGAGCGCCTTGATCGCCTCGACGTCCGCGGCGGGCACGTGCACGAGGATGCTGTCCCCGTCCTCGCCCTGCCGGGGGCGGCGCGGCCGATCCGTCGGGAGCTCGAGCGGCGTGGGCGTCGCGCCGAGCTGGTCGTTCCACCACTGCGCCTGCTTCTTCACCTCGGGCGTCTCGAGCCACGTCTCGTGCCAGGCGGCGAAGTCGAAGTACCGCACGGGCGGCGCCTTGAGCGGCGGCGTCTTCCCCTGACGGAAGGCGTCGTAGAGGGCGTCGATCTCCTTCAGGAAGAGGTCGAAGCACCACCCGTCCCAGGCGAAGTGGTGCGGGATCCACATGATGAGGTGGTCGTCCTCCCCGATCTTGAAGAGCCGCACCCGGTAGAGCTTCCCGGCGGACAGGTCGAACGGCCGCCGCACGTCGTCGACGATCAGCCGGCGAGCCATCTCGAGGCGGTCGGCCTCGAGCGGCAGGTGCGTGAGGTCCTCGACCGGGAGCTTCACCTCGGGGGCCGGGCCGACGTCCAGCACGGGCACGTCGCCCTCCCAGCGCACCTTGGCTCGCACCGCCTCGTGGCGACGGACGAACTCCTCGACGGCCTTCTCGAGCGCGGGAACGTTGATGCGTCCCTTCAGGCGGAAGGCCGACGGGAGGTTCCAGACCATGCGGCCGGGGTCGAGCTGCTCGAGCATCCACAGCCGGCGCTGGACCAGGGACAGCGGCCAGGGGCCGTTCCCCTCGAGGCGCGGGATGCGCTCAGCCTTGCGGCTCCCCGAGAGCAGGGGCGCGAACTGCGCCACGGTCGGGGCCTCGAAGATCTTCCGCAGCGGCACGGCGATGCCGTCCTCGCGCGCGAGCCGGGTGATCATCTGGGAGGCGAGGAGCGAGTGGCCGCCGAGGTGGAAGAAGTTGTCATGGATGCCGACGCGGGGCAGGCCGAGCGACTCGGCCCACATCGCGGCGATTCGCTTCTCCGCCTCGGTCCGCGGCGGCGCGTACTCGGTCTTGGAGGCCGAGCCGTCCGGCGCCGGCAGCGCCTTCTTGTCTACCTTGCCGTTCGGCGTGAGCGGGAAGGCGTCGAGCCGAACGAAGTGCTGGGGGACCATGAACTGCGGGAGGAAACGCTTGGCGTGGTCGCGGAGCTCGTCCTCGCCGGGCGCCGCCCCCTCCTTGCCCGTCACGTAGGCAACGAGCCGCACGTCGCCGGGGCGGTCCTCGCGGGCGAGCATGACCGCCTGCTTCACGTTCGGGTGGCGGGAGAGCACGGCCTCGATCTCGCCGAGCTCGATGCGGAAGCCGCGGACCTTCACCTGGTGATCGTTGCGGCCGAGGTACTCGACGTCGCCGTCGTCGCGGAAGCGTGCGAGGTCGCCCGTCTTGTACATGCGGCTGCCGGGGAGGAACGGGTCCTCGACGAACCGCTCCGCGTTCAGGTCCGGACGATCGTGGTAGCCGAGCGCGACGCCGGTGCCGCCGATGTACAGCTCCCCCACCGCGCCGACCGGCACCCGCTGCATGTGGCGGTCGAGGATGTAGAGCTGCGTGTTGCACAGCGGCTTGCCGATGAGCACCTGCGACAGAGGCCGGGGCACCTTCCACCAGGTCGACCAGACCGTCGTCTCGGTGGGTCCGTACATGTCCCAGACGTCGTCGGAGCGCTCGACGAGCTGCTCGCCGAGGTCGAGGGGGAGCGCCTCGCCGGTGCTGATCACCTTGAGGGGCACATCCTTCGACCAGCCGGCCCCGATGAGGAGCCGCCAGGTGGCCGGCGTCGCCTGCAGGATGGTGGCGCCACACCTCTTGCACAGGTCGAGGAGCATCGCCCCGTCCGCGGCGGCGTCCTTGGAGGCGAGGAGGATGCGGGCGCCGACCGCGAGTGGCAGCCAAAGCTCAAACACCGCGATGTCGAAGGAGAGCGTGGTGATCGCCACCACCGTGTCCTTCGCCGACATCCCGGGCTTCTCGCGGGTGAAGTGGAGCAGGTTCGCGACCGCGCGCACGGGGACGAGAACGCCCTTGGGCCGGCCGGTGGACCCGGACGTGTAGATGACGTAGGCCACGTCCTCGAGCGAGGCGTTGGGCGGCGGAGGCGGGGGCGTCGGCGGCTTCGCGGAGAGCGCGGCCGCGTCCCCGTCGAGCGAGACCACCTTGGCGCCGTGGTCGGGGAGCAGCGCGCGCAGCCTCTCCTGGGTGACGAGCACCGGGGCCTTCGCGTCGGAGAGCATGAACGCGAGGCGGTCGGCCGGGTAGGTCGGGTCGAGGGGGAGGTACCCGCCCCCGGCCTTCGCGACCGCGAGCATCGCCACCACCATGTCCGGGGTCCGCTCGAGGCAGAGGCCGACGACGACGTTGGGGCCGACGGAGAGCTCGCGGAGCCGGTGGGCGAGCCGGTTGGCCCGGGCATCGAGGTCCGCGTAGGAGAGCTCCTCGCCCGACTCGTGCAGGACCGCGATCGCCTGGGGCGAGCGGGCCACCTGCGCCTCCACGAGTTCGCGCAGGCTCTTCTGCGGCACGGCCACCCGGGTGCCGTTCCAGGCGTCCAGCTTGGCCACCTCCGCGGGGGGCAGGACCGGCAGCTTCCACACCGGCGTCTCGGGTGCCTCCGCCGCGCCGGCGAGCAAGGTCTCGAGTGCCGCCGCCCAGCGGCGGACCGTCGCGCCTTCGTACAGGTCGGTGTTGTATTGGATCTCGAGGGTCACCGAGCCCTCGAGCTCCACGGCGTTCACGAACAGGTCGAAATTCTCGAAGCGGCGGGGGTTCGACCCGAACGACACGCGGAGGCCCTCGAAGCCGAGGGAGGCGCCCGGCAGGCCCTGGTCCAGGTTGAAGCACACCGACGAGAGGGGAAGGCGGCTCGGGTCGCGCGCGATGGGGAGCTTCCGGAGCAGCTCGCCCAGCGTGAACAAGGAGTGGTCCTGCGCGTCGAGCATCGCCGTCCGCACCGCGCCGAGCAACTTCGCGAAGCTCGCCTCGCCGTCAAGGACGGTCCGGACCGGGAGCGTGTTCACGCAATGGCCGACGAGCGTGGGGTGGCCCCCGACCGCCTGGCCCGCCGACGGGATCGCGACGACGAGGTCCGCCTGCCCCGAGAGGCGGTAGAGGAGCGCCTCGAAGCCGGCGAGCAGCGAAACGAAGAGGCTCGCGCCGTTCTTCGCGCCTGCCTTGCGGAGCCTCTCGACGAGCGCCGCGGCGAGCACGTGGTCGTAGCGGTCGGCCGCGTACGTCTTCATCGGCGGACGCCGGCGGTCGGCGGGCAGGTCGAGGTCCGGCGGCAGGTCCGCGAAGCGCCCCGTCCAGAACTTCTCGTCGGCGGCATGCTCCTCGGTCACCTGCCAGTCCTCGAGCTCCTTCGCCCAGGCGCCCCAGCCGAAAGGCTCGGGGAGTTTCGACGGCTTGCCGGACCGGCGGGCCGTGTAGAGCGCCCCGAGGTCGCGGAGCATCACGCCCGTGGAGAAGCCGTCGCAGACGATGTGGTGGGAGGTGAAGACGAACACGTGCTCCTCCGGTGCGAGCCGGACGAGCGTGGCGCGAGTGAGCGGCCCGCGCTCCAGGTCGAACGGACGCTCCACCTCGGCCGTGCGCAGCGCGTCGAGCCGGGTTGCGCGCTCCGTCTCGGGAAGCCCCGACAGGTCGAGGAGCGGAAGCTCCGGTGGAGCGGCAGGCGAGACGAGGAGCGTCCGCCCGTCGCCACTCACCGTCGAGCGCAGCACCTCGTGGCGGGAGAGGAGGTCGCCCCATGCGCCGCGGAGCGCCGCCTCGTCGAGCGGGCCGGAGAACCGCAGCGAACCGGACTCGTTGAAGGCGAGCGACGCCTCATCGCCGAGCCGCGTGGCGGTGAAGATCTCCCGCTGCGACTCGGTCGTCGGGACGACCTGCGCGATCGCGGGACCGGCGAACGGATCGAAGCCGACGGGATTTCCGGAGCTCATTTACGCATCGCTCACTTTCAGCCACTGGCCGGGCTGCTTGGGGTTTTCGACGAACCAGGCGGGGTTGCCGCCGGGGTCGCGGCCGAGGCGCGCCCCGGGAACCGGCGGAGTGGACGGGTCGACCGCCGGGCGCTTGGGCGCCTCCGGCAGGAACCCGGCCTCCTGCATCTCGGCGATCGCCTCGCGGAAGGCCTTCACGATGAACGCCACCTCGGCGTCGCCGTGCGCGGTCGTGAGGAAGCAGGGGAACCCCTCGAGGATGTGCAACCCGCGGTCCCGGAGCATCGGGAAGAGGAGCTCTCCGTAGGGCAGGTCCTGCGTGAAGAACAGCTTCCAGAGAGCCGAGAAGCTCCGGATCTCGATCGGCACCCCGACGGCCTGGAAGTGCGCGTTCAGGTCCGCGGCGAGCTTCGCCGTCTTCTGGTTCATCCCCTCCTGGAGGGCGGGCCCCTGCGCCTTGACGTGCTCCATCACCGCGCGCATCGCGGCGAGCGCGAGGGGGTGGCGGCAGAAGGTGCCGGCGAAGTAGGTGACGCCCGCGGTGGGGGTCGAGTCGTCGCCGTACTGCCACGGCCCGCCGTCGAGGGCGTCCATCCAGGGGCGGTGCCCGGCGATGACGCCGATGGGGAACCCGCCTCCGATCACCTTGCCGTAGCTCGCGAGGTCGGCCTGGATCCCGTAGTACGCTTGGGCACCGCCGGGTGCGACCCGGAACCCGGTGATGACCTCGTCGAAGATGAGCGCGGTCCCGGACTTCCGCGTGATCTCCCGCACCTCCTTCAGGAACTCCTTCGGACGGAAGTCGGGCCGGCGGCTCTGCACGGGCTCCACGAGGACCGCCGCGAGCTCGTCGGCGCGCTGGCGGATGATCTCGAGCGACTCGGCGGTGCCGTAGTCGAGGATCAGCATGTTCTGCGAGGACGAGGGCATGATCCCGGGCGCCGCCGGGACGGCCTTGAGCTTCTTCGTCCCGCGTACGATCACCTCGTCGAAGATGCCGTGGTAGTCGCCGGTGAAGCTCGCAATCACGGTGCGGCCGGTCACGGTCCGGGCGATCCGCATGCAGCCCATCACCGCCTCGGAGCCGGTGTTGCAGAACCCGGCGCGCTCCATGCCGGTGAGCTCGCAGAGGAGCCGGGCGGCGTCGTAGGCGACGGGGGTCATGGGACCGATCTCGTGGCCGCGGTCGAGCTGCCGCTTCACCGCCTCGGTGACGAACGGCGGCTGCCAGCCGAAGTAGCTCGCGCCGAACCCGTTCAGGCAGTCGACGTACTCGTTGCCGTCGACGTCCCAGACGCGCGCGCCCTGCGAGCGGTCGACGACCACCTGGTAGACGATTTCCTTGATGGTGGGCTTGAAGCCGGTCACCACGCGCGGGTCGGCGAGAACGGTCCGGTTCTCCTGGGTGAGCCGCTTCGAGGTCTTCGTGCGGGCGACGTAGCGCCGGATGAAGGCGTCGAGGCGCGCGCGCTGACGGGGCGACATCTCGTCGGCCGTCAGGTGGATCTTGGCGATGGCGCCGAAGGCCTTCTTCACGTCGTACTTCTGCGCGCCCGCTCCTTCCTCGGGGGTGCCCTCGGCGGGGCGCTGCGCGCCGTTCGCCGGCTTTGCTGCGGCGCCGTTCGCCGGCTTCGCCGCTGGAGGAGGCGGCGCGGACACGGTCGCGACCGGGGCCGGCGCGGGCGCCACGACGGCCGGGGCCTGGGTCTGCACCGCCACCGCCGGCGGCGATGCCTGAGCCTGGGCCACGGCCGGGCCGAACCCGAGGAGCGCGAGCTGGTTCGCCATGAGCCGGAGCTGCTCCTCCACGATGTGCTGGATGGAGCCGGCCGGTGCGGTCGAGGGAGCGGGCGTCTGGAACGCCGCGGCGGGCACGGCCACAGGGGCCGCCAGGGCCGGGGCGGGCGCCGCGGAAACGGCGACGGGGACCGGCGCGGGGGTAGGAGCGGCGGCTGGGGCGGGCGCCGCGTCGGCGTAGGCGTCGGCGGGCAGGCAGGTGTCGAGGTGATCGGTGAGGGCCGCCACGTTCGGGAAGTTCTCCATGAGCTGGCGGAAGGTGACCTTGAGGCCGAACTTCTTCTGCAGTTGCAGGGCGGCCTGGGTGAGGAACAGGGAGTCCATCCCCATCTCGACGAACGTCGAGTCCGCGTCCCCGATCTCGAGCCCCGAGACCTCCTCGAAGAGCTCCCGGACGTCGGCGGCGATCTTGTCCTTGCGTGCGGCGTTCATGTTCGGCTCCGGTTGGGTCGTAGCGACGGTTGAGGAGGCGGCGGGCTGCGGTGCGGGGGCGGCTGCCACGGCGGAGACGGGAGCGGCCGGCAGTGGCGCCTCGGCGGCGCGTGCGGCCGGCGAGGGCGCCTCGGCCCTCGCGGCTCGGGCCGGCTCGATCCAGAAGCGCTTGCGCTCGAAGGGATAGGTGGGAAGCACGAGGCGGCGGCGCCGCTCCCCCTCCCGGAAGGCCTTCCAGTCGAGCGCCACGCCGTTCGCCCAGAGCTGTCCGACCGCCCCGAGGAGCGCCGCCGACTCGACCCCGCTCCCCGCCTGGTCGGCGAGCGAGGACACGAGTGGCTTCGCGAGGATGTCCTTCACCTGGCGGCGCGTCAGCGTCGTCAGGGTGGTGCGAGGGCCGACCTCCAGGAACAGACGCCCCGGCTCCGACACCAGCACGGCCGCCGCGGCCGCGAAGCGGACCGTCTCGCGCAGGTGGCGCGACCAGTAGCTCGGGTCCTGCGCCTGCTCGGGAGTGATCCAGGCCCCGGTGACCGTCGAGACGAACGGGATCCGCGGCGGCGAAAGGCGCACGCGGCGGACCTTCTCCGCGAACACCGGCACGGCCGGGTCCATCATCGGCGAGTGGAAGGCGTGCGAGGTGTGCAGCGGGCGGCACACGATCTTCTGCTCGTCGAGGCGCTTCTGGACGCGCGCCACCGCCTCGGCCGGCCCGGCGACGACGCAAAGACCCGGCGCGTTCTCGGACGCGATGGCGAGCATCGGGTCGTCGAGGAGGGGGAGCGCACCCTCGGCCGACATGTTCACCGACAGCATTGCGCCGGGCGGCAGTGCCCCGATGAGGCGCCCGCGCTCGGCCACGAGCGCGGCGGCGTCCTCCGGCGCCATGACGCCGGCGATGGCGGCGCACACGAACTCCCCGACGCTGTGGCCCGCCATGGCCACCGGCTCGACGCCCCAGTGGCGCCACTGGCAGGCGAGCGCCCACTCGATCGCGAAGAGCGCCGGCTGCGTGTACGCGGTGGCCCGGAGGATCTCCGCGGCCGCCTCCTCGCCGCCGGCCGCGGGGTAGAGCACGTCGCGGAGGTCCCGCTCCAGGAACGGCCGGACCACGTCGCAAACCCGGTCGAGTTCGCGGCGGAACACCCGCTCGCCGAGGAGTTCCTCGCCCATGCGGACGTACTGAGAGCCCTGTCCGGGGAAGAGGAACACCGGCGCGAAGGGCTTGGCGTCGAGCTTGCGCCCGGCGAGCTTCTTCGGCTCGGCGAGCTGCGCCGCCGCGTCCGCCGCCGAACCCGCGACGAGGAAGCGCCGGTGGGCGAACCCCGCCCGCCCGGTTTGCAGGGTGTGGGCGACGTCGGCGACAGACGCGTCCGGATGCTCCCGGAGCCACGCGGCGAGGCGCGCGCAGCTCGCGTCGAGGGCCTCGGGCGTGCGCGCCGAGAGTACGAGGAGCTCCTTCGGACGCCCCGGCCCCGACGGCTCCTGCGGGGGTGCCTCCTCGAGGACCACGTGCGCGTTCGTGCCGCCGACCCCGAAGGCGCTCACGCCGGCCCGGCGCGGCTCGCCTCCCCGCTTCCACGGAGTGATCTCCCGGACCACGAAGAACGGGCTCTTCTCGATCCCGAGCGCGGGGTTCGGCGTCTGGAAGTGGATCGTGGCCGGCAGGGTCTCGTTGTGCAGCGACAGCGCGGTCTTGATGAAGCCCGTCGCGCCCGCGGCGATCGTCAGGTGCCCGACGTTGCTCTTCACCGATCCGATGCCGCAGAACCCGCGGTCGGCCGTCGCCCGCCGGAACGTCCGGGACAGAGCCTCGACCTCGATGGGGTCGCCGAGCGGCGTCGCGGTCCCGTGCGTCTCCACGTAGGAGATGCTCCGGGCGTCGACCTCCGCGTCGGCCTGCGCCATGGCCACGACTGCCGCTTGCCCCTCCACGCTGGGCGCGGTGAAGCTCGCCTTCCGGGCGCCGTCGTTGTTCACGGCCGTGCCGCGGATGACGGCGTAGACCTGGTCCCCGTCCCTGCGCGCGTCCTCGAGGCGGCGCAGGACCACGACGGCCACGCCGTCGCTGAAGGTCGTGCCCGTCGCCCCGGCATCGAAGGGCCGCGTCCGCCCGTCCGAGGAGAGCATCGAGCCCTCCTGGTAGACGTGGCCGCTCCTCACCGGAACGGTCACGGACGAACCACCGGCGAGCGCGAGATCGCACTCTCCTCGCCGCAAGCTCTCCACGGCGGCGCAGATCGCGACGAGAGAGGTGGAGCAGGCGGTGTGGATGGAGACGGCCGGTCCGGTGAGGTCGAGCTTGAACGCGGCCCGCGTCGCGACGTAGTCCTTCTCGTTCGCGGCCATGGTGTTGAAGGCGCCGAAGGCTTCGATGAGGTCGGGACGGGTCGCGACGTTCCGCTCGAAGTAGGTGTTGTTGTACTTCCCGCCGAAGACGCCGATCGGGCCCGCGAAGGAGGCGGGAACGTGGCCGGAGCGCTCGAGCGCCTCCCAGGCGGTCTCGAGGAAGAGCCGGTTCTGCGGGTCGGTGATCTCGGCTTCCCGCGGCCCCATGCCGAAGAAGGCGGCGTCGAACAAGTCGGCGCCTTCGAGGATGCCTCGTGCCCGCACGTAGGCCGGGTCGCGGCGCTGGTCCTCCGGGACCGTCGGATCGAGCTCGGTGTCGGAGAAGAACGTGGTCCCGTCCACCCCCTCGACGAGGTTCTTCCAGAAGAGGTCCACGTCCGCGGCGCCCGGGAATCGGCCCGCCATGCCGACGACCGCCACGTCGACGCGCCCTTCGCGCCGACTCCCCGGTCGCGCCGGGGTCACGCCCGGCGCAGCCGCCGGTGCGGCGGGGGTCGACGCGGCGGCGGCCGCCGCCGCGAACCCCGAGAGCGTCGGGCGATCGAAGAGCTGGACGAGGGGCACGTCGATGCCGAGCTCGTCGCGAACGCGGCTCACCATCCGCACCGCGAGGAGCGAGGAGCCGCCGAGGTCGAAGAACCCGTCGTCGCGACCGACCGGCTCGACGCCGAGGACGTCGGCCCACAGCGCTCCGAGCTTCACCTCGAGTTCGCTCGCCGGGGCCACGTACTCCTGGGCGAGCGCCGGCCGGGTCGGGGGCGGCGGGGGCAGCGCGCGCCGATCCAGCTTGCCGTTGGCGGTGACGGGCAGGGCGTCCATCCAGACGAACGCCGAGGGCACCATGGCCTCCGGCAGCGACTTCGCGAGGCGCTTGCGGAGGTCGGCGTGGACCGGCTGCGCTGCGCCCGGGCGCGCGACGAGGTAGGCGACGAGCCTCTTCGCGCCGGGGCGGTCCTCCCGCGCCACGACCGCCGCCGTCTTGAGCGCCGGGTCCGCGAGGAGCGCGGCCTCGATCTCGCCGGGCTCGATGCGGAATCCGCGGATCTTCACCTGCTCGTCGGCGCGGCCCAGGTACTCGATGGTCCCGTCGGGAAGCCAGCGCACGAGGTCGCCGGTGCGGTAGAGGCGCGCCTCCTTCGCCCCGGAGACGGTGTCGGGGACGAAGCGCTCGGCGGTGAGGTCCGGGCGGTTCAGGTAGCCGCGGGCGAGGCCCTCGCCTCCCACGTACAGCTCGCCGGGCTCGCCCGGCGCGACCGGCTGGCGGTCCGCGTCGAGCACGTACACGCTCGTGTCGCGGATGGGCCGCCCGATCGGGATGGAGCGCAGCCCCTCGGGGAGCGGGCGCGAGATGGTGTGGCAGGTCGTGAAGGTCGTGCACTCGGTGGGGCCGTACCCGTTGATGAGACGGACGGACGGCAGCGCCTGGAGCGCGCGGCGCACGTGGGGCACAGAGAGCGCCTCGCCCCCGGTGAGCAGCTGCCGGAGACCGGAGAGCGCCTGCGGGTCCTCGTCGATCACCATGTTGAAGAGGGCGGCGGTGAGCCACATGGTGGTGACGCCGTGGCGGCGGATGGACTCGGCGAGACCACGCGCGGTGGGCACGGCTTCGGGGTGGATGGCGACGCGGCCGCCGTTCAGGAGCGCGCCCCATATCTCGAAGGTCGAGGCGTCGAAGGCGAGCGGGGCGGCGAAGAGCAGGGTCTCGTCCGGGCCGAGCGCCACGTAATCGACGGCGCGCACCAGCCGGTTCACGGCGCGGTGGCGCACGAGCGTCCCCTTGGGCCGGCCGGTCGAGCCCGACGTGTACATGACGTACGCGAGGCTTTCGGCGGTGGCGCCGCCGCGCACGGGATCGGCGAGCTTCGCCGCGATCGCCGCCGCCTCCGCGTCGAGGAGCAGGCGCGAGGCCTTCGTCTCGGGCAGCGCGGACGTGGACGGGGTGTCGCCGACGACGACCGGGACGCGGGCGTCCTCGAGCATCCACGCGATGCGATCCCGGGGGTAGGCCGGATCGAGGGGAAGGTAGGCTCCTCCGGCCTTGAGGATCCCGAGCAGCGCGACGACCACCTCGGGCGTCCGCTTGGCCGCGAGGCCGACGGGGACGTCCGGGCCGACGCCCCGTTCCACGAGGATGCGCGCGAGCCGGTTCGACCGGAGGTCGAGCTCCCGGTAGGTCAGGACGGTGCTCCCGGCGACGACCGCCGGCGCGTCGGGGCGCTTCGCGGCCTCCTCGGCGAACAGCTCGTGGATCGTCGCCTCGGGGCGGTGGTCGACCGCGGTGCGGTTCCACTCAACGAGGACCTGGTGCCTCTCCGAATCCGCAAGGCGCCTCGGAGCGCCGCGCTCAACCGGGCCCGTCACTCACGTCCCCTCCTGGGCGAGGCCAGGCTTTGCTGGCCGTCTCCCGCTGGGTCGAGCCCCTCACCCCGGACGGAACCGCGATACCGCGCGGGAAAGATGGCGCCCCCCGTTCGGGGAACCATGTAGTGCATTCTCGCCGAGCCCTACAGCCCCGCATCCGGGGTACACCTGGAGCATGGCCAATTTGGCGTATTTGCAGGGATATGTGACCATGCCCGCGGGACACGAAACGGGTCCTGCCCTGACGGGCTTGAGCCTCGACAAGGCAGATCGTGGGACACGACCTCTGCCCAACTGGGGAAAAAGGCCCCACTTGATGACCCTTTTGTGTGGGTACGGGTGGCTCCGGCTGCCCGCCGGCCGCAGGCCTTCCAGGGCGGCGGTCTGCCGCCCCCCCGGCCCCTGACGAGAGGACCGCGGGCGCGCGCGCGGCCGCGCCGCCGCGCCATTCGCTCTGAGTATGGGTGCGCCGACGCTGGCTAGCCGGCGTCCGACCCGGGCTCGTCCGCGTCCGCCTCCTCGACGTCCGGTCCGGGCGGCAGGCTCGCGAGCGCCTTCTTGATGTACTCCTGGTGCTGGACCTCCTCGGCGCGAAGCTCCTCGAAGAGTTTCTTCACGTCGGGGTCCTTCACGAACTTCAGCGCGGAGTCGAAGTAGTCGAAGGCCTTCTCCTCCGACTTGAGCGCGACCTCCATCGCTTGGCGCGCGGACATGTACACTCGCGGCGCCCCGCGGTCCGGAGCCTCCGCGTCGTCGAGCGCGTCGGCGCTCACCGCGCTTGGCGCATTGCCGAAGATCTTCTTTCGCCGCTCCGCGAGTGCCGCGCCGTGCCGCGCCTCGTAGCCCACCATGGTGCGAAAGACGTCGGCCGCGTCGCCCTTGTACCGGCCCCCGACGACCTTCGTGAATTCCTCGTAGCGCTCCTTGGCCTCGTCCTCGATGAGGATCGCGAGGTCCAGCGCGTCCTTGAGGCTCAGCTTGGCGAAGTCGATCTTCTGCGGCATGTATCCCCCGGCCCGGCGGCCATCTCATGCGGCGCGCCTGCTCGGCGCAGCCTGGCGAAACAACCTTGTAGCAGGACGGACTCCACCGGTTGACACCCTTATGGGGCTCTCCGCGGGCGGGGCGCGCACCGCCCCCCCCTCCGCGCCGGGCTATCCTCGCCGGCGTGAGCCCGCCCACGACCCTGCGCTTCCGAAGCCACGCCCGCCTTGCGCGGCTCCACGACCCCCGCCGCGACTTCGCCCTCTCCGACGTCCGCAGCGAGATCCGGTACGACCCGCTCACGGGCGATTCGGCCCGCATCTGCCACTTCTCGCTGCCGCAGGTCGCCGCCCCTGACATCGCGGCGGTGGTCGAGGAGCGGCGTGCGAGTTGCCCCTTCTGCCCCGGCCGTGTCGACCGCGTGACGCCGCGCTTCCCGGAGGAGCTCGTCCCCGGCGGCCGGTTCGTGCGCGGCGAGGCGGTCGTGTTCCCCAACCTCTTCCCGTACGACGACCTCTCGGCGGTCGTGGTCCCCGGCGCAGCCCACTTCGTCCCCGCGAGCGACGTCCCGGCCGGCCTCGTCACGAGCGCCCTCGGCGCCGCCCGCGACTTCCTCCGCCTCGTTGGCCCGCGGCTCGCCGCGGACGCGTTCGGGATCGTCACCTGGAACCACCTGCCACCCGCCGGGGGCACCCAGATTCATCCCCACATGCAGGTGGTCGCCACGACCGAGCCCGGCAACGCCGTCCGCCGCGAACTCGCCGCGGAGGAGGCGTACTTCCGCGCCCACGGTCGGCCGTTCGCGGCGGACCTCCTCACGGCCGAGGAGGCGGCGGGCCGGCTCGCCGGGGCGTCGGGCGCCTGGAAGTGGTTCGTGCCGTTCGCGCCCACCGGCGTCCTCGGGGACTGCCGGGCCGTGCTGCCGGGCAAGTCGAGCCTCCTCGATCTCGACGACGCGGAGATCGCCGCCTTCGCGGACGGGCTGCGGCGCGCCCTTCGCGCGTTCGCGGCGCGCGGACTGTGGAGCTTCAACCTGACGTTCGTCCCGGACCGCGCGGGCGCCCGCGCGGACCGGCACTGGCTCTCCGCGCGGCTCCTCCCTCGGCTGTACCTGGACGGGCCCCTGCACGTCTCGGACGCGAGCTACCTGCAGCTGCTCCTCGGCGAGCGCTTCTCGATGGCCTGGCCGGAGGACGTGGCGGCGTTCCTGCGGGCGGAGCTCGCCGCGGCCTGAAGCGAAGCGCCGACCACACTGCGTCGACCGACACCTGGGCGACGGGGCGGAGGCCAAAGGGGCGGGCGAGCGCCCAGACCCTCTCCCGCGATAGGTCCCCCGCGGCCACCGACGCGGTCTTCGGGTACGAGATCCACACCGAGCTCTCCGGGCCGAGCGTGCCCGCGACCTGCTCGAGCCCGCGCGCCAGGGCACGGGCGTCCGCGGCGAAGAGGTGCACGATGGCGGCACGCGGCGCTGGCCAGTTCTGCACGCGCGCACCCGGGGGCAGCGACCCGAGAAGCCGGCGGTATCCCCTCGGGGCGCCGAGGGCGGCGACGACCGCTCCCGGCTTCACGTGCATCCGCGCCGACAGCGGCTTCGCGCTACCCTCCGGCCTCGAGCGCACCGGGGCGCCCCGCCTCGACCCTGCCGACCGCGGTCCGGTCATCCCGCCTCCCTGGGGTTCCCTGCGGTATGGCGCCTCCTCCGCGCCCTGCGCCAGAACCACGCGACGAGCCCCGACGAAGCCGCCAGGGCAAGCGCGTCGGCCGCCGCCCACCTCCAGGCGATCGAATCGGCCTCGGGAGGATCGGGCCGGAAGTGCGCGAGCCTCGCCTCCCGGGCGTCGAGCGCCGCGATCCCGTCCGCGACGATCCGCTCGAGCGAGGTCCGGCCGATCGCGCTGCGGGCGTCCGGTCTCGCATCCATGGCGGAAAGGGCCTCGCGGAAGAGCGCGAGGTGGCGCCGCACCGCGCTCCCGGCCCGGGCGAAGCCCCGCCCCTCGAGCTCGTAGAAGTGGTCGAGGGCGATGGGATCGGGATTCGCGCGGAGTTCCAGGTCCGGGTCCCCATGCTCCGGCGTCTCGTAGCGCGACCGGGAGAGCCGCGGCCGCGCGACCGCGCGCGCCGCGAGGTAGACGTCGGCGCCCTCGAGGCTCGAGGCCTCGATGAGCTCCTCGGCGATGGCCCGGCCGAAGGGCCCGTCCGGCCGCAGGGCGCGCGCGTCCAGCGCGCGCTCGAAGGTCGCGTCTCCGCGCGAGAGAGCATCGAGCCCGCTGACGACCCCAGCCACCGAGGGATCGCCGGCGGCGGCCGCCCGGACGCGCTTCGACCACAGGTTTTCGAGGAAGAGATGGTGGTTCTTGATGATCCCGATGCCGATGTCGATGAAGCCCGGCCTCGCGCGCAGGAGGCCGCCGGCCGACAGGACCTCCTCCTTCCAGCTCTGGAGCTGGGCGTCCACGAAGAACGGATAGATCGCCTGGAGGGTGTGGATCTGGTTCGCGACGTCCTCGATGTAGTGGTGCGCGTTGCCGAGGCAGCGCCAGGCGAGCGCCCGCCCCCCGGGCGTTCCGAGCGAGGCCGCGGCGAGGGCCAGGTCGGTGTGGAGCTGCGCGAAATCGGCGGCGAAGGCCCGCGCGTCCGGGGGATGGGCGAAGCGCCGCGGGTCGGACTTGAGGACCTCGGGCGAGTCGGAGAAGTGGAGGTTCGGAAGGCCGTAGTGCGCGTAGGCCTGGCTCGAGAGCCCGGTTCGCTCTCCCATGGCGAGCTGCGCGGGGTCCGCGGGCTGGGGCCTTCCCCAGGCGTCGCGGAGCACGCGGCGCGACCCGTCGTGGGCGAAGCGCTCGGCGTTCCGGCGGTCCTCGTCGGGCTGGCGGGACGCCCGGCTCGACGCGATCCTTGCGTCGGGTCCGAGATCGCCGAACACGTCCAGGCCCTCGACCTCCGCCTCCGGAGCGAGACCGAGGAGCTCCTTCAGCGCCCAGGCGTCGAAGCGATCCTCCTCGGGGTAGCGGGCGAGGAAGCGTTCCCGCACCGCGACGCTCGAGTGGCCCGCGCCGGCTCGCCACACGGCCCGGCGAAGCGCCGCTACGTCCCCTGGCCCGGGCTGGGCGAGGTCGCGCGGGAGGTCGCCGGGCTGCGCCCGCTCCCCGATGAGCTGGTGCACGGCCTCCTCGTAGGGACGAGCGGCGACCGGCACGGCGAGCGCCGCCGCGAGGAGCGCGCTTCGGGTCGCTGTGCGAAGGGGCACGGACGCCCTTGTATCGCGGCCGCCGTCGACCGTCACCCGGCGGCTCGCCGCGGGGCTCCCACGAAGAAGGGAGTGATGGGCGGTCCATGCGGGGGGAGACTGGGGCATGCCGATCGCGCCCCCGTCCCCGAGGCGGCCTTGGCGACGCCTCTCCCTCGTCGCCGCTGCCTTCCCGCCGCTCGCGCTCGCCTTCGTGGCGATTCGCGGCGCCTGGAAGGGCTGGGAGGAGCTGCACCCGGCGCGCGCTCCGCTCCGGGCGCCCTCCGAAATCGCCGGGTTGCCGGGACTCGAGGACCTCGCGCTGGAGACAGAGGACGGCGTGGTGCTTCGCGCCTGGTGGCGCCCTGGCGAGCTCGACGCGGCCGTCGTGCTGGCGCACGGCTGGGGGTCGAACCGGGAGCAGATGCTGGAGCAGGCGACCGCCCTCGCCCAGGCGGGCTTCGGCGTCCTTCTCCTCGACCTCCGCGGGCACGGGGCGAGCGGGGGCCGGACCAACGCCGGCGACGGCGAGGAGCTCGACGTCCGGGCAGCGACCGACCACCTCGCCGCGCGCCAGGGCATCCGCTGGCTGGGCGCGGTCGGCTACTCGCTCGGCGGCATCGCGGTCGGGGCGCAGGCGAGCGGCGACCCCCGGATCCGCGCCGTGGTCGTGGAGGGAGCGCCCCCGACGCTGGACGAGGAGCTCGAGGCGCTCTACGGAGCTGGAGGCCCCGGGCTCGTCCCCGCCGTCCGAGCGACCATGCGCCTCTTCGGCGTCCGACCCGAACGCGTCCGCCTTGCCGACGAGCTCGGGGCTGTCGCCCCGCGCCCGGTCCTGCTCGTGTACGGGGAGCGCGACGAGCTGACGGCTCCCGGGGCGGCCGCCCGCATCCGGGAGCGCGCCGGCGCGAAAGCCGAGCTCTGGATCGTGCCCGGCGCCACCCACGGCGACCTCGAGAAGGTGGCGGGCGAGTCCCTCGCCCGCCGCGTCGTCGCCTTCATGGAGCGCGCCCGCGCGGACGAGGCACCGGCGAGCGGGCCGGCTCGCTAGCGCGAGGGATCGACCACCAGCCGCCCCCGCACCTTTCCCGCGAGGACCTCCGGCGCCGCCGCGACGACTTCGCCGAGGCCGATCTCCCGGGTCATCGCCGCGAGCTTGCGTGGCTCGAGGTCGCGGGCGAGGCGTTCCCAGGCCTCGCGGCGCTCGTCCATGGGCGCCATCACGCTGTCGATGCCGATGAGGGTGACGCCGCGGAGGATGAACGGCGCCACGGTGGCGGGGAAGTCCATTCCGCCCGCGAGCCCACAGGCGGCAACGGCCCCCCGGTAACGCGTGGCTGCGCAAGCGTTCGCCAGCGTGACGCCGCCCACGCAGTCCACGACGCCGGCCCAGCGCTCCTTCTGCAGCGGCTTTCCCGGGGTCGCGAGAGCCGCGCGCTCGACCACCTCGCCGGCCCCGAGGCCCTTCAGGTACTCGGCCTCCGACGGCCGGCCGGTGGAGGCCACCACCCGGTAGCCCAGGCGCGCGAGGATGGCCACGGCCACGCTACCGACGCCGCCCGCCGCGCCGGTCACGAGCACTTCCCCCTTCTCCGGTGCGAGGTCGTGGCGCTCGAGCGCCATCACGCACAGCATCGCCGTGTACCCGGCGGTGCCGATCGCCATCGCCTGGGCGGCGGTGAAGGCCGCCGGCGTGCGGACGAGCCAGTCGCCCTTCAGGCGCGCCCGCTCGGCGAGGCAGCCGAAATGCGCCTCCCCGACGCCGTACCCGTTCACGAGGGCACGGTCCCCGCGCCGGAAGGCCGGGTGCGTGCTCTCGAGCACCTCCCCGGCACCGTCGATCCCGGGCACCATCGGGAAGCGCCGGATCACCGGGGAGCGGCCGGTGATGGCGAGGGCGTCCTTGTAGTTCACCGTGGAGCGCTCGACCCGGAGCAGCACGTCGCCCTCGGGCAGCTGCGCCTCCGCGAGGGTTGCCACCTTCGCCTCCTGCCCGGAATCGGTCTTCTCGACCAGGATCGCTCGGAACACGTGACACCTCCCGCCTCGGGTGGCTGCCTAGGGTAGCATTGCGGCCATGGCGGTGGATCGGGCGGACATCCTGCTGGTCGGCGGCGGCGTCATCGGACTCACGCTCGCCCGGGAGCTGCTCGCGCGGGGCGCCGAGAACGTCCTGGTGCTCGAGAAGGAGCCGGACCTGGGCCGGCACGCCTCCGGCCGGAACTCCGGTGTGCTCCATGCGGGCATCTACTACGCGCCCGACAGCCGCAAGGCCTCGACCTGCCTCGCCGGCAACCGCCTGATGCGGGCCTACTGCCGGGAAAAGGGGCTGCCGCTGTTCGAAAGCGGCAAGGTCGTCGTGGCACGCGACGAGACGGAGCTCCCCGCTCTGGACGAGCTCGCGAGGCGCGCTCGGGCGAACGGCGCCCCCGTCGAGATGCTCGACGAGCGACAGCTCGCCGAGGTGGAGCCGTCGGCGCGGACCGCCGGGCGCGCGCTGCACTCCACTCTGACCGCGGTCGTGGACCCCCGGGCGATCCTCGTCTCGCTGCGCGCCGACGTGGAGGCGACCGGACGCGCCCGCGTCCGGACCGGCGTCGAAGTCCTGGGTGCGAGCGGGTCGTCCGCGGTCCGGACGACCGCCGGCGAGGTCTCCTTCGGAAAGCTGGTCAACGCGGCGGGGGCGCACTGCGACGAGGTGGCGCGCCACTTCGGCGTCGGACTCCACTACCGGCTCATCCCCTTCAAGGGCATCTACCGCAAGCTCCGGGCCGGCGCGCGGCTCACGGTGAACGGAAACATCTACCCGGTGCCTGACCCGCGAAACCCCTTCCTGGGCGTCCACTTCACGAGGAGCGCGCACGGCGACGTCTACCTCGGCCCCACCGCCATCCCGGCATTCGGGCGCGAGAACTACCGCCTCTTCGCCGGGATGGGAACGGAGGCACCCCGCATCGCCGTGGAAGACCTCGTGCTCTTCTTTCGGAACCCCGGCTTCCGCTCCGTCGCCCTCTCCGAACCCCGGAAGTACATCCCCGCCTTCCTGCACCGCGACGCCGCCCGGCTGGTCCGGGCCTTCGACCCCGCGGAGGTGGAACCCGCCGAGAAGGTCGGCATCCGCCCGCAGCTCGTCGACTGGCGGACGAAGACCCTGGTCATGGACTTCGTCGTCGAGCGCGCAGGGGACACGGTCCACGTGCTCAACCCCGTCTCCCCGGCCTTCACGAGCTCGATGGCGCTCGCCCGGCAGATCGCCGACGACCACTTCGGGCGACCGTCCTAGCGCCGAAGGGTCGCCGCGAGCCGCCCGTCCCGGAGGAGGAGGTCGAGGCCGTCCTCGACCCGCCCGACCAGGACGTCGGCCGTCTTGCACAGGGACGGATCCATCCCCTCCCGGCCGAGCACGGCGATGGCGAGCGTTGCCTTGCGGAGCATGCCGACGTCGTTCGCACCGTTCCCGACCGCGACGAGGCCCTGCGGGGCGAGGCGGGCCGCGAGCCGCGCCTTCGCCCGGCCGCTGGCCACCCGCTCGAGGCAGACTGGAAGGCCGCGAACCTCCGCCCGGGCGGTCCCGAACGTATCGGCCGTCAAGACGCGTACCGAGAGCGTCGCGGCGAGCTGCCGCAGGCGGCGGCGGATGGCCGGGGGGATGCGTCCGTCCACGGCCAGGGTCCCGTTCAGGTCCAGGAGCACGTGGCGGACCGCGATCTCTCCCCGCCCGGGCACCGCGAGCCGAAGGCCGGCGTGCCGGCTCTTCCTCTCCGCTCGCCCCACGGGGCCGCCCCTCCCTCAGTTCCTCGCTGGCGTGGGCCAGAGGGTCAGCATCTGGCGAATCGCGGGGTCGACGCTGGCGGGCGAGACGAGCGCCCCCTGGGCGACCCCGCGCCAGACGAGCTTCATGGACCGGGCATCCACCGCGTCCACGACGAGCGAGGTCGGCGGCACGTCGGCGATGGCGATAGGCGTCGCGCCGGCAGTGGTGTAGCCCCAGGCCTGGGTGTCGACCGGGGTCCCGCCGGCGAAGTAGGCGAAGTAGAGGTCCGGCGTTCCGCCGATGGCGCGCGCGAGCCCCACGGTCCCGAGGTCGCGGGCGAGCACGCCGTCGACGCCGAAGTAGGCGAGCGAAGGGGTCACGGCCGGCACGCCCGCCGGAACCGGCAGGAAGTCGAAGGTCTGGTACGCGGCGAAGTTCGCGCTCGCGTCGACGATGACCGGCGTCCCGGGGGACGGAACGGTGGCGCAAGCGGAGGCGAGCACGGCGGCGAGGGCGACGGCAGGTGCAAGGCGCATGGGAAGGGCATTCTAGCCGGACGCCGTCGCCCCGCCCACCCTGGCCGCGGCGATGAGGCATCGAAAATCGCCCCGGGTCGACTAGAGTCCTCTCCGGGCGACGCCCGCCCGGAGAGGGACCGCATGGGACCCGACGCCGAGACCGAAGCTTCGGAGACCGAGAGCCTCGCCGAGCTCGCCGCCTGGGGCGCGGCGGCCATCTCGGACGCCTTCGACGCCTACCAGTCAGAGTTCCGCATGGTGACGGCCCGGGCCCGGGAGCGCTTCGAGGCCCGCGACTGGAAGGGCGCGCAGCAGGACGCGCTCGAGCGCCTCGACCTGCGGGGCCGCGAGGTCGGGAGCGCCGTGTCCCTTGTGCGCTCCCGGCTCGGAGGACGCGCGGGCGACCGTGCACTGTGGGCGCTCATGAAGCCCCTCTACCTCGTGCGCATCTCGCGCCGCCTCGACATGGAGCTCGCGGAGACCTTCTACAACTCGGTGACGCGGCGGGTCTTCTCCACGGTCGGCGTCGACCCGAGGATCGAGTTCGTCGCCTCCGAGCTCAAGGTCCCGCTGCCGGACCCGGGGCAGCCCCTCTACCGCACCTACCCGGTCGAGGAGACCGCGGCGGTCATGCGGAGGATCCTGCGCGACGCCGGGTTGCGGCCGCCCTTCGAGAACCTGGGGCGGGACGCGGGGGCCGCCGCCCGGCAGATCGACGCCTACCTGGGCGGCCGGAGCTACGACGCGGTCGACGTGCTCCGACCGATCTTCTACCGGGGCAAGGGCGCCTACCTGGTGGGCCGCCTCCGGCAGGGAGCCTCCGACGTGCCCCTCATCCTCGCCCTCCTCCACGGGGAGGGGGGCGTGCGCGTCGACGCGGTGCTCCTCACCGAGAACCAGGCCTCGGTGCTGTTCTCGTTCACGCGGTCGTACTTCCACGTGGAGACGGAGAGGCCCAGCGCGCTCGTCGGCTTCGTGAAGAGCATCCTGCCGCAGAAGCGCCTCTCGGAGATCTACACGAGCATCGGCTTCAACAAGCACGGGAAGACCGAGCTCTACCGCGAGCTGCTCGCCCACCTGGAGCGCTCTCCCGACCGGTTCGAGCCAGCCCGCGGCGACAGGGGAATGGTGATGGCGGTGTTCACGCTGCCGTCGCTCGACGTGGTCTTCAAGGTGATCCGCGACTGCTTCAAGCCTCCGAAGAACGTCACCCGCGAGGAGGTCATCAACAAGTACCAGCTCGTGTTCCGCCACGACCGGGCGGGTCGGCTCGTCGACGCCCAGGAGTTCGAGCACCTCACGTTTCCGAAGAGCCGCTTCGACGCCCGGGTGCTCGACGAGCTCCTCGGGGAGTGCGGGGCCAGCGTGAGCCTCCACGGGGACCAGGTCGACATCCGCCACCTCTACGCCGAGCGACGGGTGACGCCGCTCAACCTCTTCGTCCGGGAGACCGACGAGGCGAGCGCGCGGCGGGCCATCCAGGACTTCGGCCAGGCGCTGCGCGACCTCGCCGCCACGAACACCTTCCCCGGTGACCTGCTCCTCAAGAACTTCGGGGTCACCCGCACCGGGCGCGTCATCTTCTACGACTACGACGAGCTCCAGCTCCTCACCGAGGTGAACTTCCGGGAGATGCCTCGGGCCTCGAGCGACGACGACATGGGCGGAGCCGAGCCGAGCTTCTACGTGGGGGAGAACGACGTCTTCCCGGAGGAGTTCCTGCCCTTCCTCGGCCTGCAACCCCACCTGCGCGCGGCCTTCCTGGAGTCGCACGCGGAGCTCCTGACCGCCCGGTTCTGGAGGGAGATGCAGGAGCGCCATCGCGCCGGGGAGATCATCGACATCTTTCCCTACGACCGCAGCCGCCGTCTCGGAGGCGCCCCGTGACCGACCTCGTCCGTTTCTTCCGCGCCGACCGCTTCGCCCGCGCGTCGGGGGTCCGGCTGGAGGAGGTGCGAGCGGGCTATGCCCGCGCGCGGCTCACGGTGCGCGACCGCCACCTGAACGCGGTGGACGTGGCGCAGGGCGGAGCCATCTTCACGCTCGCGGACCTGGCCTTCGCCGCCTGCAGCAACTCCCACGGCGCGGTGGCCGTCGCCGTGAACGCGAACATCCAATTCGTCCGCGCGGGGCGAAGAGGGAAGCTCGTCGCCGAGGCCCGGGAGGCCTCGGTCTCGCCCAGACTCTCGTCGGTGGAGGTGCGGGTGACGGACGCGTCGGGAGCGCTCGTCGCGCTCTTCACGGGGCTCGCGTACCGGAAGAAAGAGACGCTCGCCGCGGCGGCGGCCGGGCGCCGGGCGGGGCAGGCGTCGGCCCGGACTAGTTCCGCAGTACCGCCTCGAGCCGGTCGCGGCGCTTCCCGCGCTCGAGGCCTTCGCGGGTGAGGAGGAAGCGGACCTTGCCCTTGCCCTCCTTGAGGTCGAGCTCCGCCTCGAACCCGGGCCCGGAGATGGATCCGAGCGCGAAGGAGCGGTGGAGGTTCTTCACCCTGCCCTCGGCGCCCGCCTCGAGCACCTCGCCGGCGCTCTCGCCGCTCCTGTGGAGGGAGCGGGCCACCTCGTAGAGGCTCATCGCCAGCGACTCGGTGAGGGGCACCGTGCTGAAGAGCACCGAGATGAGGTACCAGTAGGGCCGCGACTCGCTCATCGCGACCATCATAATGAACCTGCTCCTC
The DNA here is from genome assembly GCA_035543235.1 of Anaeromyxobacteraceae bacterium. Lineage (GTDB taxonomy): Bacteria > Myxococcota > Myxococcia > Myxococcales > Anaeromyxobacteraceae > DATJZG01. The sequence continues at coordinate 8,548 of DATKJV010000016.1, read as the reverse complement.
CTCGAAGAGGGAGATCTGCGAGCCGACGGCACGGTCCGGCTGGACGGACGGCGGGCGCGCCATGCCGCGGAGGTGCTCCGGGTCGCGCCGGGGGATCGCATCGCGGTCGGGCTCCTGGGAGGCGCAACCGGCGATGCCGAGGTGCTTGCCAGCTCGCCGGAGGAGCTCGTCCTCCGGCCGGCGCTCCGGGACCCGCCTCCCGCGCCCTCGCCGGTCTCGCTCGTGCTCGCCCTCCCCCGCCCCAAGATCCTCCGGCGCGTCCTCCAGGCGGTGGCCTCCATGGGCGTGAAGCGACTCGTGCTGCTCGGGACCTTCCGGGTGGAGAAGAGCTACTTCGCCTCGCCGCTGCTCGCGCCCGCGGCGATGGAGGCGGAGCTCCGCCTGGGGCTCGAGCAGGGAAGGGACACGCGCCTCCCGTCGGTCCTGGTGCGCCGCTTCTTCAAGCCGTTCGTGGAGGACGAGCTCGATACACTCGTAGCCCGCGCGGGCCGCGTGCTCGCCCACCCGGCCGCCACCCGCCGGCTCGGGGATATCCCTGCGCCGCGCGGCACCGCGACCGTGGCCGTGGGACCCGAGGGCGGATTCACGCCGTACGAGGCGGGGGAGCTCGAGCGCAGGGGCTTCGCCCCTTTCACGCTCGGGTCCCGCCCCCTGCGGGTCGACGTGGCCGTGTGCGCACTCGTCGCGCAGGCGGAGATGTGGCTGCGCGCCACCGCGAGCGACTAGACCAACGCGGTCAGGATCTCGGCACCGGCGCGGGTCACGAGGAGGGTATGCTCGAACTGCGCCGCGCGCTTGCCGTCCACCGTGGCGGCGGTCCAGCCGTCGGGCCAGACCACGTGGCGGTGGCTGCCGGCGGTGATCATGGGCTCGACCGTGAAGGTCATCCCCTCCTCCATGAGCTGGGAGGCGCGGGGGTCGTAGTAGTGGAGGACCTGGGGGTCGGTGTGGAAGTCCTCGCCGATGCCGTGGCCGCAGAAGGACCGCACGACGCCGTAGCCGTGCGCGGAGGCATGCTGTTCGACGGCGCGGCCGATGTCGGAAATCGGCCGCCCGGGGCGCACCGCCTCGATTCCCTTCGCGAGACACTCCTCGCCCACCCGGAGGAGGCGCTTCGAGTCGGCGTCGATCGTGCCGACGGGGAAGGTCGCGCAGCAGTCCCCGTGGACGCCGCCCAGGTAGACGGTGACGTCGAGGCTCACGACGTCGCCGTCCTCGAGTGCCCGGCTGTCCGGGATGCCGTGGAGGATGACCTCGTTCACGGACGTGCAGAGGGACTTGGGAAAGCCGTGGTAGTTGAGCGGGCTCGGGTATGCGCCCCGGACGACACAGGCCTCGTGCGCGACGGCGTCGAGCTCGTCGGTGGTCACGCCCGGGCGCACCGCACGTCCGACCTCCGCGAGCACCTCCGCGGCCGCCCGCCCGGCGCGGCGCATGCGGGCGATCCGATCGGCCGGATCGGCGATGCGCACCTCCGGGCGCGGGCGACCGGTCTCCGCGTAGCTCGGGCGCGGGATGGAGGCCGGCACGGGCCGGCGCGGGCTGACGACGCCCGGGCGGACGGCGCCCGGCCGGGCGCCGTTGGGTGGTCCGCCGCTCGCGGCGTCCGCGTCGCGGTGGCACTTCTTGTACTTCTTGCCGCTGCCGCACCAGCAGGGCTCGTTGGGGCCGGGACCGCGCATCCTCCGGAGAGATTAAGGTAGCGCGAGGCGAGCGCAAGCGCGCGCCCCCCCGACGGCGTCCTACCTCGGCGCCGGGCTGCGCGGCAGGGTCTCCCGGGCGTCCGCCGCCGCCCACGCCATCCAGGCGACCGCTGCCGTTGCCCGCGCGAGATCGCTCCGCTCCACCTTGTCGAGCGTGTCGGCGGCGCTGTGATGCCAGTCGAAGTAGTGGCTCACGTCCTGGGCGATCATGAGGAGGGGCACGCCGTCCGCGACCCAGGGGTCGACGTCCGCCCCGCCACCGCCCGCGACGACGGAGTCGACCCCGACGGACGCGAGCGGCTGCGCCCAGCCCTTCACGATCTCGGTGGCGCCGGGCCCGGCCGAGACCTTGACGCCGGTGGGCCTGCCGCCTCCGCTGTCCGCCTCCAGAGCCGCGACCAGGCGCGCGGGGTCGGCGCGGTGGGCATCGTGGTAGGCACGTCCGCCGATCGCCCCGGTCTCCTCGTCCATGAAGAGCACGGCCCGGAGCGTCCGCCGGGGGGCGACGCCCCGCGAGCGCAGGATGCGCATCGCCTCCATCACCATGGCGACGCCCGCCCCGTCGTCCTGTGCACCCGTGCCGAGATCCCAGGAATCGAGGTGCGCCCCGATGAGCACCACCTCGTCCGGGATCTCGCGCCCCCGCCACTCGGCCACGACGTTCGCCGAGGCAACCTCGGGAGGGTTCGCGGGCCCGCAGCCGAGCACGAGCTTGACGCGCACCGGGCCGAGGGCGAGCAGCCGGTGGATGAGTTCCGCGTCCTCGACGGACACGGCGGCCGCCGGGATCGCGGCCCCCCCCTCGGCGAAGTCGGTGATGCCCGTGTGGGGAGTGCGCAAGGAGGCGGTGGCGAGCGACCGCACGAGCGCCGCCGCGGCACCGGCCCGGGCCGCCTCGGCCGGCCCCCTCGACCGGAGCTTCACGTTTCGGCCGTAGCCCGCCGCATCCTTCATCTGGTGCTGGAAGAGGACGACCCTTCCCCGCACCTTGTCGCCGAGGGACCGCAGTTCCTCCAGGCTCGAGACCTCGATGACGCTCGCGGTCACGCCGCCCGGCGGAGTGGGAGGGCTCGAGCCGAGCGCTGCCACCGCGAGCGGCTGGGCGCGCCAGAGATCGGAGGCGAGGATCTCCGCCCGCTCCTCGCCCCGGACCCAGGCCTTGACCTTGACCGGCTCGAGCCGCACCTCGAGTGCGGCGGCGCGCAGCCAGTCGGAGGACCACCGTACCGCGGCGGCCGCACCGGGGGAGCCGGCGAGCCGGCTTCCGACCTTGTCGGTCAGCTCCGCGAGCACGTCGAAGGAACGCCCCTCCAGGGCCTGGGCCACGATCGACCCCGCACCCGGCGGGAGGTCCCCGTCCCCGGCGAGGGCGGCCACGGCGACGAGCGTCAGGCGTGCGACGAGTCCGTTCACGTTCTCTCCAGGGCGAGCGGCCGCCCTACCGGCCGCGGGCGGGCGCACGGTATGATACGCGCGCTCAACGCCGCGGTCCCGGCCGAAGGACCGGGGCCCCTTCCGACGAGGACGCGTCCATGGCAAATCCCTCCGTGCCCGAGCTCACTCCTCCGGTCCGCCTTCTCCTCGGCCCCGGCCCCAGCATGGTCCACCCGCGCGTCTACCGCGCGATGGCGACGCCGCTGCTCGGCCACCTCGACCCGAAGTTCCTCGAGATCATGAACGAGGTGCAGGGGCTCCTGCGCTGGGCGTTCCAGACGCAGAACCCGTTCACCATCGCCGTCTCCGGCACCGGGTCGGCGGGCATGGAGGCGGCGCTCGTCAACGTCGTCGAGCCCGGGGACACCGTGGTCGTCGGGGCCTCCGGGGTCTTCGGCAACCGCATGTGCGACATCGTGGGACGCGCCGGCGGGAAGCTCGTGAAGCTCGAGGTGCCCTGGGGGAACGTCTTCCCGGTCGCTTCCATCGAGGAAGCCTTGAAGAAGCACGCCCCCGTGAAGGCGGTGGCTCTCGTCCACGCGGAGACCTCGACCGGTGCCCAGCAGCCGCTCGACGGGGTCGGCAGGCTCTGCCACGACCACGGCGCCCTGCTCGTCGTCGACACCGTGACGTCGCTCGGCGGCCTGCCGGTCACCGTCGACGCATGGCAGGCCGACGCGGTCTACAGCGGGACGCAGAAGTGCCTGTCCTGCCCGCCGGGGCTCGCCCCTCTCACGCTGTCGCCGCGGGCACTGGACGTCATCCGGGCAAGGAAGACGAAGGTGCAGTCCTGGTACCTGGACTGCGGGATGATCGCGGACTACTGGGCGGAGGGGAAGCGCGTCTACCATCACACGGCGCCCATCAGCATGGTGTACGCCCTGCGCGAGGCGCTCCGGATCGTCGCCGAGGAGGGGCTCGAACCCCGCTTCGCAAGGCACCGGCGCCACAGCGCGGCGCTCATGGCCGGGCTCGCGGCGCTCGGGGCGCGCCCCCAGGCCCAGGAAGGGCACCGCCTGCCTTCGCTCAACTGCGTCACGGTCCCCGACGGCGTCGACGAGGCGGCGGTCCGCAAGGCGCTGCTCGCCGACCACGACATCGAGATCGGCGGCGGGCTCGGGCCGCTCGCCGGCAAGGTCTGGCGCATCGGCCTCATGGGCGAGTCGTCTCGCCAGGAGAACGTGCTCGCGGTGCTCTCGGCCATCGAGCAGCAGGTCCGCCGCCAAGGGCGGAAGGTGCCGCCCGGCGCGGCCGCCAGCGCGGCGCTGCAGGCGTACGAGGCGACCTGAGACAGGGCTGCCTTTGGGGACGCGAACCTCGCTCGAGGATCTTCGGCACCGCATGGCGGCGGTGGTGGGCCCCCGCAACTGCTTCGTGGACCCGGCCGAGCTCCTGACCTACGAGTGCGACGGCCTGACCCACGGGCGCACGCGACCGGACCTGGTGGTGCTGCCCGGCTCGACCGAGGAGGTGGCGGAGGTCGTGCGGCTCACCCGGGCGGCGGGGCGGCCCATCGTCCCGCGTGGCTCTGGCACCGGGCTCTCCGGCGGCGCGCGGCCGCTGCCGGGCTGCGTGGTGGTGGGTCTCTCCCGCATGCGCCGGATCCTGGAGGTGAACCTGGCCGACGCCTGGATTCGCGTCGAGCCGGGCGTCATCAACCTCGACGTGACCCGGGCCGTCGCCGGCGCCGGCTACTACTACGCTCCCGACCCGTCCTCGCAGAGCATCTGCTCCATCGGCGGGAACGTCGCCGAGAACTCCGGCGGCGCCCACTGCCTCAAGTACGGCTTCACCGTGAACCACGTCCTCGGCGCCCGCGTGGTGCTCGAGGACGGCTCGGTGGTCGACCTCGGAGGGGCGGCGGCCGACGCGCCGGGGCTCGACCTGCTCGCGGTGCTCGTCGGAAGCGAGGGGCTGCTCGGCATCGTCACCGAGGTGACGCTGCGGCTGCTCCGGCGCCCGGAGGCCACGCGGACCTTCTTCGCGACGTTCCCCTCCACCGACGAGGCCGGCGAGGCGGTGTCGCGGATCATCGCGGCCGGCATCCTCCCCGCCGCCATCGAGATGATGGATCGGCTCGCCATCGTCGCGGCCAAGGCGGCGACGGGCCTCGACTGGCCGGACGTCGGCGCGGCACTCCTCATGGACGCGGACGGACCGCTCGCGGAGGTGGAGCACACCTCCGAGCGCGCCGTCGAGATCGCGCGCCAGGCAGGGGCGCTCGAGCTCCGGCTCCCGCGCAGCGAGGCGGAGCGGCAGCTCATGTGGAAGGGGCGCAAGAGTGCCTTCGCCGCCGTCGGGCGGATTTCGCCGAACTACCTCGTCGAGGACGGCGTCATCCCGCGATCGAGGATCGCGTCCGTGCTCCGGGAGATCGAGGGGATGGCGCGGGACCACGGTCTGCGCGTGGCAAACGTCTTCCATGCCGGAGACGGGAACCTGCACCCGCTCGTGCTCTACGACGCCCGCGAGCGGGGACAGGAGGAGCGGGCCGAACACTTGGGCGGCGACATCCTGCGCATGTGCGTGCGCTACGGCGGTTCCATCACCGGCGAGCACGGCGTCGGGGCCGAGAAGGCGGCCTACATGCGCGACATGTTCCGCGAGGAGGACTTGGAGACGATGCGCCTCGTCCGGGCCGCGTTCGACCCGGAGAGCGCCTTGAACCCCGGCAAGGTCTTCCCCGTCACGCCGCTGTGCGGCGAGAAGCCGGAGCGCGGCGGGCCCCACCCGGCGGAGCGGGCCGGCCTCGTCGAGCGTTGGTGATGCGAGAGCGACCAGGCACCGAGTCGGACGCGATCCTCGGGGTGGTCCCGGGAGTCGTGTTCGAGCCGGAGACGGTCGACGAGGCGACCTCCGCGCTCGCCCGCTGCGCCCGGGACCGGCTCACCGTCGGTTTCGTCGGGGGGGGCACCGAGCTCGGCCTCGGCTGCCCTCCGAGCGAGCTCGACGTGCTGGTGCGCACGACCGGGCTCGGCCGCGTCATCGAGTACGCCCCGTCGGACCAGGTCGTGGTGGCCGAGGCCGGGATGCCGCTCGCGGCCCTCCAGCGGGTCCTCGCCCCGCAGGGCCAGTGGCTGGCTCTCGATCCCCCCTGGCCCGATCGCGCGACGCTCGGCGGCATCGTCGCCACGAACGCCTTCGGCCCCCGGCGGGCGCGGTTCGGGTCGGCGCGCGACCTGGTCCTCGGGGTCTCCTTCGTCCGCGCCGACGGCACGGCAGCGAAGGCCGGCGGCAAGGTCGTGAAGAACGTCGCCGGGTTCGACCTGCCCCGGCTCATGGTGGGCGCGCTCGGGACGCTCGGGCTCCTCACCTCGGTGACCTTCCGCGTCCACCCCCTGCCGGAGGCGGCGGCGACGGTTCTCTTCCCGGGGGCCGACGCCTCCAGCGCGACGGCGCTCGTGGCAGCCCTCCGCGCCGCCCAGCTCGAGCCCACGTCCACCGCCGCGCTCGCCGTCTCGGACCGGTTCGACCTCGCCGTCCGCTTCGAGGGGTTCGCGGCCGGGGTGGCGGGCCAGGTCGAGCGGCTCGTCGCCGCGGCCCGGGAGGTCGGCCTCGCCGGCGAGCGGCTCGCCGACGCCCAGGCCGCTGCCTTCTTTGCGCGGCACGATGCGGTGCGGGAGATGGGGCCGCTCCGGGTCAAGGTCTCGGCTCCCCCGTCCCGTTTCCCCGAGGTGGCCCGCTCCGTCCTGCCACCGCTCCTCGGCGAACTGTCCCCGGCGGGCGCCGCCTTCTACCCCTCCCTCGGGCTCGGCTTCGTGGCCGGGCGCCCCGCTGACGCGCGAGCCGGGGCGGCGGTGCTTTCCGCCCGGACGGGGGCGCGCGCCGTGGGTGGCTCCCTGGTCGTCTGCGAGGCCCCCCAGGAGCTGCGACCCTCCGTCGACGTCTGGGGTGCGGTGCCCCCGGCGTTCGCGCTCATGCAGCGTGTGAAGAACCGCCTCGATCCGGACCGGCGACTGAACCGGGGACGCTATCTGGGAGGGCTCTAGCGCGATGCCCGACCGACACCCCGTCGACGACTGCGTGCACTGTGGCTTCTGCCTGCCCGCCTGCCCGACGTACCTCGCCTGGGGAGAGGAGATGGATTCGCCCCGCGGCCGCGTGGACCTCGTGCGCGCGCTCCGCGATGGGACGCTCCAGCCGACCGCCGAGGTGGGGCGCCACCTGGATCGATGCCTGGGCTGCATGGCGTGCCTTCCCGCCTGCCCCTCGGGCGTTCGCTACGACCGCATCATCGAGGAGGCGCGGGCGATCCTCGAGCGAACCGTCCCCCGCGCCCTGGCGCAGCGTGCGAAGCGCCGCCTCATCTTCTCCCTCTTCCCCTACCCTGCGCGGCTTCGCGTCGTCGCATTCCTGCTGTGGCTGCTCCGGGTCACGGGCCTCGCGCGCCTGCTGCGCGCGCTCGGGCTCGTGCGGGTCGTCCCGTTCCTCCGGCAGATGGACGGGCTCGCGCCGGAGCTCACGTGGCGCGAGGTGACGGCGAGCCTGGCCCCCGTCACGCCGGCGTCCGGCGAGCGGCGCGGCCGCGTCGCGCTCGTCTCCGGGTGCGTTCAGAGGGTCTTCTTTCCCGCCGTGAACGAGGCGACCTTGCGGATCCTCGCGGCGGAGGGCTTCGAGGTGCTGGTGCCGACGGACCAGGGATGCTGCGGCGCGCTCTCGGTGCACGCAGGACGCGAGGAGGAGGCCCGGCGCCTGACGAAGGCCCTCGTCGAGCGGCTCGAGGCGACGGGCGCGGACTTCATCCTCGTGAACGCCGCCGGCTGCGGGTCTCACCTCAAGGACCTCTCCCTGCTCTTCCGCGACGACCCGACCTGGCGCGAGCGGGCGGCGTCCTTCTCTCGGCGCGTGAAGGACGTGACCGAGTTCCTCGCGGCCCAGCCCGCGCGCTCGACCCGCCATCCCCTGGGCGCGCGCGTCGCCTACCACTCCCCTTGCCACCTGGGGCACGCGCAGGGCGTTCAGGAGCCGCCGCGGGCGCTCCTGCGGGCCATCCCCGGCCTGGAGCTCGTCGAGGTCCCGGAGTCGGACCACTGCTGCGGCAGCGCCGGCATCTACAACCTCGTCGAGGTCGAAGCCGCGAACGAGATCGGCGCGAGGAAGACGGGGAACATCCTGGCCACGGGCGCGTCCTACCTCGCGAGCGCGAACCCCGGCTGCACGCTGCACGTGCAACGGCTTCTGCGGGAGAAGGGGATCGAGCTCCCCGCCGCCCACCCGCTCGAGATCCTCGACGCCTCGATCCGGGGCGCTCCGCTGCCGCGCCGCGGACACTAGCCCAACTTCCGCAGCTCGAAGGGCCGACACGTGTGATGTCGGGCGGTTAGGTGCTGCCGTCGGCACTACATTATGGCCGGCGGCAGCGGCGATCGAAGGCGCTCCGGCAGCCGGAGTCCGAGCCTATCGAGGAAGGC
>DATKJV010000015.1:0-5218 GCA_035543235.1 Anaeromyxobacteraceae bacterium | reverse complement strand
GGTGCCCTCGGCGGAGGCGCGGATGCGCCCCATGGCGCCGACCATCTGCTCCATGGCGCCCGAGCCGTCGACGGCGGCGTCCTTGGCCGAGCGGGCGAGCGCGTTCGCCTGCTGGGCGTTGTCGGCGGCCTGCTTGGCCATAGAGGCCATGGACTCGAGCGACGAGGAGGTCTCCTCGATCGACGAGGCCTGCTGCGAGGCCCCGTCCGCCACCGCCCGCGACGACGCCGCAATCTGCGACGACGCCGCCGACACCTGCTCCACGGACGAGGCCACGCGCCCGAGCGCCTCGCGCAGCGCGTCCGCGGTCCCGTTCACGGCGTCCTTGAGCCGCCCGTGGTCGCGGTGGTAGTCGCCCTCGACCCTGGCGCGGAGGTCGCGTCGCGACAGGCGCTCGAGGGCCTGCAGGGCGTCGGAGACCGGCGCGGCCATGGCGTCGAGCGCGCCGTTCACGCCCTCGAGGATGTGCCGGTAGGTCCCCTGGGCGTGGTCGAGGGAAGCTCGCCGTCCGGAGTCCCCGTCCCGAGCGCCGCTGATGACCGAGTCCATCTCCGAGGACAGGACCTCGAGGGCGCCGATCACGCGGTTCAGGCTGTGGCGGATCTCGTCGAAGCCTCCCTGGAAGGACTCCTCGAGAGGAGGGGGCGGGTCGCCGCGCGAGATGCGCTCGAGGGCCTCGGCGGTGGCCTTGACCGGCCTCGCCACGGCGTCGAGCGAGGCGTTCATCCCCTCGACGATCTTCCGGAAGTCGCCGCGGTGCAGGGATGCGTCGGCGCGCGCGTCGAGGCGCCCCCCGGCGCTCGCCTCCGCGAGGTGGGTGGCATCGGCGACGAGGGCGTTCACCGCGTCGACGCAGGTGTTCAGGCTCTCGCGCACCTGGTTCAGCTCGCCCTGCCACTGCTCCTCGATCCGGGGCGGGACGTCGCCCCGGGCGATGCGCTCGAGGTAGCTCGACGCGAGCCGCAGCGGCTCCACGAGCCGGTCGATGAGGGAGTTGATGGAGTCGAGGAGCTTCGCGTTGTACCCCGCGTATTTCGAGGTGTCCGCCCGCGTCGACAGGTCGCCGCGTGCCGCAGCCTCGAGCAGCTGGTTCAGGTCGCGCCCGCGCTGGTGCACGGTGGCGATGAAGTCGTTGAGTCCGTTCTTCAGGAGCTCGAAGTCCCCTCGGTATTCCTTGTCGATGGGCTTCGGCAGTTCCCCGCGGGAGAGGCGGGTCAGGTACGCGACCGTGAGCTGCAGCGGCGCGAATCCCTCCAGGACCTCGTTGAAGCCGTCGACGACGGGGCGCAGGTCGGGGTGAACGGGGGAGGTGTCGGCGCGGATCGAGAGGTGGCCGTCCGCGACCGCGTCGCGGACCCGGCGCGTCTCCGCGATGGCGCTCGCGAGCGCCGCGCCGACGTTGCGCACGACCAGCCAACCCAGGCCGAGGACCAGCAGCATGAGCGCCACGGCGAGGAATGGGACGGCGGCGGCGAACCGCGAGGCCTGGTGGCCCTCCGCGGTGGCGAGTGCGACCTCCGCAGCGTTGGCCTCGCGCACGAGGCGAAGCGCTTCCGCGGCCGAGACGAAGGAGTGGTTCTGGGCGCTCCAGGCCTGGAAGGTCCGGGCGTAGAGCGCCTTCTGCTCCGGGGAGTCCATGTCCTTGCCCCCCTCGAGGAGGCGGTCGCGCTCGCGGAGGCGCTCCACGGTCAGGGCGGAGTCGCGCGCCCAGGCCTCATGGGCGGACAGGAAGTTCTTCCAGGCGGTGAGGGTCTCCGGCGCGCTCGGGATCGCCTCGAACTCGCGGCGCCCCTCGATCGCCTGCTTCTCGGCCTCCTCGATGTCCTTGAAGCTCTGGCGGCGGAGCCCTGGATCCTCCATGTTCTTTCGGAAGAGGATGGCCTCGGCACGCGCCGCGCGAAGCTGCGCGGTATCCACCTTGGCGAGCGCGAGCGCCGCCGGGAAGCGCCTCTCGCCGACGGCGTCGAGGCCCCCGACGAGCCCGCGCGAGACGATGTACGTCGCCGCTCCGGCCCCGAGGCAGGCGAACGCCACCGCGGCGAAAGCGCCGAGGATCTGGGTGCGGATCGGAGCATTCCGGAACATGGCGGCCTTCGTGCGGCCTGGCGGTCAGGCGGAGGCGCGGGCGAGGTCCCCCGCCTCCGCGGCGGAGAGCACCTTGCCGATGTCGAGCAGGAAGATGACCCGCTTCTCGGCCTTGCCCACGCCGAGGATGAAGCCCGCGTCGAGCTCGGCGGTGCCGAACGAGGGCGGGGGCTCGATCTGGGAGGCCTCGAGCGGCAGCACCTCGAGCACCTGGTCGACGAGGATGCCCATGGTGAGCTCCCGCCCGCCGATGGCGCACTGGACGACGATGATGACGGTCTGCTCCGTAGACGAGGTGGCCGACATCCCGAACTTCACGCGCAGGTCGACGACCGGGACCACCTTGCCGCGCAGGTTGATGACGCCGCGGATCCAGGTGCTCACCCGGGGCACTCGCGTGATCTCCATGAGGCCGATGATCTCGCGCACCTTCAGGATCTCGATGCCGTACTCCTCGGCGCCGAGCTTGAAGGTCATGAACTTCCCGGCGAGCGCGGCGGCGGCCTCCCAGGTTCCCTGGACAGCGGACTCGTTCTTCTCTACGTCGGTGTTCACGGACGGACCTCCTGGGGAGCTGCGGTTCGCGCGGCGGACGGGCGGGCCGGGGGTGGGCGGCCAGCGGCCCGGCGCTGGGACAGGCTCACGATCTGCTCGATGTTGAGGATGAGGCCGACGCGCCCGTCGGAGAGGATGGCGCCGCCGGCGACGTAGGGCGTCTCGCCGAGCCCCTCGCCGAGCGTCTTGATGACGACCTGCTGCTGGGCGATCACCTCGTCGACGAGGAGGCCCACGCGCTGGCCGATCCCCTCGACGACCACGACCAGCGCCTGGGTCGGATCGGTGCGCGCCCCCTCCAGGTCGAAGAGCCGGTCGAGGCGCAGGAGCGGCAGGATCTGGCCGCGGAGGTTCACCATCTCGTTCACCTGGGCCATGGACACGAGCATCTCCCGGTCCGGGCGCAGAGACTCGACGATGGAGAGGGTGGGGACGATGTAGCGCTCCTCGCCGCAGGCGACGAGCATCCCGTCGATGATGGCGAGCGTGAGCGGCAGCACGAGCTTGAAGGTCGTGCCCACCCCGCGCCGCGACTGGATCGTCACCCGCCCGCGCATGGCTTCGACGTTCTTCTTCACCACGTCCATGCCGACGCCGCGGCCGGAAATCTCCGTGACCTGCTTGGCGGTCGAGAACCCGGGGGCGAAGATGAGCGCGTCGATGTCCGCGTCGCTCATCCCCTCGGGGCTGCGGATCAACCCCTGTCGGACCGCCTTCTGGACGATGGCCTCGCGGTCGAGGCCGCGGCCGTCGTCGGCGATCTCGATGACGATGCTGCCACCCTCGTGGTAGGCGGACAGGCGCAGCGTCCCCTCGGCCGGCTTCCCGGCGGCCAGGCGCGCCTCCGACGGCTCGATCCCGTGATCGCAGGCGTTGCGGATGAGGTGGACGAGCGGGTCGGCGATCTGCTCGACCATGCTGCGGTCCATCTCGGTCGTCTCGCCTGCGAGCTGCATCCGCACCTGCTTGCCGGCCTTGCGCCCGAGGTCTCGCGTGAGGCGCGCCATCTTCTGGAACACGCCGCTCACCGGGACCATGCGCATGCGCATCCCGACGTCCTGCAGGTCGCGGGTCACCTTGGCGAGCTGGCCGAGGCAGTTGCGCACCCGGGGCGAGGCGGTCTGGACGATCTCCGGGGCGTTCACGACCATGGACTCGACGACGACGAGCTCGCCGATCATCGCGACGAGGCTGTCGACGCGCTCGAGGTCGACCTTGACCGTGTCCTTGAGCTTCACGGTCCCGTCGCCCGAGGGTCGGCCCTCCGGTGCCGCGGGCGGCTCGGCAGGGTGGGCGGGGGCGGCCTCGGGTGCCGGCGTCGCTGCGCGGGGCGGGGTCGGGGCCGGCGTCAGGGAGGCGGGGGCGGGGGCGGCGGGCTGTTTTGGGGAAGGGACCGGGGTGGCGGCCGGCGCCGCCGCGGGAGCCGCCTCCCTCGGAGCGGGGTCCGCCGGGGCGGCCTCCGCGGGGGGGCGGGGCGGCGGCGCGGCGGGCACCTGCTGCGCCCGTGCATCCTTGTCCGGCCCGGCGCTCTCGGTCGCCGCCTGGATCCGCGCCACGAGCCCCGTCAGGTCGGCGGCCCGGCTGAACGGGAGGCTCTGCTCGACGGCGACCTTCACCGCGTCGAGCATGGCGCGCATCACGGCGGTGGCCTCCAGGGAGAGGTCGGTCGGCTCCCCCTCGAGCTTGAGCTCTCCCTGGCGACAGCGGTTGAGCATCGTCTCGGTCGTGTGGGCGAGGTCGACGACGTCCTGGAGCTCGAGGAAGCCCGCGGTGCCCTTGATGGTGTGGAACACGCGGAACAGCGAGTTCACGTGCTCCGACGTCGCGCCGCCCTCCTCGACCGCCATGAGGATCTGGTCCGCGCGCGACAGGCCCTCGGCGCTCTCCTGGAGGAAGTCGCCGAAGAGCGACACCGTGTCGGGGTCGCGGTCGACGCGCTCGGGGACCTGCTGCCTCGGCTCCGGCCCGTGGGCCGCGGCGGGGCGGCTGACCTGCATCTGCAGGTTCATCACCGCCTCGTTCACCGCGTCGAGCGCCTTCGCGGCGTCCGCGGGATTCGCGGCCGCCCGTGCGAGCGCCTCGACGCAGGTGCCGGCGAGGTCGCGCATGGCCTTGTCACTCTCGCGCCGGAGAGCGGCGTGGAGCTCCTGGCACAGGGCGGAGAGACGCTGCAGCGACTCGGGGTCGGAGGCGTCGGCCACGACGACCGCGGCCGCCGTCTCTTCGAGGATGGCGCCCGGTGCGCGTCCTGGGCGTTGGGGCGAGGAGCTCATGGCGTGCGGCTTTCCGGCCTAGAAGTCCTTGAAGGCGATGTCGCCGTCCAAGGGGATGACCTCCTCCGGGGTCAGCGCGATGGAGGAGCGGGCAGAGGAGCCGTTCGACTTCTTCTGGGGAACTGGCCGCTCCGGCGACGCGGACGGCGGGCGCCGGAGGGGCTCCTCCGTCGCGGGCCGGGTGAGCTCGAAGGTGGAGACGAGGTTGTGGAGGTCCGAGGACTGGGAGTTGAGCTCGGCGGCGGCCGCGGAGGACTCCTCCGAGGAGGCGGCGTTCTGCTGGGTGACCTTGTCCATGAGGGCGA
>DATKJV010000014.1:0-9154 GCA_035543235.1 Anaeromyxobacteraceae bacterium | reverse complement strand
CTCCCGACGGATGCGAAGTACGTGGGCCCTGTCGATCCGTCCGAGCGGATCGAGGTCCTCTTCCTCGTCCGTCCGCCCTCGGGCGCACGCGCCGAGGCGAGGAGCCCGGGCGGACACATCTCCCGCCAGGAGTACGCGGCCCGCTTCGCCGCGGCCACCGGCGACCTGGATCGGGTGGAGGCGTTCGCGACGGGCGCGGGCCTCGAGGTGGTGTCCCGGGACCCGGTCAAGCGGACGGTGGTCGTCGCCGGCCCGGCGTCGCGCCTTCTCGGCGCCATCCGCGCGGACGTCGCGAACTACGAGCACGGCGGCCATCGCTTCCGGGGCCGCCGCGGGGCCGTCGAGTTGCCGAGCGAGATCGCGGACGTGGTCGTGGCTGTCCTCGGGATCGACAACCGTCCGGCCGCGAAGCCGCACACCCGGATCGCACCGAAGCAGGCCGGCCAGAAGTCCTTCACGCCGCTCGACCTTGCCCAGGTCTACGAGTTCCCCCCCGGCACGACCGGCAAGGGGGAGTGCATCGCGCTCATCGAGCTCGGCGGCGGCTATCGGAAGACCGACCTCGACCATTACTTCAAGGCGCTCGGCCTGAAGACGCCCCAGGTCGTCGCCGTCGGCGTGGACGGCGGGAAGAACGCTCCCACCGGCGACCCGAACGGGCCCGACGGCGAGGTCATGCTGGACATCGAGGTCGCGGGGGCGCTCGCCCCGGCCGCCACCATCGCGGTCTACTTCGCCCCGAACACGGACAAGGGCTTCCTCGACGCCGTCCTCTCCGCCGTCCACGACGCGAAGCACAAGCCCAGCGTGGTCTCGATCAGCTGGGGCGGCGCGGAGGCGAACTGGACCGACCAGTCGCTCGCGGCCTTCGACCAGGCCTTCGCCGCGGCCGCGTCCATGGGGGTCACCGTCTGCTGCGCCGCCGGCGACGACGGGTCGACGGACGGAGTGTCGGACGGCCGATACCACGTCGATTTCCCCTCCTCGAGCCCGAACGCGCTCGCCTGCGGGGGGACGCGCCTCGTCGTATCGGCGGGCAAGCCCAAGGAGACCGTCTGGAACGACCTCGGCGCGGGAGGCGGCGCGACCGGCGGCGGCGTGAGCGACAAGTTCCCGCCCCCGTCGTGGCAGGCGGCCGCGAACGTGCCGCCTTCGGCGAACCCCGGGCACGCTCGCGGGCGGGGCGTGCCCGACGTCGCCGGCGATGCCGACCCATCGACAGGGTACGCCGTCCGCGTGGACGGGCAGGACATGGTCATCGGCGGGACGAGCGCGGTCGCGCCTCTCTGGGCCGCGCTCATCGCCCGCTGCAACGAGAGGCTCGGCCGCGGGTCGGGCCTCGTGAACCCGGCGCTGTACGCCCGGGCGAGCGACGCCTTCCGGGACGTCGTCTCGGGCTCGAACGGTTCGGGCGCCTACAGCACGGGCCCCGGGTGGGACGCCTGCACGGGGCTGGGCACACCGATCGGCACCCGCGTGCTCCAGGACCTCTCCTCGCCTGCCAGCTAGGAGCTATTTCGAGGCAGAGGCCGTGAGGTCCCCCCTCGCGCACACCTCGTTCGACCGGGGCGATTCTCGCCCTTGTGCATCGACCGCCGCGACCCGGTAGCAGTTGGACTTGCCCCCGAGACGGCCAGATGGGGTGAACGTGTTGCTCTTGGTGAGGCCGACGCTCTTGCCTTCGGAGTAGACGCGGTACAGCACGCCGGGCTCCTCGGACGGTTCCCATTGCAGCATCACGACGGTCGCCGAGGACCGTACGACGCGGAGGTCGGAGGGCGACGTGAGCTGTGAGGGGTCCGCCGTCGTGGTGCACGCGCTTGCAGACGACGACGAGCGGTTTCCGGCCGCGTCGAACGCGACCACCGAGTAACAGTACTCCTGGTTCGACTGGAGCGCTCGCTCGCGGGCGCGGGTCGTCGCGACCCTTGCGATCACCTTGCCCCCTCGCAGGACCTCGTAGCCGGCCACGCCGACGTCGTCCGTCGCCGGGTCCCAGGCCACGAACACCTGGGTCGACGACACGGAAACGGCGCCCACGCGGTCCGGCACCGAAGGGGGCTTGAGATCCGGCGGCCGGGCACATGCCGCAGCGGACGGCGGCGAGCGGTTTCCCACGGCGTCGAAGGCGATCACCGTGTAGCAGTACTCGACGGACGGGTGAAGCAGCCCCTCCCGCGCGACGGTGTCCTTCGCGTCCGCGACGACGACCTTGTCGCCGCGGCGGAGTTCGTAGCCGGCGACGCCGACGTTGTCCGTCGACGGGGCCCAACGCACTTCGATCGCCGTGTCCGAGAGCGCCTTGGCAGCGGCGGACTTCGGCACGGACGGCGGCGTGAGGTCCGGCGTCGTGGCGCACGCCGCCGGCGAGGTCGCCGAGCAGTTTCCGGATCCGTCGCAAGCCCGCACCGTGTAGCAGTACCGCGTCGAAGCGGAGAGCGACCGATCTCGAGCGCCGGTCCCTTCGACCGCGAGCGCGACGGCTTCGAGCTCCTTGCCGCTCGTCCGAACGGCCTCGTACCTCGCAACGCCCACGTCGTCGGTGGACGCCTCCCAGTTGACCACGACCTCGTGCTCCCCCTTGGCTCGCGCGACGACCTGACCGGGCACGGTCGGGGGGGTCACGTCCGGCAGCGTGATGCAGGCTGGAGCCGTGCTCTCCGAGCGGTTGCCGGCGCGATCGTACGCGCGGACCGTGTAGCACTGCTCCTTCAGGATCGGCACGTGATTCACTACTAGAGATGTTCCGTCGACGACGCTCGCGAGGAGGTCGGTGCCCCGGAAGACCTCGTACCGGACGACACCGACGTCGTCGGTCGAGGCCGCCCAGCGGACCACGACCTGGTTGGCGGCACCGCTCCCGACCTGGACCTTCGGAGGAGCGGTCGGCGGCGTGGTGTCCAGGGTCTGCGCGCAGACCGGGGAGGTTGGCTCGGAGACGTTCCCCTCGGCATCGAAGGCGCGGATGGCGTAGCAGAACCGGGTGCCATGGCGCAGCCCGCGGTCGACCGCCCGTAGCGCGGTCACCTTCCACGCCGGGGTCTCGCCCCGGTAGACCTCGTATCCCGCGACCGACGCGTCCGGGGAGGCCTCCCACGAGACCGAGATCTCGGAATCCGATTGAGCTGCCGCCATCGCCTTGCCAGGCGGCGCCAGGTTCCGCGCAGGGGCGGGGACCGAGGCCGAGGGGACTGGCGCTGGCGCTTCCGGCGGGCGTGCCGGGACGGCGGCGACGGGCGCACCCTGATCGGCGCCTTGGGCCTGCGTTCTCCTGGCGTCGTCGCCTCGGCAGGCGAGGAACAGGCTGGACGCTGTGACGACCGCTGCCCAGGCAGTTTTTCTCGTCGATCGATCCATTTGAACGGCCTGAACCAGGGATGGTGGCTGGAGCCTTTTTCCATGTATGCAAATTCCGTACGATTCCGCGCAGGTAGGGAACGACTTGGAAGGTCCCGGATCTACCCGATCATTTGGGTCTGGTAACCTGCGCAGGTGCCGGGTGAAATGACCCGCTCGGCGCAGCGGTTGCGTCAGTTCCCGCTGCCCGGGGTAGTGGGGAGTGCCACGACGAACGTGGATCCGGCCCCGGGGGCGCTCTGGACCTCGATCGTCCCGCCGTGCCGCGCCACGATCCCCTGGACGATGGACAGCCCGAGCCCGGTCCCGCGTCCTCCCTGCTTGGTGGTGAAGAAGGGCTCGAACACGCGTGCCTTCACGTCCTCCGCCATTCCCGCGCCGTCGTCCTTCACGCTCGCGACCACCCGGTCCTCCCGGGCGTCGAGGCCGAGCGTGACCGAGCCCCCCTCGGTCTTCATCGCCTGGGCGGCGTTGGTGATGAGGTTCACGAAGACCTGGAGGAGGCTCGCCCGCGCCCCCTGGATGCGAGGCACCGGCAGGAGCTCGAGCCGGATCCGGGCCTTCGCCTCCTTGAGGACCGGGTCGCACATGCGAGCCGCTTGCTCGAGGAGCGCGACCAGGTCCACGCTCTCCGGCTTGTCGGCGGACGGCCGCGCATAGGCGATGAGGTCGCGCGAGAACCGCTGGATCCTCTCGCCGGCCTCCCGGATCCGGCGCAGCTTTTCGAGATCCGCCGGGTCTAGCCCGCCCGTCCGGTGGCGGTCGAGCAGGCTCTCGGAGTAGGTGACGATCGCGACGAGCGGGTTGTTGAGCTCGTGGACGATGCCGGCGGCGAGGCGGCCGAAGGCGGCGAGACGCTGGTAGTGCTCGGCGCGCTCCTCCATCGCCCGGAGCGCGGTCATGTCCTGGCCGATCGCGATGACCCCCTCCACCTCGCCGGTGTGGCCGGCGATGGCGGCGGTGTTCACGACCACCTGCGCCTCCCCCCCGCCGCGGAGCGCGAGCCGGGTCTCGAAGTTCGTCACCGCCTCCCCCTCGAGGCTCCGCTCGAGCACCTTTCGGACCTTGTCCCGCTCCCCCTCGGGCAAAAGCGAGAGGAGGTCCGCGCCGAGCGCTTGGTCGCGGCCGATCCCGGTGAGGCGGGAGAGCCCCCGGTTGAAGACGAGCACCTCCCGGTCCCGGTTCGTCACGACGATGAGCGCGTTCGCGTTCTCGATGAGCTCCTCGAGGTACGTCTTCAGGAAGGTGAGCTCCTCGATGGAGCGCAGGTTCCGGACCCCGAGGGCCGCCTGGTTCGCGACCTGCAGGAGGATCGGCTCGTCGGCGACCGGGTCGCCCGGGCACTTCGCCACGTACTCCAGGTTCACGACGCCGTATAGGTTCCCTCCCACCGAGACCGGCACCGCCACCACCCTCTCGCAGTCCTCGAAGAGGGATTCGTCCTCCTCGACGAACTGCACGCCGCCCGCCTCGAGCGCGGCCTCCGAGAGCCCCTCCCGGCGCACGGCAGCGCGCCGCAGCCGGACCGGCCCGGCCCCCGCCGGCCGCAGCCTCCCGCGCGCGTAGAGCGTCGTGAGCGCGAGCGTCTTCGCGTCGACGAGCCGCACGCCGAACGCGCGCCCCGGGAAGAGCACCTCGAGCGCTCGCGAGAGCGCCGACGCGATCTCCTCCTCGGCGCGCGCCTGGGCGAGGTCCCGGGAGAGCTCGAGGAGCGCCCGGCTCTGGGCGGTGTCCGCCTCGTCGGCGCGGAGCGACAGGACGATCACGGAGGCGGGCTTCCCCGCGGCGCCGGCGAGCGCGCGCACGTCGACGCGAGCCGTCACGCCGGGCAGGCGCGAGCGCCACCCCGAGCGCGCCTTTTCCCCGCCCGCTGCGTCGGCCGCCCCGTCGGGCGGAAGGAGCTCGTGGATGCGCCGGCCTGCGCACGCCCTCGCCTCGAGTCCCAGCGCGCGGGCGAAGGCCTCGTTCGCGCGGGCCACGCGGTCGCCGTGGAGGAGGGCGGCGGCGACGGGCAACGCCTCGAAGGCGTCCCCGAGGTCGAGGCCGGGGCTGCGCCCCCGGGGAGCCGCCCGCGGGCGCACCTTCCCCCGTTTCCGGGACCTCGTCGTCATCGCGCCGCCGGGCCCGCCCGGAAGGCCGCGACCGCCGCCGCGAGCACCTCCTTCACGGGCACGCCGTGCTCGGTCGCCCGCGCCAGGCAGTCGTCGTACTCCGGGTGCGCGCCGACGATCGCCCCGGCCCGCCGCGCCACCTTGACCCGGACCGCCCCGTAGGCGGTCGCGACCGGCACGAGCTCCCGCTCGAGCTCGATTCGCCCGACCGCGTGGTAGCGCACGCCGAGGGTGGTCGTCTCCGAGAGGAGCACGCCCGCCACCTCGTCGCGCCGGTCCCCCGGGGCGAGCGCGCCGACGAGCAGGCCGGGGCGCCCTTTCTTCATGGTGAGCGGGACGGCCCATGCGTCGAGCGCACCCGAGGCGAGCGCCGCCTCGATGGCGCGGGCGACGAGCTGGCCCGGGCAGTCGTCGAGGTTCGCCTCGAGGACCCACAGGTCCCGCCCCGCGGCCTCCCGACCGAGGGTGAGGCGGAGCAGGTTGGGACGGTCCGGCCACCGGGACGTGCCGACCCCGTAGCCGATCCTCTCGGGGACCAAGGCCGGGAGCTGCCCGGGCTCGGCGACTTCGGCGAGCGTGGCGAGGATCGCCGCGCCCGTCGGGGTCACCGCCTCGCCCGGAGGTCCGCCCGGGCGGAACGGCACGCCCTTCAGGATCTCCAGCACCGCCGGCGGGGGCACGGGCAGGCGCCCGTGCGCCATCTCCACGAACCCGTGGCCGAGCTCTGGCGGCGGGGAGACGAGGCGCGGCCAGCCGAGGGTCTCGAGGACCACGGCAGCGCCGCACACGTCGACGATGGAGTCGACGGCCCCCACCTCGTGGAAGTGGACGTCCTCGACCGCCACGCGGTGGACCCTGGCCTCGGCCCGGGCGATGCGCTCGAAGACGGATCGGGCCGCGCCCTTGGCGCGCGGAGACAGGCCGCTCTTGTCCACGACCTCGAGGATCTCCGAGAGGTTGCGCTCGCCCTCCGGGACCCCGTCGACCACGACGTCGACGTGGGTCCCTGCGATGCCCCCGGCCTCCGCCGGGGTGACGTCGAGCCGGAAGCCCGCGACGGGGAGCGTCCGAAGCGCGCCTTCGAGGGTCGCCCGGTCGACGCCGAGGTCGAGCGCCGCCGCGAGGAACATGTCGCCGGCGACGCCCCCCACCGGCTCGAGGAGGAGGAGGTTCGGCATCCCCGTTCCTTACCGCGCCTCGAGGGGCGCGGTCACCTCCGGGCGATGAGGCCCGCGACGAACCCCGCCCCGAAGCCGTTGTCCACGTTCACGACGCTCACGTTCGGCGCACAGGAGTTGAGCATGGTGAAGAGCGGGGCGAGCCCTCCCAGGTTCGCGCCGTAGCCCACGGAGGTGGGCAGCGCGACGACGGGCTTCCCGACGAGTCCGCCGACGACGCTCGGCAGCGCCCCCTCCATCCCCGCCGCGACCACCACCGCGATCGCGCGGTCGAGGTCCGCGCGGCGCGCGAGCAGGCGGTGCAGGCCGGCGACGCCCACGTCATAGATGCGGATGGTGTCGACGCCCATGACGTCGAGCGTGATGGCGGCCTCCTCGCAGGCCGGGATGTCGCTCGTCCCGGCGCAGCAGACCGCCACCGGCCCCCGCGTGGGCAGCCGCATGCGGCCGCGCGACAGGGTCCGGGAGACCGGGTCGTAGCGCGATCCCTTCACGGCGCGGCGGACGGGGAGGGCTTTCTTCGGGTCGAGGCGCGTGACGAGCAGCGGCCCCCGCGACCCCAGGCTCTTCGCGATGGCGACCACCTGCGCCGCCGTCTTCCGCTCGGCGAAGACGACCTCCGGCATGCCGACACGGAGCGTCCGGTGGTGGTCGACCGTGGCGAAGCCCCCGAGGTCCTCGTAGGGCGCCCCCTTGAGCCTCTCCACCGCCGCATCCACGTCGATACCGCCTCGCGCCACCCGCGCGAGGAGCTGCCGCAGGCGCCTCTCGTCCATCAGCGCGCCTCCCTGGCCGCGACGAGCGCCAAGGCGCGCTCCGCGTCCGGAAGGAAGACGAGCATGGCGCGCAGTCCCGCGCAACGGAAGCTTGGCAACAGCGCCGGTCCCGGCGAGCGGCCGGCGAGCTCCGCGAGGCAGCTCCCGGGCGAGCCCCGGGTGAGCCGCGGCACGCTGTGGAGGAGCGGGGCCGCGAGCCGGCGGGAGAGCGACGAGACGAACGTCGAGCCGGCGATGTTGCCCGCCTCGACGACCGCGCTCTCGCCGAGGGCGTCGAGGGAGCCCGCGGCGGCGGAGGGACCGAGGGTCGTGGCGATGCGCTCCGCGTCCGGCGCGCCGACCAGGAGGACGAGTCGCCCTCGTAGCGGGCCGGCGAGGTCCATGCCCACCGCGACGAGGTCGGGTCCGAGCGCCCCCGCGGCCGCGGCGAGCGACGCCGCGTCGGCCGAGGCGAGCGCCTCCACGCCGTCGAGGCTCGACTCCCCGCCGAGGAGGCGGGCGACCGCGCGCGCGGACTCCGCTCCTGCCTCGGCGGCGAGCGCCCGCAGCGCGTCCATGCCCTGGGCGGTGGGCGGCGGCGTCATGCGGCGACGAGCCTCGGCACGTCGAGGACGAAGACCGGGCGCCCGGAGCCGAGCACGGTGACGGCGGACAGCCCGGGGACGAGCGAGAGCGGGCGGTGGAGCGGCTTCAGGACCGCCTCCTCCTGGCCGAGGAGCTGGTCGACCGCGAGTCCCACGCGGCCCCCCTCTGCCTCGGTGACGACGATCGAGCGCCGGCCGGACGTCCGCGCGGGCGGGAGGCCGATCAGGCGCCCGAGGTCGTGCACGGGCACGTGGCCGCCCGCGAACCCGAGCAGCGGTGCCCCGCCGGACCGCTCGAGCCGCTCCACCTCCACCTCCGCCGCGCCGTGCACCTTCGCGACGGGGAGCCCCAGGATCTCGCTCCCGACCCGGACGAGGAGGAGCGGCTGGACGGCCACCGTGAGGGGGAGCCTCATCGAGATGCGGGTCCCGCGGCCGCGGCGGCTGTCGATGGCCAGGCTCCCGCCGAGGGCCTCGACCGCCTTCTTGACCGCGTCCATCCCCACGCCCCGTCCGGAGACGTCGGTCAAGACGCGCGCCGTGGACACCCCCGGCAGGCAGGAGAGCTCGAGCGCCTCCGCGTCGGAGAGGGCGGCTGCCGCCTCCCGGGAGATCGCCCCCCGCTCGACCGCTGCTTGGCGGAGCCGCTCGGGATCCATGCCCCGGCCGTCGTCCGCGATCTCCAGGACCAGCCGGTCGCGCTCGCGCCGCGCCGAGACCTCGACGTGGCCGGTCGCCGACTTGCCCGACGAGATCCGCTCGGCTGGGTTCTCGAGACCGTGGTCGACGGCGTTCCGGAGCACGTGGAGCACGGGGTCGGCGATGTCCTCGACCAGCGAGCGATCGATCTCGATCTCCGCTCCGGACACGGCCACGTCCACCTGCTTCCCGCTCCGGCGGGCGAGGTCGCGGGCGGCGCGCGGCAGCCGGTCCGAGAGCAGCGTGAGCGGCGTCATGCGGGCCGCCATGACCTTGCCGTGCAGGTCCTTCACGATGCCGTGGAGCCGGTCGACGCCCTCGTCGTGGGGACGTCGCTGCGCCTCGGGAATGGCGCGGCCCACTGCGCGCAGCCGCGCCGTGGCCAAGAGCAGCTCCCCGACGACGTCGAGGAAGTCGTCGAGCAGCTCGGCTCTCACGCGGACGGTGCG
>DATKJV010000013.1:0-6930 GCA_035543235.1 Anaeromyxobacteraceae bacterium | reverse complement strand
CTCTCCTGGTGGCCGCCGACGTATCAGGAGATCCTGCGTCCCCCGCCCGACGACGTGTACGAGCTCGTCGGCGAGATCCTGGCGAGGACGCAGGGGGTCTCCCGTTCGGATCCCGTCGGCGTCCTGCCGACCTACTGCACCGACACGTTCGTCTACTACCTCGGCGGCCGGCACCGGCTGGTGCCCGACACGGTCCCGTTCTCCGACTGCTCGAACGCGGTCGCGAAGGCGGTCGGAGACGACGCGTGGGCCAGGATGCATGACGAACCGGGTGTCGTAGTCGTCTTCGGTGGCCTGGAGTCTCCGGTTCCGGAGTTCGACGCGACGCGGGTTCCGTTGCGTCGGTCTGCCCCGGACGGTTCGCGCCCCGAGCTTACGCGGCACGTCTTCCCGCTCGACCTGGGTGCCGGGGTGGCGACGTTGCTCGTCGCGCGCGACCGCTGATCCGCGTCGAGCCTGCGCCGGAGCTGCCTTGACAAGCCCTCCCCCTTCCCGGACCATCGTCCGGCCTTCGCTCGCACGCGAACGGACCACTTGCCGCAACACGCCACCCCAGTCGAGCCCGAGCGCGGCGCCTCCCCCCCCGCACGTCCACCGCGAAGCCGGCGCGGGCGCCTCGCCGGCGCTGTCGGGCTCCTGCTCGTACTATTCGTCGCCGCCGGGGTCCGCCTCGTTCCCTTTGGCACCGTGTTCACGCCGAACGGCGTGAGGTTCACGGTCGACACGGATCCCCATTACCACGTGCTAAGGGTCCAGCGCGCCATCGCCGAGTGGCCACGGGTGGCGCCGAGCGACCCGTGGCTGGACTATCCAAACGGGGTCGAGATCGTTTGGCCGCCGCTGTTCGACGCGGCCATCGCCGCGACCGCCCGAGCCGCCGGTGCGGGCCACCCGACTCCCGAGCTCGTGGAGGCGGTTGCCGCGTTCTTCCCCGTCGTCCTGGGCGTGGCCACCGTCGCGGCCGTGCCCTGGCTGGGAAGCGCCCTTCTCGGCGGGGGGCCGTGGCTGGGAGCCGGACTCGTCCTTGCGCTACTGCCGGTGCACGCTCGGTTCAGCATCGTCGGCCGACCCGACCAGCACGTCGCCGAGGTCCTGATCTTCTGCCTCGTCCTGCTCGCGTTCGCCCACAGCTTCCGAGGGCGCCACAGGTTGGCCTCCGTTGCGTTCCTGGGGCTCTGCCTATCCGGGGCGTTCTGGACGTGGCAGGGGAGCGCGCTCGACCTCGCGGTCGTCGGCTGGGTGCTCGCGGGGTGGCACGTGGTGGCGCCCGCTGGGGACCGCGCCGCGCGGGACATGGCGTGGGGGGTCGCGCTGGGTGCAGCGGTGGCCGGCGGCCTCTTCGCCCTCTCTCTCGTCGCGTTCGGCCCCCCTGGCGCCCTCGGCCGAATGACCCTCACCGGGCTGAGCGGGTTCCCGGTCGCCCTCTGCGCCATGACGGCGGCGTTCGCCGCGGGGATCCTCGCCGTGCGGCGCCGGTGGCCCGCGGACTCGCCGGTGGCGCGAGCCCTCCAGCTCGCCGTAGTCGCCGCGCTCGCGGCGCTTCCGCTCGCCGTTCCCGCCATGTGGCCGCCCCTCCGGCAGGGGGCCATGGCGTTCGCGCGGAGCGGGAGGTGGTACAGCACCATCAGCGAGTTCAGCCCGATGTTCGGGCAGTACCCGTGGAGGGAAGAGCTGCCCTATCGGTTCGCGCAGCTCGGTTTCACGCTCCTCGTGGCGCCGCTGGCGTGGATTCCGATCGCGCGCGCCTGGCGCGAGAGACCGAGCGATCGCGCCATCCTCTTCACGTTCGTGGCGGTGCTGGCGCCGTTCTACGCGCTGGCCCTCCTCCGGGTGCGATTCGGTGCCTACCTGGCGCCGCTCCTCGCGATCGCGGTGGCATGCGCGGTTCGCCAGGGGAGCCGGTGGTTGGCGCGCCGCGCCCACCTGCAGGGCGCGATGGGCGAGGGTGCCCTGACCGCGATCGGCCTCCTCCTCGTGACCGTCCCCACCCCGGCGCGCATCCAGGAAGGCCTGTCGCCGGACGGGCTCGGGACGGACGAGACGCTCGTGCGCACGCTTCGCGAGCTCGGGTCCCTGCCTCCTTCGTCGCCCGACAGGCCGGCGGTGTTCGCCCGATGGCCCCTGGGCCACCTCGTCCGCTACTACGCGGGGAAGCCGGTCGTGGGAAACGGCTTCGGGATCGAGGGAGGCGAGCGCTCCCTCGACGATTGGGCCGCCTTCGCGTTCGCGGGCGACGAGGAGACCGCGGAGCGCGTCCTGGAGAAGCGGAAGATCGGCTTCCTCGTCCTCGGGGACCCTGCCGAGGTGGTCGACCACGACCTCGCCTTCGCGCCGGAAGGAACGCCACCGCTCCTCGCAAGGTCGGACCTGGGACAGCTCCGGCCGCTACCGGCCTTCTACGACCTGGCGGTGACGCGGATCGGCGTGTTCAACGGGAGCGCGCGTCCGGGAAGGAGCGAGGCGGGGCTCGGCCATTACCGCCTCCTCCTCGAGTCCCT
This sequence comes from Anaeromyxobacteraceae bacterium, assembly GCA_035543235.1. Classification (GTDB taxonomy): domain Bacteria; phylum Myxococcota; class Myxococcia; order Myxococcales; family Anaeromyxobacteraceae; genus DATJZG01. The sequence goes on along the minus strand of DATKJV010000013.1, from coordinate 4,432 downwards.
GCCCGGCTCGGTGACGAGCGCGCTCAAGGTCTTCGGCTGGGTCCCCGGGTGCCGGGTCTCGTTCAAGGTCGGGCAGCCGAGCGCCTCCCTTCGCGTCTCCGTGCAGCTCCGCACCAACCTCGGCCGACGCTACGAATGGAGGAGCACGGCCGACGCAGACCCGTCCGGGCGCGCCCAGATGCTGCTCCCCTATGCGACGGGACCGAACGGCTACGTGGATGCAGCCCCCTATGAAGTGGTCCTCGGTCCGGACCACGCGGCATTTCTCGTCCCGGAGTCGTGCGTGCTGGGACGCGGGGCGCTGGCGTTCGACCTCGCCTCCGCTCCCCCACGCTGACCCGAAGCGAGCGGCTCTCGCGAGGCGAGCCCCGCTCCCGGTGGAGGGCCGATGGAGTCCCGCGGCCTCGCGCCTCGCGACCACAGGCGCTCACATGGTGGAGGTCCCCGGCCGCGCCCGGGGTACGTGCTCCACTCCACGCAGGCGCTCCCCTACAGGACCAGGGTGATTCCCGAGCCGCGGCGCCAAAGACTCATGGGGCCGAGCTCAGCCGGGTCCTGGGGCGACCTGAAAGTCCAATGATTGCCGCTCGTTCGCGCCTTGTGGCGCCTGTCCTCGTGGGTCAGCGCAACCTCGCCGAAGCGGGCCGTCGTGAGCCAAGTGCCCGCCAACAGGTTGTTCTCGAGCCTTCGCGGGTCCGGCCCGCGCGTTGCCTTTAGGTCCTCGCAAGCGTGTCCCGCGAACCGGGGCGCACGCCGGGAGGACACACGTGACCCAGCTCGCCCTCGCCCTGGTCAGCATCGCGATCGCCGCGACAAGCGCCGGTGCTACGAACGGCCCGGTGGCAAAGACGCAGTCCGACCAGGACCGCCAGGATTACGAAGCCTACGAGGCGGCGCTCCGCGAGGTGAACGAGGAGGCGGACCGCGTGAGCCGCACACAGGGCTACGGCGAGGAATCCGTCCGGCCCTCCCGGCCGGCGACGCAGACGGCGATCCGCCCGATCGTCTCACTGGGAAGTGCCCTCCCGACGTCCGGGCCGTTGCCGACTGGCGCCACCCCCGGGTCCCCGAGTTCGGCCGCGGCCTCTGCTCCGGCTAGTGCACCGGTGACTCGCACGGTTGCGCTCGCGACCACCCGCGCGAGCTCCGCATCGGCGACCAGCGGCGACGTGCCTGCCGGTTGCAGCCTGTTCCTGCCGGGCTACGCGAGCGTTCCGACGGAAAAATGCATGCAGTGTCACGCACTGTCCCGCACGCACCCCGTCGACCTCGACTACGCGGCGACCATCCAGAAGAACCCGAAGTTCATGTACCGCCCGGTGGAGGAGGTCGTCCGGCGCGGCGTGTTCCTTCCGAACGGGCAGATCGCTTGCGTGACTTGCCACGACGCGAACTCTCCCTGGCAAGACCGGATCGCTCTACCAGCCGGCAGCCAGGCACGCGCAGCCGTCGACCCGAGGAACCACGAGACGTACGCGGGCAACCAGGTCCAATCCGCGTCGACGCTCCCGCCACACTCTGCCGTGACCCCGACCCCGCTCTGCCAGGCCTGCCACACCTACGGAGACTAGCGCCGCTGCGGGAATCGCCGCGGGAGGGGCCCCGGTCGCCGTCAGAGCCCCGGCCGCCCGGTCGAACGCCCATGAAGGCAGGGTGCGCGAGGTCTATAGAGATGCTGCCAACGCGCGTTACGTGCCACCGCGCGTGGGGCCTCGAGATATGGCGCGGAAGTGAGGGCCGGAGCGGTAGTTCGAGGGGGTCCCGTGTGGTGATATAGACGGCGCCAAAGGAGCCGCCTCCTCGCGGGATCCCCGGTGATTCATGCAAGCCATCCATCCCCCCATCCGTCCCAGGGGAGCGAAGATCACGGCAGCATGAGGGACCGAGCCGAGTCGCTCCGTGTGTTCCCGGCGCGGCACCCGTTCGTCTCCGCCGCCGCGCTCGGAAGCCTCGTGGCAGCGCTGTTCGCGCGAACGCTGTGGTTTGGATACATCCCGCTCGACGACGTCGACTACGTCCGTCAGGTGCGGAACGCGGGAACGCTCAACGCGGCCTCCGTCCGCTGGGCCTTCGCCTCCTTCGAGCAGGCGAACTGGCACCCGCTCACGTGGCTCTCCTACCTGCTCGACGCCAGCCTCTTCGGGATCTCCCCGCGCGCCTTTCACGCCACGAACGTGGCGCTCCACGCCGCCGCCGCCGCCGTGCTGTTCCTGGCGTTCCGCTCCTTGAGCGGAGCCCCCTGGCGCAGCCTCCTCGTGGGTGCGCTTTTCGGGATCCACCCTCTGCACGTGGAGTCCGTGGCCTGGGTCTCCGAGCGGAAGGACGTCCTCTCGGGTCTCTGCTTCGCCGCCATGCTCCTTGCGTGGAGCCGCTACGTGCGAGCGGGGGGCATCGGCCGCTACTCGCTCGTCGTCGCGCTCTTCGCGTTCGGCCTTCTCGCGAAGCCCATGCTCGTGACGGCGCCGTTCGTCCTGCTCCTGCTCGACGTCTGGCCCCTCGGGCGGACCTCGCTCGCGCCGCCTTCCTGCGAAGAGAGGGAGCGCTCGTCCGTCGCCCGGCTCTTCTGGGAAAAGGGACCCCTGTTCCTCCTCGCCGCTGCGTCGGTCGCCGTGACGCTCGTCGCGCAAGGCGCGGGGGGCGCATTCTCCGAGGTCGCTCCGTTCGCCGACCGAGCCGAGAACGCGGTCGTGGCGGTCGCGGGCTATCTTCGGAGGGCGGTCTGGCCATCGGGGCTGGCGGTCTTCTACCCGTATCGGGTGGGAAGCGTCTCGATGGCCGCGCTCGCGACGAGCGCCGGGACGATCCTCGGGGCGACCGCGATTGCGGTGTGGCAGCTTCGAACGAGACCCTGGATCGCGGTCGGCTGGTGCTGGTACCTGGGCATGCTCGTGCCCGTGCTTGGCCTCGTTCAGGTTGGCGGCCAGGCCGCCGCCGACCGCTACACCTACCTCCCGCTCGTCGGGATCTTCGTCGTGTTCGCGTGGGCGGCGGGCGAAGTTGCCTCCTTGGCGCGCCACCCTCTGCGCGCGGCGGCCGCCGTGGGCCTCGCTCCGGTCGTCGCCCTCGCAGTCGCTACCGTCGGGCAGGTCCATCGCTGGCGGGATGGGACCGCGCTCTTCGAGCACGCCGCGGCGGTGACCGAGGGGAACTGGGTGGCACACGACATCCTCGGTACGCTGGCCCTGGAGCGCGGGGAGCGGGACAGGGCGGGGAGGCATTTCCTCGAATCGATCCGCCTGAACTCGCAGTACGCGGAAGCGCACTTCCACCTCGGCCTCCTGTTCTCCGAGGAGGGAGATCCCGCGGACGCGGTGACCGCGTTTCGCCGCGCTACCGAGCTCTCACCGGGGAGCCCCATGCTCCACGCGTACCTGGGAAGCGCCCTCTACCTCGCGGGCCGGCGCGACGAAGCGATGGCCCAGTACCGGGAGGCCCTGCGCCTCGATCCCGCTTGCGCACGGGCGGCGGACGGCCTCCGCGCCATCGGCGCTCCTTGAGCTGCGCGGCGGCCGACCCCAGAAAGGTCCGGCCGTCGGCTCCCAGTCCCCGCCGCAGGGAAGGCGAGACCATCGACGCTACCGAGCGATCGTCGAGACCTGGCGTCCCAAGCGGGCCTCCCGCCTCCTCCGCAACTCGAGGCAGGGGTCCGTCCTGTCCGTCGCGGGCGTGAAGACCACGTAGTCGAACGGCATCGGTTCGGTGCCCAGCTGGCCCGCGTAGTCGTCCGGGCGCACTAGGTCCGGCGAGACCTCGAGCAGCGCAACCGCCAGCACGCTCCGGCCTGGCGCCTCTCGGGAGAGGTAAGCCGGTACGCCCCGGTCCCTGCGAACGTGGCCCGTCCCGGCGATGAGGATCGCCCCCTGCTCGTATCCCAGGGGCGAGAAGTCGATGTCGGCGGTCAGGAGTCGCTCGGAGAGCGAAGCGTCCCGCGCGCGCTGGAGTGTCACGAGCGGCTGGAGCGCCGACCGGGGCAACTCTCCGCAGTGGGCCCGGTCCATGTCCCTTTCCATCGCCGCCTCGATCCGCGGATCCGGCTTCCCGGCTCGCTCGAGGAGTTCTCGGACCGGCGCCGGGAACGCGATGGCGCCCTCGGAGAGGAAGCGGCGCACGGAGTCTCGGGGCAGATCGGCGGCCAGCAGCGGCAATCGCGCGTGCATGCCGGCCGCGAAGATGGGGCGATAGAAAGCGAAGTCCGGCCAGCTGCCGTGCCTCCAGTCCACGGCGGCGGCGACGTCATCGGGGACGGGGGCCCGTCCGACGAGGGCCGCATCGATCGCCTTCTGCTGGTTCGTCTGCAACATCTCGAAGGCCAGCGCGGGCTGACGCCCCGTCGCGCTGATCGCCCCGACGAGTTGGGCCTGGATGAGGTGGTGATCGGGATTGTCGTGGGTCTCGCCGAGGAGCACGAAGTCCGCTTCCGACATGGCCGCGA
>DATKJV010000012.1:0-11539 GCA_035543235.1 Anaeromyxobacteraceae bacterium | reverse complement strand
ACGCCGCTTCCGAGCTGCAGCGCGAGCTCGACGGCGAGGAGGCCAAAGAGCGTCGTGAACTTGATGATCGGGTTCATGGCGACGGACGAGGTGTCCTTGAACGGGTCGCCGACGGTGTCGCCGACGACGGTCGCGGCGTGGAGGTCGGTCCCCTTCGCCTTGAGCTCCGTCTCCACGACCTTCTTCGCGTTGTCCCAGGCGCCACCGGCGTTCGCCATGAAGAGCGCCTGGTAGAGGCCGAAGAGCGCGATGCCGATCAGGTACCCGATGAAGAAGAACTCGTTCAGGAACGCGAAGGCCAGCGTCCCGAAGAACACCGCGATGAAGATGTTGATCATGCCCTTCTGCGCGTACTGGGTGCAGATGGCGACGACCTTCTTCGAGTCCTCGACGGACGCCTTCTCGACGCCTTCCAGTCGCATGTTCTTCTTGATGAACTCGACGGCCCGGTAGGCGCCGGTGGAGACCGCCTGGGTGGAGGCGCCCGTGAACCAGTAGATGACGGCGCCGCCCATCATGAGGCCCAAGAGGAACGGCGGGAAGAGGATGGAGATCTTCCGCACCTGGCTCGCGTCGGTGAGGCCTCCGGTGAGCACCATGACGATGGAGAAGATCATCGTCGTCGCGCCCACCACGGCGGTGCCGATGAGCACGGGCTTCGCGGTCGCCTTGAAGGTGTTCCCGGCGCCGTCGTTCTCCTCGAGGTACTCCTTCGCCTTCTCGAAGTTCGGCTCGAACCCGAAGTCCTTCTTCACCTCGGCCTTCACGTTGGGGACGTTCTCGATGAGGGAGAGCTCGTAGACGGACTGGGCGTTGTCGGTCACGGGCCCGTAGCTGTCGACCGCGATGGTGACGGGACCCATGCCGAGGAAGCCGAAGGCGATGAGGCCGAAGGCGAACACCTCGGGGGCGACCATGATCCCGGAGAGGCCCTGGGTCGAGACCCCGTAGCCGACGCCCATGAGCGCCAGGATGACGACGCCCATCCAGAAGGCGCTGAAGTTCCCGGCGGTGAGGCCGGCGAGCACGTTCAGGGACGCGCCGCCCTCCTTCGAGGCGGTCACGACCTCGCGAACGTGGCCCGAGCTGACCGAGGTGAAGACCTTGATGACCTCGGGGATGATGGCGCCGGCGAGCGTGCCCATGGAGATGATGATCGAGAGCTTCCACCACAGGCTGCCGTCGCCCAGGTCCGGGATGAGGAGCCGGGAGACGACGAAGGTGAGCGCCACCGAGACGATGGAGGTGAGCCACACGAGCGCCGTGAGCGGCTGCTCGAAGTCCATGTGGGTCGCGTCGCCGAAGCGGGCCTTGGCGATGGCCTCGTTCACGAAGTAGGAGAACACCGACGCGATGACCATCATGATGCGCATCGCGAACACCCACACGAGGAGCTGCACCTGGTGGGCGGGGTCGGTGACCGCGAGGACGATGAAGGCGATGAGGGCCACGCCCGTCACGCCGTAGGTCTCGAAGCCGTCCGCGGAGGGGCCGACCGAGTCGCCGGCGTTGTCGCCCGTGCAGTCGGCGATGACGCCGGGGTTCCGGGCGTCGTCCTCTTTGATCTTGAAGACGATCTTCATGAGATCGGAGCCGATGTCGGCGATCTTCGTGAAGATGCCGCCGGCGATGCGGAGGGCGGAAGCGCCGAGCGACTCGCCGATCGCGAATCCGATGAAGCAGGCTCCACCGAGCTCTCCGGGCACGAAGAGCAGGATGAAGAGCATGATGATGAGCTCGGTGGAGATGAGCATCGTGCCGATGCTCATGCCCGCCATGAGCGGGATGGCGTAGGTCGCGAAGGGCTTCCCCTCGAGCGCCGCGAAGGCGGTGCGGGAGTTCGCGTAGGTGTTCACGCGGATGCCGAACCAGGCCACGGCCGACGACCCGAGGATGCCGATCATGCTGAACACGAGCACGATGAGCACCCGGCCAAAGCCCAGGCCGTGCCCCTCGTTCGTGAGGAACCCGAAGTAGGCGACGATGATGACGGCGATGAAGGCCCAGAGGATGGCGAGGAACTTCCCCTGGGTGACGAGGTAGGTCTTCGCGGTCTCGTAGATGAGCTCCGAGATGTCGAGCATGGAGCGGTGCACCGGCATCTTCTTGATCTTCGACGAGATGCCGAGGCCGAGGGCGAGGCCGGCGAGCGAGACCAGGATGCCGACGAGGAGCAGCGAGCTCCCCTTCACACCCAGGAAGGAGACCGACCCGAGGTCGGGCACCTTGATGTTGGCCTCGCCGCCGTGGGTCGAGGCGAGGACGAGCGACGCGAGCGTTTCGGACAGGTTCATGGCGGGAGCGGTTTCCTCCGAAGGGTTCGACGCCGCGGACGCGGCGAGAGCCGAGCCTTGAGGCGCGAAAAGCGGGCCTGGGCCCCGAGAAAAGGCGTTCGGGAGGCGCGGATACTACAGAACCGCCCCTCACCCCGCAAGACGCTGGGTGGGGATGGCGCGATGCGTCACCGCCCGGGGTATCGGACGCGCGTCGCCCCTTCCGTCCCGGGGGGGGCCGGCTCAGTCCGTCCGGGCCACCGCCGCGACGTTCGACTGGTCGAGCGTGGCGAAGTTCACGTTGAAGTACCCGGCCTGGCCGGCCGTGTACATGACGCGCTTCAGGATCCGGAACGGGACCTTCTGGTCGGCCTGGATGTTCACGTCCCCCTTCCAGTTCTTCTCCCGGTCGGGGTCGTTCTGGTGAATGAAGTCCCAGCGCTTCTTCTCGTCGCGGAGCTTCTCCTCGAGGCCCGGGATGGCGAAGTCCTCGCCGCGCTCCACCTCGGCGACCTCCGCGACCTTCTGGCCGGAGACCACGATCTGCGAGGCGCTGATCGCCACGACCGGCGCCACCTCGATCGTCTGGCCGTGCTGCGCGTCCGGGAGCTTGATGTCCTTCTGCATGTAGAGAATCTCGCCGGTCGCCGAGAACTGCATGAGGAGGAAGATGACGAGCATGGTCATCATGTCGACCATGGGCACGACGTTGAGGTCGGCGTTCACCGTCCGGCGCCCGTGCTGCATCTTGCCGCCGACGACCTTCGAGTCGGCGAAGCGCTTCGCGGGGCGGCGGCCGGGGAGGACGATGGCCATGGCTATCCCGCCGCCGTCACCGAGACGGACGCGAGCCCCACCCCGACCGCGGTGTCGATGACCCTCACGAGGTCCGCGTAGAGGATCCCGTCCTCCGCCGCGACCGTGAGCGACGCCTGGTCCGGGTACTCGTTCTTCACCTGCTTGAGCTTCTGGGCGAGCGTCTTCAAGTCCTGCTGCGGCTGGCCATCCGCGCCCTTGCCGAGCGCCGGGATCTCGAGCGACACGCCGGCGGACGTCGAGAGCACCATCCCCTTGTCCCCGAGCGTGACGGTGACCTGGATCTGCCTCTTCTCCTCGGCGGCGGGCGGCCCGCCGGTGCCGCCGGTCTGGACCTGGAGGCGCGAGATCTGCGTCCAGACCGCCGTGAAGAGGAGGAAAGAGATGGTGCAGGCTAGGAGGTCGATCGCGGGGACGACGTTGATCACCGCGTCGAGCGGGCGCTTCTTCTTGCCCCTCCCGCCCTCCGGTACCGGGGCGCCGCCTCCGGCCATGGTGTCGTCTCCCTCTCGTCTCTAGCTCTAGGGTGCGCTACGCCTCGAGCTCCTCGGGGACCTCGGCGCGCGCCGCGGCCGAGAGCTTCATCTTGTCGCGGTTCGCGAGGATGAGGTTCAAGAGGCTCACCGCGGACTCGTTCAGGTCGTCCATCATGCGCTGCGTGCGCCCCTGCAGGACCGAGTAGGCGATGAGAGACGGGATGGCGACGCCGAGGCCGAAGGCCGTGCAGTTCATGGCCTCCGAGATGCCCTGCGACAGGATGGTCGCCTTGTCGGCCGGGTTTGCGGCGGAGACGGCTCCGAAGGACTTGATGAGGCCGACGATGGTCCCGAGCAGCCCGAGCAGCGTCGCCACGTTGCCGATCATGGCGAGGTAGCCGGTCCGCCTCTCCACGACCGGGGCCTCCCGGAGCGTCGCCTCGTCGAGCGCCGCCTGCACGTCCTCCTCGCCCTTCGGGACGGCGATGAGCCCCGACTTGATGACCTGGGTGAGCGGGGTCTTCTTCTGGCCCGCCACGTAGCTGATGGCCTTGTCGAGCTCGCCCGCGTAGACGAGCTTCTTGAGCGTCCGCATGAAGGCGTCCTTGTCGATGGCCGCCCTGAAGTAGAGGACCACGATCCGGTCGACGATGATGGTCAGCGAGAAGATCATGGCGACGGCGATGGGGTACATCCCCGGCCCGCCTGCCTCGAACACCCGCGCGACGCTCCCGAACAGTTCGCCCATCGCTCGCCTGACCTCCCTGGACGAAAGCCTTCCGGGGGGTGATGGCCGCCCCGTCGGGGTTTCTCCCCGGCTCGCCAGTCGTCTTCGTGGGTACCATCCGAATAATCCATCGTCAACTCGACGACTTACGCACCTTTTCCCACGTTGTAAGCCTCGGAGGGACGGGTCCGGGGAAACCCCGGAAGACCCGTAGAGCGCCGGATGCCAAGCACTGCGCAGCCGTCGCCCTTCGGGCGGCCGCTTTGCGGGCGGGGCTTCGTTGCCCCTCCCGTGGCGGGCGGTGTACGGTCCCCCTCTCCGTGGCGATCGAGACCTTCGCGCCCTTCCGCCTCCGCCCCGGAGACGCGCTCGCGGAGATGGAGGCGTACGCGGCGGAGACGGGCGGCGCGCCCCTCGTCGTCGACCCGGCGGACGCCGGCCTGGCGGGACCCCCCTCCCGCGCGTGGGCGCGGGTGCCTGCGGGACGGGCCGCCGACCAGGTCGAGGCCTGCCGGGCCGCCGACGGGAGGGTCTCCGGCGTCTCCGGATTCGAGCGCGCCTGCCTCCACAACCTCGAGCACCGCCGGCGCGTGGCCGACCTCGCCATCCGGTCCGTCGACCTGGGCCACCCGGGACTCCTCCTCGACCGGCCCGACGCGGTGCTCGCGCTGGGCCTCCTCGGCGCCGGCTTCTCCGACGCCTGCCAGGGCGCGTTCCTCGCCGAGCTCCGGCGCGAGTACGGCGCTCAGCTCGAGCCGTTCGACTACCGCCGTCTCGCCGGCGACGCGCTCGCGACGGCTCCAGGCGCCGTCACCTACGAGCAGCTCCACTTCGGGCGGGAGTTCTGGCGCTTCCGGAACGAGTCGCTCTCGGACGCGCTCGCCGCCTACGTGCGCCCGGTGCGCGACCGGGCGCGGGAGGCGCGGCGGGAGTTGCGCATCGGCGCGCGCTTCGACGGCGTCGGCCCCGCCCAGTACGAGGCGTGCCGGATACTCGACGCCGCCGTGTTCCCGCTCCGGCTCGCGGCGCACCAGGCGGGGATCGGAGTGTCCCGCCTGTGGCGGGCGGTGATGGGGCAGCGCCTCGTCGCGGCCGAGGTCCCGGAGGACCTGGACGGCGCAGCGGTGGCGCGGCTCGGGGCCGTGCTCGCGTCCTCCGGGGTGGAGGTCGCCTTCGAGGAGGGCGACCGGGCGGTGGCGCTCTCTCCCGTGCGCGCGCTCGCCCGGGGCCATGCCGCGCGCCGCGCCTCGCAAGCCTTCTCGGACCCGGTCGCGGAGTGCGTGCTTTTCTACTCGGCCGAGGCCGACCTGTGGACGAGGGGCCTCCACCGGATGGCCGTGGAGGAGGCCGGCGAGACCCTTTCCCGCATGCACGTGCAGTGGATCGCCACGACCGGGGCGCTGGCACCGCGGCCGGGGTCCGTCCTGGTCCTCGCGCAGGCGACCGCGCTCGCCGCGCCCGAGGCCGCTGCCGTGTCGCGCTACCTCGAGGCAGGCGGGCTCGTGCTGGCCTTCGGCGCGCCCGGACGGGTCGACGACGCCGGGGAGGAGTTGCCTCCGTTCCTCCCGGAGGCGCGCAGCACCGTGAAGGTCGGCCAGGGGACGCTCCTCGGCCTCCCGCCGCTCGTCCCGAACCCCGCGACCGGGCTCCCCGTCGGGCCCGCGGCGCTCGAGCCGATCGCCAAGGCCCTCGACGCGCTCCGCGGCCGCGGTCGCCGCGCCGTGGAGGTCCAGTCCCGGACGCCGGTCCTCGTCTCGCTCTGGCGCGCACCCAAGCGGCTGGACGTGCACCTGGTCTCGCTCGGAGACGCGCCGCTGCGGGGGGCCACGCTCGTCCTCGGGGATGGAGTCGCCGGCTCCGCCCGCCGCGCCCGGTTCCGGACCGCGGACGGCGGCGACGAGCGCTTCGCGCTCAACCCGTCCGGCTGGTCCGTCTCCACCGTCCTGCCGGCCTTCCAGGGGTACGCCATCCTCTCCCTCGTGCCGTAGGGCATCGCGTTCGGGTCCTGGCGTGGCCGGCGTGTCCCGCGGCCCCGGTACGGCTTGCGTCCGTCCCGAAGTGCTAGCGTCCCGCCTCGGCCCGTTGACCGGGCCCGCTTGCCAGAACCGCGTACCAGCGTGCTGCGCGGGAGTCCGCTTCCCGCGGCGCCGGCCTTCCCGGCGCGCGAGACGACTGTCCCCTCCGCCGCGTCGAGCCGCCTGCGCTGGGTCGCCCCACTCGTCGCGCTGGCCTTGCTCCTCGGCTGCGGCTCCTCGGGAGGGAGCTGCCCGTCGCCGCGCGTCGTCTGCAGCGGCGCCTGCGTCGACCCTTCCCAGGACGACGCGAACTGCGGCGGATGCGGGAACGCGTGTCCGGCGCACACGGCCTGCGCCGGGGGCTCCTGCGTCTCGACGTGCGCCGCCGGCACCGTCCTCTGCGGCGGCGAGTGCGTCGACCCGCTCACCGACGCCTTTCACTGCGGCGCCGCGGGCTCCTGCACCGGGGCCGGAGCCGGGCGTGCCTGCGCGAGCGGCGGGGTCTGCAGCGCCGGCACCTGCCAGGCGACCTGCCAGCCCGGGCTCCTCCTCTGTGGCGGACAGTGCGTCGACCCGCTGACCGACGTCCGCTACTGCGGCGCCTCCGGCGACTGCACCGGCGCGAGCGCCGGGACGACGTGCCCGAGCGGAGAGGTCTGCAGCGGGGGCGCCTGCGGCGCGAGCTGCGCTTCGGGGCTCGTGTCCTGCGGCGGACAGTGCGTCGACCCGGCGACGTCGCCCCTCTTCTGCGGCGCCTCCGGGGACTGCCTGGGCGCGAACGCGGGCGTGGCCTGTGCCGCGGGAGAGGTGTGCAAGGCCGGGGCGTGCGCCTGCCCGGACGGCGCGCCGAACGCCTGCGGATCGGGAACGACGGCCTTCTGCACGAGCTTCGCGACCGACCCCGGGAACTGCGGCGGATGCGGCAAGGCGTGCAACTCCGGCCAGGTGTGCACGAGCGGCAACTGTGCCGTGAGCTGCTCTTCGGGTCAGACCGCGTGCGCGGGAGGGAGCGGACCCGGCTACTGCGCGGACCTCGCGAGCGACGCGAGCAACTGCGGAACGTGCGGCCACGTCTGCCCTTCCGGCCAGGCGTGCACGGCGAGCCAGTGCGCCTGCCCGCCTCCGGCGAAGGACGCGTGCGCGTCGGGGTCGGGAGCCTACTGCGCGAACCTCCAGTCGGACCCGAGGAACTGCGGAGCCTGCGGGAACGCCTGCGGGGCCGCCCAGAGCTGCACGGGCGGCGTCTGCACGTGTCCCGGGGGGACGCCCGACGCCTGCGGCGCCGGCGCCGCGGCAACCTGCACCTCCTTCGCCACCGACCCGCAGAACTGCGGAGCCTGCGGAAACGCGTGCGGAGCCGCCCAGAGCTGCACGGGCGGCCTCTGCTCCTGCCCGCCGGGCGCCCCGGACGCCTGCGGCACCGGCGCCGCCGCGACCTGCACGACGCTCGCCACGGACCCGCGAAACTGCGGGACCTGCGGCAAGGCGTGCGCCGCCTTCCAGGTCTGCGCGGGCGGCAGCTGCGGCTGCCCCTCCGGCGAGGCGGCGTGCCCCGCGGCGAATCCGACCGCCTGCGTCTCCCTCTCGTCCGACACCTCGAACTGCGGCGCGTGCGGGAACGCCTGCGGCGCCACCCAGGCCTGCGCGGGCGGCGTCTGCACCTGCCCCGCGGCCGCGCCGGACGCCTGCGGGACCGGCGCCACGGCCACGTGCACGAGCTTCGCAACCGACCCGCAGAACTGCGGGACCTGCGGCAAGGCGTGCGCCGCCTTCCAAGTCTGCGCCGGCGGCACCTGCGGCTGCCCCTCCGGCGAGACGGCGTGCCCCGCGGCGAACCCCGCCGCCTGCGTCTCCCTCTCGTCCGACGCTTCGAACTGCGGCGGCTGCGGCGTGACGTGCGCGGCCGGCCAGGTGTGCAGCGCGGGCTCCTGCGTGGCCGCCGGCCGCGTCCTCTACACCGGCGACCGCGCCCAGTCTCCGATCACGAGCGACATCGCCTCCCGCATCGCGGCGGTGAGCGCCGCCACGTCCGGGCTTCGGGCGCCCGTCTTCATGAAGGTCGGCGACTCGATCACCGCGAGCACGTCCTCGAACGGCGTCCCGGCCGGTTACTTCATGGTCTGCTTCGATCCGAGGTCCGGCGCGACCGTGAACCTCGGGTCGCGCCCCGACCTCGCCGCCGCGGTCTCCTACTGGCAGTCGGTCAAGGCCACTTCCACCGAGACGCCGTTCGCACGCGTGAGCCTCGCCGCCTATCCGGGCTGGAGCGCGGACATGTCCTACGCGGGGTGCCCGAACGCGAACTGTCCCCTCCTCGAGGAGATCGCGGCCGTGGAGCCGGGGACCGCGGTCGTCATGTTCGGGTCGAACGACTCGCTCTGCTGCGGCTGCGGGCTCACCGACGCGCAGATCGCGAGCATCTACTTCTACCGGATGCGCTACATCGTGGACACGCTGCTCGCGAACGGCGTCGTCCCGATCCTCTCCTCCATGCCGCCGCGAACGGACCTCACGCAGTCGATGGCGGGCGGCTGCGACGGCAAGCAGCTCGGCCGCGCGACCCTCTTCGTGAACACCACGCGCGCCATCGCCCAGGCCCGCCAGGTCCCCTTCATCGACTTCTTCCGCGAGATGTGGCCGCTGCCGAACAATGGCCTCTCGGGCGACGACGTCCATCCCTCGGTCTGCACGGACACGGTCGGCGAGACCTGCCGCTTCGACGCCACCCCCTCGACCTGCGCCCCGAGCCAGCCGTGGAACCAGTACGGCTACAACGTCCGGAACCTCGTGACGCTCGACGCCCTCGACCGGGTGCGGCAGGTCGTGACCGGCACCGCCTCCTCGCTCGATTCGAACGCGCCGAGGATGGCGGGCAGCGGGACCTCCGCCTCCCCGTTCGTCGCGGCCCAGCTCCCCTTCGCGGACGTCCGCAACACCGCCACGGACGGCCAGAGCCGGATCGGGTCCTATTCGTGCGCCGGCTCCACGCCGTCGCCGGGCCCCGAGGTCGTCTACGAGCTCGTCCTCTCCGCGACGACGGACCTCCGCATCGCCGTCCTGGACGGGGGCTACGCCACGCCGGGTCCGTTCACCTTGAACCTCGCCACCGCTCCCGACGGCACGGGGTGCCTCGCGAGCTCGGACCGCTTCCTCTCGCTCTCGCTCGCCGCCGGCACCTACTACGTGATCGTCGACACCGTCGCGAAGGCCGGCGCCGAGTTCGGGCTCGTCATCCAGGAGTGCGCTGCGGGCGGGCCTCAGTGCCCGTCCCCCTGAGGGGCGGACGCCTCAAGCCGCGGGAGCCGCGAGTTCCTCCCAGTCCGCGAGGAAGATGCCCTCGAAGTACTGGGCGACCCCGGCGTGGCGGATGACGAGCGTGGCGTCGCGGTTGCGGAGGACGCCGTCGCCCGACCAGTTCTGGCTCCCGACCGCGACCGCGCTCGAGTCGACGACGAAGCCCTTGTTGTGGACTCCCCGCTGGATGCGGACCTGGGCCAGGTTCCAGCCCGCCGCCTGGAGCTGCTCGAGGTACGGCGCCGTCTCGTACTCGGAGAGGATGACGCGCACGTCGAGCCCCGCCTGCATCTTCTGCCGTACGGCGTCGACGAGCGCCCGGAAGGGCGCGTCCTCCCCGCCCTGCGGGGGGTGGACGTACTGCGTCTGGATGTAGAGCTTCTGCTTCGCGGACTCCAGCAGCGCGAGGAGGTTCGAGGCGTAGTTGCCGCTGCCGAGGTCGGGCGTGAGGAGCGGCTGGACGCTCGCGACCTCGCTCGAGACGGTGAGCGGGTGGAAGAACCGCCGCGGGGAGGGCCTTGGGGCGAGGGACGCGCCGCCCGCGAGGAGCGCTTGCGGGAGCGGCGACGCCGCCCGGGCCGCCGTTGCCTGCAGGCCCTCTGCCACCGCGAGGTCGTGTCGGAGATAGCTCTCGAGCGTCCGGGAGAGCCCGGGGTGCTCGACGACGACGTGCCAGTCGCGGTCGCTCTTCGCTGCGATGGCCGCCGCGCCCGTCGGGTCCTTCCAGGGATCGACGACCGGCTGGTTCGAGTTGTTCCAGTTGCCGGACGAAAGCCAGAAGGCGGCGCGGTCCCGCACCGCCACCTTGATGTGGTAAGCGCTCGGGAAGATCGCCTTCGACACGCGGGGGTCGAGCGCCTCGGCGGCCCAGGCGAAGGACTGGCGGCTCCCCAGAGCGCGAGCGAGCGCCTGCTCGCTCTCCTCGTCGGTCTGATCCGCAGTGGGGTTCCTGGGCGGGTCGTCGAGGACGAGCGACAGGGTCCCGGCGCTTCCGAGCGCCGCTCGAACGGCCGCGAGGACGTGGGCCGACGTGAAGTCGTACATCCCCACCGTGAGCCCCTGCTTCACCGCGGCGAGGAAGGCCGCGAGGACGGCCCATCCCGCGTCCGGGCTCGCGGAGCACGTGAGCGACATCCGATCCGTGACGGGCGCGAGCGGGACCCCCGGGGGAGGCGTGTACGGCACGGTCGGGTTCGCCGGGAGGGGTGCCGCGACCGGCTTCCCGGTCGCCACGTCCACCTCGCCCGGGAAGCGGGCGAGCCGATGCTCCGGCGGCACGCGCGCGGCCGCCTGCGCGTATCCTTCGGGGTCCTTCGCCCGAAGGGTCTCTGTGGCGCTTGCGCCGCGGACGTCCGTCCGGTACCCGCCGAGCCGCTCGGGGATCTTCTCCCGCGCGGTCTCTGTCCCCGCGAGCACGACGACGGCCGGCTCCATCGTGAGGCGCCCTCGGTCGAGGCGGTAGCCAGGCCTCGCAGCGAGCGCCCGGGCGGCCCGCAGGGTCGGCAGGCTCTCCCGGACGACGTCTTCGATGCGCTCTTGCGGCATAGCCGGGTCCTCCGAACGCCCGATCCCATACTCGGCCGACTCTCGGGCCGCGCGCCGTTTCCCAACCAGTCCTCACCTCGGCGTCCAGGCACCTACACCGGATCACGCCCCATCGCGCGAGCCCAGCGGGGACTTGGCGGCGCCAGTCCTGTCCACTATCAGATGAGCGCCCCGCGACTTCCGCGCGGGCGGAGGTGAGGACCCGTGGCAGCCGACACCAAGTTCGTCTCGATTCCAGGTAGCGAGAAGGCCCTCCCGACGGATGCGAAGTACGTGGGCCCTGTCGATCCGTCCGAGCGGATCGAGGTCCTCTTCCTCGTCCGTCCGCCCTCGGGCGCACGCGCCGAGGCGAGGAGCCCGGGCGGACACATCTCCCGCCAGGAGTACGCGGCC
>DATKJV010000011.1:0-15372 GCA_035543235.1 Anaeromyxobacteraceae bacterium | reverse complement strand
ATTGGTTCGCACCTTCGCTCACATCTCCGACCTCCACATCGGGCGGGACGACGCGACCGATCTGTCGGCGCGCCACCTCGTCGAGGCGCTTCTCAAGGCGCGCGTGGACGACGTGCTGTTGAGCGGTGACGTCACCCATCGCGGACGCGCCGAGGAGCTCGCCCGGTTCGAGCGGCTCTTCGCACCGCTGCTCGAGAACGGGCGCCTGTGCGTCGTCCCGGGCAACCACGACCGCCTCGGCGACGACGCGGCTCGCGGCTTGATGCGCGGTGGCCGTGTCGCGATCGCTTCCCGCCCTGGCCTGCACGTCGTCCGCGTCGATTCCACGGCGCCCCATAACCGCTCGCTCATCGACGGGCACGGCGTCGTGACCGCGCGGGACGTGGCCGACGTGGAGGTGGCCCTCGCCGACGTCCCGCCCGGCGCCCTGCCGGTCGTGATGCTCCACCACCACGTACTCCCGCTGCCCGTGGAGGACATCGCCGAGAAGCTCGCCACCCTCATCGGGCTTCCGAGCGCGGACGAACTCCCGCTCGGAGAGGATCTGCTCGGAAGGATCCTGGGACGCTGCCGGCTCGTGCTACACGGCCACCGCCACGTGCCGGCGGAGTTCCACGTCACGGCTCCGGGTCCCGTTCCCATGCGCATTTTGAACGCGGGGTGCACGACCCAGCTCGGTCGCGCGCGGCTCCTAGCTCATGCCAACGGCGAGGTGGTCTGGGAGGGGTGGCTCGCGACGGAGCGCGTCTCTCCTCGCGCGTGGAAGCCCGGCGCCCGGTCGCCTGCCCCGGCTGCCGCCGTGGCCTGAGGCGGTCCGCCGACCCTACGGCTCGGTCGCGAGCGTTCTCTCCACGTCCTCGAGCATCTCTTCGGGCTGCCGGCCCTGCGTCGGCGCGAGAGCGGATCCGGGAAGCACGCGGAGCCGGTGCCCACGCCACGTCACGGTGTTCCAAACGAAGCCCCGCGCCCACGCCACCGCGAACACCAGGTCCTTCACCGGCGCGAGGAGGAGCCAGCGCCAGCGGAAGCCGCGCCCGCGCAGGGTGCGGGCCGCGGCGTCGTCGAGGACGGCCTTCGCCGCGCAGATGGCCGCGAGTAGCGTGGCGGAGGCCGCCTCAGGGGACACCACCGCGGCGGCAACCGCGAACGCGACGGGGTTCAGGAAGACCTGGCTTCCATACACGATCGACCCGGCGATCTTCCGTTGCATGACGCACCAGCGGGTGTAGCGGCTGACGAAGGCCGAGAGCGGCCGATCCTGGTTCACGTTCTCCACCGGCTCCGAGGCTATCGCCACCCGCTTGCCCAGCTCGGACGGCACCTTCACGCCGAGGACGTAGTCCTCGGCGAGCACGTCCTTCACACACTCGAAACCGCCGAGCGCGTCCAGGTCCCGACGGCGGAGAGCCATCGACTTCCCCACGACCACGTCGCGCCCAGCGAGCTGCTTCGCCGCGACCATGCCTGTCGCGACGCTTGCGGCGAGGTGGAGGTTCTCGAAGAGCGCGCCGATCGAGTGCTCGCCAACCCCGACGATGGGGTGTGTGACGAGGCCCACATCCTCGGCACCGAGGTGCGCCGCAATCTCTCGGAGGTAACCGGGCCGCACCCGCACGTTGGAGTCGCTCACGACAAGCACGTCGTAGCGCGCCGCGCGCGAGAGGGTGATGAGTTGGTTCACCTTCGGGTTGAGCCCCGGCTCGCCCTGCTGTCTCACGAGGCGGAACCGGCCGGGCCAGCGGGCTGCCGCGGCGGCCGCGAGCGGCCAGGCCGGGTCGACGGGATCCTTCACGCCCAGCAGGACCTCGAACTGCGGGTAGTCGAGGCCCGCAAAGACCTCGAGGCTCCGCCCGAGGTCCTCATCGACGCCGCAGAGGGGCTTCAGGATCGAGATGCCCGGGAGGTCCGCGGGTGCGCCGATCTTGGCGCGCACGTGGCGTCGGAGCACGATCACCTGCAGCCCCACGAGCAGGACGCCGAGGAGCGAGGCAGCGAAGAGTGCGTGGCTCGGGTTCACTGCGACCCTCCTTCCCACCTGCGGAGTACCCGATCGAGCCTATGGGAGCCGGGTCGCAGGGAGGTGAGACGGGGGAAACGACTTGGCAACGGAAGCGAGCCGATCGCCCGGATGTCGGAGCGTTGCGCACCATGTGCGCCCGAGCCGTCGATGGCGCTGCGGACTCGGGCCCGTGCGGAAGAGGGAGCGGGCAGCGCCTTCCGCCCCGGCTCAGCCTGTGGCACACGCGACGCCGCCACGACCCGCCGCGGCGGAAGCGGTCGGCCGCTCGTGCCGCACCTCGAGCTTCTGCAGAAGGAGCGCACCGTCCTCGAGGCAGCGGTCGAACTGCGCCTTCGAGCGCATCGGCGTCCCGTTCGTGGCATCGTGCGCAGCGAGCTCCGCGATGGCCCGCTCGATGGCAGACAGCCAGGCGCTCTGCCGGGCGATGGCGCGCAGGGCGCCATCGCCATCGTCCGCGAAGTGCGATGAGTCCGAATACGCGCCGACGTAGATGGCGTAGAGCGAGTAGTTGGTCACGAGAATGCCTCCGTCCCGGCAGCGCCCCGCACCGCGCCCTCTGCCCGCCCTCGCAGCTGCCTCGTCGCCATGATGGGGGGAATGCGAGGCCGAACCGTGGCAGCGACGTGTCGATTCGGTTCGCCCCGCTGTCTCGCTCGCGTCCGGCGGGACGGGGAGGCGGGGCACGTCTCCCACGACCGGGGAGAGGCGAATCTCGGGTTCTTCCGTTAGAGTGTCTCCGTGCAGGACCTCCTTGCGCGATTCTCCGACCTCGCACCCTGGCAGATCGGCGCGGCCGCGACGTGGCTGTTGCTCCAGGGGTGCGTCCTGCCCTCCGTCCCCGAGGAAATCGTCATCGCCACCCTCGGCATGCTGGCGAGCCAGGGGCGGATCGGGTTCGTGGGGGCGTTCGGGGCCGTCCTGCTCGGGCTTCTCCCGGCGAACTCGGCGGCGGTGTTCTTCGGGAGCCGCCTCGCCCGAGGCATCTCTCGCGCGGGCCCTCTGCGTCACGCCTTCGAGAGCGGGGCCGTGCAGGAGGCGCTCGCCTCCGTGCGACGTCACGGCCGCGGCCTGGTCTTCGCCACGCGCTTCACCCCTCTTGTCCGCGGCCCCGTTTACCTCGCCTGCGGCGCCTCCGAGATGGGCGTGCCGCGATTCTTCGCCGTCGACTCCCTTGCGGCATGCGTGCAGGTGCCACTCGTCCTGTGGCTCGGCGCCCGCCTGGGCGGCGGGGCTGCGTCGCTCGCCGCGGCGTGGCAGCGCATCGGCTTTCTCGCGGCGGGGCTGGTGGGCGCCGCGCTCGCGGTGCAGGTCCTTCGACGGCTGGGGCGCGTCGCCGTCTAGGCCCCGCCATCCCCGGGTGGTCCCCCCTCACCTCGTCTTCGGCCCCCCCTAGGCGAACGCGACGATCGGACCCTTGATTCGCCTCCTCGCGCTCGGCGCCCTGTTCGCCCTGGCCCTCGCTGCCGGGCTTCTCCTCCCCGTCTGGCGCGTGATCGGCGACCTCCTCGGCACCGCCCGCGATGCCGGGGCCGCTGGCGCTCTGCTGTACGCCGGCGCCTTCGTGCCCGCCGCGCTCCTCCTCCTGCCAACGGCACCCCTTGCCGTCGGTGCCGGCAACGCTTTCGGCCCGATCGCGGGGACCCTCGTGTCCGCCGTCGGCGGGGCTCTCGGCGCCACTGCGGCGTTCGAGGCCGGGCGCAGGATCGGGGGGACCGGCCTTCGGAAGTTGCTCGCCCGGAGCCACCGGCTGCGACCATTTGCCCGCGCCCTGGAGCACGCTGGCCCGGAGGTCGTCTTCTGGCTGCGCCTGTCCCCGCTCGTGCCCTTCTACCTCCTGAACTACGCGTTCGGCACGACCGGTCTTCGCACCCGCGACTACGCGCTCGCGACGGGGATCGCCATTCTCCCGGGCTGCGCGATCTACGCGCTGCTGGGGTCGCTCTTGCCCTCGACGGCGGATTGGGCGCACGCCGGCTGCGCGGCCCCGCGCTGGGTCGCGCTCTCGGCGGCCATCGTCTTGTCCGTCGTCGCCGCCGTCGCCGCCCGTGCCCGCCTTCCGCGGCTCGTCGAAATGCGAGGCGGCGAGGACTCGATTCGCTATCCCGCCCGACGGCCGGACGCGTAGGCCCGGGTCGCCCACGTGGCGGTCTCGCGCGCGCCCTCGGAGAGGGGCGTGCCCTCGAGGCCGAACCGCGCCCGGAAGCGCCCGTCGTCCACGACGAAGGGCTCCGCCCACTGGTAGGAAACCTCCGCCGCCTCCCGGGCGATCGGCACGAAGAGGCCAAGGACTCGCGCGGCCGCGACGGGCATGGAGCGGACACGCAACGGCCGGCCTAGGGCCTCGGCGAACTGGGCGACGAGCGCCCGCGTCGGCCCGGCCGGCGCGCACGGGAGCATCCAGGCCCGCCCGACCACGTCGTCCTCGGCCATGCCGAGAGCCGCGAGGCCGCGGGCCACGTCGCGGAGGAGGTGGTAGCTGTGGGCGGTGTCGAGACCTACGAGCAGCGTCGGGGTCCTGCCCTCGAGCACCTGCCTCCAGAAGCGCTCCCCGAAGTGTGACTTCGTGGCGCCGGGCCCGTAAAAATCCGACGCCCTCCCGGCCACGACGCGGACTTCCCCTCGCTGGTGCGCCGCGAAGAGCGCCTCCGCGACCTGCGCCCGGATCTCGCCCTTCCGGCAGCACGGGTTCATCGGGAGGTCCTCGTCGATGAGGCGCCCGTGGGGACGCCCCAGCGCGTAGAGGTTGTCGAGCACGACGAGACGCGCTCCCGCTCGGCCCGCCGCCGCGGACAGGTTGGCGGCGAAACGCGGCAACTCCTCGGCCCAGGCCTTCACGTCGTACGCCGACGCGAGGCAGTGGTAGACGGACCGGGCACCCGCGGCCTGGGCTTCACAGAACCCCGGATCCGCGGCATCGCCGGTCACGCATTCCGCGCCCGGTACCCGGTGCGCTCTGCGACTTACGACGCGGACCCGCTGGTCAAGTTCGACGAGCCTTGCGGCGAGGAGGCGTCCCGCCTGGCCCGCGCCGAAGACCACGTGGAGATCGCCCATTCGCCCCATCATCGAGGGCGGTCCGCGTCCCGACCGTGACACTTCTGTGACCGCGGGTGGACGGCCGCTCGCTCGTCCTCGTCCGTGGCGTCTTCGTCACCGCTCCGCCGTCGGCTGGCCGCGGCCGCCGTGCAGCCTCGCGTCGTGCGCATCGCCTACGGCGTGCATGGCTACGGAAGGGGCCACGCCACGAGAGTTCTCGCCCTCCTTCCTTCGCTCGCCGAGCGCCACGAGGTTCGGGTCTACGCCGGAGGCGATGCGGTCGGAATCCTGGCTCCGCGATTTCAGGTCGAGCAGGTGCCGCACCTCGCCTTCGGCTACCGCGGGGCGCGCCTTTCTCGCGTCTCGACGTTCGCGGCGAATGCCCTTCTGGCGTGGGACCTATTCACCGACGGCCAAGCGTACCGTCGGGTTGCCGAGCGGCTCGCCGAGTTCGGGCCGGACGTGGTGGTGTCGGACTCCGAACCGCTCGTTCTGCGTGCCGCGAGGCGCCTTGGCGTCCCGACGATCGGTCTCGACCACGTCGGCATCATCGCCCACTGCCGACCGCGCGTTCCATTCGAAGAGCGCCTGCCGCTAGCCGTCGACGCCCTCGTGTACAGGATACTCATGGGGCCGGTGGACCGGGCGGTGGTCTCCAGTTTCTACGAGGCCCCTCCCCGGCGGGCTGGGGTGGTCTGGGTCGGCCCGGTCTTGCGCGAGCGCGTGCTCGGGTCCGAGCCGAGTGATGGCCGCCACCTGCTCGTGTACTTCAATAACGACCGGCATCTCTACACCCCGCACGTCCACGCTGCGCTTCGCTCGCTCGGCCGCCCCGTGGTCGTCTACGGGCACCGCGAGGGTCGCGAGGGCAACGTCTCGATGAAGCCCATCGACGAGGCGGCCTTCGTCGGCGACCTCGCGAGCTGCGAGGCGGTTCTCGCGACCGGCGGCCACCAGCTCATCAGCGAGGCGCTCCATCTCCGGAAACCCATCCTCGTGTCTCCGGAGGCGAGCGCGGAGCAGCGGCTGAACGCCCACCAGGTCGAGGCGCTGGGGGTGGGACGGTCGATCCGCCACGCGAGCATCTCGCGCGCGGCCGTCGCCGACTTCCTCGACCACCGCCGAGAGTTCCGGCTGGCGCTGGAGGGCCTCGAGGCTCGACGGCCTGCACAGGCAGCGGAGGTACTGGAGTCCTTCGTGCGGGAGCTGGCGGGCGGCGGGGTGTCCGGCGCTCCACGCACGGCGGGCCGCGCGGGCGCGCGGCCCGCTGAGGGCAGGTGCACCTGCGACCCATCCCAGCGGCACTGACGGAGTTCGCCGAGTCGTCGCCGGCACGTGACTCGCCATCCACATGTGCGGGCTACAGTGCCGTGACAGAGCGAATGGGAAGCCGCGAGATACGAAGCCTTCGGTCCGAGGATTTCCCCGCGCTGATGCGGCTGGAGGACGAAGTGTTCGGGGCGTCCGGAGAGGCCGTTCTCGGCCCCTACTACGTCCGACTCTGCTGCGACTTCTTCCCCGACACGTCCTTCATCGCGATCGAGGACGGCCGTCCGGTCGGTTACGTCTTTTGCTTCGTGAAGGGCCGCGAGGCGTATTGCACCACCCTGGCGGTCGCGCCGGACCTTCAGGGTTCGCGCGTTGCGTTCCAGCTGCTTCGCCGGCTCATCGGCGCGCTCGCTGGGCGCGTCGATTCGTGCTGGTTTACGGTCAAGGAGGACAACCTGACAGCCCGGGCGCTCCACGCGGCCCTCGGGGCGCGGGAGACCGGGTTCCGGGAGGACTTCTATGGCCCCGGGGACCGGCGCATCCTGTCGTGCGTCGAACGTGCCGCGTTCGAGAAGCTGCGCGAGCGTCTCGGCCGCCTGGGCCTCGTGGACGCCGAGCGTCTTCAGGGGGCCGCTTGAGCCCGGCCCGCCGAGGCCCTCCGGCCGCGGGGACCGGAGTCCGCATCGCGCGTGCCGGCGTCTGCATCGCCGCGACGAGCCTCTCCGCGGCAGCTGCTGCTCGCCGACTCGCCAAGCTCCGGCGCGCTGGAGAAGCGGATGGCATCCGGGCGCGCGCGCTCGTCCTCCGCGACGTCTGCCGCAGCGTGCTCGCCCTGCACGGGTTGGCGGTCGAGATCGACGGGCCGGTGCCCATCGGCCCGGTCGTGCTCGCTTCGAACCACGTGAGCTGGCTCGATCCCCTGGTGGTCGCGGCCACGGTTCCGTGCGTCCCGGTATCCAAGATCGACGTCTCCGGTTGGCCGATCATCGGCGGCTTGGTGTCAGAGCTGGGCGTGCTGTTCGTCGAGCGCGCCGACGCCCGGAGCGGCGCGCGGGTCTTGCGCGCGGCGCAGCGGGCCCTCGCCGCCAGCCTGCCCGTACTCAACTTCCCCGAGGGCACGACCACCACCGGGGAAGGGGTCCTCCCCTTCCGCCGCGGCCTATTCGGTTTGGCCCGGCAGGCCAACGTTCCCGTCGTCCCGGTCGCCCTGTCGTACGAGCCCGCCCACCTGGCGTGGGTCGGTGACGCGACCTTCCTGCCACACTATCTCCGCGTCGCCGGCGACTCCCGCGGGCGCGTCCGGCTTCGCACGGGCCACCCGGTCCGCGCCGCGGAGCATGCCGGCGCGGCCGATCTGGCGGCTGCCGTCCGGCAAAGGGTCGTCGCCTTGATGGGAGAGCACGATGGTGCAGCAGTCGGCGCTTGAGTACCTGGCGCACGGGCAGACCCCGTTCTTTCGGCTTCCGTCGGCAGCCGGCCGCCTCCCGCCATCCGGCACCCGCGCGACCTTCCTCGGCGTGCCCTTCGACGGCGGCTCGACCTACCAGCCCGGCGCCCGCTTCGGCCCCTTCCACGTGCGGCGCGTCAGCGCGCTGCTCCAGGGGTGGCACCCGGAGCACGGCTTGGAGGTCTTCGAGCGGGCCCCGGCCGTCGATGGCGGCAACGTCGTCTTCCCCCCGTTCCAAGCCGCGGCGATGCGGGAGCGCGTGGAGGAGGAGGTGACGCGCGTCCTCGAGGTCGGCGTGGTCCCGTTCCTCGTGGGCGGAGACCACTCGATCGCCCTGCCGGCGCTTCGCGCTGCGGCGCGGGTCCACGGCCCCGTCGCGGTCGTGCACGTGGACGCCCACTTCGACACGAGCGGGCCGGAGGTTTGGGGGGAGAGATTCCATCACGGCACCCCCTTCCGGCACGCGCTCGACGAGGCGCTCGTCCTCCCGGGGCAGCTGCACCAGGTGGGCGTCAGGGGGCCGCGAGGCAGTTGCGACGACGACGCCGGTCCCCCCGGCCGGTACGATGGGTCGGTCTACTCCGCGTTCGACGTGGCAGAACTCGGCGTACGTTCGGTGGCGAACGACATCCGGCGGGTGGTTGGCGACCGGCCCGTGTACCTCTCCTTCGATGTCGATGCGGTGGACCCGGCCTTTGCGCCCGGCACGGGAACCCCCGTTCCGGGCGGGCTAACGTCGCGCGAGGCGCTCGCCCTCTTGCGGGCGCTTGGCGGCGTGCGCCTCGTGGGGATGGACGTGGTCGAGGTCTGCCCCGCGCTCGACCACTCCGACCTGACCAGCCTGCTCGCGGCTCATGTCCTCTTCGAGGGGCTCGCGCTGGTCGCGGTCCGCGCGGCCGGGTGGCCCGCCACCCGGCCCTGCCCCGCGGCAGCCGTCGCCGAGCGTTGAGCCGCCCGTCGCGAAAGTCGTTTCCCGGCGTGCTCTGGGAAGTAGAATGTGCGCCCCGCACGGCGGGGTAGCGGACCATTCGCAATCGAGGGGGCTCCATGATCGACTTCGGGAAGCGCATCCTGTTCGTCGGATACGGTGCCGTGGCGCAGTGCACGCTTCCCATCCTGGCGAAGCACGTGAAGGTGCCGGCGAAGAACATCACGGTCATGGACTTCGAGGACCGGCGCGAGGAGCTCGGTCCCTGGCTCAAGCGGGGCGTCCGGTTCGTCCGCAAGCGCATCACCCGCGACAACATGGGAGCCGTCCTCGCCAGATACCTGGGCCCCGGGGACGTCCTCATCGACCTCGCCTGGAACATCGATGCCTGCGAGATCCTCCAGTGGTGCCACGACAAGGGCGTCCTGTACGTCAACACGTCGGTCGAGGTGTGGGACCCCTACGAAGGAGCCGAGTCGAAGCCGCCACAGCAGCGCACCCTCTACTGGCGGCACATGAACCTCCGGCGCATGGTGGCGAGCTGGGCGGAGCCGGGGCCCACGGCCGTGCTCGAGCACGGGGCGAACCCGGGGCTCATCTCCCACTTCACCAAGCAGGGGCTCATCGACATCGCGCAGCGCCAGCTCCGGGACGGCTCGTCCCAGGGGCAGGACGCGGAGGAGCTGCGCCAGCTCGTGAAGGACCGTGCCTTCAACCTGCTCGCGATGAAGCTCGGCGTGAAGGTCATCCACTGCAGCGAGCGAGACACGCAGATCACCGACAAACCCAAGGAGGTCGACGAGTTCGTCAACACCTGGAGCATCGAGGGCTTCCGCGAGGAGGGAACGACGACCGCCGAGCTCGGCTGGGGAACCCACGAGAAGGACCTCCCGCCGCTCGCCTGCCAGCACGCGGAGGGCCCCCGGAACCAGATCTGTCTCGCGCGCATGGGCATCAACACCTGGGTGGTGTCCTGGGTGCCCGACTACTGCATCCACGGGATGGTCGTCCGGCACGGCGAAGCGTTCACCATCTCGGACAAGCTGACCGTCTGGAGGGACGGCAAGGCGATCTACCGCCCCACGGTCCACTACGCCTACTGCCCGTCCGATTCCGCGATCGCCTCCCTGAACGAGCTCCGTGGGTACGACTACAAGCTGCAGCCCAAGCTCCGGATCCTCAACGACGAGATCACGAGCGGCTCGGACATCCTCGGCGCGCTCCTCATGGGCCACCGCTACAACTCCTGGTGGATCGGGAGCGACCTTAGCATCGAGGAGTCCCGACGGCTCGTCCCTCACCAGAACGCGACGACCATGCAGGTCGCCATCTCCGTCGTGGCGGCCGTGCTGTGGATGATCGAGAACCCGAGCCGCGGGGTGGTCGTGCCCGACGACCTCCCCCATGAGTACGTCCTCAAGATCTCCAAGCCCTACCTGGGGCGCTTCATCTCGAAGGCCGCGGACTGGACGCCCCTCAAGCACTACACGAACGCGTTCGAGGGCCACAACAACCCGTCGATCGACCGCGCCGACCCCTGGCAGTTCAAGAACTTCCTCGTCACCGACGGCGACTAGGCGTCGCGCGCAGGAGTAGCGATGATCAGCGAAGCCCGGCTCCGGAAGCTCGCGCAGGAACACGGAACGCCACTTTTCGTCGTGGATCACGACGAGCTCCGCAAGAACTACGCCACGTTCAGGAAATACCTTCCTCGCGTCCAGGCGTACTACGCGGTGAAGGCAAACTCCGACCCCGCCATCGCGAAGACGCTCTTCGATGCGGGCTCGAGCTTCGACGTGGCCTCGCTCCCGGAGTTCATGATCGTCTACGAGAACATCAAGGACATGCCGGAGAGGCAGAGGCAGGACTGGATCTGGGACAAGATCATCTACGCGAACCCCATCAAGGCGAACGAGACGCTGCAGGCGCTCGACCAGTACCGGCCGCTCGTCACCTACGACAACGAAGAGGAGATTCACAAGATCAAGAAGCACGCCCCCCACGCGGGCGTGGCCCTGCGGCTTCGGGTGCCGAACACAGGGGCGATGGTCGAGCTCTCCTCGAAGTTCGGGGCTTCCCCCGGCGAGGCCGTCGACTTGATCCTCGCCGCCGCAGCGGAGGGGCTCGTCGTCGAGGGGCTGAGCTTCCACGTTGGAAGCCAGACGACGAACTTCCAGAACTACGTTCAGGCGATCAACCTGGCGGCGAACGTCTTTCAGGAGGCCAGGGACCGCGGCTACACGAAGATGAACCTCCTCGACATCGGCGGCGGGTTCCCCGCTCCGTACGACGCCACGGTGAAGCCGTTCCGCGAACTCGCCCGCATCCTGAACCGGGAGCTCGACCGCCTATTCCCGAAGGACGTACAGATCCTCGCGGAGCCCGGCCGATTCTTCGTCGCCACGGCGGGGACGGCCATCTCGAGGATCATCGGGCGAGCGGTGCGCGACGGAAAGCTCTGCTACTACGTTGACGATGGCGTCTACCACACCTTCTCGGGCGTGATCTTCGATCACTGTCAGTACCACTTCCGCTCGTTCAGGAAGGGGACCTCCCAGATCTGCTCCGTCTTCGGACCGACCTGCGACGCCCTGGACGTCGTCTCCATGGCGGAGGAGCTTCCCGGGGACCTCCGGCTCGGGGACCTGCTCTACAGCAAGAACATCGGGGCCTACAGTCACGCCTCCGCAACCCACTTCAACGGATTCCCGCCGGCGAAGGTCGTGCACGTGAACCAGTAGCGGCACGGGTCGGCGAACCGGCGAAGCCCGGATCGTGACATTTTGCCCCGCCGTATTCACGGACCGGGGAAACTGTGGTCAGCTTGACCCGGATCTTCTCCGGGGGTTCGGTGACTACGACGCAGGAGCTCTCCTGGCTCCACTTCAACCGCAGGGTGCTCGCGCAGACGAGTCGCCCCGACTTCCCCATCCTGGAGCGGGTCCGATTCCTGGGCATCTGGGCGTCCAACTTGGACGAGTTCTTCGCCGCCCGGATCTCCCGCGCCTTCCTGGAGGAGAGGGGACAGCCGTCGTACCAGGCACTCCTCAGCGAGGCGCGCGAGCAGACCGCGCTTGCGAACGAGGCCTACCGGGCGCTCCTCCCTTCGCTCGAGGACCTCGAGATCCGCGTCGTGCCAGCGTCGACCCTGGCACGGGACGAGCTCGACTACTTCGGCGCGTACCTCGCCGAGGAGGTGGCGCCGCGCACCGACGTCCTGCGCGCCGAGGCGGTCCGCGAGGTCCGGAGCCAGGCGCTCTACTTCGCGACGGGGGTTGGGGTGCTCGAGCACCTGGTTCGGCTCCCGGAGGGCATTCCCCGCCTTCTCGAGATCCCGGGGCGGGAGGGAACCTACGTGCGCCTCGGCGAGCTCCTCAGGCTTCGCGGCGACCTCTTCCTCGAGAACCGGGAGCCCGAACTCTACGAGTTGCGCGTCGTGCGCCTCGCCGCCATCGACCAGCTCGGCCTGGACTGGGAGGACCTCCCCGCCGCGCTCGAGACTCGGCTCGACGGGCGCGTGAGCCACCTGGAGGTGGAGGACACCTTCCCCTCCCACTGGAGCGAGTCGATTCGGCTCGCCCTGGGGCTCGAGTCGGACGAGGTGTTCCGGGTCCAGC
This sequence comes from Anaeromyxobacteraceae bacterium, assembly GCA_035543235.1. Taxonomy (GTDB): domain Bacteria; phylum Myxococcota; class Myxococcia; order Myxococcales; family Anaeromyxobacteraceae; genus DATJZG01. The sequence continues at coordinate 3,055 of DATKJV010000011.1, read as the reverse complement.
CCCCGCTTGACCTGAGGCTCGTCGGCAACATCGTCGACAACGCGCCCTCCCGCCACAAGTTCGCGCCCCTCCAGCCCTGGCGCGTGCCCCACTTTCGCGAGAGGCCCTTCGCGACCATCGACCGCGGCGACGTGATGCTCTTTCACCCGTATCAGAGCTACGAGGCCGTCGAGGACTTCGCGCGTGCCGCCGCCAGCGACCCAGAGGTGACCTCGGTCCGTGCCACGCTCTACCGGGTGGGGGACGACAACGTACTCGCTCACTCCCTCATTGCCGCCGCACGGGCCGGCAAGGACGTGGCCGTCCTCCTCGAGGCGAGGGCGCGCTTCGACGAGCTCCAGAACCTGGAGTGGGGTCTGCGCTTCCAGAACTCCGGCGTCCGGGTCCTCCCGCTGCCGGAGCGGAAGGTCCACGCCAAGGCCTTCTTGGTCCGACGCGGCCGCCGCGAGTACCTCCACGTAGGCACCGGGAACTACAACACGCGAAACGCCCGCGCCTACACCGACTTCTCGCTGTTCACCGCGGACCGGCGGCTGACTCGCGACGCCAGGGCCTTCTTCGACGCCCTCGAGGCCGGCCGCGTCCCGCGGATGCGATTCATGCGGACGGGCAATGCCATCCGGAACCTGCTCGTACAGCGCATCCGGACCGAGGCCCACGACAAGGGGCACATCATCCTGAAGTTCAACCACGTCACGGACGCGAAGGTGCTGAGGGCGCTCGCGGCCGCCGCGCGCGCGGGGGCGCGGGTGGACCTCATCGTGCGTACGACCCTGACCGAGGTCGGGGACGGGGTGAGGGCGCGGAGCCTGGTGGGCAGGTTCCTCGAGCACGCGCGCGTCGCCGCCTTCCGCGACCGGGGCCAGTGGGTCGTGTTCGCCGGGAGCCTCGACGCCATGCCTCGGAACTTCGACCGGCGTTACGAGCTGTTCTTCCCCGTCACCGAGCCGCGCGCGAAGCGCGTGGTGCTTGCCGAGCTCCGCGCGCAGCTCGCGGACGACGTGAACGCCTTCGCGTTATTGCCGGGCGGGTCCGAGAAGGCGGTCTGGGGCGGATCCGTCGACGCGCAGAAGGCGGACGGCCACAGGCCGACCGCCCGCGCCTGAGGGTTCTCAGGCTGCGCCAGCTCCGGGAAGACGGAGGTCGACCCTCGTCCCCTGCCCGTAACGGCTGGAGACGATGAGGGCGCCGCCGAGCAGCTCGGCGAGGGATCGTGCGATGACGAGCCCCAAACCGGTTCCGGAAGGGGCGCGAGCGCCTTCGGCGCGGATTCTCTCGTATGGCACGAAGAGTCTAGGAAGGTCCTCCTCCCGGATTCCCACGCCGGTGTCGGAGACGAAAAGGCGAACGGCGTCTCCGGCCGCCTCGGCCCCGACCACGATCCGCCCTTCGCGCGTGAACTTGGCCGCGTTGCTCACCAGGTTCGTCAGAATCTGGCGCAGCTTCTCCGCGTCGCTCGAGATGGTCCGGGGTGCCCTGTCGCCGTCCACCTCGACGGCGACCTCCTTGCCGGCCACGAGCAGGGTCGTCGCGGCGGCCAGGTCGCCGAGGAGCGGTCGCAGCTCGACCGCCGAGAGCACCACCTCGGCCTTGCCGGCCTCGAGCCGCGAGACGTCGAGGATGTTGTCCACCGTGCCGCGCAGCGTCGTCGCGGCTCGAAGGAGGCGCGGGAGCCGTGCCTGCACCTCCTCCCACGCGCCTCGTTCTGCCGAGCGCCGGACGAGGTCCGCTGCCGCCGTCACGACGGCGACCGGCGACCGCAGCTCGTGGGTGGCGTGGGCCAGGAACCGCGACCGGGCGACGTCGAGCCGTTCGAGCTCTGCAGCCCGCGCGAGCGCCAACTCGCGCTCCCTCCTGCTGTGCGCCAGGGCCACGCCCTGCTGCTCGACGAGCCTGCGAACCGGGAGTAGGCCCATGTAGCGGGCATCTTCGTCGACCACGATGACCTCGTCGTACACCGCCTCGTCCGGGCGCGCGAGCGCCCGGGCCACGGCGACGACGACGTCGGTCGCCCCCGGCAGGATGAGGGGCTCGGGGTCGGCAATCTCGGCGACTCGCTTTCGGGCGACGAGCGGGTGCCCGAGGTTGCGCGCCAGGCGAACGAGGAGCCGCGTCCGCGTGACGAGGCCGACCGGCCGGCCGTCCTCCACGACCGCAAGGGCGTCCAGCTCCGGCCGCGAGAGGAAGGCGTCCGCGACGTCCCTCACGAGTTCCCGCGGGGACACGGGCTCGACTCTCGCGAAGAGGTCCGCGATGGGGTGGCCCGACCGCTCCTCGAGCGAGCGCGCGCTTTCGTCTTTCACGGCCTCGAGTCTGTCCGGCCCCGGCCAGGCCGTCCGTGAAACCTTCGAAACCTGCTGGCCGTAGCTGACATCGAATCGATACTGGCCGGGATCGCGGCTGCCATCCGGGATCGCCGGACTCGCAGGCGTCCTGGAAACGGGGGCGAAGAGCCACCGGGACGTTCGAGGGCGCCTGCCCGGCTGGCGACGTATGTGCGGCCGGTCGACTGCTCCCGGCGCCTCGTCCGCAATGCTTCGAGCGGCCGAGCTCGCTGCGGCCGCGCGCGCACCAGAACTTCCTCCACGTCACGCCCCGATGCACGAGCGGTATTCGGCCCGCCCCTCGCACCGGTGAGCCGGCGCCGGGCCCGTCACCTGGCCCGGTGGCTGCGAGGCCGTCGCGCCGGGCCAGGCGGCGTGCGCGCCCGCTCCGGCACGCCCGCCGAACGGGTCGTCGGCTCCCCGCGCGAGTGCGGATTCGACCTCATCGTGGTGGGCGCCCCACACGCCCACGGTTCGCAGGTCTCCTCGCGGAGGGCTCGCCCGCACGCTCCTCCCCAAGGCTGGCTGCTCCGCGCCGGCCGAGCCCCGAGACGCGGCCCGAGGCGCGCCGGGGCTAGGGCTTCGGGATGTCCCGGCTCTGGGGGTGGCGGACGTCGGTGCCCCGAACCATGTACACGACCATCTCGGCGAGGTTGATGGCGTGGTCCCCGAAGCGCTCGAGCTGCTTCGCGGCAAACATGACGTTCGTCGCCCGGCGGATGACCCGGGAA
>DATKJV010000010.1:0-8425 GCA_035543235.1 Anaeromyxobacteraceae bacterium | reverse complement strand
GTCGACGCCCTCGTCGTGGGGACGTCGCTGCGCCTCGGGAATGGCGCGGCCCACTGCGCGCAGCCGCGCCGTGGCCAAGAGCAGCTCCCCGACGACGTCGAGGAAGTCGTCGAGCAGCTCGGCTCTCACGCGGACGGTGCGGTTCGGGTCCGCCGCCGGCTCGGCGCGCGGCGGGGCCGGCGGAGCCGGAGCCGCAGGCCGCGCCTCCGCCGGGCGGACGGCGACCTGCGAGAGGTCGGCGATCTGCGCGAGCGCGCGCTCGATCGCGTCGGGCTCGAGCGCGGTCTCCACGGTGGCCGTGAGGCGCCTGTCCGGGATGCGCCCTGCGCGGAGGTCCTCCTGGCCCGGCGCCGCGGACACGACCTTCCCGAGCGCCTCGAGCCTCTTCAAGACGAGGTAGCCGCGCACGGACGGGACCGGGCAGGCGGCGGCGACCTCGACCTCGACGGCGAGGCGTGCCGGAGCCGCGGGAGGTGGGGGCACAGCCGCAGCCGGCTCCGCGGCGGGAGGGGCTTCGGGCGCGGGATGCGGCGCGGCCCCGGCTGCGGGCTTGAGCGCCGAGGCGACCCTTGCGAGCCGGGCGACGAGCGCCTCGTCGGGGGCCCCCGGGGGGCCGCCGCCGGCCGTCGACTGCACCATGGCCTGGAGCGCGTCGGTGGCGGCGAGCAGGACGTCCACGACGTCCGCCTCCACCGGACCGGAGCGGCCGCGGAGCGCGCCGATCACGTCCTCGGCGCGGTGGGCGACGAGGGCGATGCCGTCGAACTGCATGGTCCCGGCCATGCCCTTGACGCTGTGGGCGTGGCGGAACATGTCGTCGACGATCGCCGGGACGCCAGGCGGATCCGACTTCTCGAGGTCGACGAGGTTGCGGGACAGGGCGTCGAGGTGCTCCCTCGACTCCGAGACGAAGAGACCGAGGTACTTGGAGAGGTCCAGCTCCACGCTGCCCCGCCGTCTGCCCGCTAGGCGCTTCCCAGCACCTTGCGGACCACCGAGAGCACGTCCTCGGACTTGAAGGGCTTCACGATGAAGTCGCTCGCGCCGGCCTCGATGGCCTCCATGACGAGCGACTCCTGCCCGAGCGCACTGCACATGACCACGACCGCCCGGGGGTCCACCTTCACGATCTCGCGCGTCGCCTCGATGCCGCTCTTGAAGGGCATCACGATGTCCATCGTCGTGACGTCGGGGCGGAGCTCCTTGAACTTCTCCACGGCCTCGAGCCCGTTCGCCGCCTCGCCCACGACGTCGAACCCGCCGGAGGCGAAGATGTCCTTGATCATGTTCCGCATGAAGATGGCGTCGTCGACGATCAGGACTTTCTTCGCCATGGGACGATGAGACCTCCGCGGGGTGCAGCGAGTCTGAAGTTAACACCCGGCCGCGCCATGCTCCAAGGAAGCGACCTGTGGGCCCTAGGCCTACCCGGCATTCTCTAGGGCGCCTCCGCCTTCCCTCCGAAGAGGCGGTGGGCGGCCTCGCAGAGGGCGTCCGGGTCGAGCACCGAGACCGGAGCCTCCCGCACCGAGGCGAGCCCGCGCACGGGCGGCGATTCCCCGGGCCTCTCGATGGGCCCGAGGGGCTCCACCCCGAGCACCCCGTCCACGAGGAATCCGAGCCCGCGGCGCTCCCGGTCGATGACGAGCACCTGACCCTGCCCGTCGGGGAGGCTCTCCGCCGCGAGGCCGAGCAGCGGGGCGAGCTCCACGACGGCCACCACGCGACCGCGCAGGTTCATGGCGCCGCGCACGGAGGCGCCGGCGCGCGGGACCCGCGCGTAGGGCGGCTGGGGGTTCACGACCTCGCTCACGGCCTCGAGCGGCAGCGCGAAGCGCTCCCCCCCCGACCGGAAGACGACGTGGCGGGGGTCCACGGCTAGCCCCGGTCGAGGCGGAAGCGCGAGACCACGCTCTGGAGTTCGAGCGAGAGGTTCAGGAGCTCCTGGGCGGCGCTCGCCATCTGCGACACCGACGCCGTCTGCTCGACGATGACCTTGCGGACCTGCTCCGTGGAGGTCGCGTTGCCCGTCGCCACGTCCGAGATGTCGTCCATGGCGCGCACCATGTCGGCGGAGCCCTGCAGCTGGTCGCGGGCGGCCTCGGAGATGACCTTCACCTTGTCCGCGCCGTTCGCCGCCACCCGTGCGATGCCGTCCAGCGATCGCATGATGGCGTTCAGGTCCTCGCGCCCCTCGCCGAGCTCCGAGACCGACGCCCGCATCGCCTGCACGACGATGGAGGCCCGGCTCGAGACGTCCGCCGCCACGGCCGAGATCTGCTCCGCGGAGCGCCCGGCGCTCTCGGCGAGCTTGCGAACCTCCTCGGCGACCACCGCGAAGCCGCGGCCGTACTCCCCGGCCCGCGCCGCCTCGATGGTGGCGTTGAGCGCGAGCAAGTTCGTCTGCTGCGAGATGCTCGTGATCACCTCGACGATCTGGGTGATCTCCCGGGTCCGCTCCCCGAAGGCGAACACCTGCTCGCTCGCCGCCTCGATGCGGGCGAAGACCTTCTTCACCTTCTCCGCGGCGAGGCGCGCGGCCTCGCCGCTCTGCGCGGCGCCACCGGAGGTGTCGGCGCTCGCCTTGGCGGCCTCCTCGGCGCTCCGCGCCGTGCGCTCGATGGAGGCGGCGATGTCGCCGATGACCTTGGAGGTGCGCTCGACGAGCCCGGACTGCTCCTCGGCGCCCTGGGCGATCTTCGCCATCGAGCGCGCCACCTCGTCGGTGGAGGCGTTCACCTCCTCGGCGGAGGTCTGCAGCTCGTTCGCGCTGTCGGCGACCGACTGGGCGGTTCGCTGGATGCGGGAGACGAGGTCCCGGAGGTTCTCCTGCATCGTCCGAATCGAGTCGGTGAGGTCGTCCACCTCGTCGTGGAAGCCGCGGAGCTCCTCGGAGACGACCGGCTTCGAGAGGTCGCCCCGGCTGATCTCGACGGCCGAGCTCTTGAGCCGCGCGAGGCGCGCGACGGCGAGCACCGCCGTCGAGAGCCCGTAGCCCACGGCGAGCGTGAGAGCCAGGATGACGGCCCCGGCCCCGACGCGGCTCCCCTGAACGAGGTGCTGCTCGACGAGCGGGATGGCGAAGAGGAGGAAGGCGCCGAGGATGACGTAGGAGATGAGGAGCTTCGTCTGGAGCGAGACGCTCCGGCCGGGCGGGGCCGCCACCGCGCGGAGCTCGCGCTCGGGCGTCCTCCCCCGCAGCGCGACGAGGTGCGGGGCGCTGTCCGCGCCCCTGGCGGACGGACGGGTCGAGGGGCGTTCCTCGCGGATGCTTCTGGACAAGGGCTCTCTTCTCCGCCCCGCGAAAGGCGAGGCACCGTCCCGGGATCCTACGCCCCGCCCCGTCCCCGTCCAAGAACGGGGCCGATCGGAGACCTCAGGTGGTCGTGACCCGTCCGGGCGAGGTGGACCGGCTCCCCCCCACCTTTCAGCACCCGGACGCCGTTCCCGCGGCGGAACTCGCCGACCACCGCGAGCGGCGTCCCCGCCGCCCGGGCCGCCCGGAGCGCCGCGCCGAGCCTCGACGGCGGCAGCGCGACGACGAGCTCGTAGTCCTCGCCGCCCGCGAGCGCGGCCTCGAGCGGGTCGGGCCGGCCCCGCACACGTCGCCGGTAGGCCGTCGAGAGGGGCAGCCGCTCCGCCTGCACGGTGGCGCCGACGCCCGAGGCCGCACATAGGTGGGAGAGGTCCTGGACGAGCCCGTCCGAGACGTCCACCGCGGCGCGGGCGACGCCGGAGAGGGCGCGGCCGAGCGCCACGCGCGGGACCGGCCGGCGCTGACGGGACAGGAGCGGCCGGGCCGCGCCCCGCTCGAGCCCCAGCGCCGCGTCGCCGAGCGTTCCCGAGACGAGGACGAGGTCGCCGGGGCGCGCCCCGGAACGGAGCAGCGCCCGCCCCCGTCGTACGCTCCCCATGACGGTCACGGAGATCGAGAGGTCGCTCGCCATCGTGAGGTTCCCGCCCACGACGGACACGCGGAAGCGCCTCGCGCAGGCGGCGAGGCCGCGGCCGATCCGGCCGACGATGGCCGGGTTGCCTCCGCGGGGCAGCGCGAGCGCGACGAGCGCCCACAGCGGCGTCGCCCCCATCGCGGCGACGTCGGAAAGATTCACGGCGAGCGCCTTCCAGCCGACGTCCTCCGGGGCGAAGGAATCCCCGAAGTGCACGCCCTCCACGACCGCGTCCACGGTGGCGACGAGGTCCTCGCCGGGAGGGGGCCGGAGCACGGCCGCGTCGTCGCCGATGCCCACCGCGACGCCCGGCCCCCGGCGCGGGAGGCCGCGCGTGAAGAGGTCGATGGCCTCGAACTCCCCCAGCCGGGGCACGGGCGGGGCTACCCTGCCGGCGCGGCGGACGGGGGCGCCGCCTGCGGCGCCTGCGCCACCACCGCCGTCCCGCGCGCCTCGACCGGGAGGACGAGGGTGAAGGTGGTGCCCTTGCCGACGGTGCTCTCGACGCTGACCTCGCCGCCGTGCGCCTCCACGTAGCTCTTCACGATGGCGAGGCCGAGGCCGGCGCCGCCGAACTCGCGCGTGGAGGACCCGTCCACCTGGTAGAAGACGTCGAACACGCGCGGCAGGTGCTGGGGAGAGATGCCGATGCCGGTGTCGGTGACCGACAGGCCCACCCGGTCGCCCGAGAGCTGCCTCGCCTCGACCGTCACCGCGCCGCCCGCCGGCGTGAACTTCACGGCGTTGTTCACGAGGTTGATGAGGCACTGGCGGATCTTCTCGCGGTCGCACTGTACCCGCGGGAGCGCGGCCGGCTGCCAGGTGAGGCGGAGGCCCTTCTTCCGGGCGAGCGGCATGACGGTCGCCACCGCGTCGCGCATGACCGTCGCGACGTCCACGTCGGAGTGGACGAGCTTCACGCGGCCCGCCTCGATCTTGGAGATGTCGAGGATGGAGGTGATGAGCTGGAGGAGGTTCTCCCCCTTCTCCATGATGATCTGGAGGTACTCCCGCTGCTCGGCCGTGAGCGGCCCGCCGAGCCCCTCGAGCATCATCTCGGAGTAACCGATGACGCTCGTCAGCGGCGTGCGGAGCTCGTGGCTCATGGTGGCGAGGAAGTTCGACTTCAGCCGGTCGAGCTCCTTCAGGGCGTGGAAGGCGCTCTCGAGCTGCCGGTTCTTCTCCTGAAGCTCCCGGTAGGACTCCTGCACGGCCTCGATGTGCAGCCGCGCCGTGATCAGGTTCTTGTGGCCGGTGAAGACGAGCACGTCGAGGATCTCGGCGAAGTGCTTGAGCACCTTCTCCGCCGTGGCCCGCGGCACGCGCCGGATCTTCTGCATGTAGGCGGCGGCGGCCTTCTCGTCGAAGTCCGGGGCGATGGACGTGAGGGTCTTCGGCAAGGCGACGAGGTCGTCCGGCACGAAGGGCCCGAAGACGATCCGCCCCACGACGTCGCCCTCGTACAAGACGGGCTGGACCGCGTAGCGGCACCCCGAAAAGCACTCGAAGAGGTTCGGCGCCGCCTCCTCCGGGACCGCCTCCCCCTTCACCCTTTGCACGGTGGCGATGCACTGGGAGCGGCCGTCCGGCTTCTGCCAGATGTAGCCGCAGAAGTCGGCGTTCCCGACCTTCACGTCGACGAGCTTGTTCCCGTCCGCGTCGAAGACCTTGATGCCGATCCGGTAGAGCTCGGCGAACGACTGGCAGACCTCCGCGAACGACTTCAGGTCGAGGAGGTCGCCGAGCGGCGTCGGCGCCTGGAGGACCGACGGCGCCACGCTCATGCGACGGACCCCGTCTCCTGCAGCCGCGTGCCCTTCACGTCCACGTGGTGGAACACGGAGTCCAGAAACTCCTTCTCCGAGATGCGCCAGCGCGCCGCGAGCCCGACCGTCCGGTCGAGGTTCCGGTAGCAGAGCTGCAGGAGCGCGTGGAGCGTCTCCACGACTCCCTCGCCCCGGATGGCCACGGCCGGCACGACGGGAGCCGACACCGACTGGCGGAGGTCCGCGAAGTCGTCGTCCCGGAGATCGGGGAGGTCCATCTTGTTCTTCTGGATGACGATGGGCAGCGTCTTCGGGTCGAGGCCGTTCGCCTCCAGGTTCCGCAGCATGTTGTTCCAGTAGGCGAGCGTCGGCCCGGCCTCGGCGCGCCGGGCGTCGGCCACGAAGGCGACCGCGTCCGTTCCCTGGAGCACGATGCGCCGGGTGGACTCGTGCATCACCTGCCCGGGCACGGTGTAGAGCTTGAGCTTCACCTTCACGCCCGAGGCCGACTTGAAGAAGACCGGCATCATGTCGAAGAAGAGGGTCCGGTCGTCCTTGGTGTCGAGCGTCATGAGGCGCCCACGCACCTTGGAGTCGATCTTCTGGAAGAGCGACTGCAGGTTGGTCGTCTTCCCGGAGAGTGCGGGGCCGTAGTAGACGACCTTGACCGCGATCTCGCGGAGCTCGTTGTTGAACTGGACCATGGACCTCTTCCGCGCCCCCGAGTTCGCGACGCACACGCCCGCATGAAAAAGGTAACCCAGACCCCGGCCCGAATCCATCGGATGGCCGTCGCACCCGCTCCTAGGGGGGCGGTGGGCGCCCCTCCCACCAGCGGCGGGCCTCGTCCTCGCTCCGGAGGAGCGGGCAGGGGGGGAGCGACTGGAGGAACGCGCGGCCGTACCCGCGCGTCGTGAGGCGGGGGTCGAGCACCGCCACGAGCCCACGGTCGGCCCGGGAGCGGATGAGGCGCCCGAAGCCCTGGCGGAGCTGGAGCGCGGCCGCCGGCACCGAGAGCTCGGAAAAGCCGTCTCGCCCCTCCTCGGCGAGCGCCTTCAGGCGTGCCGCCACCACCGGGTCGCCGGGGGGCGCGAAGGGGAGCCGGTCGATGACGACGAGCGACAGCGCCTCGCCGGGCACGTCGACGCCCTCCCAGAAGCTCTGGGTCGCGAACAGGACCGAGGGTTCCTCGCGGAAGGCCTCGAGCAGCCGGTGCTTGGGTCGCTCGCCCTGCAGGAGCAGGCGGAACGGCAGGTCGCGAAGCGCCTCGCGCAGCGCGAGCATGTTCCGGACGGACGTGCAGAGCACGAAGGCCCGGCCACCGGTGATGGCCGCGAGGCCGCGGACGGCCTCCGCCGCGGCAGGCAGGAAGCCCGGCCCGTTGGGGTCTGGCATGCCGGGGACGGCCACGAGCGCGGCCTGGCTCTTGTAGTCGAACGGCCCGGGGAAGGTGCGCTCCTCCACGTCGAACTCCGGCAGGAGCCCCACCTGCCGACGGAAGTAGTCGAACCGCCCCTGCGCGGCGAGGGTCGCGCTCGTGAAGATCACCGTGTCGGTGGCGCGGTAGAGCCGCTCGGCGAGCTCGTTGCCCACGTGCACCGGCGCGGCGCGCAGGAACACGCCGCGCCCGCGCGCCTCGACGAAGAAGACCCTCGACGGCTCCTTCATCGCCGTCACCGCGGCGAGCTCCACCCGGAGCTCCGCTGCCCGCCGGGCGATCTGGGTGAGCGCCGGCGACGCGTCCCCGGCGAGCTCGCCGCGCATGTCCTCGAGAGCCTGGTCGAGACGAACCTGGTCCCGCTCGAGCGGGGCGACGAGAACCGCGGTGAGGGGCCCGCGCAGGCTCTCGTCCTCGGCCCGGCGGCCTCCCCGGGGCGGCGGCGCCCGCCCGCTCTGGGCGGAGAGCTCGCGCGCGAGTCCCCCGAAGAAGCGCTCGCCGGCCTTCTGGAGCTCGCCGGTCGTGCGCTTGAGGAGGCTCGCCAGGTCCGGCCGGTCGGCCACCGATCGCTGGGCGTCCCGGGCGAGCTCCTCCACGCGGTAGGAGGAGACCTGGAGGCCGAAGTACTCGGTCGCCACGTCCTCGAGCGCATGGGCCTCGTCGAAGATCACTGCCTCGTACGGGGGCAGCACCTCCACGCCCGCCCGGGAGGTGCGCATCGCCAGGTCGGCGAAGAACAGGTGGTGGTTCACGAGCACCACGTCGGCGGCCGCCGCCCGGGCGCGCGCGAGCTGCACGAAGCAGTCCTCGTAGCGCTTGCACTCCTTGCCGAGGCAGGTCTCGCCGGTCGCCGAGAGGTCGCGCCACGCGAGGTAGGCGTCCGGGAGGTCGATCTCGCTGCGGTCGCCGGTCTGGGTCCCCTTCGCCCAGTCCCGGATCCGCGGCCAGAGCGCCGCCTCGTCGCGCGTGGGGAAGGTGGGGTGTCGCTCGAACTCCTCTCCGCGCGCGAGGCAGTAGTAGTTGGCGCGGCCCTTCAGGTAGGCAGCCGAGACCGCCATCCCGCACTGCTCGCGGAGCAGCGGCAGATCCCGGAACCAGATCTGCTCCTGCAGGGTCTTCGTCGCCGTCGAGACGACGATCCGCCGACCCGAAAGGAGCGCCGGGACGAGGTAAGCGAGGGTCTTCCCGGTCCCGGTCCCCGCCTCGGCGATGAGGTAGCGCCTCTTCGCGAGCGCGTCCGAGACCGCCTGCGCCATGCGGAGCTGGTCGGG
>DATKJV010000009.1:0-26068 GCA_035543235.1 Anaeromyxobacteraceae bacterium | reverse complement strand
GCCTTCCTCGATAGGCTCGGACTCCGGCTGCCGGAGCGCCTTCGATCGCCGCTGCCGCCGGCCATAATGTAGTGCCGACGGCAGCACCTAACCGCCCGACATCACACGTGTCGGCCCTTCGAGCTGCGGAAGTTGGGCTAGCGCTGGGTGACCCGGACGGTGGTCTTCATCTCGCGGCCGGTGTCGAGGTCGCGAGCGTGTATGGCGAGGATGCCCTCGACGTTCACGTCGAAGACCACCTCCAGGCGGACCTCGCCGGCGTGGCAGGGGCGCACCCCGCTGAAGGTGAACTCCCCGAGGAGTTCGTTCCGGGCCGCATGGTCGTCGTCGCCCTGGAACATCCGCAGGACGAGCTCGGTCTGGCCGTCCTCCGAGTTCGTCGCCGCGAGCGACCGCGCGTTGGGGATGGGGGCGTTGCGGGGGAACACCTCGTGGAAACGCCCGCCCGCCTGCTCGATCCCGATGGCCATGGGGATGACGTCGAGCAGCTGCAGCTTCAGGTCGCTGTTGTCCTGCAGCGACCACCCGTAGAGCGCTGCGCCGATGGCCACCGCCTCGTCGGGATGGACCCCCTTCGAGGGCGCCTTCCCGAAGTAGCGGGTCAGGCGATCCTGGATGGCAGGCATCCGCGTCTGGCCGCCCACCAGCATGACCTCGTCGATGTCCTGCGGCGCGACCCCTGCGTCGGCGAGCACGCGCGCCACGATCTCGAGCGTGCGGTCCACGAAGGGCTCGGTCAGCCGCTCGAGCAGCGCCCGGTCGAAGCGCGTGTCGATGTTCAGGGGCTGACCCTGGGGCGTCATGGTGATGAACGGAATCGAGAAGGGCACCTCGGTGCGCGAGGAAAGGTCGATCTTCGTGCGCTCCGCGAGGTCCTTGATCCGCTGCATGGCCACGGGGTCCGAGGAGAGGTCGAGCCCGTGACGACGACGGAACTCCTCGATCACGTGCCGGATCATCGCGTTGTCGAAGTCGATGCCGCCGAGGAAGATGTCGCCCCCGGTCGCCTTCACCTCGAACACCCGGTCGCGGATGTCGATGATGGAGACGTCGAAGGTGCCCCCGCCGAGGTCGTAGACGAGGACCCGCTCGTGGAGCCTCTTCCCCAGCCCGTAGGCGAGGGCGGCGGCCGTGGGCTCGTTGATGATGCGCACGACCTCGAGGCCGACGAGCCGCCCCGCCTCCTTGACGGCCTGCCGTTGCCGGTCGGTGAAGTAGGCGGGGACGGTGACCACCGCCCGGGCCACCTTGAAGCCCAGGTGGTCGGAGGCGACGTCGCGGATCTTGGCGAGGATGCGGGAGGCCACCTCGGGCACCTGGAAGGTGCGACCGTGGCAGTCGACGGCCACGTCGTTTTGGTCCCCCGGGTGGACGCGGTACTGGACCGATCGCTGCACGGTGTCCACCACGTCGTCGGCCGCGGACCTTCCGATGAGGCGCTTGGTGGCGTAGAGCGTGTTCCTGGGGTTGAGCTGCCACTGGCGCTTCGCCTCGTGGCCGATGAGCTCGTTGCCCTTGTCGTCGATCGCGAAGATGGAGGGGATGATGTAGTCGCCGCCCTTGTAGGGGACGAGCTTCACCTCACCGTCCCCGGCGGCGACGGCTGCACAGGAGTTGGTGGTCCCGAGGTCTATCCCTACGATGGTGTCCGAGGACGCCATGCCGCATGGACGAGGTTACTACGGGAGCGTGGGGGACGGCAGAAATGGCCCGCGGGCGATGGGCTCGCCACGCGGTTATGGGGGTGCGATGACCGACCACAGGGAGGGTGCGCGCCGCTTTCTCGCATCGGTGGGCGACGCGGTGAAGGGCGCCTACGCGGAGCAGCGCTCGCTGTTGTCCTTCGAGGAGTACCTCGAGGTGTTCCTCCAGGCGCCCCGGGCGCAGGCGCGAAGCGCCGCGCAGTACGTGAGGGACGCCCTCGACCACTTCGGGACCGACGAGGTCGAGTCCCCGGTCGGCTCCTTCCGGCGCTGGCGCGCCTTCGACCTCGCCTTCGAGCCGGGCGCGCGCGCCGCACGCGTGGCCGGCCAGGAGGAGGTGCAGCAGTCCGTCTACCGGGCGCTGTCGAACTTCGTGCGCCTCGGGCGGGTGAACAAGCTCATCCTCCTGCACGGGCCGAACGGCTCGGCGAAGTCCTCCTTTCTGCAGGCGCTCGGCCGGGCCACCGAGGCCTACTCGCACCTCCCCGGGGGTGCCCTCTACCGCTACCTGTGGGTCTTCCCGAGCGAGAAGAAGGCGAGGGGCGGGGGCCCCATGGGCTTCGGCCCGTCGACGGGGGAGGGGGACCTCGCGAGCTTCGCGCACCTCGAGGGGGACGCCATCGAGGCCCGGCTTGCCTGCCCGCTCAAGGACCACCCGCTGCTCCTCCTCCCGCGCAAGGACCGACGCGCCCTCCTCGAGCGTGCCTGCCTCCCCGGGGGCGCGGCCGAGACGGACTTCGTCCTGTCCGACCACGTGCTGGAGGGGCAGCCCTGCTCGTTCTGCCAGCAGGTCTGGACGGCGCTCCTCGGCGCCTACCACGGCGACGTCGTGCAGGTGTTCCGACACGTGCAGGTCGAGCGCTTCTACGTCTCGGCGCGCTACCAGCAGGCGGTGGCGGCCGTCGAGCCGCAGCTCCGCGTCGACGCGGAGCTCCGACAGGTCTCGGCGGACCGCAGCCACGCCGCCCTGCCGCGGGCGCTCCAGTCGCTCTCCCTGTTCGAGCCGTGGGGTCCGCTCGTCGCCGCCAATCGGGGGGTCCTGGACTTCGCCGACCTCCTCAAGCGCCCGCCCGAGGCCTTCAAGTACCTCCTGGGCTTCGCGGAGACCGGCCGGGTCTCGCTCGACGGCGTGCTCCTCGACCTCGACGTGGTGCTCGTGGGCTCGACGAACGAGGAGCAGCTCGCCGCCTACCAGGAGCATCCGGAGCTCCGGGACTTCTTCCGCTCGTTCCAGGGACGGCTCGAGCTCGTCCGGGTCCCGTACCTGCGCCGCTTCTCGCAGGAGAGGGAGATCTACGACGCGCAGATCTCGCGGTCCGCCGTCGGCAAGCACATCGCGCCGCACGCCACCGAGGTCGCGGCGCGGTGGGCCGTGCTCACCCGGCTCAAGAAGCCCGTGCGCGACCGGTACGCGCCCGCCGCGCGCGCCATGATCGACGGCCTCACGCCGAGCGAGAAGCTCCGGCTCTACGACCGGGGACAGGCCCCGGACCGCTTCACGCTCGCGCAGGCGAAGGAGCTGCGAAAGCTCCTGCCTGACCTCTACCGGGAGTCGGACGTCTACCCACACTACGAGGGGAGGACGGGGGTGTCGGCGCGCGAGGTGAAGACCGCGCTCTACAACGCGGCCCAGAGCCCCAACCACCGGTGCCTCACGCCGCTGGCGGTCCTCGACGAGCTCGCCGCCTTGTGCCGGGACGCGAGCCTTCACTCCGCGATGCGCGAGGAGGTCGTCGAGGGCTACCACGACCCGGCGGCGTACGTGCGCGAGGTCGAGGGGTGGTACCTCGACGTGCTCGACGAGGAGATCCGCGACGCCATGGGCCTCGTGTCGGAGTCCCAGTACCGCGAGCTCTTCGGTCGGTACGTGACGCAGGTCTCCCACTGGGTCAAGGGCGAGCGGATCCGCAACCGCATCACCGGCGCCGACGAGCCGGCCAGCGAGGAGCGCATGACGGAGTTCGAAGGGATCGTCATGCCGCCCGGGGAGGACCGGGCGGGGTTCCGGCGGGCCATCATCTCCGCCATCGGCGCCTTCCGCCTCGATCACCCCGACGCCCCGGAGATCGACCTCTACGCGATCTTCCCGGACCTCTTCCGGCGGCTGCGCGATCACTACCACGAGGAGCGGAAGCGGCAGCTCCGGCGGTCGAAGGAGCACCTGCTGCAGTTCCTGTCGGAGGATCGCGCCGCGCTCGACGAGCGGACGAGCCGCCAGGTGGCGGCGACGCTGGAGCGGATGCGCGGCAAGCACGGGTACTGCGAGCACTGCGCCCAGGAGGCGATCCTCTTCCTGCTCCAGAGGCGCTACGAGTAGGCGTCGGACCCCTGCGCTAGCATCCGCGATGGCCCCCAGCCGGGGGTTCTCTCGGGAGGATCGATGGACCCCCGCGCCAGCTGGGACGAGTACTTCATGAACATCGCGCGCATGGTGGCGAGCCGGGCCACGTGCGACCGAAAGCACGTGGGGGCGGTGCTCGTCCGCGACCGGACGCTCCTGTCCACCGGATACAACGGATCGATCCGGGGCCTCGCGCACTGCAACGAGGTGGGACACATGATCGAGGAGAACCACTGCGTGCGCACCGTGCACGCGGAGGCCAACGCCATCATCCAGGCCGCGAAGAATGGCGTGGGCGTCGACGGGGCGACGATCTACACGACGGCCTCGCCGTGCTGGCCATGCTTCAAGCTCATCGCCAACTCGGGGCTCCGGCGCATCGTCTTCGGCGAGTTCTACCGGGACGACCGGATCTTCGAGCACGCGCGGCTGCTCGGAATCGAGCTCATCGAGCTCAAGGTCCCGCCCCGGCCGGACCTGGAGGCGACCGACACCGGCCCTGCCCGCCAGGTCATCGTGTCTCGGGAGGGGTAGGGACACCCTTCGCGGAGGCCCCGGTTTGGGGCGCGCGCCTCCCCCGGGAGGCCCGGAAGGGGTATTAGTCGAAGGCGGATGGCGGACCGCCTCCTCATCGTCGACGACGAGGACGACAGCCGCGACGCGCTGGCGGAGCTCGTCGAGAGCTGGGGTCTCGAGGTCCGCGGCGCCCGCGATGGGGCCGAGGCGCTGCAGGTGGCGCTCGCCTGGCACCCGGACGCCATCCTCTCCGACCTCGTCATGCCCGGCACCGACGGGCTGTGGCTCCTGCGGTCGCTGCGCTCGGAGCTTCCCGAGATCCCCGTCGTGTTCCTCACGGGGCGCGGGTCGGTGCAGTCGGCCGTCCAGGCCATCAAGGAGGGGGCCTACGACTTCATCGAGAAGCCCCTCGAGGCCTCCCGCCTGCGGCTCGTCCTCGACCGCGCGCTGGAAAGGAAGGCGGCGCTCCGGGAGGTCGAGCTGCTTCGGCGCCGCCTCGCGGCGCTCGCCCCCGGCGGGGATTTCATCGCCCAGTCACCGGCGATGCAGCGGATCTTCGAGCTCGCGCGGCGGGTCGGGCCCACCGGGGCGAGCGTCGTCGTCCAGGGCGAGAGCGGGTCGGGCAAGGAGGTCGTGGGACGGGCCATCCACGGGTTCTCGGCCCGGCGCGACGCGGCCTTCCTGGCCCTCAACTGCTCCGCCATCCCCGGTGCCCTGATGGAGAGCGAGCTCTTCGGGCACGAGAAGGGCGCCTTCACCGGGGCGAGCGAGCGGCGGCCGGGGCTCCTCGAGCTCGCGAGCGGCGGGACGCTGCTGCTCGACGAGGTGGCGGAGATGCCCCTCGAGCTCCAGGCGAAGCTTCTGCGGGTGCTCGAGGAGCGCAAGGTCCGGCGCCTGGGCGGCCGCGCCGAGGTGGAGGTGGACGTGCGGGTGCTCTCCGCCACGCACCAGGACCTGAAGGAGGCGGTCCGGCGCGGCACCTTCCGCGAGGACCTCTACTTCCGGCTCGCCGTCTTCACCATCGACATCCCGCCGCTGCGCGAGCGGCTCGAGGACGTCCCGCTTCTCGCTCAGCGGTTCCTCGATCGCTTCAAGGCGGAGACGGGCAAGCGGGTCGAGGGGTTCTCCCCGGGTGCCATGCGGCGGCTCCAGGCCTACGCCTGGCCCGGCAACGTCCGGGAGCTCCGCAACGTCGTCGAGCGCGCCACCATCCTCTGCGACGGGGAGATGATCCGCCCCGAGCACCTCCCGCCCGAGCTCGAGCCCGAGGGGACCGAGCCCGGCAGCATCCGGGTGCCGCTCGGGGAGACCCTCGAGGCGGTGGAGCGGGAGTACCTCCTCGCGTCCCTGCAGCGGCAGCGGGGCAACAAGGCGCGAACCGCCGAGTCGCTCGGGATCAGCGAGAAGACGCTCTACAACAAGCTCCACCGCTACGCCGACGAGGCCGTGGCGCCCGCGGGACCGGCGGTCAAGGATCGGTAGCCTCGGGCCCGGCGTGGACGGAGACCCGTCCGCGCCCGCCGCGCTTTGCGCGGTAGAGCGCCTCGTCGGCGCGTCGCACGAGCTCCCCGGGCGTCTCGTCGGCACGCGCCATCTCGGCGACGCCGAAGCTCGCCCGGAGGGGAATGCTCCGCCCGAAGGCCTCGAGCGAGGTGGCGGCGAGCCGCGCGCACAGCCGCTCGGCGAGGACGTGCCCCTCGGCCGCGGAGGTGTGTGGCAGGAGGAGTACGAACTCGTCCCCGCCGTAGCGCGCTCCGAGGTCGGTGGTGCGCAGCTCGGAGCGCAGGACGTCGGCCACCGCCGCGATGGCGCGGTCGCCGGCGGCGTGACCGAGCTCGTCGTTCACCGGCTTCAGCTGGTCCATGTCGGCCATGATGCACGTGAGCGGGGTCCCATAGCGGCGGGCGCGTCGCACCTCCTCCTCGAGGCGCGCGCGGAAGGCGCGGAGGTTTGCGAGCCCGGTGAGCGCGTCCGTCTGCGCGAGGGTCCGCAGCGCCTTCTGGCGCCTCGTGAGGCGCAGCGTCCGGTCGATGCGGGCGCGGAGCTCGCCGATGGACACGGGCTTCTGGAGGAAGTCGGCGGCGCCGAGGTCGAGGGCGCGGACGCGGGTGACGTCGTCCGCGTTTCCCGACAGGAGGATGACCGGAACCTCCACCGTGGCCGCCTCGGCGCGCAGCGCCTCGAGAACCGCCACCCCGTCGAGCCCGGGCATTCGAACGTCGAGCAGCAGGATGTCGGGGGGGTGCGCCCGCGCCGCCACGAGGGCCTCGTCGCCCCCCGCCACGGCGAGGATGGCGTAGTCGCGCTCGAGCACCGCCTGGAGGGTCTCGCGGTGCTCGCGGTCGTCGTCGGCGAGAAGGAGGGCGGGCAGCGAGGCGGCGGGGCGAGGCGGCGCAGGGGGCGGCGGGGGATGACCGGGCACGCTGGGCGAGGCGCGCTCGCTCGTCGCGAGCACCTCCTCGGCGAGCTCGGCGAGGGCGCGCGCGTCCTCTTCGAGCAGGCGGGCGAGCGGCTCGTCGGCGGTGCCGATCGCCGCGCCGAGCAGGCGGGCGCGGCCGAGCAGGTCCCGGGCGCGCTCCGAGATCTCGCGGCAGAGGAGGTCCAGGTCCCCCCGGGAAGGGGGGCGCTCCCCTGCCGGCGCAGGGGCCGGCGGTGTGCCGCCCCCGTCGGCGGTCGTGCGCCGGAATCCGTTCAAGAAATCCCCTCTGCCGGAGCCCCCCGCGGGCTAGGGCACACCCAAGCTACCGGGGCGCGACGCGGGGGTCAGGCACCCTTTCGTGGGACAGACTTCCCCTTCCACGACGGCGCCTTAGGATCGCGTTGCGGAGGCCAGGAAAACATGGAGAAGACCGTCACGATCTACGGCAAGACTACCTGCCCCTACACGAACGCCGCTCGCCAGGACTACCGGAAGCGGGGCTACGCCGTCCGCTACCGGGACGTGAAGCAGGACGCCGAGGCCATGCGGGAGTTCCTTGCGCTGTCGGGCGGGGAGAGGCGCGTGCCCCTCATCGACGAGGCGGGCAGGTTGACGACCGGGTTCGGCGGGACCTGATCCGTCTAGGGTTCCCGGTCGGGAGCTAGCTAGCGGCGCTGGAACACGACGCGGCGGCCGCCGCCGCGGCCACCCTGCATCTGCAGCTCGGGCGGGAGCCGCTCGAGGTGGAACTGGAACCACTGTTCCCCGTAGAGCTTGCCGAGCTTGAGCCGCTTGCCGTTCTGCAGCGCCTGCTGCGCGGCCTTCAATTTCTCGTCCGAGGGGCTCGCCTTGAGGCCCCGCGCCAGGATGGCGAGGGCGGCGTCGTGGTTGCCTTCCTTCTCCTCGACCCAGGCGTAGGTGGCGAAGAGCAGCCCGTCCTTCTTGTTGTCCTTCGCGGCGGACTCGAAGACCTTGCGCATCCCGTCGAGGTCGCGCTTGCGGTAGAGGCAGAGCGCGTACATGGCGCGGGCCACGCCGTGGCGGGAGAAGCTCTCCTGCAGCTCCGGCAGCGCCCCCTCGAAGTCCTGGCGGATGTAGCGCAGCACCCCGATCTGCGAGTGGAGCTGGGACGCGACCAGGAATTGCCAAGGGGCGAGCGAGAATCCACCCTGCAGCGTCTGGATGGCCTTGTCGACGCGCTGGCCCATGAGGTCCTTCTGGACCGCGCCGAAGAGCGCCTCGAGCTTCTTCCAACTGCGCCGCGCGAGGACGAAGTAGGTGATGACGAGCGCGAGGAGGCCGGGGACGACGGACCCGATCCACCCGACGTTCGTGCCGAAGCGGACGGCGAGCGTGACGGCGAGGCCGGCGGCGAGGCTGATGAGCAGGTTGTACATGGGGTACCCGCGCAATGGATACACGCGCCGGGGCGGATGCCGCAAGCGGAAATGGCCCTCCCCGGACTCGAACCGGGACGGGGGAGACCCCACTCGATTTTGAGTCGAGCGCGTCTACCGTTTCGCCAGAGGGCCCGGAACGCACGTTAACAGATTGATCTTGTTTGCGCACCGTTGGAATTCGCGGTAAGGAACTCGCCAATCGAGATTTTCCCGCAGTTATGCAATTCCCCAATCAGCCGAATCGAGCATAGGAGAGCCCAATGCCCCGACGTGCCGCCCGCTCATCCGTGGAAGACCTCATCCTGCAGGCCGTCGAGGCGGTCGCCAACCGGACCTCCGCCGCCATCGCGCGCGCCGTCGCGGACCTCACCGCCGCGCGGATCGACGAGCAGGTGCGTGCCGAGGTGGCGCGGGCGGCGAGGCGGCGGGGCCGCGGAGGACGGCGCGCCGGCAGGGCGGCGCGGGCGCGGACCGACATCAGCCGGTGGGCGGCGGATCGTCGCGCTCGCCGTGTCCCGAACTTCGTCATCGAGCAGACGGGCCTGAAGACGAAGAAGCAGATCGTGGCCAAGTTCGGCGACGGCGCCACCTTCGAGAAGGGCAAGCCCCTGCCGAAGGCCAAGTAGCGAGTCCCGCTACTTCGCCGCGCCGCCGCCCTTCGGCGCCTTCTCGGCGGAAGGCTTCTTCGGAGATTCCGCCTCCGCCTTCGGCGGGGCCTTTGCCGCAGCGTCACCGGCGGCCGGGGTCTCGCCGGACGTCTTCTTGGGCGACGAGTAGAGGTCGGAGTACCAGCCCCCGCCCTTCAGCTGGAAGGCGCTGCGGGAGACGAGCTTCGCGAGGTGCCTGCCGCCGCACTCGCCGCACGCGCGAGGGGGCGGCTCGTTCACCTTCTGCAGCGCCTCCGTGACCTTGCCGCAGTCCTCGCAGAGATACTCGTAGATGGGCACGCAGCGATTCTAAGAGCGCGCCCGAGCCCGGTCAAAGCGCGCCCGGGCGACGGCGGCGGCCCTGCGGAGCCGGTCGCCCGCCGCGCGGGGGGCGCCCGCCGGGGCGGCCGGGCGCCGACCGGCGCTCGCCCCTCACGCCGCGGCGGACGGGCGGCGGCCCGCCGGGGGGGCGAGCGGAGGCGACATCGAGCGACAGCCGCTCGGCGAGGCGGTCGGTCGCCGCGCGCGGCAGGCCCAGGCTCTCGGCGAGGGCGGCGCCCAGCGGCGGTGGCTTGCCCGCGGCCTGGATCGCCCGGAGGTGCTCCGGCAGGCGCCGACGAAGATCGGACTCGACCTCGGCGAGGATGCCGAGGTCGACGAGCGCCGGCTCCTCGACGGCGAACATCCGCGCACGCTCCGCCAGCGTCGCGCGCCGTAGGAGTTCCCGGCGGCGATTCGCGCGGAGCACCTCCACCGCGGGCCCGAGGCCGAGCCGCGCCACCGCCTGGTCGAGTTCCGAAGGCTCGAGCCCGAGGTCGGATGCCGCATCCGGGCGCACCCCCCCGCGCTTTCGCAGCGTGTGCAGGACGAGCGCCCGCTCCCGCTCCGCGAACGAGCGAGCGAGCCCGTGGTGGGCGAGCAGGAGGTCGAGGTCCCGCTCGCCGACCGGCGCGCCGTCGGGGCGTCGCCAGCCGGCCGCCAGGGCGCGCGTCAGCGCGGGGCGGCTCGGCCCGATGCGGCGCAGGAGCCGCTCGAGGTCGGCGCGCCCCTCCTCGCGGAACAGCCCGTCGACGAGCGGAAGCGGCGCCTCGGCCGCCGCGGCGCCCTCGCTCCGCTGGCTCGCGCGCCGGATGCGGGGCGCCGTCGCGCCGCGCGGGGGGCGGCCCCGGCCGCGGCGGCGGCCGCCCGCGGGCGCGGCGGGTGCGGTGGGAGGGGGCGGCCGTCCGGCACGGCGGGCGCCGCGGGAGAGCGCGACGAGATCGCTCGGGCCGAGGTCGCCCCGGGGGGGAGGGTCGGCAAGGGTCGCCTTCACCGCGAGGAGCTCGTCCCACGTGAGGGGCTCGAGCGCCGCGCGCACGGCCACCTCGGTGGCCGGCCGGCCCGCAGCGGAACACCACCGCAGCGCGCGCGCGAGGGTCTCCGCGTCGAGCTCTGGCATGCGCGGCGACGTTGCGACGGCAGGCGCGGCGAGTCAAGGCCTTCGCGCGTCCGCATCCAGTTGTGGAGGCGCAGGCGTCCGTTGCGTAAGATGCGGTGGTGCGCGCGCGAACCCCGAGGCCGGAGCCCATTCTCACGCCGGCCGCCCGGGCGGTGCGCATGGGGCTGTTCGTGCTCCTGCTCGCCGCCGCGGCGGCGGCGCTCTGGACGGCGCCCGGGGTCGCGGATCCGCGCCTCGGCCGGGACGGGGCGCTCGTGCTGCTCGCCCCGGTGCTCCTCGGGATCTTCCTCGTGGGGTTCGCGGCCTACCGCTACGCGCTGGTGCGGGCCGGCCTCTACCACGCGGGGAAGGCCTTCGTGCAGGTCGGGTTCCTGGCCCTCGTCCTGGCGCTGCTCCTGCCAGGGGCGCTCGGGCGGTATCGAGCGGCGAGCGCCACGCGCCCCGTCGACCTGACCCGGCAGCTCTCGTCGCGGGACCCGGAGGCGCGGGCGATGGCTGCCGAGCTCGCGCGCCACAGGGCGCCGCCCGACGCGCTCCGGTACGTCCCGGCGCTCGTGGCGCTGCTCTCGGACCCGTCGCCGGAAGTGCGGCGGCAGGCGCGGGCGTCCCTGGTCGCGCTCGCGGGGGAGGACGCGGGCGGGGCGGGGGACGAGGCCGCCCGCTGGCGGGCCTACTGGGCCGGCCGCGGCGTCTCGTTCCCGCGCTGACGCGGAAGGGCGGGGTTGCGCCCCCGCCCCGTCCGTGATAATGAGAATAGTTATCAAGATGCGCGAGCGGACGGACAGGGAGCCAGCCCGGGTCGGCGAGGACGCGGCGGCGCAGGCGAGGCGGGCACTGTCGCGCCTCGACGCATGGCTCGAGGAGCGAGGTCTCAAGCACTCCCGGCAGCGGAACGTGATCGTGGAGGCGTTCTTCGAGATGGGGGGCCACGTCCCCGTGGAGGCGCTGGTGGCGCGGGTCCGGGACCAGGACGCCCGCGTGAGCGTCGCCACCGTCTACCGGACCATGAAGCTGCTCGCCGAGTGCGGCCTCGCCATCCCCCGGCGCTTCGACGACGGCCAGACCCGCTACGAGCCCGCCGGGCAGCGCGGCCACCACGACCACCTCATCTGCACCGGATGCGGGCAGATCGTCGAGTTCGAGAACGAACGCATCGAGGAGCTGCAGGTCCGGGTGGCGCGCAGTCACGGGTTCGAGGTGGAGAGCCACAAGCTCGAGCTGTACGGCCGCTGCCAGTCCTGCCGTGCGGCGCGACGCAAGGCGAAGGAGGCGACCCCGTGACGCCGCCCGCCGCCGCCCAGGCGCGCGGCCAGCCGCTCGAGCGCAAGCGGACCGTGGCGGCGTCGCGGACGCTCATCCTCGTCGGCAACCCGAACGTCGGCAAGAGCGTGCTGTTCGGGGCGCTCACCGGCAAGTACGTGACGGTCTCGAACTACCCCGGGACCACGGTGGAGGTGACGCGGGGAGCGGCCACCATCGGGGGCGAGGGCTGGCACGTCCTCGACACGCCGGGAACGAACAACCTGCTCCCCATGTCCGAGGACGAGCAGGTCACCCGAGACATCCTGCTCGAGGAGGACGGATACGTCGCCCTCCAGGTCTGCGACGCGAAGAACCTGCGCCGCGGGCTCCTGCTCGCCTGCCAGCTCGCCGAGGCAGAGGTGCCCTTCGTCCTTGCCCTCAACATGGCGGACGAGGCCGCCGGCCGCGGGATCCACATCGACGCCGACGCGCTCGCGAAGGAACTCGGCGTCGACGTGGTGCCGACCGTGGCCATCCAGCGGACCGGCATCCCCGCGCTGCAGGAGCGGCTGCCGCGGGCGAGGCCGTCCGGATTCCGGCCTCGGTACGACCCGGCCATCGAATCGGCCGCGGCCGAGGTGGAGGCGCTCCTGCCGGACCGCCCGCGCCTCGGCCGGCGAGCACTCGCGCTCATGATCCTCGCCGGCGACGAGTCGCTCGACCGCTGGCTGGGGGCGCACGTGTCGGACGCCAGCCTGCGCGGGGTCGAGGAAGTCCGCCGCCGGCTCGCCGCCCGCTACCCCGAGTCGATCCGCTTCGTCGTGGCCCGCCAGCGGCTCGCCGCAGCGGACGCCCTGCACGCGCGGGTCGTGACCCGGGGTGGCACGAGCCGGGCGAGCACCTTCGCCCGCCGCCTCGGCGAGTGGTCCACGGCGCCTCTGGCGGGCATCCCGGTGCTGCTCGCGGTGCTCTTCGTCGCCTACGAGTTCGTGGGCGTCTTCGGCGCGAAGACCGCCGTGGATTTCCTCGAGAACGTGGTGTTCTACGACCACATCGTCCCCTGGACCGAGGCGCTCGCGCGCTGGGCGGTGCCCGCCGGCCGGGTGCAGGACTTCCTGGTCGGCCCGGCGGGCGTCCCCTTCCGCGAGACCAGCGGCTTCATCGTGGGGCGCTACGGCCTCGTCTCCATGGGGCTCTCCTACGGCATGGCGATCGTGCTCCCGATCGTCGCCACGTTCTTCGTGGCCTTCAGCGTGCTCGAGGACTCGGGCTACCTGCCGCGGCTCGCGGTGATGGTGAACCGGGTCTTCAAGTGGATGGGACTCAACGGGAAGGCCGTCTTGCCCATGGTGCTCGGCCTCGGCTGCGACACGATGGCCACGATGACCGCCCGCATCATGGAGACGCGCAAGGAGCGCGTCATCGTGACGCTCCTTCTCGCGCTCGGCGTCCCGTGCAGTGCGCAGCTCGCCGTCATCTTCGCCATGCTCGCCGGCGTCTCGCCGGGGGCGGCCGCCTGGTTCGGCGGCGCCATCCTCCTCGTCCTCTTCCTCGTCGGCTGGCTCGCGGCCAAGGTGATCCCCGGGCGGGGCTCGGACTTCGTCCTCGAGCTGCCCCCGCTGCGGCTCCCGCAGATGGGCAACGTCGCCGTGAAGACCCTCGCCCGCGTCGAGTGGTACCTGCGGGAAGCCCTGCCGCTCTTCCTGCTCGGAACGCTCCTGCTCTGGGGGCTCGACGCCGTCCACGGCCTAAGCCTGCTCGAGCGCGCCGCGTCCCCGCTCGTGGTCGGCCTCCTCGACCTGCCCGCGTCGTCCGCGACCGCGTTCATCCTGGGGTTCCTCCGGCGCGACTACGCCGCCGCCGGCCTCTTCCAGCACTTCGCGCCGTTCATGCGAGCGGGCACCATGACGCGGGAGATGAACATCCAGGTCACGGTCGCCCTCGTGACCATCACGCTCTTCATCCCCTGTATCGCGAACTTCTTCATGATCCTGAAGGAGCGGGGCTGGAGGACGGGCCTCGCGATCTCCGCGTTCATCATGCCCTTCTCCTTCGCGGTGGGCGCCGCGCTGAATGCGCTCATGCGCCGGTTCTACTAGGAGCCGCCTTGCCCGCCGTGCTCGCCCGCCGGGAGCGCTGCCCGCTGTGCGGGCTCGAGTTCGACGCCGAGGGACAGGGGTGCCGCCCCAGCTGCCCGCTCGCGGCCGGCTGCCGGGTCGTCTGCTGCCCGTCGTGCGGCTACAGCTTCCCGCAGGAGGGGGGCGGGCTGGCGGGGCGGTTGCGGGGCTGGCTCGACAGGCGGAGGGAGGGAGTCAGTTGAGCGAGATGGACGGGCGAAGGGCCGAGGAGATCCTGGAGGCGGTCTTCGCGGAGCGGGAGAACGGACGCGACGAGGTCTCCTCGATCCTCGCGCGGATCGGCGACCACGCACCTGGCGGCGCGGCTTCCGACTTCCAGAGGCTCGCCGAGATGGGGTTCGTCCGGCAGGAAGGCGACCGCGTCTCCCTGACCTCGGAGGGGGAGCAAAAGGCGCGCGCCGTGATCCGCCGCCACCGCCTCGCCGAACGCCTCTTCCTCGACCTGCTCGAGATCTCCGGGACCGTGGCCGAGAGCCAGGCGTGCGAGTTCGAGCACATCCTCTCCCCCGAGGCGACGGACTCGGTGTGCACGCTGCTCGGCCACCCGCCGACCTGTCCGCACGGGAAGTCCATCCCGCCCGGCGACTGCTGCGGCGCGGCCCACAAGACGCTGCGGCCGCTCGTCACCGGGCTGCCGAGCTTCCCGCTCGGGGCGCGCGGGCGCATCGTGTTCATCGCGCCCAAGTTCCACGATCGCATGGACCGGCTGGCGGCGCTCGGCGTCGTGCCCGGCAGCGAGGTCCGGCTCCACCAGCGCGCGCCGGCCTTCGTCATCGAGGTCGGCGAGACGACGCTCGCGCTCGACCCCGAGATCGCGAGCGAGATCTACGTGAAGCCGATCGAGCGATAGGCGGCGAGCGGGGCCCCAGGCCCGCCCGGCTATCGGCCGATTACTGGACGCGGCGGCTCGGACTGCTAGCGTGTCGGCACGTCGTGCCGATGCGCAACCGCCCGCTTTTGCTCTACTTCGCGGTCCTCGCGGCCCTGTGCGCCGCTTCGGCGCTGAACGGGCAGGGCCTGCGCAAGGCCGCCGAGCTCCGCGGCTCGGCGCGAGACTTCGCTCGCGAGAACGAGCAGCTGCGCCAGGAGGTCGAGCGGATGCGCCGGGAGGTGAAGGCGCTGAGCGGCGACCCGGGAGCGCTCGAGCGCGCGGCGCGCGAGGAGCTCGGGTACGTGAGGTCGGGCGAGTTCGTCATCCAGCTCGACGAGCCGCGGGGGAAGCCGTGACGGCCGCCCGCGCAGCGGCCCAGGCCGCGCGCGCGCCCCGACGCCGCCCCGGGCGCCTCGCCGCGTCGCCTGCCCGGCGCCCCGGCGACGGGGCCCGCCGGGGACCCCTGCCGAGCCGGCCCGGCGGGCGGCGCCGGCTCCTCGTCGCGCTGCGGGGCGTGCCCCTGGCGGCCCTCGCCCTGGGGATCGCGGAGGTGGCGGGAGGCCACTTCGCCCGCCCGGCCCTTCGCCCGCTCGAGTGGGTCTCCCTCGCGCTCCTCTCGGTCGCCGCGGCCTTCGCGGCGGCACGCATGGTGCGCCGCTCCGGCGAGGGCCGGTCGGCGCGGCCGGCCGAGCAGCTGGAGCTCGGCGCGCTCGCCACCGTGGGCGCGGCGGCGCTGGCGCAGCTCTCGGCCGACGGCGCTTCCGAGGGACCGCTGTTCCCGGTCGTGTACCTCGCCGCGGCGGTGGCCGTGGCCTTCCTCTCGCGGGGAGTCGGGCTCGCGCTCGTCGGCCTCGCGGCGGCCCTCCAGGCCGCGGCGTGGTGGCTGCGCGGCGCGCCGACAGCGGAGGTTCCGGGGCTCTGCGCCCGGGTGGGCTTCATCGTCCTCTTCGCGCTGCTGTACCACGCGGTCCTGTGGGCGCGCCTCGTCGCCGCGCGGCGCGCGGAGCGCGAGGCCGTCGAGCGCCGCCTCCGGGAGATCGACGAGCGCGCGCGGGAGCTGCGGCTGCTCGCCCCGGGTGCCCACGGGCCGGCGGACGACGCCGAGCGCGCGCGGGAACGCGGGCGGGCCGCGGTGGTCGAGGTCGAGGCCGCCTTCCGGGGTGCGCTGGAGGTCGCCGAGGTGGCGCTCGCGAGCCATACCTGCGCCTTGTTCCTCCTGTCGCCCGACGACCGGGAGCTCCTGCTCCGGGAGTGCCGCTCCCGGAGCGACTGCGTGAGCCGGCGCCCGATCCCGGCGCGGGAGGGCGTCCTGGGCGGCGTCGTCTCCCGCGCGGTGCCGGTGCGCCTGCGCGGGGACATCCGGTCCGTGACCTATTACGAGGACGGGACCCGACCCCGGGCGCTCGCCGCGGTCCCGCTCGTCGACCGTCGCGGCGGACACGTGCGGGGCGTGATCGTGGCGGACCGCCTCGACGACCAGCCCTTCTCGGACGCCGACGAGGAGCTGCTCACCCGCATCGCCGGGGAGCTCATCCGGGCGGTCGCCTCGGAGCGCATCCTCGTGGACCTGGCGCGCACGCGCGACGAGAAGGAGCGATTCTACGCCGCCATCGAGCGGCTCAACCGTACCTCCAAGCCGCGGGAGGTCTTCGACGCGGCGCTGGAGGCGGCGCAGGACTTCGCCCCGGTGGACTTCGGGGCCGTGACGCTCGTCGTCGAGGAGGACGGGAGGCGCCACGAGGTGGTCCGCGCCGCGGCGATCTCGGGCGCCGAGCGGCGCCCCTCGGAGCTCGAGGGGCTCCGGTTCTCCGACAACCCCGGGCTCGTCTCGGCGGCCGTGCGCCTCGGCTCCGCGCTCCCGGGGACGGAGATCCGCGTCGCGGACGCGACCGTGCTCGACGAGTCGACGCGCCTCCGGGGCCTCGCCTCCATCAAGATCTTGCCGCTCAAGACGGGCGATCGCGTGCTCGGAACGCTCCTGCTGGGTTCCCGACGGGAGGGCGCGTTCGGGCCCGACGCCGTGCGACAGCTCGAGGTGATCGCCATGCAGGCTGCGGACGCGCTCCTGCGCGCGCGCCTCTTCGAGCAGACGGAGCGCCTCGCCACGACGGACGGCCTCACCGGGCTCGCGAACCACAGGACGTTCCAGGCCCGGCTCGAGGAGCAGGTCGCGCTCGCCCGCCGCTACGGCAAGCGTCTCTCGGTCGTCCTCTGCGACGTCGACCACTTCAAGTCCGTGAACGACACCTACGGGCACCCCGTCGGCGACCAGGTCCTGCAGGGCACGGCCCGGGTCCTCCTCAAGGAGGCGCGCGCCACGGACCTCGTCGCCCGCTACGGGGGGGAGGAGTTCGCCCTCGTCATGCCCGAGGCCGACGCGACCGGGGCGGCGGTCATCGCCGAGCGCATCCGGGTCCGTCTCCGCGAGACGCCCTTCCCGACCGAGCTGGGCCCGCTCCGGGTGTCGATCTCGCTCGGCGTCGCCACGTTCCCCGACGACGCGCGCACGAAGGGCCGCCTCGTCGAGGTCGCGGACGCCTGCCTCTACCACGCGAAGCGGCACGGGCGCGACCGCACCGTCGCCGCCGCCGAGCTCGGCGCGCGCCCGGCGACCGGCTGAGGCGGGCTCGCGGGGCGGTGGTCACGGGGTCCGGAGCCCTGCTAGACTCCGCGCCCCGCCTCTGCGGGCTTCTTTCGCCGGTGCACCTTGAAGAAGAACTTCGTCCTCGACACGAACGTCCTCCTGCACGACCCTCGGTCGATCTACGCGTTCGACGACAACGACGTCGTCGTCCCCATCTACGTCATCGAGGAGATCGACAACTTCAAGCGCGACCTCTCCAGCCTCGGGCGGAACGCGCGCGCGGTGGCGCGCTCGCTCGACGATTTCCGGGCGCAGGGGCGGCTTCGCGAGGGGGTCTCCATCGGCCCGGGCAAGGGCACCATCCGGGTGCTGTTCACGGAGCGGCTCCTGCCGCCCGAGCTCCGCAACGGCCACTCCACGACCGACGACCGCATCCTTGCGGTGGCGCTCGACCTGCACGAGCACGACAAGGAGCGCCCGACCGTGTTCGTGTCGAAGGACACGAACCTGCGCATCCGCGCGGACGCCATGGGTCTTCGCACCGAGGACTACGACGCCGAGGGCGTGGCGCTCGACGAGCTCTGGAGCGGGGTGGCGGACGTGGAGGTCGACGCCGAGGCCGTGAACCTCTTCTACAGCCAGGGCGCGGTGGCGGTCGACTCCGGCGCCGACTCCCCGCCGCCCAACGAGTTCGTCGTCCTGCGCGACCGGGCGAATCCGCAGCACAGCGCGCTCGGCAAGTACAGCGCGGCTCGCCAGGCCTACGTGCCCCTCATCAAGATGCCGAAGGACGGCATCTGGGGCATCCGGCCGCGGAACAAGGAGCAGTCCTTTGCGCTCGACCTCCTCCTGAACGACGACGTGCGGCTCGTCACGATCGTCGGCAAGGCCGGGACCGGGAAGACCCTGCTCGCCATCGCCGCGGGGCTCCACAAGACGATGGAGGAGAGCGCCTACCAGAAGCTGCTCGTGTCCCGTCCCATCTTCCCGCTGGGGCGCGACATCGGTTACCTACCCGGCGACGTGGAGGAGAAGCTCAACCCCTGGATGCAGCCGATCTTCGACAACGTCGAGTACCTCATGAACCTGTCGCGGGCCGACAAGAAGCTCGGCCGCGGGTACCACGAGCTCGTCGACCTCGGGATCCTGGAGATCGAGCCGCTCACCTACATCCGCGGCCGGTCGATCCCCAACCAGTACATGATCGTGGACGAGGCCCAGAACCTGACCCCGCACGAGGTGAAGACCATCATCACGCGCGTGGGGGACGGGACGAAGATCGTCCTCACCGGCGACCCCTACCAGATCGACAACCCCTACGTGGACCAGACGAACAACGGCCTCGTCCACGTCGTGAACAAGTTCCAGATGGAGAAGCTCGCTGGGCACATCACGCTCGCGAAGGGCGAGCGGTCCCCGCTCGCCGAGCTCGCCGCGAACCTGCTATGACCCGGGCGCGCGAAGGGGTCGCCCCGTGACCGACGGCCCGCCGCCGCCCTCCGGCCCCGCCGGGCCGCTCCTCGAGTACCCGCTCGACTACCCGTTCAAGGTGATCGGTCTCGCGGCGGAGGACTTCGCGGAGCACGCGCGGGCGCTGGTGGCTGCGGTCGGCGTCGCGGTCCCGCTGGAGCGCGTCTCGGTCCGGGGGAGCTCTGCCGGAAGGTACCTGTCGGTGACGCTCGTCGTGCGCCTCTCCTCGGAGGGGGAGAGGCAGGCCGTCTACCGGGCCCTGGGCGCGGACCGGCGCGTCGTCTACTACCTCTAGGCGGCGAGCTGCCGGGCCGACGAGAAGTCGAGGAGCTCGACGCCGCGCGGGGCGATGCCCAGGGTCACCTCGGTGCGCAGGCCCTCGGCGTCGCCGCCGACCTGGATCGGCACCTCGCGGTCGAAGCTCATCGCCACCCCTTCGGCCTCGAAGTCCAGGAGCCCGGGGTGCGAGAACTCGCCGGAGAAGATGCTCGGCACGCGCAGCAGCAGCGAGGCGAGCGGGATGCGCGTCGCCACCCGCAGGTGCAGGAAGCCGGGGCGGCGGCCGGCGAACGGGAAGGCGCGGAGCCCGAAGCCGTAGTAGGGGACGGTGCTGCCCGCCGCCAGCATGCAGGGGCCGGCGTAGAGGAGCTCGCCCCGCTCGACGGGGCGCCCGATCCGTTGCCCGGATGCGTCGAGGCGCCATGCGTGCCGGCCGGTGTTCACGATCTCGCAGTAGGTCGCGCGCCGGAAGGTCTCGCGCGGCGCCGAGCGGAGCGCGATGGCGAGGCCGTAGCCCTTGATGCCGGAGGCGAGCCTGCTGCCCAGGCGACGTCGCAGCCAGTTGTAGTCGTTGAGGACCGCGGCGTCGATGCCGACCCCGGCGAAGGGGGTGCGGCGCCCGTTGCAGGTGACGAGGTCGAGGCGGCGCGCCGGCGGGGCCTCGCCCCGGAGACAGCGCCTCAGGTCCTCCACCGGTCGTCCGGCCCCGACCATCTCGGCGACCGCGTTGCCGGTGCCGAGGGCCAGGACGCCGAACCGGGGCAGGGACGAGGGGCGAAACTCCGCCCGGTCGAGCAGGTGGTTCACCCAGCTCACGAAGGTGCCGTCGCCGCCTCCGGTGAAGACCGTGCCGAAGCCTCGGCTCATGACCGTGTCGGCGATGCGGCCCGCCTCCGAGGCGTCGCGGGAGAGGAACAGGTTCTCCGCGGGCAACAGGCCCGAGAGGTCGGCCCGCACGCGAGGGCACACCTGTTTCGCGTTGGCGTTCAGGAGGACGGCGATGTTCTCCGGTGCGCTCTTTGCGAGGTCGGTCGCCAATGTGGTCCCCGTCTCCAAGGGTCTGACTCCGAGGTCGCAGGGAAAGAGCAATCCGGGTGCCACCCGAGGGGGAGGGCGATCTGGCTCAAAGTCCGGACCGTTACGAGGAGGTGACACGATCGGGGTGGTCCGGATTCCGGGAAGTGGCGGTGGCGGACCGCGTAGCCGGCTTCGCACTTGACGAGGCCAGGCCCTCCCCGGCAGGCGGCGGAGCCGGGCCCCGCTCGCCCGGGGACCCGGTCGCCTCGCGCCGAGCGGATGCGACATCGCAGGGGCGGGTTTGACAGGGTCCCGCCACGACTTAGCTTTCGACGCGAACGGAGGATTTCAACAAATGGGAAAGATCATCGGCATCGACCTCGGCACCACGAACTCCGTGGTCTCGGTGATGGAGGGCAGGGACCCCGTCGTCATCACGAACGAAGAGGGCTCTCGCATCACCCCGTCGGTCGTCGCTTACCTGAAGGAAGGGGAGAGGCTCGTCGGCCAGGTGGCGAAGCGGCAGGCCATCACCAACCCCGAGCGGACCATCTACAGCATCAAGCGCTTCATGGGCCGGCGCTACGAGGAGGTGCAGGACGAGACCAGGCGCGTGCCCTACAAGGTGACGGCCGGCCCGAACGGCGACGCCCGCATCGACATCGACGGCAAGCTCCTCAGCCCGCCGGAGATCAGCGCGCAGATCCTGCTCAAGCTCAAGCGGGCCGCCGAGACGTACCTCGGCGAGAAGGTGACGGACGCGGTCATCACCGTGCCCGCGTACTTCAACGACTCGCAGCGCCAGGCCACGAAGGACGCCGGCGAGATCGCCGGCCTGAACGTTCGGCGCATCATCAACGAGCCGACGGCCGCGGCGCTCGCCTACGGCCTCGACAAGAAGAAGAACGAGAAGATCGCCGTCTACGACTTCGGCGGCGGCACGTTCGACATCTCGGTCCTGGAGGTGGGCGACAAGGTCGTCGAGGTGCTCGCCACGAACGGCGACACCCACCTCGGCGGCGACAACATCGACCAACTGCTCATGGACTGGCTCATCGGCGAGTTCAAGAAGGACACGGGCATCGACGTCTCGAAGGACAAGATGGTGCTCCAGCGCCTCAAGGACGCCGCCGAGAAGGCGAAGATCGAGCTCTCCTCGACCATGGAGACCGAGGTGAACCTGCCGTTCCTCACCGCGGACGCCACCGGTCCCAAGCACCTCGCGCTGAAGCTCAGCCGGGCGAAGCTCGAGCAGATGGTCCAGCCGCTCGTCGACCGCTCCATCGAGCCCGTGAAGCGCTGCCTCGCGGACGCCGGCCTCCAGCCCTCGCAGATCGACGAGATCGTGATGGTCGGCGGCCAGACGCGCATGCCGCTCATCGTCGAGACCGTGAAGAAGTACTTCGGCAAGGAGCCGAACCGCAGCGTGAACCCGGACGAGGTGGTGAGCGTGGGCGCGGCCGTGCAGGGCGGCGTGCTCGCCGGCGACGTGAAGGACATCCTGCTCCTCGACGTGACGCCGCTCTCGCTCGGCGTGGAGACGCTCGGCGGGGTCATGACCCGGCTCATCGAGCGGAACACCACCATCCCGACCCGGAAGTCCGAGACCTTCTCCACGGCCTCGGATGGGCAGACGTCGGTGGAGATCCACGTCCTGCAGGGAGAGCGGGAGATGGCGCGCGACAACCGCACGCTGGGACGCTTCCACCTCGAGGGGATCCCGCCCGCGCCGCGGGGCCTGCCGCAGATCGAGGTCACCTTCGACATCGACGCGAACGGCATCCTGAACGTCGCCGCCAAGGACAAGGCGACCGGGAAGGAGCAGAAGATCACCATCACCCAGTCCTCGGGCCTCTCGAAGGACGAGGTGGAGAAGATGGTGGGCGACGCCCGGTCGCACGAGGCGGAAGACAAGAAGCGCCGCGAGGAGGTGGAGGAGCGCAACCGCACCGAGAACCTCGCCTACCAGATGGAGAAGCTCGTCAAGGAGAACAAGGAGAAGCTCTCCGCGGGGACGGCCAAGGACCTCGAGGACCTGATCGCCGAGGCGCATCGCGTGCGCGAGCGGGGCAGCGCCGAGGAGGTGAAGGCGACGCTCGAGAAGCTGGAGCGGGCGAGCCACAAGGCCGCGGAGGAGCTCTACCGGGCGGCCGGCCCCGCGCCCGGCGCGGCCCCCGGCGCGGCCCCGGGCGGCGCGCAGCCCCAGGAGAAGAAGGGCGACGACGTGGTGGACGCGGAGTTCAAGCAGGTCTAGGAGAAGGGTTCCCGGAGCCGGGCGGGCCATCCGCGGTGCGGGTGGCCCGCTCGCTTTTCGGGGGCGACGCCCGTACCATGGCGCCGATGCACCTCACCGTCCTCTCGCGCTCCGCGGGCATCTTCACCACGCGGCGCGTCGTGGAGGCCGCGAGGGCACGAGGCCTCCGCACCCGGGTCGTCGACCCGCTGGAGGTCGAGCTCGAGCTCGGCGGTTCGGGTCCCGCGCTCTTCCACCGCCGCCGCCCCTTCCCTCGCACGGACGTCGTCGTGCCGCGGTTCGGGATGTCCGTGAACCAGTACGGCCTCGCCGTCGTGAACCAGCTGCAGCTCATGGGCGTCCCGGTGCTCAACGGGGCGCGCGCCATCAGCGCGAGCCGCAACAAGATGCGGGTCCTGCAGCTGCTCGCGGCGAACGGCGTCCGGGTGCCCCACACGGTGATGGCCTCCGGCCCTTCGGGCCTCAAGGAGATGGTCCGGCTCGTGGGCGGCGTGCCGGTGCTGCTCAAGCTCCTCTCGCCGAGCGAGAAGACCGGGGTCATGGTCTGCGAGACGCGCCAGGCCTTGGAGTCCGCGCTCGAGGCCATCCAGCGGCTCGGGCAGAACACGGTCGTCCAGGAATACCTGCACGACGCGCGCGGCCGGGACGTCCGGGTGCTCGTCGTGGGTGGGCGGGTCGTCGCCTCGCTGCGGCGCAGGCCGCGCGTGGGACGGCTCGCCCGGACCATGCGCCAGGGCGCGCGCTTCGAGTCCGTGGATCCCAAGCCCTCCTGGGGCCGGGCCGCCCTCGACGCCGCCCGCGTGGTCGGGCTCGAGATCTGCGCGGTCGACATGCTCGACGTGCGCGGAGGCCCGAGGGTCTTCGAGGTGAACAGCTCGCCGGGCATCCGCGAGGCCGAGGAGGCCTGCGGGGTGGACGTGGCGGGGGCCATCGTGGGCCGGGCGGTCGAGCTCGCAGAGGAGCGGCGCGCCCCGGCGGCGGCCGACGGCGAGGCGCGCTCCTGATTCCCGCGCCCGGCGCGCGGCCCCGTGCTATCCAAGCATCCGGAGGAGACGCCATGTACCGAGCCGTCGTCGCCGCCTTCGCTGCGGCGCTCGCCATCCCGGCCGCCGCGGAGCCGGCCGCCGACGTCGCGAAGGCCTACCGGCTCGTCACCGGCGGGTCCGCCGCGTCTCTCGCGGTCGGCGAGCACGGGACGCTCGTCGTCGCCTTC
Source organism: Anaeromyxobacteraceae bacterium (assembly GCA_035543235.1). Lineage (GTDB taxonomy): Bacteria > Myxococcota > Myxococcia > Myxococcales > Anaeromyxobacteraceae > DATJZG01. The sequence goes on along the minus strand of DATKJV010000009.1, from coordinate 2,536 downwards.
GAGCCGATCGCGAAGGGTGCGCACGTGGACCCCAAGGCGCCGCTCAAGATCCGGGTGGAGACGTCGACGGGGCTTCGGGCGGAGAAGCCCGAGCTCCGCCGCGTGGACGCCGTCGACCCGAAGGCGGACGATCCGCGCTTCGAGATCCCCGTGACGGGCGTCGCGGCGGGCGCCCAGCACGCGAAGGTCGCCTTCGACTTCTTCGTCTGCACGGAGAGCGCCTGCGTAAAGCAGGCGAAGGTCCTCGAGTTCGCCGTCCAGGTCCGCTGAGGGTCCCTTGCGTGTCGTCTACGGCCTGAACCCGGTGCGGGAGCTGCTGCGCGCCGGCGGGCAGGAGGTGGCCGAGCTGTGGTTCGCGGACGGCGGGGAGCGCTCCCGCGCCGTCGCGGAGATCGAGCGGCTCGCCGCCGGGACCGGCGCCAAGGTGAGGCGCGCGCCCCGCGCCCGGCTCGATCGCCTGGCCGGCCTTCCCGGCCACCAGGGGGTCGTGGCCGTGGTCGGAGACTACCGCTACGCCGAGCTCGGGGACGTGCTCGAGGCGGCGCGGAGGCGGGAAGAGCCGCCGCTCGTCGTCCTCCTCGACGGCGTCGAGGACCCCCAGAACCTCGGCGCCATCGCCCGTTCCGCCCATGCGCTCGGGGCGCACGGCCTCGTCATCCCTCGCGATCGGGCGGCAGGTGTCACCCCGGCGGCGGCCAAGGCCTCGGCGGGCGCCGTGGAGCACCTGGCCGTGGTCCGGGTGACGAACCTCGCCCGGACGGTGGAGGAGCTCAAGGAGGACGGGGTGTGGGCGGTGGCGGCGGACGCCGGCGGCGACCGGGACCTCGCCGAGGTCGACCTCCGGGGGCCGATCGCGCTCGTGGTCGGGGGGGAGGGGCGGGGGGTGCGCGACCTCGTCCGGCGCACGTGCGACCACGTCGCCCGAATCCCCATGGCGGGGCGCGTCGGGAGCCTGAACGCCTCGGTCGCGGCGGGCATCGCCCTCTACGAGGCGAGCCGCCAACGGCGTGAATCCTCAAAGACGAAGATGACTTGACAAGGCTTTTCCCCTCTTGTACAAGACCCCGCTCCGGCGCACAGGGGCCGTGTCTGCGCGCGCGGAGCCGACGAGAAAACACAGAGGATCCGCTGGCGTAGCTCAGTCGGCAGAGCAGCTGCCTTGTAAGCAGCAGGTCGCGGGTTCGAATCCCACCGCCAGCTCCAGCTGGCTTCGACGTGGACGAGGTCAGTAGAGGAAAGCTTCGGAGGGGTTCCCGAGCGGCCAAAGGGAGCAGACTGTAAATCTGCCGGCATCAGCCTTCGGTGGTTCGAATCCACCCCCCTCCACTCCGTTGGCTCGAGGACATGCGGGAATAGCTCAGTTGGTAGAGCGTCAGCCTTCCAAGCTGAATGTCGCGGGTTCGAATCCCGTTTCCCGCTCCAGCTGGAACGAAAGGAATGAAGGGCCCTCTTAGCTCAGTTGGTAGAGCGCGTCCTTGGTAAGGACGAGGTCTCCAGTTCAATCCTGGAAGAGGGCTCCAGTCACCTCGAGCGAAGCAGGCCGGTTGCGGCCGTGAGGCAGGCGTAGAGAGCGATGGCCAAGGAGAAGTTCGAGCGCACGAAGCCCCACGTGAACGTGGGGACCATCGGTCACGTGGACCACGGCAAGACCACGCTGACCGCGGCCATCACCAAGGTGCTCGCCCAGAAGGGGCTCGCGAGCTTCATGGCCTACGACCAGATCGACAAGGCGCCCGAGGAGCGGGAGCGCGGCATCACCATCGCCACCGCGCACGTCGAGTACCAGACGGCGAACCGCCACTACGCCCACGTCGACTGCCCGGGCCACGCCGACTACGTGAAGAACATGATCACAGGGGCGGCGCAGATGGACGGCGCGATCCTCGTGGTCTCGGCCGCCGACGGCCCGATGCCGCAGACGCGCGAGCACATCCTGCTCGCCCGCCAGGTGGGCGTGCCCTACATCGTCGTCTACCTGAACAAGGTGGACATGGTCGACGACAAGGAGCTCATCGAGCTCGTCGAGCTCGAGGTCCGCGAGCTCCTCTCGGTCTACGAGTTCCCGGGGCAGGAGATCCCGATCGTGAAGGGGTCGGCCCTGAAGGCGCTCGAGGGGGACAAGGGGGAGCTCGGGGAGCCGTCCATCTTCAAGCTGATGGAGGCCGTCGACAGCTACATCCCGACGCCCAAGCGCGCCGTGGACAAGCCCTTCCTCATGCCGGTGGAGGACGTGTTCTCCATCTCCGGTCGCGGCACGGTGGCGACCGGGCGCGTGGAGCGCGGCGTCGTCAAGGTCGGCGAGGAGGTCGAGATCGTCGGCCTGCGCGCCACGACGAAGACGGTGGTGACCGGCGTCGAGATGTTCCGAAAGCTCCTCGACGAGGGGCAGGCCGGCGACAACATCGGGGCGCTGCTGCGCGGCCTGAAGCGCGAGGAGGTCGAGCGCGGCCAGGTGCTCGCGAAGCCCGGGTCGATCACCCCGCACACGAAGTTCAAGGCGGAGGTGTACGTGCTCACCAAGGAGGAGGGTGGGCGC
>DATKJV010000008.1:0-20887 GCA_035543235.1 Anaeromyxobacteraceae bacterium | reverse complement strand
CCCGCCGCCGAAGCCCGGGGACCCGGACCTGGAGGTGATCGAGAACCTCGAGCTCCTCGAGCACCTGGAGCTCCTCGACCACCTGGAGCTCCTCGAGCCGAGGAAGGCCCGAGGGCAGGACGGGGGCGCGGATCCCCCGGTCCCCGACAAGGCCCCCTCGCGCTAGGACAGAGTGCTCGCGAGCATCCCGCAGGCGGCGTTCCGGTCCTGCCCGCCGGAGTAGCGGCGCACGACCGGCTGCCCGGGCAGGTGGCGGGCGAGCGCGTCCCGGAAGGCGTTCCACTCGGCCTCGGACGGCGGCCGGAACCGGCCGGTGGCGTCGTTCACGGCGATGGGGTTCAGGCGCACGGGGATCCCGGCGAGGAGCCGGCCGAGCGCGCGGGCGTCGTCCTCGCCGACGTTCACGTCCGCGATCATGACGTACTCGAGGGTGACCCGGCCGCTCCGCGCGGCGTGCTCCCGGATGGCGTCGACGAGCTCCTCGAGCGGGTGGCCGCGCTCGACGGGCATGAGCGCGAGCCTCTTCTCCGGGAGCGCGGCGTTCAGCGAGACGCACAGCCGGAACTTGTGCCCCTCGGCGGTGTAGCGGCGGATCATCGGCACGACCCCGGCCGTGGAGATCGAGATGCGGCGGGCGTCCATGCGCCCGCCGGCGGGGTCGCAGAGGACGCGCGCCGCCGCGATCACCGCCTCGTAGTTGTGGAACGGCTCCCCCTGCCCCATGAACACGACCCCGGTGATGGGCCGCTCGCTGTCCCGGCGGACCTCGAGCCACTGGGCCACCATCTCCCAGGGCTCGAGGTTGCGCGTGAGCCCGAGCGCGCCGGTCGCGCAGAAGGTGCAGCCGAGCGCGCAGCCCACCTGGGAGGAGAGGCAGAGGGTGTGGTGGGTGTCGAAGAGCGGGATGCGGACCGACTCGACGCGGTTTCCGTCCGTCAGCTCGAAGAGGTAGCGGCGGAACCCGTCGGAGGCGTCGACGGCCGCGATCCGGGTGAGCCGCGCCTGCGAGAGCCTCGCGTCGGCGAGGTCGAGCACGGCGCGCCGGACGTTCCGCGCCTCGCGGATGGGGCGATCCCGGCCGATGGCCGCCCCGAGAAGCCGGCGGGCGTCGGCGAGGTCGATGCCGAGGATCCGCGAGAGCCCCGCGCTGTCCTGGCCGGCAACGTGCAGCACACACAGAGGATAGGGTAAAGGTGGAGCCATGCGAAGGGCCGCCACCGCGCTCCTCCTCGCGGCCGCCGGCTGCTACATCGGTCCTTCCCGGTACTACCCCGGCCCCCCGCCACCCCCCCCCTCTCCCACGCCCGCCGCCGCGCCGGCGCCGGCGGCCCGCGCCGCCCCGACCACGCCGCCTCCCTCTCCGCCACCGTCTCCGCCGCCCGCCTCGAGCGGGCCGGCGAGGATGATCGCGGAATCGGAGGCCGTGTCGGCGGCGACCGCCTACGCGCGCGGAAAGGGCTTCGCCGTGGGTCGGGTGAAGCACGTCCACCTCGACGGCGCCGGGCGCTGGCACGTCGACCTCGCCGGCGAGCGGGGAAACGAGACGGCGAAGGTGCTCGTCGACGGCTGGACCGGCCAGGTCCTGAAGGCGAGCACGAAGGGGGAGGACGACTAGCGCGGCGACTCAGGCCGCGCCCGCGCCGGTCTGGGCGCGAGCCGCGTCGAGCGCGGCGCGGACGGCGGCCGCGAGGCCGCGGGGTGTGTAGGGCTTCGGGAGGAAGCGCAGGCCGCGCGCGGGAACGCCCCGGTGGACGAGGAGGTCCTCCGCGTACCCCGACACGAAGAGCACGGCGATCCCGGGGCGCCGCATCCGGAGCCCCTCGGCGGCGTCGCGGCCGTTCCCGTCGGGGAGCACCGCGTCCATGACGACCACGTCGACGGGCCCGGCTTGCGCGTCGGCGCGCTCCGCCGCCTCCCGCGCCGTGCCGGCCTCGAGGACCCGGTAGCCGAGGTCCGCGAGCGCGCGGACCGCCACCCGCCGGACGTGAGCGTCGTCCTCGACCAAGAGCACGGTCTCCGTGCCGCCGACGTCGCGTGCCGCCGGCTCGTCCTCCACCGCGGTGGCAGCCGCCGCGCGCGGCAGGTAGACCCGGAATCGCGAGCCCGCGCCGGGCGTGCTCTCGGCCAGGATATCGCCTCCCGCCTGGCGGACGATGCCGTAGCAGGTGGCGAGGCCCAGCCCGACGCCGCGGGAGCCCTTCGTCGTGTAGAAGGGCTCGAAGATCCGGGCGAGGACCTCCTTCGTCATCCCGCGCCCGGAGTCGGTCACGGCGAGCACGACGTAGTCGCCGGGGGCGAGCGAGCCCACGCGCGCGCCCGACGGGACGGTGGCGTTCTCGGCGGAGATCACGAGCCGCCCGCCGTCCGGCATGGCGTCCCGGGCGTTCACGGCGAGGTTCACGACCACCTGCTCGAGCTGCCCGGGATCGACGAGGACCGGCCAGCAATCCGCGGCGAAGCGGGTGACGAGCGCCACGTTCTCTCCGAGCACGCGGGAGAGCATCTTCTCGAGCCGCAGGGTCCGCTCCTCGACGCGGACCACCCGGGGAGCCACCATCTGGCGGCGCGCGAACGCGAGCAGCTGGCGGGTGAGCTCGGCGGCCCGCTCCGCGTCCTCCTGGATCTGGTCGGCGTCCGCGCGGCAGGGGTGGTCCTGCGGCAGGTCCCGCTTCATGAGCTCCGCGGTGGAGAGGACGGAGGTGAGGATGTTGTTGAAGTCGTGCGCCACGCCGCCGGCGAGCCGGCCGATGGCCTCCATCTTCTGCGCCTCCCGGAGCTGCTCGGCAAGCGCGGCGCGCTCCTCCTCGGCGCGCTTGCGGTCGGTGACGTCCCTCGTCACGGTGAGCAGGCACGGCGTGCCGCCGATGCTGACCACCCGCCCGGAGACGAGCGCGTCTCCCCGGCTTCCGTCCCTGCGGCGGAACTTGAGCTCGTGGTTCTCGAGCAGGCGCCCCTCCCGGACGTTCGCGAGGATGGCCTCAACGGCGGCCGGCTCGCAGATGCCGAGGTCGAGCGAGGTGCGGCCGACGACCTCCGCCTCCGTCCATCCGGTGTGGCGACAGAAGCCCTCGTTCACGGCCACGTAGGCGCCGCTGTCGACGCGGTTCAGGCTCACCGCGTCGGGGCTCATCTCGAAGGCGACGCGGAGCTGCTCCTCGCTCTCCCGCAGCCGCCTCTCGGCCTGCCAGCGGTCGGTCGCGTCCATGACGAGCGCGGCCACCCGGCCGCCGCCGAGCGGGATGAGCCGCGCCTCGAAGTGCTCCGTCCCCTCCGCACCCGGCAGGTCGTACTCGACCCGCGTCGCCCGGCCGTTCGCCCGCGCGCGCTCCATGCCGACTCGCAGCGCGGAGGCGACGTTCGGGGGAAGGACCTCGTCCACGCGGCGACCGACGAAGCTCTCCGGCGGCGCGTACAGGGGCACGGACCCGGCCCGGTACCCGACGATGGTGTCGTCGGTCGCAATGATGAAGACGAGCGCCGGGATGGCGCCGAAGACGGCCTCGAGTTCTGCGGCGCCGAGCTCGCCCGCGACAGGCGCCCGCTGCCCGGGATCGCGTTCCATCGTTCCCCCGGGAAGAGGATATCCGGACGGGCGGCTCGGCCCGAAATTCCGGGCGGCTCCCGAGGCCCACACCGCCCCACAGCCTGCCGGGGCGACCTCCCCTCTAGGAGACGACCTCGGCCTTCGCCTCGGGCGCGGGTTCCTCGTGCGAGCGCCGCCGGGGGTGCGAGAGCCTTCCGCGGAGCTCGTCGAGCAGCGAGTACACGACCGGGACGATCCCGAGAGTGAGGGCCGTCGAGGTGAGGAGGCCGCCGATGATGGCGACCGCCATGGGTACCCGGATCTCCGCCCCGTCGCCGCGGGCCAGCGCGACCGGGACCATGCCGGCGATCATGGCGACGGTGGTCATGAGGATGGGGCGGAGCCGGATCGGTCCCGCCTCCATGAGCGCGTCGTGCGTGCTCCGGCCCTCCCTGCGCAGCTGGTTCGTGAACTCGACGAGGAGGATGCCGTTCTTGGTGACGAGCCCCATCAGCATGATGAAGCCGATCATCGCCATCATCGACATGTACTGGCCCGTGACGAGGAGTCCGGCGATGCCGCCGATGACCGCGAAGGGCAGCGACATCATGATGGTGAAGGGGTGGACCAGGCTCTCGAACTGGGCGGCGAGGATGATGTAGACGAGCACGATCCCGAGCGCGAGGGCCTGGAGGAAGGCCTTCGCGGCGTTGCCGAGCTCGCGCCCCTGCCCCTCGAAGTCGGTGGTCACGGACGGGGGAAGCTCCTTCGCGGCGAACCCCTTGAGCGAGCCCATGGCCTCGCCCAGCGAGTAGTTCCGCAGGTCCGCGAGCATCGTGACCTGGCGCATCTGGGCCTGGTGCTCGATCTGGGAGGGCCCGAGCGCCGGCTCGACCTTGGCGACGCTGCGGAGCTCCACGACCTGCCCGGACGGCGCCCGCACCGGCACCGCGCCGAGCGCGGCCGGATCGGCCAGGACGGACGGGGGCAGGCGCACCTTGATGTCGTAGGTGTCGCCGCCCTCGTGGAAGTCCGCCACCTTGTCGCCCCCCATGAGCGCGCGGATGTTCTGGCCGAGGAGCGCCGCCGGGATGCCGAGCGACGCCGCCCGCTCCCGGTCGACCTGGACGTCGAGCTGCGGCTTTCCGCTCCGCCAGGTCGTGTCTACGTCGGCGAGGCCCTTGTTCCGGAGCATCTCGGCGCGCACCTTCTCCACCGAGTCGAGGAGCGCCTTGGGATCGGTCGAGCGGACGTTGAACTGGACCATCTGCGGCCGGTTGCCGCCGCCCGCGACCGCGCTGAAGTCCTGGACGGCGAGCTGCGCCACCGGGCTCACCCGCAGGGTCTTCCTGAGGTACTCCTTCAGGTCCGCCTGGCTGAAGCGGCGCTCCGCGACCGGGACGAAGTTCACCGTGATCTCGCCCTTGTTCACCTCCTCGCGAGCGCCGCCGCCCGCGACGGAGAAGACCTCCGTGACGCCGGGGACCCGGGAGACCTGCCGGGTGATGTCGTCGAGCTGGCTCTCGGTCTCCGCGAGCGACGTCCCGCTCGGGAGCTCGAGCGTGATCTTCACGAGGCTCATGTCCTGGGAGGGGATGAAGGTGAACTTGAGGCGCGTCGCGAGGAAGCCCGTCGCGACGAGCACCAGAACCGCGCCCGCGACCGTGAGGCCGCGGTGGGAGAGCGTCCACCCGAGCGCCGTCCGGTAGCCGCCCTCGATCGCCTTCAAGACGCGCTCGATGGCCCGGGACACAGGTCCCTCGCCGACGTGCTCGTTGAGCAGCCTGGCCGAGAGCATGGGCGTGAGCGTCATCGAGACGAAGTAGGAGATGAGCACCGCCACCGCGACGGTGACGCCGAACTGGTAGAAGAACCGCCCGATGAGCCCCTCCATGAAGGCGACGGGCACGAACACCGCGACCACGGCGAGCGTCACGGCGAGCACCGCGAGCGCGATCTCGGAGGTGCCCCGCTCCGCCGCCTGCCTGGGCCGCTCGCCGTGCTCGAGGTGGCGGACGATGTTCTCGATGACCACGATGGCGTCGTCGATGAGGAGCCCGATGGAGAGCGTGAGGGCGAGCATCGTCACGACGTTGAACGTGAAGTTGAGCGCCCGCATGACGGCGAAGGTCCCGACGATCGCGGTGGGCAGCGCGATGGCCGAGACGAGCGTCGAGCGCACGTTCCGGAGGAAGAGGAGGACGACCACCACGGCGAGGATGCCGCCGAGAACGAGGTCCTCCTGGACGGCGCCGATGGAGGAGCGGATGAACTTGGCTCCGTCCACGACCACAGCGATCCGGCTCCCCTTCGGGAGCTGGCTCTCGATCGCGGCGAGGCTCTCCTTCACGCGCTCGGCCACCTGCACGGTGTTCGCCCCCGACTGCTTGCGGACGATGAGGCCGATGGCGCCCTGGCCGGCGAGCTTCGCCGAGCTCCGCGCCTCGGCGGGTCCGTCGATCACCTGGGCGACGTCGCCGAGCCGGATGGGCGTCCCGAGCGGGCTCGCCACGATCACCGCCCGGAGCGCCTCCACCGAGCGCATCTCGGCGGCGAGCTTCACCGACCGCTCGAGACCGGGCTCGAGCGTGCGCCCACCGGGCACGTCGATGCTCTGGGCGCGAAGGGCCGCCACCACGTCGGCGGGGGTGAGCCCGTAGCCCTTCAGCGCCTTCGGGTCGGCGACGATGGTGATCTCGCGCTTGCGTCCGCCGGCGAGCTCGACCGCGCCCACGCCGGGGATCTGCTGGATGGCGGGCTTCACGACGTCCTCGGCGACCTTCGTCAGCCGCTCGATGGGCAGCGGCGCCGAGAAGGCGAGGGTGGCGACCGGCGCCGCGCCGATGTCGAACTTCTCGACGATGGGCGTCTGGATCTCGCGGGGGAGCTTCGAGAGCGTCGCCTGGACGCGGTCGCGCACGTCCTGGGCCGCCACGTCCACCTTCCGCTCGAGGTCGAAGCGGATGACGATCTGGGAGACGTTCTCGACGTTCACCGACCGGAGGGTGTCGAGCCCCGGCAGCGTGTTCAGCGCCTCCTCGAGCGGCTTCGTGACCGTCCGCTCGATGGCCTCGGGGTCGGCCCCGGGGAGGACGGTGGTCACGGTGACGATGGGGAACTCCACCTCGGGCATCTGGTCGACGCCGATCCTCGGGTAGGCGACGATCCCGAAGACCAGCACGACGAGCGTCAGCATGCCCGTGAAGATCGGGCGCGAGATGAAGACTCGGATGGGGCTCACGTCGGGATCTCCCTTCCGGTTTAGTTCGCGAGCGGGACGACGGCCTCGCCCGCGGCGAGCGTCCCCGGGTCGAGGACCACCTCCGCCGCCGGGTCGAGCCCGGCCCGGACCGCCATCGTCCCGGGGTTGATGGGGGCGACGTCGACGTCGCGCCGCGCCGCCTTCCCGTCGACGACCACGAGGACGTACTTCCCCTTCGCGTCCGCCTGGACGGCCGAGGTCGGCACGAAGAGGCCGTCCCTGTCTGCGAACCCGCCGAAGTCGACGTTCGCGAGGCTGCCGGGGCGCAGCGGCGGACCGTCGACCTTCACGACGTCGGCGAGCACCTCGATGGTGCGGGTGTTGGGGTCGACGACCGTTCCCTTCACGCGGACCTTCGCCGCGAACCGCTGCCCCGACGGCGTCAGCACGCCCTCGATCGGCTGGCCGGGCCGGACGAAGGACTCGATGGCCTCCGGCACCGCGAGCCGGACCTCCAGGTGGTCGACGTCGGTGAGGGTGAGGATGGGGGTGACGGGCATGAGGGTCACGGTGTCGCCGGCGTTCCGGTACTTCGCGGTGATCACCCCGTCGAACGGCGCGACGAGCGTCGCGTCGGTGAGCTGCTGCTGGGCTCCGCGCAGCGCCGCCCGCGCCTGGTCGAGCTGCGCGGCGGCGATGTCCCTCGCCGTCTTCACCCGGTCGAACCCCGCCTCCGGGAGGCTCTGCGCCTCGTAGAGCTGCTGCGAGCGGGCCACCTCCCGCTCGGCGGCGGCCAGGTTGGCGGCGGCGAGCCGTTCGGCGGCCTTCGCGTTCTCGAGCCCGATCGCGGCGTTCACCGGGTCCATCTCGACGAGCGGCTCGCCGGCGCGCACGTGCTCCCCGACCGAGGCGCGGAGGCGCTTGATTTGGCCCGTTCCCTTGGCGGAGAGCGTCGCCTCCTCCTTGGCGCGTACGGTGCCCGTCGCCCGGGCGAGGCCGGTCTCGAGGCGCGTCGCCGGCTTCTCCACGCGGACGGCGCGCACCGCGACCGAGGCCTGCGGCAGCGCGGCCTTCTCGGACCGGGAGTGGCAGGCGGGAAGGCCGGCGAGCGCGAGCGCGGCGGCGACGGACAGGGACGGGCGGTTCATGGCGAGACTCCGTGGAGCGCCAGGTCGATGACGAGGCGCATCCGGTCCGCGGGATCGACGCTCTCGCGGCGGCTGTGGTGGTAGGCGAAGACGATCCCCGCGATGGCCCGGGCGGCGACCTCCGGGGGATGGCGGAGCTCGCGCCGGGCGGCGTTCCGCTTGAGCCAGCCGGCGAGGTGCTCCTCGTAGTAAGCGATCCCGGCCCCGGGGTCCGCGAGCGAACGGCCTTCCAGCGTGCAGGGGGCGCCGTGGGCGGCGTTCCCGAGCACGATGTCGAAGATCTCCCCGCGACTCTCGTCGACCCGCCGCTGCGCCTCGAAGAGCGTCCGGAGCCGTTCCGCGAGGGGCTGGGTGCGGTCGACCGGCACCTCGAAGGTGGCCGTCACCTCCGCGGCGAGCATCTCGACGAGGCTCTTGAAGATCTCCTCCTTGCTCCCGAAGTAGCGGTACAGGGAGGGCGGCGCGAAGCCGGCGGCCTCGGCGAGGTCCGCGAGCGTGGCGGCCTTGTATCCGCGCCGGGCGAACACGACCGCGGCGGCCTCGAGGATCCCGCGGCGGGCGTGCTCGCGGGCGCGCTCTCGCCGCGCTGCAGGACTGCGAATGACCATTCGCTTACAATTAACGGCTATTCGCTTGTCTTGCAAGCGGCGATTTCGGTCGCCGCCCGGCGCGCGGTCCCGACACGAACAGGCTCCCCTCGAGGAGGAACCGCCAGGGGTGGCCGGCGGACGGACCGGCGTAGTCCACGTTCACCCGCGGGGTGGCGACGATGCGCCCCCTCGGCCTCGGCGCGTCCTCGACGTACAGCACGTCGCCCGTCAGGTCGAGGCCGTTGTGCGTCGCCCGGTCGATGCCGAGCGCCCTGCAGAGGTTCCCCGGACCGCGGGTGGAGTGGAGGCAGCCCTCGACGGGCTCCCCGGCGCGCACGAGCACGGCCGCCGGGAACCCTTCCCCTCCGGTGACCACGTTCATGCAGTGGGAGCGCCCGTAGATGAGGTAGACGTAGGCGAAGCCCGGCGGGCCGAACATGATGGCCGAGCGGGCGGTGGGGCCGAAGCGCGCGTGGGAGGCCCGGTCGCCCGGGCCGTGGTAGGCCTCCACCTCGACGATGCGTGCCGCGCGGCGGACGCCTCCGTCCCGGTGGACGAGGATCTTCCCGAGGAGCGCGCGCGCCACCCGGCGGGTGTCTCTCGCGTAGAAGGAGCGGTCGAGCTTCCGGGTCACGGGGGGCCGAGGGTAGACCCGGGCCGCAGGCCCGGCAACGGGAGCGCGACGGCGGAGGGCCGAGCCCCGCCCGAAACTGCCGCCGTCGCGAAAACGGTGCTAGGAACGGGGCGATGCGCCGCGCCAAGATCGTCTGCACGCTGGGGCCCGCCTGCGAGGCGGCCGAGACCGTCCTCGCGCTCGTCGAGAACGGCATGGACGTCGCCCGGCTCAACTTCTCGCACGGGACGCACGAGGACCACGCGCGGGTGATCGAGAACATCCGGGCCGCCTCCCGGAAGCTCATCCGCCCCGTGGCGATCCTCCAGGACCTCCAGGGCCCGAAGATCCGCACCGGCCCCTTGAAGGCCGGGCGCGCGGGCGTCGTCGTCCAGCCGGGGGCGCGGATCGTCATCACCACCGAGGGCGAGGTGCCGGGCGACGAGACGCTCGTCTCGACGACCTACGCCCACCTCGCCGAGGACGTGCACAGGGGCGACCGCCTGCTCGTCGACGACGGGCTCCTCGAGTTCCGCGTGCTCGACACCGACGGCGTCCGCGTGACCGCGGAGGTCGTCGAGGGCGGGGTCCTGAAGGAGCACAAGGGCATCAACCTGCCCGGAGTGAAGCTGCGCGTGGAGGCGCTCTCCGACAAGGACCGCGCGGATCTCAGGTTCGGGGTCGAGCACGGCGTGGACTACGTGGCGCTCTCCTTCGTTCGCACCGCGGACGACGTCCGCGAGGCCCGCAGGGCCGTGGAGAGCCTCGGCCGCGTGCTCCCCATCGTCGCCAAGATCGAGAAGCCCGAGGCGCTCGAGACCCTCGACGACATCGTCGAGGCCGCGGACGGGCTCATGGTCGCCCGCGGCGACCTCGGCGTGGAGGTCCCGCCCGAGCAGGTCCCGACGCTCCAGAAGGCCATCGTCCGCAAGGGGAACCAGGCCGGGAAGCCGGTCATCATCGCCACCCAGATGCTCGACTCCATGATCGAGCACCCCCGCCCCACCCGCGCCGAGGCGAGCGACGTCGCGAACGCGGTCTGGGACGGGGCCGACGCGGTCATGCTCTCGGGCGAGACCGCGAGCGGCCGCTACCCCCTGCTCGCCGTCCAGATCATGGACCGCATCGTCCGCGAGGCGGAGCAGAACCTCTTCCTCTCGCGGCCGCGCCCCGTCGACCCGCCGGCACCGCCCATCGCCTTCAACGACGTGGTCGCCTCCGCCGCCGTCCGCGCCGCGCTCGACTGCGACGCCCGCTGCATCGCCTGCTTCACCGTGGGCGGCACGACCGCCCGTCTCCTCTCCCGCTACCGCCCCCACGTCCCGATCGTCGCCTTCTCGCCCGACCAGAAGATGCGCCGCCGCATGTCGCTCTACTGGGGGGTGACGCCGCGGATCATGGAGCCCGTCCGCGACCCGGACTCGATGGCCCAGCTCGTCAGCGAGCGGCTCCTGCAGGACGAGCTGGCGCAGCCCGGGGACCGGGTCGTCCTCGTCTACGGCTCGCCGCTCGGCGAGCCCGGCCACACGAACTCGATCCGCCTCCACCAGATCCCGACCGAGCCCCCCAGGGGGCGGCGCTACCGGGTCCCGATCTGACCGGGCTGGACCCGGGCGTTGCCGCCCTCCTTCGCGAGCGGTAGATCCGGCGCATGGACATCCCCGCGCTGCAGCGCGCCCTCTCCGAGCAGAAGCTCGACGGCTGGCTCCTCTACGACTTCCACGGCCAGAACCCCACCGCCGTCGGCGCGGTGGGCCTCGGCGGCCACCTGCTCACCCGCCGCTGGTTCTACCTCGTGCCCGCCCGGGGCGAGCCCCGGCTCCTCGTCCACGCCATCGAGGCCGGGTCGCTTCCCTCCCACGTCGCGGGCGCCCGCGAGACCTACTCGTCGTGGCAGTCGCTCCGCCAGTCTCTCGAGCGCCTCGTCTCGTCGCTCCCCGGCCGCCGCCTCGCCATGGAGTACTTCCCCATGGCCGCCATCCCGTACCTCTCGCGGGTGGACGCGGGCACGCTCGAGCTCGTCCGCTCGCTGGGGGTCGAGGTCGTTTCGTCCGCCGATCTCGTGCAGCGCTTCCTCTGCCGCTGGACGCCGCACCAGGTCGCGAGCCACGTGCGGGCGCTGCGCGCCATCGACGACGCGAAGGACGCCGCCTTCGCCTACGTGGGCGAGAGCCACCGGCGCGGGTACGATCCCACCGAGGACCAGGTCCAGGACTTCCTCATGAAGCGGTTCGCGGACCGCGGCCTCGTGACCGACCACCCGCCCATCGTCGCCGTGAACGCCCACGCCGGCGACCCGCACTACGTCCCGTCGAAGGAGAGGCCGACGCCCATCCGGCGAGGCGACCTCCTGCTCATCGACCTCTGGGCCAAGGAGGCGAACGCCGACGACCCGTACGCGGACATCACCTGGGTGGCGTTCGCGGGGGACCGGCCGCCCGCGAAGGCCGAGGAGATCTTCCGGGTCACGGCGGAGGCGCGCGACGTCGGCCTCGCGACCGTCCGAGCGGCCTTCCGGGAGGCGCGGTCGCTCCAGGGCTGGCAGGTCGACCGCGCCGTTCGCGATCACATCGCCTCGAAGGGCTACGGCGACCGCTTCATCCACCGCACGGGACACTCCATCGGCACCGCGGCGGTCCACGGGGACGGCGCGAACCTGGACGACCTCGAGACCCACGACACCCGGGAGCTCCTCCCGGGCACGGCGTTCTCCATCGAGCCCGGCATCTACCTGCCGGACGAGGGGCTCGGCGTCCGCAGCGAGATCGACGTGGTCCTCACCGACGAAGGCCCGCAGGTGTTCTCGAAGATCCAGGAAGAGCTGGTGCGGATCCGTTGAGCGAGGCCATCCCAGGACTTCCTCCGCCGCCGGCACCCGCCCGGCCGCGCGACGCGGCCGCGGTGATCCTCTGGCGGCCCGGCCCGGACGGCCGCGAGGTCTTCTGGGTTCGCAGGGGCGCGGGGCTCCGCTTCGCGGGCGGCTTCTACGCCTTCCCCGGGGGAGCGGTGGACGAGGCCGACGCCCGCGTCCCGGTCCCGGGCGAACCAGCTGGCGCGGGGGCGCTCGTGGCCGCCGCCTGCCGCGAGCTCTTCGAGGAGGCGGGGGTGCTTTTGGCCCGCGGGGCCGATCGCCTCTCCCCTGCCGCCCGCGACGAGGCCCGCCGCGCGCTGCTCGACGGCCGGGCCTCCTTCGCGGACCTCCTCTTCCAGGAGGGGCTCGCCCTCGACCCGTCGCTCCTCGCGCCGGCCGGGCGGTGGGTCACGCCGCCGTTCTTCCCGGTGCGATTCGACGCCCGCTTCTTCCTCGCGCGGCTCCCGGAGGGGCAGGAGGCGAAGGTCTGGCCGGGCGAGCTCGCCTCCGGGGAGTTCGTTCCGACGGGACGGGCGCTCGAGCTGTGGGGACGCGGGGACGCGCTGCTGCATCCTCCGAACTGGTGGGGCATCGCGTCGCTCGACCGGGAGGAGCCTGCCCGCGCGCTCGACCTGCTCCGCCACCCCCCCGACGACATCCTCATCGAGTTCCAGCGAGGCGTGGTGCTCGTCGCCCAGCGGACGCCGACCCTGCCCCCTGCCACGCACACGAACTGCTGGATCGTCGAGATCGGGGGCGGCACCGCGGTCGTCGATCCGGGCTCCGCGTACCCGGAGGAGGAGGAGCGCCTCTCGTCGGTGCTCGAGCGGCTCTCCCGCGACGGTAGGCCCGCCCGCGAGGTGTGGCTCACGCACCACCACGTCGACCACGTGGGAGGCGTGCCGCGGCTCGCTGCGCGCGGGCTCAGCGTGCGCGCGCACCCGGAGACCGCGAGGCGCCTCGACCTGGGACCGGTCCTTCCCCTCTCGGACGGGGAGGTCCTCCACGGCCGGTGGCGCGTCGTCTTCACGCCCGGCCACGCCCCGGGCCACGTCGCATTCCTCGACGAGGGCTCGGGCGCCCTGCTCGCGGGCGACATGGTGAGCACGGTCTCGACCGTGGTCGTCGACCCGCCCGAGGGCGACATGGCGCTCTACCTGCGATCGCTCGAGCGACTCCTCCGGGAGGGGGCGCGCGCCCTCTACCCGGCCCACGGGGCCCCGGCTCCCTCGGCCGCCTCGAAGCTCGAGGAGTACCTGGAGCACCGGCGCATGCGCACGGCCAAGGTCGAGGCGGCGCTCGCCGCAGGCGGAGACCTCTCGGAAGTGACCCGCCGGGCCTACGACGACACCCCTCCATTCCTCCTCCCGGTCGCGGAGCGGAGCTGCCTCGCCACCCTGCTCATGCTGGAGGGGGAGCGAAAGGCATGCCGGGACGGGGAGCGCTGGACCCTCCGCTAGGGGGACGGAACGCGTCCCGAGGGGCACAGGTGTGTGCGCCCGGCCACGCCTCGGGTTCCCGGTCGGCGCCGGAAGATCCTTTTGTTTCGATATGTTAACCCGCGTTCGTTTTACGGGTATGGGCGTTGCACGGGTACTAAGCTCCCTAGGAGGAACGTCCTCAATGCGAACGCTGCGAGTCGCCGCGATCCTCTGTCTCGCCTTCCTCGTCGGGGCCGCCTCGGCCGAGGTCGCGGTGAGGGCAAAACGCGCTCGGGACGACAAGGATTCCCCATCGCTCGGGAACCTCGTCTCCCTCGAGGTCCGCTCCGACGGAGCGACCATCGCGAAGAGCAGCCTCATGAGCCCGGCGGGCAAGCCCGCGCGGATGGTTCTCCGCGACTCGGTCGACCCGACCAACATCCGCATGATCCTCCGGGTCTCGACGGCGCGGGAGGCCTCCGGCGCGGTCTGCGTCGACTACTCGCTCCGGATCCCGGAGCTCGACGTGGTGCGGACGGGCCGCGTCTCCGTGACGCCTGGCGTGGAGCAGACCCTCGCGCTCGGGCCCGACCTGACCGCGGTGTGGAAGGCGGTGCCCATCCCCTCGCGCGCCTTCGACAACTGGGTCCGGGCCGAGCGCGCGCGCCGGCTGCCCCGGGCGAGCTAGCCCAGCTTCCGGAAGCCGGGCTAGTGTCAACTGGCAGTTGACCTCTCGACGGGAGTCTGCTCGCCGCGACCCGCGGACGGCGACCGCCCGGGGGTGGTGCGCGGCGACCGGCAGGCCGGGTATCGCGACCTCGAGAGCGCGGTGCGGGCCGGGGTTGAGCAGCCCTCCGCTCCTCCACGGGGCCGAACGCACGCCCGCGCCGTCGAGATCCGCTTGTCGCTCCGGTGAAGCGTGACCTCGGGCGTCGCAGGGCGGTTCGAGGAGTCCTCGGCCCGACCCTGTCGCGGGAACGCCTCTTCACGTTTCTTCACGATGTCTCGACAGGTGAACAAGTCGGTGGCGCGCGGGACGGATTCGGTTTCTTCGGCTCCGGGAAGCGATTCGTCTTGCGTTCATGGCACTGGAAGTGCGGCCTCGCTTCGAGCATCCTCCGGCTGCACCTTCGTGCAGACGCATGTCGTTCCGGCTCCTGCTCGCCGCGGCCGTGGCGGCCCTCCCGGGCCTGGGCATGCCCTTGGCTCGGCACGGGCCGCTGCCCTTTGGGGCGAAGGCCGTCTCCACGCATGCGCCGTACGAGGCGGGTGACTGTACCGCGTGTCACGCTCGCGGGGACCCATTCGAGCCTGGGCCGCTGCACGAGGAAGGCGATCGGCTCTGCTTTGGCTGCCACGTGGAGGTCACGAAGCACGCGCACGCCTTTCGCAAGTGCGCGAAGTGCCACAACGCGCACGACGCCATGCTGCCCCACCTCCTTGTCGTCCAGGCAGACGCCTGTCCGAGCTGCCACCAGGACAAGCAGAGATAGGTCGCGGGTCACGGACTTCCCCGGATCTCCTCGTAGATGACGGCGCCGAGAAGGAGGCCTTCCTCGTTCCAGGTGGTCCAGGTCCCGCACTGCAGCCCGAAGCAGAAGCGCCCTTCGGTCCGCTTCTTGCCGTTCCTCCACCACTGAGCGAAGGGGCCGTGGCGGCGCCCGAGCGAGTACGCCACCTCCTCCTCCACCTTTCCGTCGTCGAACCAGAAGGTCCAGGGGCCGTCGCGCTCGCCGTCCCGGTAACGCCCCTCGGCGGCCCTCGTTCCGTCTCGGTGGAGCTCCAGCCAGGGGCCGTCCAGCGCACCGTCCTTCCACGTCGACTCGACGTGCACGAGCTCCCCCTCGAAGTACTCGCGGGACGGCCCGTGGCGGCGCGGCTTTCCGTCCGGACCGGGGCGCTCGCACCATTCGGCGTTCCCAAAGGGCGGCGCCGCTCCCGCGTGCGTCGTGCCCGGCGGACAGTCGAGCGCCCCGGCGAGGACCGCCAGGACGAGGAGCGCCGTCAAGCCACGCCCTCGGCGCGGGTCCGGGCACCGCTCCTCGCCTCGCCCCGGACAACCGCCCGGCTGTGCGCCTCGAGCCAGCGCGACACGACAGGGTACACCTCCAGAGGAGCCCTCTTGCCGAGCAACAGGTCCACGTGGCCGTAGTCCGCGGAGTAGCCGGTCGCGGTCGAGAACTCGACGAGTTCCTTCGGCCCACCCCAGAGATCGTAGGCCGTCCGCACCACCGTCGGCGGCGCGAGGTAGTCGCGGACGGCGGAGACGAAGAGGGCGGGGACCCTGCAGGCGGAGAGCCCGGCCCGGTAGTCGACGCTGCGATCCATCGAGCGGCAGGCGTCGTTCTTCACCCAGTCCGTCATCTGGTCGAACACCCGCCCGGGAACGTTCTCGATCGAGTTCGAGAGGATTCGCTGGTAGACGGGGCGGTCGACGTTTCGGCCGTTGATGGCGAGCTCGGCCGCGACGGGGTGGAGCACCCCGCCGAAGGGGGCGATCATCCTCGCGAGGTAGCGGTTCACGCGGCCGTCGACGAGGAAGCCCCAGCGGATGTAGCGGGCGACGAGGCCGTCCTCGTCGAAGCTCAGGGGCGCGGCGATAGCCGCGATCGCGGCGATGCGCTCGGGGTAGAGCTGACAGGCGACGAGCCCGGTCACGCCGCCGAGGCTGTGGCCCACCCACAGCACCTGGTCCTCGCCGGTGGCGCGCCGGACTGCGTCGAGCGCCGCCGGGACGTCCGTACGCACGTAGTCGTCGAAGCACCAGGGCTTCCCCCGCTTCGGAGCGTCCCGCGAGTCGCCGTGGCCGCGCAGGTCGAGCGCGAAGGTGCGGAAGCCGCGGCGCGCCAGGTACGCGCCGAGCGAGAAGGTCTCGACGCCGGCGTCGAGCATCCAGCGGTTCGCGGAGAGCCCGTGGACGAGCAGGACCGGCGGCAGGCGCTCCGCCTCGCGGGGCAGCCGGATGCCGAGCGCAAGCCGCCAGCCGTCGGCCGTGGGCGCCCGGACGATGCCGTCGTCCCGGATGGGCTGGCGGAGCCGCCGGGTCCAGAAGGCGTAGTGGAGGAGGGCGAGCGCGAGGAAGCCCGCGATGGCGGCGAGGAGGCCGAGGGCCACTTCCATCGACGTCCGACTCTATCGCAAAGACCCGACCGGGGCGGTGGAAAGGAGCGACGGGGCGGTGGCCCGCGCGTTGCAGTTGCCTTGCGAGCGACCGGCCGTGCTGCCCCGGACACTTCCCCGGAAAGCGGTCACGTGCCGTCACGGTGAGATCATGGCCGAACGGCGCTCACGGGGTGTCCACGCAGCGGGCAGCGACCGGCCCGGGATCCGGGCAGTCCCCCCCTCCGCGCTTGACCGATTGCCGGGCGGGAGCGTAGCGTCGGGCTCCGCTCTCTCCATCCACAGGGGTGTGCCGTGAAGAAGGTCGAGGCCATCATCAAGCCTTTCAAGCTGGACGAGGTGAAGCAGGCTCTCTCCGAGATCGGGGTGGCCGGCCTCACCGCCACGGAAGTCAAGGGGTTCGGTCGCCAGAAGGGGCACACCGAGCTCTACCGCGGGGCGGAGTACGTGGTCGACTTCCTCCCCAAGGTGAAGGTCGAGGTGGTGGTCGCGGACTCGCTCGTGACGAAGGTCGTCGAGGTCATCGAGCGCGCCGCCAAGACGGGCCGGATCGGCGACGGGAAGATCTTCGTCGTTCCGGTCGAAGAGGTCATCCGCATCCGCACCGGAGAGCGCGGAGAGGACGCCCTCTAAGTCCCGCGAAAGGCGGCGCCCCGCGGGGGGGACGTGTCTCGAGGAACCAAGGCACCTCCGCTTCCTGCGGCGCTCGCGCGCGGCGCGCTGGACTCGCTGTCGGACCCCGTGCTGCTCGTGGGGTCCGACGGCGGCGTGCTCCACCTGAATCCCCCAGCCGAGGAGCTCTTCGAGCGCAGCCGGGAGCGCGCCGTGGGCCTCCCCGTCCGGGCGCTCCCGGGCGGCACGCAGCTCGAGCTCCTCGCCGAGCGCGTGCGCAAGGCGCAGGAGTCGACGAACGTCGACCTGCCGAGTCCGCGGGACTCCTCCACCGCGGTGACCGCGGAGGGGAGCCCGCTCTTCGACGGGGCGAGCTGCGTGGGGACCGTGCTCCTCCTGCGGGTGCACCGGCCGAGCGAGCGCGCGCTCGACTTCGAGGCGCTCGCCGCGGGCCTGGCGCACGAGATCAAGAATCCGCTCGCGGGCTTGCAGGGCTCGGCGGAGCTCCTCGCCCGCGAGGCCGACGGCACCGCCCGCGAGTACGCGCAGGTCATCGCCCGGGAGGCGAAGCGGGTGGACGGCCTCGTCCGGGAGCTCCTGGACCTCGCCCGACCGGCGTCGCTCCAGGCCTCGCCCGTGAACATCCACGCGGTGCTCCGGGACGTGATGCTCCTCGCGAAGGGGATGCCGGGCGGCGAGGCGATCGCGTTCACGCACCACTTCGACCCCTCCCTGCCGCCCGTCCACGGGGACGGGGAGAAGCTCACGCAGGTCGTCCTGAACGTCGTGCGAAATGCGGTGGAGGCCGTGCGCGAGGTCCCCGGACCGGAGGTGATCCTCGAGACCGGCGTCGCCTCCGTCCGCATCCGGCAGGCGAGCGGGCGGACGCGGCCGCTCGCCCGCGTCGCCGTCCGCGACAACGGCCCGGGCATCCCCGACGCCATGATCCCCCGTCTCTTCACGCCCTTCGCCACCTCCAAGGCCCAGGGCACGGGGCTCGGCCTCGCCGTCTCCCGGCGCATCGTCGAGGCGCACGGGGGGCGCATCGAGGTCCGGAACCGGAACGGCCACGGCGCCGAGGCGGTGCTCTACCTCCCCCTCGAGCCGGGCTGAGCGCCGGCCGCCCGGAATCTGCCATGCGCCCTGCCCGCTAAACGGGCACAATAGGTGCATGACGGACGCCCCGATGCGCAAGGTACTCATCGTCGACGACGAGCCATCCGTCCGTTTCGTCCTCGCCCGCACCTGCGAGCGGGTGGGCGTCCCCCATGCCGAGGCGGGCAGTGCCGAGGAGGCGCGCGAGGAGCTCGCGCGCAGCGGAACGGGCCGCCACGGCGGCATCGGCCTCGTGCTGCTCGACGTCCGCCTCCCCGGCGACGACGGGTTCACGCTGCTCGGCGAGCTCGCGGGCCGCACCGACTCTCCCTTCGTGGTCGTGATGACCGCCGAGGACACGATGCGGTCCGCCGTCGAGGCGATGAAGCGCGGCGCCGCCGACTACCTGGGCAAGCCCTTCGACCTCCCGCGCGTGGAGCGCATCATCCGCGACCTCGCCATCGGTCCGGACGAGCACAAGGAGGGCGAGGAGCGCCCGCCGCCGCGGATGGCCTCGGACGGCGAGAGGAAGCGCGACGGCCCGGCCATCGAGACCCTCATCGGCCGCTCGCCCGCCATGGTCGAGGTGTTCAAGGAGATCGGCCGCGTCGCCCGGACCGAGATGACGGTCACGCTCATGGGCGAGAGCGGCACCGGCAAGGAGCTCGTCGCCCGCGCCATCCACGCGAACTCGGCCCGCGCCCGGGGGCCGTTCATCACCGTGAACATGGCCGCCATCCCGCGGGACCTCATGGAGAGCGAGCTCTACGGCCACGAGCGCGGCGCCTTCACTGGCGCGGCGGAGAGGCGCCCCGGGAAGTTCGAGCTCGCGAGCGGCGGGACCCTGTTCCTGGACGAGATCGGAGAGATGCCCGTCGAGCTGCAGGCGAAGCTCCTGCGCGTCCTCCAGGAGCGGGAGATCGACCGCGTGGGCGGCTCGCGCCCGCTGCCGGTCGACGTGCGCATCGTCGCCGCGACGAACGCCGACCTGACCCGCGCCGTCGAGGAAAGCCGCTTCCGCCGCGACCTCTTCTACCGCCTCGCCGTCGTACCCATCCGCCTCCCGCCGCTTAGGGAGCGGGAGGGGGACGTGGTGCTCCTCGCCCGCCACTTCTGCACGAAGTACGGCGAGCAGCTGCGCGGCCGCCCGCTCACGCTCGCCCGGGACGCGGAGCCGCTCCTCCTCGCCCACTCCTGGCCCGGAAACGTCCGGGAGCTGCAGAACGTCATCCAGCGGGCGCTCCTGAAGCTGCCGAGCAACCGGCTCGCCGCGAAGGACCTGGCGCCGCTCTTGCCGGCCACCGCCGCCCGCGAGAAGGGGCTCGAGGGCTTCGTGGAATCGGTGCTCGACGGCCCCGATCCGGAGGGCGGGCGCTACCAGTCGGCGCTCGCGGCGCTCGAGGCACCGCTCCTCGCCGCGGCCATCGCACGCACGAAGGGGAACCAGCTCCGCGCCGCCGAGCTCCTCGGGATGAACCGGAACACGCTCCGCGAGAGGATGCGCGCCCTGGGCCTCAAGCCCCGGAACGACGACCACGAGGAGGCGTAGCGGCTCGCGCCGGCACCGCCTCAGCCGCGCTCGAGCAGCACCGTCGCCTGCAGCGTGCCCGGCGGGAGGCCGAGGAGCTTGCCCCCCCGCCGCACCGCGCGGTCGCCGCCCGCCGTCGCCGCGCGGACGCTCCTCTCGACCTCCGAGCCCGCGACCTCCTCCACGCTGCACACCGCGTAGACGCGGACCGGGCCCGCCCGGGCTTCGAGCGTCGCCGTCTCGGGCAGGAGGCTCGTCCCCTGGACGACCGGAGCCTCGGTGAAGCGTGGAAGGAGCCTCGCGACCCCTCCCTCGTCGGCCGCAACGAGCCAGAGGTGGCAGGGAGAGGCGCTCCGGACCCGGAAGCGCAGCTCCGCCCCGGGCGGCGCCCTGCCCCCGTCGTGGATGGGCTTCTCGGCCTCTCCCGCGTACACGGCGAGCCCGAGCGGCGCCCGCTTGGGTCCGAGCTCGTCGGTCGCGAGGTGCGGCGCGAAGAGGAGGAGGAGCGCCGCGGACGCGGCGAGGCCGGCGACCGGCAGGAGGAGGAAGATTCGGCGCCGCGGACCCCAGGGGTCGGCGGCGGCCTCCATGACCCCGTCCACGCTCGCCGGGTAGACGTCCTGCCGAAAGTCTTCCCCCGCGCGCTCCATGGCAGCGAGGCGTTCGTGACACGCGACGCAGGCCTCGGCGTGCGGGCCCGGGTCGCCGCCGCGGTGGCGCCGCGCGAGCTCGTCCTCGAGCTCCAGGTCGGTCGGGCAGCCAATGGCCCGCGCCCCCCGCGTCGGGCGCCTGCCGGAGGCCCCGCAGTGCTCGGCCACGGCGCGGTGGACGAGCGCGGGACCGCCGGAGGCGAGACGCGGGAGGTCGCGGCTGAGCCTCCGGAAGACGCGGACGGTCGCCCGGACGGCCGCGTCCCCGTCCCCGAGAGCCGCCAGCGCGGCCCGGTAGGCAACGGGCCCGAGCTCGCGGTACAGCCGGGCCGCCTCTCGCCGGAGGTCGCTCACGGGGGTCTGCATAGCGCCGGAACCGCTCGGCGTCCTGCCCGATAAACGAGCACTTGCTGCACGTCGGCCGAGCACCCGTCCGTCGCGGATTCGCCCATCGGCTCCAGATCGGGGCGTTCCCACGTGGCACGACCCGTGCTATCCCGACGCGCGTCAACCCCCCTGCGAGGTCAGGAGAAA
>DATKJV010000007.1:0-15791 GCA_035543235.1 Anaeromyxobacteraceae bacterium | reverse complement strand
GCCTTCCTCGATAGGCTCGGACTCCGGCTGCCGGAGCGCCTTCGATCGCCGCTGCCGCCGGCCATAATGTAGTGCCGACGGCAGCACCTAACCGCCCGACATCACACGTGTCGGCCCTTCGAGCTGCGGAAGTTGGGTTAGTCCCACCTACCGTGAGATCGCGGCATACGTAGAGGCCGACGCGGCGAACTGGACGACACACGGATGCCGAGCGCTCGGGGTCTGCGACGACATCGCGGGTGGCTGGTTCGGGTGGGATTTCCGAGGGGCTGTGAATCAGGCCGGGAAGTACCGCCAGGGGGGACCCGCCGCGCGCGCCTGGTATCAACGGCTGGCGCGCGAGATCGACGACGCCTGTCGTGCTGGCGAGCTCGACTGCCTGCCGCCACGGTCGAGCCCGTTACCGCCTTGGCGTGCGGCCTACCTACGCCCTCTGCTGCTGGCGTTCCAACGCGCAGTGCCGTTCCTCGTCAGTTTCGACCGCGTATCTCCCCGGCCCGCTGCGCCGAGAGCCAGTGAGTTTGATCTTCGTCGATACGAGGTGATGACGAACGAGCGGATTCCCCGCACCCGCGTTCGCATGGTCGGAGTCGTGGCGACTCCCTCCCCCATCGTGCTGGCTGTTGTCGTTGACTCTGCACGCCGGCAGGCCGATGCGGCGGTCCAGTCGCAGGACCTGATGCCGGCGGGAGCGAATCCGGCGCCTGGACCGGCGCTCGTGCGCTATGACATCAGCACGTCCTGCACCTCGGGTTGCTGGCTGGTGTTCGCGACCGGCCCTGAGAGCTTGTTGACGGTACCGATCTCCGAGGACGGCGGCGAGCAAGCAGGCGGGATTGGCGCGTGGCGCACCGAGGCATTCAATCGGGAGATGCTCCACGAGCCCGGCAAGCCGGTACCCTTTCGCATCGCGGCGCTAGAAATGCTGACGCGTACGTACGCATTTCTCACGCCGTTACTCGTAGCCGTGGCGGCCCTGCTGATTGCTCGGCGCGTGTGGCTCGCTGCGCGCGCGCGCGTCGTTGACGATCTTTTGGTCGTCGTGATCGCGCTAGGGGGCGCTGTTCTCGTTCGGCTACTGATGCTTGCGATGATCGACGTAGCCTTCTGCCCGGCAATTGTGGTGCTCTATTGCGCTCCGGCGTATTCACTCTGCTTGGCGGCGTGCATGCTCTCTGTTGCCCCAAGAAGCTGGAGCCAAGGAAGGTCGAAGCCGCCAACGTAAGAAGCGGCCTGGCTGGCCCAGCGCCCGGCCCGCTCACCAGGCGGGCCGCTTCAGTCGCGGCGCAGCCTGTACCCTTGTCTGTACCCTAGCGACCTTTTTACCGTGTACCCTGGAGCCAAAAAGGGAAAGGCCCGCTGGCGCGTAAATGCAACGCCAGTGGGCCTTTCGTGATGGTCGGGGAGACAGGATTTGAACCTGCGACCCCTTGGTCCCGAACCAAGTGCTCTACCAGGCTGAGCCACTCCCCGACGGAGGCTTTTGTGCCGGCGCACTCGGGAAGCGCGCCGATTGCAACCGGGCGGATCTACTGGAGTCCCTCCGGGGTGTCAAGAACCAGTACTGAGGGGGCTCGAGGGCGATAGCCCTTATCTGGCGCAGCACATCTCCACCTCGGCGGGCAACTTGGGGACGCTCGCGGTGAGAACCTCGTGGCCCTCCGCCGTCACGAGCACGTCGTCCTCGATGCGGATGCCGAGCCCCCGCAGTGCCGCCGGCGCGCTCTCGTCGTCGGCCGCGACGTAGAGGCCCGGCTCGACCGTGAGCACCATGCCGGGTGCGAGCTGCCGCGACTGGCCGTCCCGGTAGTAGGCCCCGACGTCGTGCACGTCGAGGCCGAGCCAGTGGCTGGTCCGGTGCATGTAGTACTTCTTGTAAGATCCGTCGGCGATCCTCTCCTCGGCCGTGCCCTTCAGGAGCCCGAGAGAAAGCATGCCCTCCGTGAGCTTGCGCACGACGAGCTCGTGGATGCCGTCGATCGTCGCGCCAGGCTTCACAGCCTCGATGCCGGCGAGCTCGGCTTCGAGGACGACGTCGTAGATCCTCCTCTGGTCCTTCGTGAACTCTCCGGACACGGGGAAGGTCCTCGTGACGTCAGCCGTGTAGAGCTCGTACTCGCCGCCCGCGTCGACGAGGCAGAGGTCCCCGTCCTTCAGCTCGGCGTCGCCGGCGCGATAGTGGAGCACGACGGCGTTCGGCCCCGCGGCCACGATGGTCCCGTAACCCGGCCCGCTTCCCCCGCGGCGCCGGAAGGCGTACTCGATCTCCGACTGCACCTGGTACTCGCGCGCGCCAGGCCGCCCATCGCGCATGGCGGCCATGTGCGCCTCCGCCGTGATCTCCGCGGCCCGGCGCAACCGTGCGATCTCGTCCGGGGACTTCACGAGGCGGATCTCGTGCAGGACCCCGCCGGGGTCGCGCACGGGGTCCGGGGCGATCACTCCCGTCCGTACCCTGGCGCGCAGCTGTCGCAGGACGCCGACCACGCGCTCGTCCCACCTCGGCGAGAAGCCGAGCCGGTACCAGAGCTGGCCTCCGTTGGCGAGGTACTCGCCGAGCTTCGCGTCCATCTCGGAAAGGGGGTGCGCGACGTCCACACCGTAGGCCGACACTGCCCCCTCGACGCCTGCCCGGAAGCCCGTCCAGATCTCACGTTCCCGGTCCTTCGGGCGGACGAACATCACGTAGGCTGGCTTGCCCGGCACGGGATCCGCGAACAGGAGCGCCGCTCCGTCCGGCTCCTCGAACCCTGTCATCCACGCGTAGTCCGAGTCCTGCCGGAAGAGATACTCCGAGTCGCCGTTGCGGATCTTCTCCTCCGCGGCGGGGAGCAGCATGACCCCCCCGCCCCGTTCGCGCATGGCAGCCCTCACCGCCTCCCGGCGGCCCGCGTGCAAGGTGGCGTCGAACCGTGTGGGCATGGAGCCACAGCGTATAACGCACCCGGGCGCCGGCCGCGACGCTTTGGCGCGACTCCCGCCGTCTTCCATCTCGGCGGTCCCGTTCACCCGCCGGGCAACGGCATGCCCGTCCACGCGCGAAACGCTTCGCGCTGCGCCTGCGTGGCGCCCGGATCCTGCTCGAGCCACACGGTATCGGCGGGCGGCTCCTCCAGCGGGACCTCCACCGCCACGAGCTCGTCGCTCCGGAACACGGTCAGATGCAGCCGCCCGCCGGCTCCCAGCGCCCGCATGCGGTCCCAGAGTCCTGCCCGGTCGACCCGGAACCCGGACTCCGCGACGATCTCGTCGGCCGCGTACAGGCCCGCGCGGAACGCCGGGCCATCCTCTCGCACCGAGCGGACGACGAGGCGCGGCCCTGGGGCGAGGTCCGCGCCCAGCCAGCCGGGAACCGGCTCCCCGTCAGCGGACCGCCCGGCGATCCCCCCCTTGTCGTCTAAGGACTGAGCGGCGCGCCTCCCGAGCCTCAGGCCCACGGCCTCGAGCTCCGCCTCGAGCGGCGACGTGCCGCGCACGTGGCTGTCGAAGAAGGCCCGGGCGGCCGATTCTCCGACGAGCTCGCCGACCGCGCGCTCGACTCCATCCTCCGGAAGGCCGGCGGGGACGTGGCGCCGGTAGAGGAGCCGGAGCAGGTCGTCGAGGGAAGAGCCCCGTGCCCGGAGCATGAGGTCGAGGGCCAGCGCGACGAGCTCGCCCTTCTGGTAGTAGGAGACGGCGCTGTTCGGCGCGTTCTCGTCCGGGCGGTAGTACTTCACCCAGGCGGTGAGGCTCGCCTCCTCGAGGCTCATCTTTCGCGAGCCCGGCTGCCGCAGGAGCGCCGTCCACCCCTCGCCGAGGTGCTTCAGGTACCTCCTCGGGTCGCCCACGCCGGCGCGCAGGAGGGACAGGCGGTCGTAATAGCTCGTCACCCCCTCGAACCACCAGAGCAGGCGCGTGTACTGCTCACGCTCGTAGTCGTAGGGAACGAGCGCAGCGGGGCGGAGGAGCTTCACGTTCCAGGCGTGGAAGAGCTCGTGGGCGGCGAGCGCGAGTGTCTCCTCGTAGGTCTCGGGCGGGAAGAAGCCGGTCCGGGCCACATGCAGCGTCGAGCTGCGCTCGTGCTCGAGCCCTCCGCGGCGCTTGTCGGCGACGTGAACGATGAACACGTAGCGCTCGTAGGGGAGCCCGCCGAGCAGGGCGCCGAAATGCTCGACCACCCTGCGCAGGTCGTCGAGGAAGCGCGGGGCGTCGAGGAAGCCTCTGCCCACGAGCGCCACCTCGTGGCGCCGTCCCAGCGCGTCGAAGGTCTCGACGTCATGAGTCCCGACCTCCACGGGACAATCCGCGAGCTCGTCGTAGTCGCGGGCGTGAAAGCGCCCGGGCCCGCCCTCGAGAGCGGTGGTCACGTGCCATCCCGCAGGGGGCACCACCTCGAGCTCCACGGGCTCCGACAGCCGCCCTTCCGCGTAGAGGAAAAGGTTCGCCCCGTTGAAGAAGGCGTGGCGGCCGTCGAGGTGCGCCGTCCGGACGGTGAGCTCGTTCGCGTAGACGCGGTAGCGGACCCGCACTCGCCCTGCCCCGCCGGCCTCGATGCGGAACCGGTGCTTGTCGAGCCGCACGACCGGCAGGGGCCGTCCCTCGCCGTCCTCCGCCGCGAGCCCCTCGACGTGCCGGGAGAACTCGCGGACGAGGTAGCTCCCGGGCGTCCACACCGGCAGGGCGAGCACCGCCGCCAGGCCGGGGTGGTCGAGCTCGGCCTCGACCTCGAAGAGGTGCGAATGGGGGGCGGACATGCCGAGGTGGTAGCGCATCGCCCGGGGATGCTAGCACTGCGCCCGCCGGCCGCGGGCGGCAGCGCCCTGCCCCGGAGTCGGGATCGGCGCACCCCGGATTGGGACTTGTGGTAAGGAAGCCCCCGCCTAAGCCCCGAGGACCCATGGATCCCTACGGACTGCGACGCGTGGCCTCCCCGAAGGGCGTCCTCCCCCAGCGGGCCGACGTCCTCGACCCGGGGCTCCCGCTCGGAGAGGACGAGCTCTCCGTCGACGTGGAGGCGCTGAACATCGACTCGGCGAGCTTCCGCCAGCTCGAGGCGTCGACGGGGGGTGACCCGGTTGCCATCGGGGCCGAGGTCGTGCGCATCGTCCGCGAGCGCGGAAAGATGCAAAACCCCGTGACCGGCTCGGGTGGGATGCTCATCGGGCGGGTTCGCGAGGTCGGCCCCCGCCACCCCGCCTTCGAGGACCTCCAACCCGGCGAGCGCATCTCCACCCTCGTGTCCCTCACGCTCACGCCGCTCGTCATCGACGAGATGGTGGCCGTCCATCCCGAGGTGGAGCGGCTCGACGTCCGCGGCCGGGCCATCGTCTTCGCGACGGGTCTCTGGGCGCGTCTGCCCACGGACATGCCCGAGCGCCTTGCGCTCGCGGCGCTCGACGTCTGCGGCGCCCCGGCGCTCGTCGCGCGTCACACCCGGGCCGGCGACCGGATCCTGGTCATCGGAGCCGGGAAGGCGGGGGCGCTCGTGTGCGCGCAGGCCCGCCAGAGCCTCGGGGGCTCCGGCGAGATCGTCGCCGCCGACCGTTCGGAGGCCGCACTTCGCCAGCTCGCGGAGATCGGGGTCGTCGACCGCACGCTCGTCCTCGACGCGACACGCGGGACGGAGACCTTGCGGAAGGTGGAGGACGCGGGTGGCTTCTTCGACCTCGTCGTGAACTGCGCGAGCGTGCCCGGCACCGAGATGTCGGCCGTCCTCGCGGTCCGGGACGGCGGGACGGTCATCTTCTTCTCCATGGCGACGAGCTTCACGGCCGCAGCGCTGGGCGCGGAGGGAGTCGGGAAGGACGCGACCCTCCTCATCGGCAACGGCTACGTCCCCGGCCACGCCGATCTCGCCATCGACCTGCTCCGGAAGAACCGGCGCCTTCGGGCGCTCTTCGAGGCGAAGTACCTCCGCTGATCGGCTTCCGCCCGGCTCATCGCGTCCCCGTCCGGGTCGAGGACCCGACCGGCAGACCTGCCCGGTACGAGGGCGACCCTTTTCGCGCTCGGCCCGCGTATCATTCGTCCACTGCGGCCCGAACCGGGGCCTCGAGGAGGGGTGGATGCGGAAGCGCTCGCTGTGGCCCGTCGTCGTCTGTCTCGCGGTGATCTCCAGCGCGCGCGCGGCGCCCCCGTCGGGGCAAGCGGCCGCGCCCGAGCCTGGCGTCCAGTGGGAGCAGACGTCCGAGATGCAGATGGCGGGGACGCCGATCCCGCCCCAGACGACCAAGTTCTGCGCCCCGAAGAAGGACTGGAAGGAGCCGCCCAAGGCCGGGCGCGACGACAGCAAGTGCAAGACGAGCGACGTGCGCCGCGACGGCCCGCGCATGACCTGGAAGTTCGTCTGCGAGGGCAAGGAACCGGTGACCGGCCAGGGCGAGATCGTCGTCCAGGGAGACGGCTACACCGGGAAGATGACGATGCATACGTCCCGGGGTGACATGGTGACGAAGCTCACCGGGCGAAACCTCGGCACCCCGTGCGACGCGGGCGAGGCGAAGCGAACGGTCGAGGCACACCAGAAGCAGGCCGAGCAGGCGCAGGCCCAGGCGGCTGCCGCGCAGACCCGGGCCTGCGACGAGGCGATCCAGCGGATGTCGCCGAAGGTCTTCCAGTACACGGATCTGTGCAAGGCCAAGACGGCGGACTTCTGCGCCCGCATGGGTACCCGCAGCGGATACGAGGCCCTTCTCCAGAACCCGCCCGACGACCAGAAGCAGGCGGCGAAGATGTGCGGGAAGGACCTCGACGCGCTCCGGCCGCGCTTCTGCGGCGAGGCCGCCCAGGCCCTCTCCACCCCCGGGTCGTCCGCCGAACCCGCGAAGAAGGACGACGTCCACTTCGTCTACGCGTACTGCCCCGACCAGGCGCGCGCCCTCGCACAGCGCGACTGCGCGGGAAAGAGCTACACGGGGCTCGAGCCCTCGATGCGGGAGTTCTGCGTGAAGTACGCCCAGGAGTCCCAGGCCCAAAAGCCCAAGCCGCCGCCCGCGAACCCGCAGGACGCGGCGCAGGACGCCGCCAAGAAGGCCGTGAAGGGCCTGTTCGGTTTCTAGCGTTGCGCCTCTTCGCGGCGGCCGTCCTCGCCATCGCTCCGACGGCGCTCGCGGCGCCGCCCGCAGACCGCTTTCCGGACGCGGCGACCGCCTACCTCGTCGCCGTGAACGGTCGTGTCCTCTGGGAACGGAAGCCGGACCTGCCGCTCCCGATGGCCTCCCTCACGAAGGTCATGACCGGGCTCGTCGTCCTCGAGCGGGGCGGGCGCCCGGACGACTGGGTGCGGGTGAGCGAGAAGGCCGCGCGCGCGACGGGGACCCGGCTCGGCCTCCGCGCCGGGGACGAGATCCGGGCCGGCGACGCCCTGGCAGCGGCTCTGGTCTCCTCCTCGAACGACGCCTGTCTCGCGCTGGCGGAGCACGTCGCAGGGAGCGCGCAGGCGTTCGTGGAGCTCATGAACCGGCGCGCGGCGGAGCTCGGGCTCGACGCGACCCACTTCGAGGACCCCTGCGGGCACGACGCCCCCGGCCACCGCTCGACCGCCCGATCCCTCTGGCGCCTGACGAGGGCGGCGCTCGAGAAGCCGGAGTTCCGGCGGCTCGTGGCGCTCGAGCGGACGCAGGTCCGCACGCGCGACGGGAGGACGCTGAGCATCGTCACCGGCAACGCCCTCCTCGGCCGCGCCCCGGGCGCCACGGGCGTGAAGAGCGGCTTCACCCCCGCGGCCGGCAAGTGCCTCATCGCACGCGCCGAGAGGGGACCCACCGAGGTCCTGGTTGTGCTGCTCGGCGCGCCCGATCGGTGGTGGACGGCCGCGCGCATCCTCGAGGCGGCGTTCGGCGAGGCCGCGTCCGGTGGCTAGTGGCCCCACGCCGGACGCCATCCGCGGCGAGAAGGGCCGGCTCCCGGGCTGGGCGCCCTGGGTCCTCGTCGCCGGTGTTTCGGCCGCGTACGTGACGTCCTTCGGGGGCGACTTCCAGTTCGACGACGGTCGGGTGATCGTGGACGAGCCGGCGGTCCACTCGCTGCACGCGTTCTGGGGCTCGATGCCGGCGATACGGCCTCTTCTGAAGCTCACCTACGCACTCAACTGGGCGAGCGGCCTGGGCCTCGCGGGGTTCCACGCCGCGAACCTCGCCATTCACGTCGGGAACGCGCTCCTCACCTTCGCCCTCTTCCGGCGCCTCGGGCCGCGGCGGGACGGGGCCGCGCTCGCCGGCGCCCTGCTCTTCGCCCTCCACCCCGTCCAGACGGAGGCCGTGACCTACGTCTCCGGCCGGTCGACGTCACTCGCCGCCAGCTTCGCCCTCGCAAGCATCCTCGCCTGGGTCATCGGCAGGCAGGACTCTCGACCGGCGCTCGCGTACGCGGCCTCCCCCGTGCTCTTCGCGGCGTCGCTCCTCGCGAAGGAGAGCACCGCGGTGCTCCCCGCGATCCTCCTCCTCGTCGAGGCGTCGTTCGGGGACGTGCCGTTCCGCTGGGGCCGTGCGCTCCGCGCCACCGCCCTTCACTGGGCCGTCCTCGGCGCGGGTGCCCTGGCCTTCGCGAGCGCACCCGCCTACCGCTCCATGGTGGAGGGGGGCCTCGCCCTTCGCCCACACGGGGTGAACCTGCTCACTCACCTGCATTCGCTCGCGTGGCTCTCGGGCCAGGTCCTGCGGATCGACCGCTTGAACGCCGATCCGGCGCTGCCGCAAGTGTCCGCCCCCACGGGCGCCTCCGCGCTCGAGGCGCTCGGGCTCGTCCTGGCACTTCTCCTGGGCCTCGCCTTCCGGCGTCGGCCCGCCGGGTTCGCGGCCCTCTGGTTCCTGCTGTGGCTGCCGGCCGCGGGTTGGTGGCTCCCGCGCCCGGAACCGGCGAACGACCGGCAGCTCTACCTCGCGCTCGCCGGCCCGGCCTGGCTCGCCGGCCGCGGCCTCGCGTCGTTCCTCGCCGCGGGCCGCCTGCGGCGCGCCGCCGCGGCGGCGCTCCTCGCCGCGTTGGCGCTCGCGACGGCGGCGAGGAACTGCGTCTACGCGGACGACGTCGGCTTCTGGGAGGACGTCGTCGCGAAGGCTCCGTGGAACGCGCGCGGATTCAACAACCTCGGCTTCGCGCTCGCCCGGGCCTGCCGCCTCGCCGAGGCGGAGACGGCGCTCGCGGAGGCGGTCCGGCTCGACCCGGGCTACGTTCGCGCGAAGGTGAACCTCAGGCTCCTCCGCGAAGGCCAGGCGCTCGCCCCTCCCGCGGAGGGAACGTCGCCGTGCGGCGCCGAGGCGAACTAGGACCGGAGGTCGCGCGAATCAGTACGCGTAGTATGGGCCGGTCCAGAGGCCCGCGCTCGTGTACTGGATGCCCACGAACACGCGCCGCCCGAGGAAGAAGGGGAGCCCCCAGTCGAAGTCGGTCGGCGCCGGACCACCGATGTTCCCGAAGACGTTGTTCGTGAGCGCCGTCGCGTCCAGGTTCACGATCTGGAAGGACACCGCGCCGGTGGGGCTCCCGAAGGCGCCGGAGTTCGTGGCGGTGAAGGACGCCGGGCTGGGCGACGGGCAGAACCAGGACGACGAGTCGGGGCAGGTTGCGGTGCCCGGAGAGGCGAAGAAGAGCCCGTTCGATCCGGTGTCGAGGTAGCTCGAGTAGGGCACGTCGTTGAACTGCGTCTTCATGTTCCCGTAGTCGTCCGCCGGATACATGATCGCGCCGGACGGCGAGTTGTTCGACTGCGTCCCGATCCCGAGGACGAGGGACCCGTCGACGGAGACGGCGCCGCCCGACGGCACCCCGGGGAGCTCGACGATGACGCCGTTGTTGTCTTGCGGAAGAAAGGCGACCGGATTCGAGACCTGGCTCGCGAGGGGAGCCATGGAGGGCGAGCAGCTGGTGCCCGTGCAGGCGTAGTACCAGAGGTTCTGGGAGTCGGTCACGCAGCCCGGCCCGCAGTCTTGCGCGAAAGGGCCGACCCCGAGGATGCCGTTGAAGAGCGCCGTCGCCGGGCTCTGGTCCGGGTTCGTGCACCCGGAGGGAAGCGAACCGAACTGCCAGTCGATGACCTGGACGGGCACCCGGACCGCCGGCTCCTGCCCGAGGACGACGTCCGCGGTGGCGATGGGCCCCCAGTCCGAGGATCCGTCCGCGTACTGGATGCACTCGGCGAGCGTCCCTCCCCCCGGAGCGCTCACCTGAGGAAGCGAGACGCCGTTGAGGACCTGCTTGAACAAGCGCAGGCCGTAGCTCCCCGTGTCGAGGAGCACGTCGCTCACGGCCTGGCAGGTGGACGTCCCCGGCGAGCAGATCGTGACGCTCACGCAGGGCTTGTTGGGGTACGCCTGGTCGGTCGACGACGCCGCGGAGCAGAGGGATCCGTTCACGGTGATGGAGACGACGTTGCCGCCCGTGGGGACCGTGGTGGACGTCGCCCCCCCCGTGCCGCACGCGGACGCCGCGAGGGCGATGCCGAGGAGGGAAGCGCTAACCGATCTCATCGATGCCCACCCCCGCGGGAACGAGGCTCGGAGCGTAGGCGCGCCCTCCGAGGCTCCGCATGTGCCCCCACCGCTCGACGACGAGCCCGTCGGTCCGAAGCGTGTGCGCGCGGACCCCAGGCGCCCGCGGTGGCTGCTTCTGGAGGGCGTCGAGATAGGCAGGGGCGTAGGCGCCGAGGAGCGGCCGGAGGTCGGGGTGCGCGATCCCCTTCCAGGCGATGCCGAAGACGACGCCCTGGGGCGACACGTACTCGCGCACGACGGTCGAGCCGATCTGCATCTCGTGCACCGTGAACCGACTGCCGGGCTCGGGCCTGCGGACGACGGCCGAGAGCGCGCTCCGGTCGGCCTCGATGGAGTCGACCGTTCCCCCCAGGCTTGCCCGGACGCCGGCCGGCGCGGCGAGCGCGAGGAGCACTGCCCCGGCTAGCGGCCAAGAGCGAACCCGGTGTTTGCTTGCCCGCGGGCAACAGCCTTTCGATGGCGCCATTTGCGTCGTCGCTCCTCCGGTCGTGCCCTCTCTAACAGCCCGGACTCGGGAAAGTTTCCCGGCGGCGAACCGGCGCGTCCGACCCTGACGACCGCACACATCATCCCCGGACAGGCCTCGCTTCTCCAGAACGCCTTCGGAAGGGCGTGCCGTCTCGCGCCGCGCAGGCGCACGCCCGGCAATCGAAGATTCGTGAAGGAGCCCCTCCTCGCGAGCCGCGGCGGGGGAGCTTCGGACAAGGCCGCGACCTGCGAGCTCTACTTGACCTGGACCGGGGACGGGCGGTTCGTGGTGGTCCCGTCTCCGACCTGTCCGTAGCTGTTGTTGCCCCAGGCCCAGAGCGTCCCGTCCGTCTTCAGGGCGACCACGTGGTACGCGCCCGCGGATACCGACGCGAAGCCGCTCCCGATCTGCGCCGGCGAGGGACGCATGGCGGTGGCGGTCCCGTCTCCGAGCTGCCCGTAGCTGTTACTGCCCCAGGTCCAGAGCGTACCGTCCGTCTTCACCGCGACGGTGAAGGCGTTTCCCGCCGACGCGGATGCGAAGTCGGTGTCGGTCCCGATCTGCTCGGGCGAGAGACGGGGGGTCGTGCTGCCGTCCCCGAGCTCTCCGAACGAGTTGTCGCCCCAGGCCCAGAGCGTCCCGTCCGTCTTCACGGCCACCGTGTGCACCTCACCCGTCGAGACGGAGGCGAAGTCGGTGTCGGTCCCGATCTGCTCGGGCGAGAGCTTCGGCGTCGTGGTCCCGTCCCCGAGCTCTCCATAGGAGTTGTCGCCCCAGGCCCAGAGCGTCCCGTCCGTCTGGACTCCCAGGCTGTGGTTGCCGCCCGCGGACACCGACCGGTACGTGCTCGTTCCGACCTGCGTCGGCACGGACCGGGTGGTCGTGGATCCGATGCCGAGCTGCCCCTGGGAGTTGTCGCCGAAGGCCCACAGGGTGCCGTCGGTCTTCAGCGCGAGCGAGTGGTAGTCGCCGGCGGACACGGCGGTGACCGCGGGGAAGCCGAGCGCGGTCGGGATGGTGACATGCCCGCTGCCACCACCGTCCCCGAGCTGGTCGAGGCTGTCGTCGCCCCAGGAGAGGAGCCCGACCCCGCTCGCGCCCAGCGAGTGCTTCCCGCCGCCGGCGACGGCGGTGAACCCGTTCAGGCTCTCGGCCGGCGCCGTCCGCATGGTCACCGAGCCGTCTCCGACCTGTCCCCAGGCGTTGTTTCCCCAGCCCCAGAGGCTCCCTTTCGAATCGACGGCAAGGCTGTGGGTGGCCCCGGCACCGATCGCCGTCCAGCTCGACGGAGGGGAGCCCTGGCTTCCCGAACTGGTCGAGCCGCAGCCGGCGGCAGCGGCAGCCGCCGCGAGGGCCGCGAGGAGCGACCTGCGCGCGGGGAGCAGGTCGCCGACCCGGAGGCGGGTGCGCGGGGACCGGCGGCGGGTCGGATCAGGCATCTTCCTTGACTCTCCCATCTCCGCCGCGGCGTCAAGGCTACCGCGCGGGTGGAGCCGACGCGGGGACGGATCGCGGCCGTCCGGCGCGTCGCGCCCGCCGTCCTGGCCGTGATGGGCGAGCCGCGGGAGCGCGTGGTCGAGATCGTCCCGCAGATTCGCGCGGGGATGAACGATTGGCCGTACGCTCTCGAGCGGCGTCATAGAATGGCTCTCGGGGGCCGTGGCGGAACTGGCAGACGCGGCGGACTTAAAATCGGCCGCATTACCCGTCTGGGGTGGACTGCCGTACAGATTTGGCCAGTTTATCGGACTACTGGGCGGCCGACCCCCTTGAGCATCGGGTAACAGTTGGGGAATGGCGCGGTCGGCCAACCCAACGTCCGCGCATCCTCAGACCCCCTCTGTAGGCTCCGGGCCATGACCGTCAGCCGAGAGAAGCTCTACGAGCAGGTGTGGGCGGAACCGATGACCGCCGTGGCCAAGCAGTACGAGGTCTCGTCGAACTACCTGGCCAGAATCTGCGAACGGCTCGGAGTACCCGTGCCGCCGCGCGGATACCGGGAGAAGGTGAGGTTCGGTCGAGGGCCACCGAAGCCGCCGCTACCCCAGCCCGCCCCCGGAACGGAACTTGAGTGGTCTCGGGGCTACTGGACGCGACCTCGAAGGGCTCCCCGGGCACCCGTGCTGCCGCTCCCTGAACCTGCCGCCCGGAGGGGTCGCATCCCTGTGCCAGACATCCACCCGCTCCTCGTAGGAGCCCGGGAGTTGTTCGAGAACGCACGCCCCAACGGAATCTTGCTGGCTCCCCTCTTCCTTCGCCCCTTCTCGGGGAAGTTGCCTGACATCGTCGTCACCAGGGAGGCCTTGCCCCCAGCACTGGCAGCGGCCAACGCGCTTTACCTTCACCTAGAGGGGCTGGGGTACCCCGTTACCCTCGCGGCGCGAGGCATGTTCTGGCGGGACGACCCGGAACATGGCGGCAAGAAGCGTGAACGGTTCCGAGAGGAGTGGAGTCCTTGCACGCCGACGGTGGTCCACGTCCGCTCGGTGGCGTTCGGGCTCACGCTGTTCGAGACGACAAAGGACGTCGAGACCGTCTCGGTCAACGGCAAGAGCGTTCCGGTGGACTCGCTGCCTCCTCGTCGCCGTCGATGGTACGGAGTCCCAACCACCACCACCGTCCCCAGTGGCCTGCTCGCCTTGGCAGCCTACTCCCCCTACCCGGACACCTCGTGGCACAGGGTGTGGAGAGAGACATCGGTGGGCAGCCTCCCCCGCATGGTCCGCACTATCCAACGTGAACTCGAAGCCTCGGCGCCCGAAGTCGCTCGCCTCGCTGCCGAGGCAGACCAGCGGGCCGAGGTGGAGAAGCGGCTGGAAGAGGAAGAGCAGCGGCAGCGGGAAGAGAAGGAACGGGAACGTGAGCGCCAGGAGCAGGAGAGGCGTCGACAGCAAGCGGCGAAGGAGAGTCGCGACCAGCTTCTGGCCATTGTCGAAGCGTGGGCACTTGCGAACCGGGTCGAAGAGTTCTTCCGCAACCTATCTAGTGGGCTCGTCACCGAGCCCAACGAGGGAAACCGCCACCATCTGAAGTCCCGTGCTGACGCCGCGCGCCAGATGCTCGGCGACACGGACGCCCTGGGACAGTTCAAGTCCTGGAAGACTCCAGAGGAGTGCCTTGAGGGGTCGGCGCAGCGAGTTGGCGCGTTCTGATGATTTGCGGCAGATGCTTGCTCTCGACCGTCAGACCGCCGGTCGTTTGGCCTCTTGTATCAACGACCACTTCTCGCGGTACTTGTCGAGCCATCGACCTTTGTATCCGGCCAGGTTGTATCTACACGTCGGAGTGAGTTGCCGCATGCTGGTCTCGTTGTGCTGCTGGCCGTGTTTACCTGGAGAGGCAAGCCACGCAGCGTGCGCCTTGGTCAGGAAATCAGCCACGGTCTTGCACGGCAGGACATACGTCACCGGCTCCGACGGCTCTAGGTCAACGAAGCAGTAGAACAGGTTGGGGAGCAGTAGACTCTCGTGCTTCTCGCTCATCGGCCAGCCCCCGCTCGAACCATGCCGCCTGGTCTTCACCTGGACGCTGGCCGCAACGGTTTGGTCCGGCATGAGGACGATGATGTCAACGTCCCTGAATCCGCGGGGTGCCGCGGCCGCAAGCAAATCTAAGCTGTGTAGCTTGTAGAGAACGAAGTGTTCGCCTGCGGAAGCGATGAAGCTCTTGTCCATGGCGCAGGTCTCCTCGGAGTGACTGGCACCCCTATCCACGCCCACCTTTGGCTCGGACTCGCTAGCCACGCCGTGGGTTCGCCGACACGGGAAACCATGCCCGTGGCTTCATGATGGTGTTCAGACTGGTCCCGTCGTAGAGCGCGTACATGCTGCGCACGTCGATACTCCGAACAGCGGCCTCTAGGCGCGTCACCTCTCGTGGCTTGAGCCCTGCGAGCCCGCCCTTCAACTGAACCAGGCGAACCTGTACAACGTCCGGCTTCTTAAGAGTGATGCGAAGGAGGACGGCATCCACTATCCCTGTGCGCGGATTTCCGCTCGCAGCGTCCAAGAAGACCAGGTGCCACGCCTTGGCCTTGGCCCACCTGGAAAGGGCTTCCTGGCTCTTCCTGGCAGTAGTCTTAGCCTTGTGAGGTGGACTCCGCTTCGTTGCAGCGGCCTTGAGGGCCGCTTGATGGCGGCTCTTCTTGCGACGTCTCACCGTTTCCGCGGCCTTGAGGGCAGCCAAGCGCCGCTGCTCTGCGTACTCGACTGTGCGTGTTCCGGTGTTCGCTTTCGAGTCTGCCATGACCGTCCCAAGGTCTAGTTGGCGATGCGGAGTCGCTCGCTGTCAGGCCATCTCGCGTCTGTGAGGTGCGCCCAGTGTCACTCACGCCGTCCCTTGGGCTTCTCCAGGACGCGGTCCCACCGCTTCACCGACAAGACCCGCCCGAGATGTAGTTGGTACTCACGAGCACCCCGGTCGCGGGTGACTCGCTTCACGACGACGACGGCCTCTGGGATAGGGTGGGTCATACCGTTCAGGAGCCGCAGCTTGAAAGGCGGCGTGAGCGGCTCGATTCGCCTTTTCCAGAAGTTCGACATCGGGCGGTACTCGACCACCTTCTTGTCACGACCCTTCTTCGTAGTCACGATGGCCGCGAAGAACTCGCGCTTGATGTTCATCGTTAGAGTGTCCATGGCGTCCCGCACCCCCGAGGGCCTGTGGCATCCACCCCTCGGACGCCATGTCACACGTAGGGTGCACTATCGCGCTATGACCACCGTCAATCTTCCGCCTCCTTCTGCGGTCCCCGCGCGCGGCATGGCGGTGAGTGCGCTGTTTGGCGCCAGGATTCGCGCAGCGGCGCCACGGTCTCGTCCGACGTCGCCGTAGCCTCCTACCGTGTCTGACCGCTC
>DATKJV010000006.1:0-5443 GCA_035543235.1 Anaeromyxobacteraceae bacterium | reverse complement strand
CGCCCTCGGCGCCACGGCGGAGTTCATGACCCCGGGCGAGATCGCCGCCCGCTACGGCGTCCACGACGAGGTCGTGGGCGGCGGCTGGCTGCACCTCCGCCCGGGGCAGGTCACCGACGACACCGAGATGTCCCTCTGCGTCGCGAGGGCGATCGTGGCCCACGGTGGCTGGTCGATGCGGGGGATCGCCGAGCGGCTCGTCGCCTGGCCTTGACCTGGTTCGGGCGGTTCGCGGGCCGCGTGGCGCGTGGCGAGGCGCGCGCCTTGCAGGCGGACGGGGAGGGACGGGAGGCCCGGGTGGCCTAGGGGAAGGAGGACCCGTGAGCGTCAGGGCGGAGGTCACGTTCGAGTTGACGATGGACCCGGAGGTCGAGGCGGCGGGTTGGCTCAGGATTCCCCGCGGGGCGCTCGACGGGGACGCGTTTCCGCGGGCGCGCCTCGGCGACCTGCTCTGCCGGGAGCCCGGGATCGCCGGGCGCATCCGGGCCCTCGGACATGCGCTCGCACGGCTCGGCGCCGTCGTCCTGCGCCGGAGGGGAGTGGCGTGGCCTTCCCGGACCTGAGGGAC
Source organism: Anaeromyxobacteraceae bacterium (assembly GCA_035543235.1). Lineage (GTDB taxonomy): Bacteria > Myxococcota > Myxococcia > Myxococcales > Anaeromyxobacteraceae > DATJZG01. Next base: position 4,875 of record DATKJV010000006.1, on the reverse strand, counting down.
GCCGAGCGTGCAGAGGACTTCTTCGAGGCGCTCGAGGTGCCGTACGAGCAGGGCGTGATGGACGTGTTCCGGCTCCAGGTCCTCAAGCGATTCGCGGTCTTGCGCGAGGCGATCGACCGGGAGGCCGGCCTCGGCGACGAGGAACGCACGGCGGCCTACCGCCGCGCCCTCGCGACCGCCCACGAGGCGTTCGCCGACGGCGCCGCGACGCCCGTGCGGGTCCTCGGCCCCGGTGCTGCGCTCGTCCGGCTTCCGTCCCGGGGGTGGCCCGGGTAGGCATCCCCCGGAGTGGCGCCGATCCGGTCAGCGGCCTGCCCGCTCGACGAGCACGGCTGCGCCCGGGCGACGCGGATCCTCAAGCCGGGGATTCCCGGAAGGAAGCTCCTCGAAGGGCAGGGCTCTTGCACCGGCCCCGGGGCAGCCCATGCGCCTGCTCCTCCAGCACAAGAGCCTCTACCGCTACCCGAGCCCCGCCGCCCTCGGGCCCCACCAGATCCGGCTTCGCCCGGCGAACCACGCCCGCGCGCGCGTCGAGACCTACTCGCTGCGCGTCACCGAGCCGGGCGAGGTCCGGTGGCAGCACGACCCGTTCGGGAACCACGTCGCCTACGCTACCTTCCGGAAGGGGACGAGGCTTCCGGAGCTGGCCGTGGACGTCGAGATGGCGGTCGACGTGCGGCCGGTGAACCCCTTCGACTTCTTCGTCGACGACCGCTGCCAGAAGACCCCGTTCCGCTACCCGGACGAGCTCCGGGCGGACCTCGCACCCTTCCGGGACCGGACCGACCCCGCGTTCGCGGGCGGCCCGCTCCTCGAGACCTTCCTCGCCGGGCTTCCGGCCTCGGGCACCACGGTGGACCTCGTCGTCGAGGTGAACCGGCTCGTCAACCAGCGCGTCCGCTACGTTATCCGCGAGGAGGCGGGGATCTGGACGCCGGAGGAGACGCTCCGGGCGGGGTGCGGAAGCTGCCGCGACTCGGCCACGCTGCTCGTCGCGGCGCTCCGTTCCCGCGGGCTCGCCACCCGGTTCGTCTCCGGATACCTCGTCCAGCTCACCGACGAGGGGATGATCCCCGACGAGCCGCGCGGCGTGGGGCGCGACGTCGTCGACCTCCACGCCTGGGCCGAGGTGTTCCTTCCCGGCGCCGGCTGGATCGGCCTCGACGCCACGAGCGGGCTCCTCTGCGGGGAGGGGCACATCCCGCTCGCCTGCGTGGCCCGACCGTCCCTCGGCGCGCCGATCGTCGGCACGTCCGACGTCCAGGCGAGCGAGGTGCGCTTCGATCTCCGGCTCGGACGCCTGGGGCACGAGGCGCGGCCCACGACGCCGTACCCGGAGGCGACCTGGACGGCGCTCCTCGAGGCGGCGGACCGCGCCGACGCGGCGGTCTCGGCGGCCGGGCTCTCGCTCACCGTCGGCGGGGAGCCGACCTTCAACTCCCGCCTCCACCCGGAGGCGCCCGAGTGGCGGGGCGAGGCGCTCGGGCCCACCAAGTGGGACCAGGGCCTCCTCCTCGCGGAGGAGCTCCGCGACCGGCTCGCCCCCGGCGGGGTCGTCCTGCGCCGGGCGGGAAAGTGGTATCCCGGCGAGAGCCTGCCGCGCTGGGCGCTCGACGTCGTCGGCCGCCGCGGCGGGGTGCCGCTGTGGACCGGGGGCGGGGCGCGGCGGGAGTGCTCCCCGGCGGCGGCGGAGGCCTTGGCGCGCGCGATCGCGACCCGCCTCGGGCTCGACCCGGGGGCGGCCGTCCCGGCATGGGAGGACGCCTGGCACTTCATCCGGACCGAGGCGGACCTGCCCGAGGGACTCGACCCGCACGACGCCGATCTTTCCGACCCCGAGGAGCGACGCCGGCTCGCGAGGGTCCTCGACGCCGGCCTCGCCCGGCCGAGCGGATTCGTCCTCCCGCTCTCCCGCGACGGGGGCGGCTGGCGCACCGATCGCTGGGGCTTTCGCCGCGGCCGGCTGGTCCTCGTCCCCGGCGACGCCCCCGTGGGCCTGCGACTGCCGCTCACCGCGCTCGGGGGGCCGCCGCCTTCGCCGCACCCGGTCGAGCCGCCCTATCCCGTCGACCCCCGGGCCGACGAGCTCGCGAAGGCGCGCGAACGGGAGGCGGAGAAGCTCGCCGAGAAGGCCGGCGTCCAGCGCTCGCGGACGGTCGGCCCGCCGCCCCCGCCGGCGGCCGCCGTCAGAACCGCGCTCGCCGTGGAGCCGCGGGACGGCGAGCTCTTCGTGTTCCTGCCCCCGCTCGCGACCGCGGAGGAGTTCTTCGAGCTCGTCGGGGCCGTCGACCGCGCGGCGCGCGGGTGCGGTCTCGACGTGCGGCTCGAGGGCTACCCGCCCCCGTGGGGCGGCGACCTCTTGCGGTTCTCGGTGACGCCCGACCCGGGCGTCCTCGAGGTGAACGTGCCGCCCACCGGGAGCGGCCGCGCCTACGCGGAGCTCCTCGGGGACGTCTTCGACGCGGCGCTCCACGCCGGCCTCCACTGCGAGAAGTACCTGCTCGACGGCAGGCAGGAGGGGTCCGGCGGCGGGAACCACATCACGCTGGGCGGCCCGTCCCCGCTCGAGAGCCCCTTCGTCCAGCGCGCCGACGTGCTCGCCAGCCTCGTCACCTTCGCGCAGCACCACCCCTCCCTCTCGTACCTCTTCAGCGGCCTCTTCGTCGGGCCCACCTCCCAGGCGCCGCGGGTGGACGAGGCCCGCCACGAGTCGCTCTACGAGCTGGAGATCGCGCTCCGGCGCGCCTTCGACCGTTCGGCCCCGCCGGCGCCCTGGCTCGGCGACTGGCTCTTCCGCAACCTGCTCGTCGACGTCACCGGCAACTCTCACCGGGCGGAGATCTCCATCGACAAGCTCTTCGACTGGCGCTCGCCCCACGGGCGCCAGGGGCTCGTGGAGTTCCGCGCCTTCGAGATGCCCCCGCACCCGCGGATGGCCGCGGCGCAGGCGATCCTGCTGCGCGCGCTGGTCGCTGCCTTCGCGCGCGAACCCTACCGCCACGGGCTCGTGCGCTGGGGCACCGAGCTCCACGACCGCTTCCTTCTGCCGTTCTGGCTGTGGCGCGACATGGAGGAGGTCCTCGCGCACCTCGACGGGCGCGGCGTGGGGCTCCCCGCGGCGGCCTACCGCCCCTTCGTGGAGTTCCGCTGCCCGGTGGTCGGGCGGCTGCAGGTGGGCGGGACCGCGCTCGAGATCCGCAACGCGCTCGAGCCGTGGCCGGTCCTCGGCGAGGAGCCGGGGACGAGCGGCACGGTCCGCTTCGTCGACTCCTCGCTCGAGCGGATCGAGGTGCGCTGCGAGGGCCTCGAGCCCGAGCGCTTCGACGTCCTCGTGAACGGGATGACCCTCCCGCTCCGACCGACCGGGACGGCCGGGGAGCACGTGGGCGGCGTGCGCTTCCGCGCCTGGGCGCCGGCGTCCTCTCTGCAGCCGCACCTCGGCATCCACCACCCGCTGCGGCTCGACCTGTGGGACCGCTTCGCGCGCCGGTCCGTCGGCGCCTGCGCCTACCACGTCTGGCATCCGGAGGGGCGGGCCTTCGACGCTCCGCCGCTGACCCGCTTCGAGGCCTCGGCGCGCCGCGCCCAGCGCTTCACGACGGAGGGGCCACTCCCCTTCGCCTTCCCGCCGCGGGTCGCCCGGGCGCACCCCGAGTATCCCCACACGCTCGACCTCCGCCGCCACCCGGGCGACCGCCCGATGCCCGAGCCCGAGGAGGAGGTCTAGCCCCCGTGCGCGAGCTCCTCGCCGAATGCCGTGCCCAGGACGAGGCGATCTCTCGCGCCAGGCTCGAGATCTGGCTCGGCGCCGAGCCGACCTTCACGGACCGATCGCGCCAGGACCCCGAGTGGCTGTGGCGCGCGGAGGGCGGCGACAAGGAGGAGCGCGCCGAGAGCCTGCTCCGGGCGCTCGCCGCCCGCCTCGCGGCGACCGCGACCCTCGTCCGCGTCGAGGGGCGGAGGTTCCCCGGCGAGGAGCGGCCGCGCTTCTGCCTCGGTGCCCGCTACCTGCCCGGGAAGTCCGGGGAGGCGCCGCGGGCGCTCGACCCCTCCGGGCTCGCGGGTTCGCCGTCGCCGCTCCCCGCGCTCGGCCCTGGCGAGCGGTGGCTGTCGGTGACGCCCGACCCCGGCGTGGTGGAGGTGAACCTCGCCCCGGCCCCGGACCTCGCGACCTTCGCGCACCACGCCGAGTCGGTGTACGCGGCGGCCGAGGAGGCCGGGCTCTCGCCGGTGCGCTTCCGCTGGAACGGCCACGCCACGGATTCGGGCGGCGGAGGGCAGCTGACGCTCGGCGGCCCCGCGCCCGAGCGGAGCCCGTTCTTCCTGCACCCCCAGCTCCTCCCGTCGATGGTCCGCTACCTGAACCACCACCCGTCTCTCTCCTACGCCTTCGCGCCCGACTGCGTCGGGAGCGCCGGGCAGGGGCCGCGACCGGACGAGGGGGTGCGGGAGCTCTTCGACGAGCTCGGCGTGGCGCTCGACCGCCTCGCGGCCCGGGAGCGGCCCGCGCCCGACGAGATCTGGGCCACCCTGGCCCCGCTCCTCGTCGATGCCTCCGGCAACTCCCACCGGGCCGAGGTGAACGTCGAGAAGCTCTGGAACCCGGGGCTCGGGCCGCGCGGGCTGGGCGGCCTGGTGGAGCTCCGCTCGCTCCGCATGCCCCGGACGCCCGCGCAGCTGGTCGCGCTCGCGGTGCTCTTCCGGAGCCTCTGTGCCCGGCTGGTGGCGGACCCGGTCGTGGGACCGCTCTGCGAGTGGGGGGCCTCGCTCCACGAGCGGTGGGCGTTGCCCTGGTTCCTGGAGCAGGACCTGGACGCGGTGCTGGAGGACCTCGAAGCGCGCGGGGTGGGCCTCGGCCCGGTGCTCACCGGGGCG
>DATKJV010000005.1:0-47722 GCA_035543235.1 Anaeromyxobacteraceae bacterium | reverse complement strand
GACGGGGCCTTCCGCGCGGGGCGCCTCCGCCTCGCTCGCCGGTGCGAGCGGTGCGGGAGAGCCCCCTTCGGGCGCCGGCGCGGGCTCTGGCGCGGTCGAGGGCGCCTCTTCCCGGGCCTCCTTGCCGCCCCGGTCCTCCCGCCTCGGCCGCTCCTCGCCCCGCTCGCGCCCCTCACCCCGTTCGCGCCCTTCGCGGCGCTCACGTTCCTCGCGCCGCGCCCTCCGCGACGCCTCCTCTCGCTGGGCGGACTCCGCCGCCTGGGCGAGGAAGGCCTCGTCCGGCTCGGGGATGACGACCAGGCGGCAAGCCACGCCGGCCTCGGCGAATGCCTCGGCGAAAGCCTCCCCCGCGACGAGCAGGACCGGCATCTGGCCGGCCGCCGACGCCTCGCCCCGCGCGTCGCGCGCCGCCTCCCCGGCGGTGACGAGCATGCCCATCTGGGCCCCGTAGTTGCCGAGGTCGCGCCGGACATCGAAGACGTCGCGGCGGCCCACGTCGGAACCGCTGCGCACGACGCGGACGCAGTGCCGCACATCGCCGAGCCCCATGCGGCGGCGACCCGTAAACACGACGTGCTCCCGACCGCGCTTTGCCACCTTCAGGTCGCGCAGTCCCATCTTCTCGAGCAGGCGGACGGCGAGCCACTCCATGGTCGGCGCGTCGCAGGCGCGCAGGCGCCGCCGGAGCGCCGCCAGCGCGCTGCGGCGCATCTCCTCCGGTCCGGCAGGCGGTCGCGAGGGCACGAGCACCGCGGGGCGCTCTCCGGGCTCGGGCTGCGCCTCGAGCGTGACGGTCTCGCCCTCGATGGCGAAGAGGGCCTTGCGGCCGCTCCCCTCGCGGCGCCGGTTGTCCTCCCGCAGCGCCGCCGCGAGCGACTCGGAGTCCCGGACGAAGGCGTCGGGCATGAGCAACCGCTCGGCCCCGAGCGCGGCGAGCTCGCGCAGCGAGAGCGGATGCTCCGCTCCGGCCAGGATCTCGTAGGCCACCTCCGCGGGCGGTGGGAACCGGCGGCGCTTCTCCTCCCCCTCCTCGCGGCGCCTCCCGCGCCCCGCCTCGCGTCCGGCCCCGCGGGAAAGGTCGCGGGCCGGGATGGGGTGGCGCTCCTTCGGCCGGTACGGCGGCTCCTCCTCGGGGGGAACCTCGACGAGCTTCTCGAGACCGCTCGGGTCCTCGGGCAGCCCCCACTCCTCCAGGGCGAAGGTCCCGTGTTGCACGACGACGATCCGCCGGTCGGGCCGCGGCAGGCGGCAGTGCGCCGCGAGCTGGTCCGCCATCGTCTCCTCCGGGATCTTCCCCACGTGGTCGAGCAGGGTGTCGCGGATGGCGATCTCCGCGATTTTCCGGAAGTGAAGTGGCTTGCCTTCCCGTCTCAGCACTTCGACGGCGGCTTCCGTGAAGGTCATGAAGTTCTCGAAATCCTTGGATTTTCGACGGCGCGGGGGCGCTGCCGCATCGGAGGGTTCATCTTGTGTCGCGTCTGCGACCCTGTCAACGTTGAATTCGGCCGGGACCGCGGGCAATTGCATGGCTCCACCCCGCGGCCGTTCCCGGCGCGGCACGACATGATCCGCGTTCGAATGGGCGACGGCTGGAGCTCTGACCCCCGGGTGCGGCGTGCGCTCGCCTCCGCCCGCCCGGGCCGCGCCCTCGCGAACGCCCTCGCGGACGTCGTCGACGTGATCGCCATCGAGGTGGACGGCGTGGACCTCGCCGCCGGCCGCACCGAGGCCCCCTTGGCCGAGGCGGCGACGGCGCTTCTGCGCGCCCTGGACCGCCTGCTCGCCGGGGGCACGCACGCTTGCGTGCCCTTCGAGGACGGGGCCGTGGAGCTCGTGCTGCGTCGGCGCGGAGGCAACGCGCTGCTCTCGCTCGTCTCGCTGTCCAAGCCGGCGCGCGTCCTCGCCCACGAGCTGGAGGTCGATCTCAAGGCGCTCGCCGATGCGGCACGGCGCGCGGCCCGCGACTTCTGCCAGGCCGTCGAGGCGGTGGCTCCGGCCGCGGCCGCGGCGGCCCCCCTTCGCCGCCTGCGCGGCGCGTCGACGCGGCCCTCCCGCCTGGCACCGCACGCCGCCCCGGCCGCACCGGCCGCGGGGCGCTCGCGACGGCGCGGTCCGCGCGGCCGGCCCGCCTGCACCTTCGAGCTCGACGACGAGGAGGGGCGCCTCGGCGCCTGGCGCGGCCCCGGAGCCGACATCGCCTCCCTGCTCGCCCCCGGGCGCGTCACGCTGCGCGCCCCTGACGGGAAGGACCTCATCTTGGTGGCCGGGCCGCCGTTCTTGGCGCTGCGCGACCTGTGCTCCGCCGCCTCCCGGATCGCGACCGCCGGCGGCCAAGGCTCGGTCGTCTTCCAGCTCGCTCGCTCCGGCCGGCGGCGCCCGGCGACGCTGGAGGTGGACGCGCGGACCGGAGCGCTCTCCGTCGACGGCCGCCCGGCGGCGCGCCTCGACCCGCTGGCGCTCGCCCGGGCGATCCTCGAGTGCGCGTCCGACTTCTGCGCCATCGTCGAGTCGCGCAACTCGGCGCAGGCGGAGAACGCCCACCTCGCCGACCTTCGGGACGGCGCGCTGGCCGCGCTCGCGCACGTGCGCGAGCTCGAGGCAGGCGACGCGACCGCGGACCGGGTACGGCGCCTGCGCCTGTCCCGCCCCCGGCGTCGCCCGGAGGGCCCGGTCGCCCCGGGGCGCCTCCGCCAGCTCTCCTTCCGCCGCACGCTCTCGGCCGAGGTGGGGCCGCCTTCCACGCCCGCGCTCTTCCTCTGCGGCGGCCTCGTCGTCGCGTGCGGGCGCCGGAAGGCCCTCGGCCTCGACGCCGCGGACGGCTCCATCCGCTGGCGCTCGGCCGGCGCGATCCGCGCCGCGCTCGCCGACGGCGCCCTGGCACTCGCGGACGAGGGCGCCGTCCGCTGCCTGGACGCGGAGGCCGGCACCGCCCGCTGGATTCACCCGATGCCGGCCGGGACCCCACCCCCGCAGGCCATCCACGGCGCAGCGGGAGGCCTCCTCGCCGTCGTCGAGGGAGGGCGGGTCCTGGCGCTCTCGGTGGGGGACGGGCGGCTGGCCTGGTCGTTCGAGTCGCCGGGCGCGGTGCGGCTCTTCCTGACGCGCTTCGGGCCGCTCCTCGTCGCGGCGGCCGACACCGGCCTCGTGCACGCGCTCGACCCGGAGGGACGAGTGGTATGGCGTCTGCGCGGGCCGGGGCCCCTCGCGGCGCCCGCGGCCCTGGGATCGTCGAGCTGCCTCCTGCTGTTCCGGACGGCGCTCGGCGCCATGCTCGCCGGCGTGGACGCCGCCACCGGCCGCCGTCGCGCCGAGGCCTCGCTCGACGTGACGCCCACCGGCCCTCCGGTGGCGTTCGCGGGGCGCGTCGCCATCCCGGGCACCGTCGGAGGTGACGCGCTCGTCTCGGCCCTCGAGCCCGACGGGCGGCCGGCGTGGACGAGCGCCCCCTGCCTGGGCGCGGGCCCGTTCGCGCTCGCATCCACGAGGCTCGGTTTGCTCGTGAAGACCTCCGACGGGTCCTGCGCGCTCGTGGCGCGGGATGGCTCCACCCGGTGGAGCCGCGGGCGCGAGGGGGCGACCGCTCCCGTCGGGAACCTGCCCCCGGCAGTGACGCGGGGGCTCGCCTTCGTCGCCTCCGACGAGGTCGAGGTGCTGGACGTGGAGCGCGGCGAGCGCGTCGGGCGCCTCCCGCTGCCGGCGCCCTCGTCCCTGCTCGTCACCGAGGGCCTGTCGGCCTGGGCAGTCGACGGCGAGGGACTGCTCGCCGCCGCACGCCTGCGGGGCCACGTCTCGGTCGTGAAGGGATAGGGGCCTAGACGCCCAGGAAGAGCCGGCGACCGAAGTTCACCGCCAGCTCGGCGTCGAAGATCTTCTGGGCCGACTTCTCGATGTCGTAGGGCACGCGCACGAACTCGACGCTCCGCGGCTCGCTGTCGTACACGACGAAGCAGGCCCGGTTGTCGTAGTCGCGCGGCTGCCCGACGGAGCCCACGCTCACGATGTACTTGTAGCCCTTCCGGAGCCCGAACTTCCGCGCGGAGACCTCGCTCACGGCGCTCGCCGGGTGCAGCCCGAACACCTTGCAAAGGTGGGAGTGCCCGATGAACGTCACGTCCGGCAGGCCTGCGAGGTACGGCACGAGCTCCTCGGCCTGCTCCCTCGCGAAGATGTAGTCGTAGGCCTCCGGGTGCAGCGGGGACCCGTGGCTGAAGCCGACGTCGTCGATGCGGTGCTGGTACGGCAGGCCCTTCAGCCACTCCATGTGGCCCCCCTCGAGCCTCGACGCCGTCCAGTCCAGGGCGTGGCGCGCCGCGTCGTAGTAGAAGCTGTAGTCCATCCGCCCGCACACCGCAGCGTCGTGGTTCCCGAGCAGGGTCACCTCGGCCACCGACCGGACCGCGGCGCAGCACTCGTTGGGGCTCGCACCGTACCCGACGACGTCGCCCAGGCAGACCACCCGGTCGACGCGCTGGGCGGAAAGCTCCCGCAACACCTCGGACATGGCCTCGATGTTCGAGTGGACGTCGCTGATGATGCCGATTCGCATGCGCCCGTTCGCCGACGACGCCTGGCGGCCCCCGTCCGACCGCGCGCAGACTAGCGGCGGGGAACCGGTGCGTCAACTGCGCCGCTGGCGCTAGCCGAGGACGTCGAGCTCCAGGTCCTCGAAGTGGGTCAGGCGGCGGAACTCGCCGTAACGCCTGCGAATCTCGTCCGAGCCGAGGCCGCGAAGCCTCTCCACGCTGAAGCGCTCGACGGCGAAGCTCGCGAGCACCCCGCCGAGCACGATCGCCCGCCGCATGGTCGCGTGGTCGAGCCCGTCTCCGCGCGCGAGGTAGCCCATGAATCCGCCGGCGAAGCTGTCCCCTGCCCCCGTCGGGTCGAAGAGTTCCGGCAGCGGGTAGGCGGACGCGGCGAAGACCTCCTCGCCGGAGAAGAACAGGGCACCGTACTCGCCCCGCTTCACGACCACGGCCTTGGGGCCGAAGGAGAGGATGGCCCGGGCGGCCTTCACCACGTTGTGCTCGCCGGCGAGCTGGCGGGCCTCCGCGTCGTTCACGAAGAGCAGGTCGACGCGCCTCAGCGCCTCGAGCAGGCTCTGCCGCTTGGAGGTGATCCAGAAGTTCATCGTGTCGGCGGCGACGAAGCGGGGCGCCCGCACCTGCTCGACGACCCGCCGCTGGAGGTCCGGGTCGATGTTGCCCAGGAATACGTGCGTCGAGTCGCGGTAGGACTCGGGCAGCTCCGGACGGAAGTCCGCGAAGACGTTGAGCTGCGTGTCGAGCGTGTGGGCCTGGTTGAGATCGAACTCGTACCTCCCGGTCCAGCGGAAGGTGCGGCCGGGCCGCCTCAGCAGCCCGGCGAGGTCGACCCCGCGCGACCGGAGGAAGGCCACGTGCTCCTCGGGAAAGTCCTCCCCGACGACGGCGACGAGGCGCACGGGCCCGAAGAACGAGGCGCACGTGGAGAAGTAGGTGGCGGATCCCCCGAGCACCTCCGAGCGGGTGCCGAAGGGGGTCTCCACGGAATCCAGCGCCACCGAGCCGACCGCGAGCAATGCCATGGGACCGGTGCTCTACCCCAGGGACGCGCGAGGGGTCAACGAAGCGATCGCCGCACCCCTCCGGCGCGGGTCCCCCGGGCCTCCCTCGGCGGCGAGCTGCCCGCACGCGGCGGCGATGTCCCGCCCGCGGTTCTTGCGGACGACGGCGGTCACGTTCTTGGCGACGAGGACGTCCAGGAAGGCCGCGACGCGCGCCGCCTCCGGCGCGTGGAAGGCGAGCCCGGGGTTCACGTTGTACGGGATGAGGTTCACCTTCGCCGGGATCCCGTGCACGAGGCGCGCGAGGCGCCTCGCGTCCTCGTCGCCGTCGTTCACCCCGCCGAGCAGGACGTACTCGAAGGTGATGCGCCGTCCCCTCTTCATGGGGAAGGACCGGCAGGCCTCGAGGAGCTCCGCGATGGGCCAGCGCCGGTTGAGCGGCATGAGCGACGTGCGCAGCTCGTCGGTCGTCGCGTTCAGGGACACGGCGAGCTTCACGGCCGTCTCCTCCCCGAGCCGGCGCATGGCCGGCACCACGCCCGAGGTGGAGACCGTGACGTGGCGGTGCGAGAAGTTCGGGCCGTCCTCGGAGAGCAACACGTCGATGGCCGCCTTGACCGCCTCGTAGTTGTGGAGCGGCTCGCCCATGCCCATGAACACCAGGTTCGTGAGCGGCCGCGGAGCCTCGCCCTCCCCGAGCTCGACGAGGCGGCGGTTCGCGCTCCTCACCTGGTCGAGGATCTCCCCCGCGGCGAGGTTTCGGCCGAGACCCATCGTCCCGGTCATGCAGAAGGTGCACCCGACGGCGCAGCCGGCCTGCGTCGAGACGCACAGGGTCTTCCGGCCCGGCTCCGGCATGTAGACCGACTCGATGAGCCGTCCGTCCTCCGTTCGCCAGGTCCACTTGATCGTGCCGTCCGAGCTGCGGCGCTCCGCGGCCCGCCCGAGAGCGGGCAAGCGCGCGACTTCGGCGAGGCGTGCGCGCAGCCCGGCCGGGAGGTCGGTCATCTCGTCGAGCGAGGAGGCGCCCTTCTGGTGGAGCCACCGGTAGATTTGGCGCGCCCGGTACGGCTTCTCGCCGAGCCCGGAGAGGAGCGCCCCGATCTCGGCCCGCGACATCGAGCGCAGATCTGGCGCCAACATGCTCACGCCTCCTGCCGCACCGGAGCCGGCGCCGCGGCCCGGGGCGCCTCGCGACGCGCGATCTCCACCCGCGTCACCCGACGTTCGTCCCCCCCGCGGATGGTGAAGACCAGGCCGTCCCACTCGAGGACCGCCCCCACCGGCGGCACCCGGCCCGCGGTGGCGGTGACGAAGCCTCCCAGGGTCTCGTAGTCCCCCTCCTCGGGGAAGTGCAGCTCGTCGGACGCCCCGGCCTCCCGGTTGAGGAATTCCTCGAGCTCGCGCAGCGGAACCGTCGCCTCCGCGATCCAGACGTCCGGGCCGAGGGGCTTCACCGGCGCGGCCTCCGCATCGGCCTCGTCCTGGATCTCGCCCACGATCTCCTCGAGCACGTCCTCGAGGGTGACCAACCCGCTCGTCCCCCCGAACTCGTCCACCACGACGGCGAGGTGGGTCTTCCGGCGCTGCATCTCCTTGAGCAGGCGCGAGATCTTCATCTGCTCGGGGACGAAGAAGGCGGGCTTGAGAAGCTTCTCGAACGGGATCGACTTGAGCCCGCCCTTCTTGAGCTCGCCGATGATGTCCCGGACCATGAGCACCCCGACGATGTTGTCGATCGAACTCTCGTAGACGGGCATGCGGCTGTAGGGGTTCTCGGTGACGACCCGGACGATCTCGTCGGCTGGGGCCTCCCGGTCGATCGCGACCATCCGGGTCCTCGGCACCATGATCTCCTTCACGACCCGGTCCGCGAACTCGAGGACGCTGTTGAGCAGCTCCTCCTTCACGGCGTCGAGGACGCCCTCGCGCGTCCCCATCTCGATGATGTACTCGACCTCCTCGCTCGTGACCGCGGGGGCGGGCGAGACCGGCTTGCCACCGAAGAGGCGGACGATCGCGTGGGTCGCCCGGACGAGCCCGGAGGACACCGGCCACAGCACGAAGTGGAGGACGTGGACGAAGGGGATGGAGAACAGTGCCACCTGCACCGGGCGGCGCTTCGCGACCGTCTTCGGCACCACCTCGCCGAAGAACAGCACGAGGGTGGTCGCGATCCCGGTCGCGATCCCGAGCGCCGTCGCCTGGGCGATGCCGTGCGCCGCGGCGATGCCGCTCGCGAGGTCGCCCGCGAGCGCCCCGCCGCCGATGTTGAAGACCGTGTTCGCGACCAGCAGCGACGAGAGGACCCGCTCGGGGTGCTCGACCCACAGGGCGAGCAGGTGCGCCCGGCGCCCGCCGGACTCGGCGAGCTGTCGGGCGCGGAGGTCCCCGAGCGCCGTCAGCGCCGTCTCGGTCCCCGAGGCGAAGGACGACCCGAGGAGCACGAAGGCCCCGAGTAGCCACTCCCATGTCGCCAGGCCGTCCAAGTCCTTCTCCGGGGTCGGGATCGGTCGCCGCGAACGGCGAGGCCCGCCGCGCGGCGGGCCTCTTTCATCATAGCGAAGCGCCCCGCCGCGATCCGATCCGCGGCGGGGCGCTACAATACATGAACGAAGTCAAGCACTTGCGCAGACGGCTAGCGCTTGCCCCTCCACTCGTAGGGGAGGATGTCCACCTCCGGGAAGAAGTAGGAGATCTCGGTTCGCGCCGTCTCCGGCCCATCCGACCCGTGCACGGTGTTCTTCTCGATGTCGGTCGCGAAGTCGGCACGGATCGTCCCGGGAGCGGCCTTCTTGGGGTCGGTCGCCCCCATCACCTCCCGGTTCTTCGCGATCGCCCCCTCCCCCTCGAGCACCATGAGGAGAACCGGGCCGCTCGTCATGAACTTCACGAGGTCCCCGAAGAAGGGGCGCTGCCGGTGCACGGCGTAGAAGCCCTCGGCCTCCGCCTGCGACAGCCGCTTCAGGCGCATCGCCACCGGCTTCAGGCCCGCGGCCTCGAACCGCGACACGACTCGACCGATGACGCCCTTCTCGACCCCGTCGGGCTTGATGATGGACAGCGTGCGTTCGATGGCCATTCGGTTCTCCTCCGTCCTATCCCTTCTTGGTTGAGGTGGGCTTCGCGCCGGCCTTCGCGGCCTTGCGCGGCGGCTTCTCCGCGGCCGGGCGAGGCGCGCGCGTCTCCTCCCGCGCCTTCGGCCTCTTGCCCGCCAGCAGGTCCTTCATCGCCTTGCCGAGCAACGACGGCGACTCGCAGACCACCATGCCCGCGTCCCGCATCGCCTGCATCTTCGCCTCGGCCGTGTCGGCGCCCCCGGAGATGACGGCACCGGCGTGCCCCATCCGCTTTCCCGGCGGGGCGGTGCGCCCGGCGATGAACCCCACGACCGGCTTCGTCAGGTTCTTCCTCGCCCAGGCGGCGGCGCGGGTCTCCTCGGTGCCGCCGATCTCGCCAATCATGATGATCCCGTCGGTCTCCGGATCGGCCTCGAGCAGCTTGAGGACGTCGATGAAGTCGGTCCCGTGCACCGGGTCGCCGCCGATGCCCACCGCCGTCGACTGGCCAAGCCCCAGGTTCGTGAGCTGCAGCACCGCCTCGTAGGTGAGCGTACCGGAGCGGGAGACCACGCCGATGCGCCCCGGGCGATGGATGTGGCCGGGCATGATGCCGATCTTGCACTGGCCCGGCGTGATGACGCCGGGGCAGTTCGGACCGATGAGGCGCACGGCGGCCTGGTCCTCGAGGAAGCGGCGCACCCGCACCATGTCGAGGATGGGGATGCCCTCGGTGATGGCGACGACGAGCGGGACGCCCCCGTCGCCCGCCTCCAGGATCGCGTCGGCAGCGAACGGCGGCGGCACGAACACCGCCGCCGCGTTCGCCCCGGTCTCCCGCACCGCCTCCTGGACGGTGTTGAAGATCGGGACGTCTCCCTGGAAGCGCGTGCCACCGCGCCCCGGCGTGACGCCAGCCACCACCTGGGTGCCGTAGGCGATCATCTGCTCGGTGTGAAAGCTCCCGGCCGATCCGGTGATGCCCTGCACCAGGACGCGCGTGTTCTTGTCGACGAGGATGCTCACGGGGCCTCCGCGCGGCTAGCGGCCTGTCGGCGACCTGACGGCCCCGACCACCTTCTTGGCGGCGTCACCGAGGTCGCTCGCGGCGATGATGTCGAGACCGCTCTTCTTCAGGATCTGGTTTCCCAGCTCGACGTTCGTCCCCTGCAGGCGCACGACGAGCGGGACCTTGAGGCCCACCTGGCGAGCCGCGGCAACGACGCCGTTGGCGATGACGTCGCACTTCATGATGCCGCCGAAGATGTTGACGAGCACCGCCTTCACGTTCGGGTCCTGCAGGATGATCTTGAAGGCCGCCGTGACCTTCCCCTCGTCCGCGCCGCCGCCGACGTCGAGGAAGTTCGCCGGGGCCCCCCCGGCGAGCTTGATGACGTCCATCGTGGCCATGGCGAGCCCCGCGCCGTTCACCATGCACCCGATGTTGCCGTCGAGCGCGATGTAGGAGAGGTCGAACTCCTTCGCCTGCGTCTCCTTGGGGTCCTCCTCCCCCGGGTCGCGCATGGCGGCGACGTCTGGGTGGCGGTAGAGGGCGTTGTCGTCGAAGTTGAGCTTGGCGTCGAGCGCGACGACGAGGCCGGAGGCGGTCACGACGAGGGGGTTCACCTCGGCGAGCGACGCGTCGGTGGCCGCGTAGGCGGCGTAGAGGCCGGTGCCGAACTTCACGAAGGCCCCGACGCTGTCGCCCTGCAAGCCCAGCGCGAACGCGAGCTGCCGCGCCTGGAACGGCATGAACCCCACGAGCGGGTCGACGACCACCTTGAGGATCTTGTCCGGGTGCTCGCGGGCCACGTCCTCGATGTCGACCCCGCCCTCGGACGAGGCCATCACGGTCACGCGGCCCCGCTCCCGGTCGAGCGTGATCCCGAAGTAGAGCTCGCGCGCGATGCGCACGCCCTCCTCGACGTAGAGCTTGCGGACCTCCTGGCCCTGGGGCCCGGTCTGTGGCGTCCGCAGCGTCATCCCCAGCATCGCCTCCGCGTGGAGGCGGGCCTCCTCCGGGGAGCGGGCGAGCTTGATGCCTCCCCCCTTGCCCCGGCCGCCCGCGTGGATCTGCGCCTTCACGGCGCAGATCCCGCCGCCGAGCTGGCGGGCCGCGTTCTCGGCCTGCAGCGGCGTCGTGGCGAGGAGCCCGCGGGGCGTCTTGACCCCGTACTTCCGGAGAACCTCCTTCGCCTGGTATTCGTGGATCTTCACCGTGCCCTCCTCGCGGTGCCTCGGGGGCGAGGGCCGCCCGGTCCCGACTTGTACGCCGAGGCGCGCTGGGAAGCGAGAGAAACGACAAGGCCCGCCCCGAGGGGCGGGCCCCGTGAGACGCCGGGAGTGCCCCGGGGGGCACCGCTGCGGCTAGAGCTTGGTCTCTTCCACGGACTTCTTCACGCTCGCCACGGACTTCGCGAGCATGGCCTTCTCCTCGTCGTCGAGGTCCACCTCGACCACGCGCTCCACGCCGCCCGCGCCGATGACCACCGGCACGCCGACGAACAGCCCCTTCACCCCGTACTGGCCCTCGAGCAGGGCCGAGCAGGGCAGGACCCGCTTCTGGTCGCGCAGGAAGCTCTCCGCCATGGTGACGGCGCTCGCCGCGGGCGCGTAGAACGCCGACCCGGTCCCGAGCAGCGCCACGATCTCGCCCCCGCCCTTGCGGGTGCGCTCGACGATGGCGTCGAGCTTCGCCTTCTCGATGAACTTGGTGAGGGGGATGCCGTTCACCGACGAGTAGCGCAGCAGCGGCACCATGTCGTCGCCGTGGCCGCCCAGCACCACGCCCACCACGTCCTGCGGCGAAACGCCCGCGGCCTCGCCCACGAAGAACTGGAAGCGGGCCGAGTCGAGCACGCCCGCCATCCCGACCACCCGGTTCTTCGGGAACCCGGTGATCTTGTACATCGCGTACACCATCGAATCGAGAGGATTGGTGACGACGATGACGAACGAGTTCGGAGCGTACTGCTTGATGCCCTGGGCGACCTTGGTGATGGCCTCGAGGTTCACCTTGAGGAGGTCGTCGCGGCTCATCCCCGGCTTGCGGGGCACGCCGGCGGTGACGATACAGACGTCCGCGTCCTTGATGATCGAGTAGTCGGTCGTTCCGCCGCCCGTGACGTTCACGTCGAACTTCAGGACGCCACGGGTCTCCTGGAGGTCAAGGGCCTTGCCCTTCGCGACTCCCTCCATGATGTCCACGAGGACGACGTCCCCGAGCTGCCGCTGCCCGCAGAGCAGCGCCATGGTGCCGCCAATCTGGCCGGCGCCGATGAGTGCGATCTTCTTCCGTGCCATGTCAGGTCCCTCCGCCTACATGTGCTTGATGATCTCGTCGCCGAATTCCGAGCACTTCACTTCCACCACGTCCTTGACGCCCTCTCCCTTCATCAGGCGGGCGAAGTCGTAGGTGACCCGGTGCGCCCCGATGGCGCCGTCCATGCCCTTGATGATGAGGTCCGCCGCCTCGTTCCAACCGAGGTGTCGGAACATCATCTCGCCGGACAGGATCACCGAGCCCGGGTTCACCTTGTCGAGGTCCGCGTACTTGGGCGCCGTGCCGTGCGTCGCCTCGAAGATGGCGTGGCCGGTGACGTAGTTCGCGTTCCCGCCGGGGGCGATGCCGATGCCGCCGACCTGCGCCGCGAGCGCGTCGGACAGGTAGTCGCCGTTCAGGTTCAGGGTCGCGATGACGTCGAACTCGTCGGGGCGCGTGAGCACCTGCTGCAGCGTGATGTCGGCGATGGCGTCCTTGACGAGGAGCTTGCCGGAGCCGAGGGCGGCCTTCTGCTCCGCGTTCGCGGCCTCCTCGCCCTTCGCGGCCTTGGTGCGCTCCCACTGCTCCCAGGTGTACACCTTGTCGCCGTACTCGCGCTCCGCCAGCGCGTAGCCCCAGTTCCGGAACGCGCCCTCCGTGAACTTCATGATGTTGCCCTTGTGCACGAAGGTGAGGCTCTTGCGCCGGTTCGCGAGCGCGTAGTTGAGCGCCGCCCGGACGAGCCGCTCCGTGCCTTCCCGCGAGACCGGCTTGATGCCGATACCGGCCGAGCCGGGGAAGCGGATCTTCTTGTACTCCTTGGGGAACTCCTTCTCGAGGAAGGCGATGATCTTCTTCGCCTGCTCCGATCCCGACTCGTACTCGATGCCGGCGTAGATGTCCTCGGTGTTCTCGCGGAAGATGACCATGTCCACCTTCTGCGGGTTCTTCACGGGCGAGGGAACGCCCTTGAACCAGCGAACGGGCCGCAGGCAGACGTAGAGGTCGAGGAGCTGCCGAAGCGCGACGTTCAGCGAGCGAATGCCGCCGCCGATGGGCGTCGTGAGCGGCCCCTTGATGCCGACGAGGTACTCCTTGTACGCGGCGACCGTCTCGTCGGGCAGCCAGTTGTTGAACTTCTGGAAGGCCTTCTCGCCCGCGTAGACCTCGGCCCAGGCGATCTTCTTCTTGCCCTTGTAGGCTTTCTCCACCGCGGCATCGAGCACGCGGACGCTGGCGCGCCAGATGTCCCGCCCGGTCCCGTCGCCCTCGATGAAGGGGAGGATGGGGTGGTCCGGCACGTACAGCTTGCCGCCCGTGAGAGTGATCTTCTGCCCGTCCTTGGGAATCACCGGCTTCGCGTCCGACATGCGGAATGACCTCTTCTCGGTTTTTGGGGGAAAGCGGGGATGAGCGGGGCGCTTGTACCATCCTCCGATCGCGCCTGGCAAGGGAACCTGGCGTAAGCCTTCTGGATCTGTCGCAGATCAAGGCCCCGCGGGAGTGGCGATCGCGACGTCTTCTTTCGAGCCCCGTGCGGGGATCACCTACCGGGGGAGCGTCCCCGCGAGCCGAACCCGGCGCGCGCGCAGGGCCGCGGCCACCCGCGGGTCGCAGAGCGCGTCGAGCTCCTGCTCGCGCTCCATCCCGAAGGACGTCCGGACGACGGCCGGCGGGTAGCCGGGGTGGCACATGAGCTCGGTCGCCCCGGGCACGAGCCCCCCGATCGCCTCGACGAGGCGGTCGGCCGTCCAGCACGGCCTCGCCGCCGCGTCGCCGAGGAAGACATCCGCGGCGAGGGCACGCGCCGCTCGAATCCTGTCCCGCATCGCCCCGTCGAGTGCACGCACCCGCAGGCCCTTGGCCCCTGCCCAGGGCAGGAGCCCCGCCAGGACGGCCGCGTGGGCGTGGCGGTGGCCGTCGAGGTGCGCCGGCGGGCGCCCCCGCAGGGCCTCGAAGCGCTGCGCCTGGCGGGAGAGTTCCCGCGCCGCCTCCGCGGGGTCCGCCCCGGAGGGGAGCACGAGGTGCAGGCCGACGGCGAGGGTGGCGGGCGCGGAGGCGAGCGCCTCCGCGGCGAACGGGGTGTCCACCATCGCGCTCGCCGCGGTCACGACCCCTCGCCGGTGCGCCTCCAGGATGCCGCGATCGATGGCCGGGTCGTAGCCGAGGTCGTCGGCGACGACGAGCAGGACGGGCCCGCGGCCGGCGGGCGGCGCGCTCACGGGGCCGGCGCCGCCTCGGCGTCCCGCGGGAGCTCGACCGTGAACGTGGCGCCCGCCCCCGGAGCGCTCTCCAGGTGGATCGCGCCCCCGTGCGCCTCGACGATCCGCCGCGCGATGTAGAGGCCGAGGCCCAAGCCGCCGAAGTGCTGCGTCGTCACCGCCCGCTCGAAGCGATCGAAGATGCGCTCGCGGTCGCCTGGGGCGATGCCGATGCCGCGATCGACGACCGCGATGCGGACGAGGCCGCCCGCCGCCTCGACGCGGATCGTGATGGGCTTGCCCTCCCCGAACTTCACGGCGTTCGCGAGCAGGTTCGTCATCACCTGCTCGAGGCGAACCCGGTCGAAGGACCCCACCGCCGGCTCGGGGGCCAGGACCTCGACGGCCGACCCACCGGCCGCGCCCCGGTCGTCCTGGAAGGGCGCGGCGACCTCGCGGGCGAGCTCGGCGGCGTCCACCGGCTCGCGCTTGAGCTCCAGCCGCCCGAGCCGCAGGCGGGAAAGGTCGAGAAGCTCCGACACGAGCAGCGCCACCCGCCGCGTCTGTCGCTCGAGGTTTCCCAGCCGATCCGACACCGCCACCGGCACGTCCTCCTTGGAGAGCTCCGCCACGCGGCGGAGCAGCTGGAGCTGCAGCTGGAGGGCCGCGACGGGCGTGCGCAGCTCGTGCGAAGCGACGGAGATGAACTCGTCGCGCACGCGCACCTCCTCCTGCGCCTTCCGGTAGAGCAGCGCCTTCTCCTCCATGCGGCGCCGCTCGGTGACGTCGCGAATGGCCGCCACGGCGAAGCGGCCGGTCCCGGTGTCGAGCGGGGAGAGGCTGATCTCGGCCTGGAACTCCTCGCCTCCCTTGCGCATCGCATAGAGGCTCAGGCCCAGTCCCATGGGCCGGGGCACCGGCGCGCGGTCGTAGTCCGCCCGGTGGCGCTCGTGCATGTCGCGGAAGCGCGCGGGAAGCAGCATCTCCACGGGCTGCCCGAGGATCTCGGAGCTCTCGTAGCCGAAGAGCTCCGCGGTCATCCGGTTCACGTAGACGACGCGCCCGTTCCCGTCCGCGATGACGATGGCGTCCGGCACGAATTCCAACAGCGAGAAGTCGGTCATCGGCGGCGCCCCTGCGTCCCGTTCGGGTATAACTGCATGCCCCCGCACGCGCATGGCCGCGGAGGGCGCCCGGGCCTAAGGATGGGCGGAGGAGACCCGGAGACACGATGCGCCCGCCCCTCGCGCTCGCCGCCGCCCTGGCGCTCGCCATCGCCCCGTCGGCGGGCGTGGAAGGGGAGATGCGCCCGGTCCGTGTGGCGGCGGTCCTGCCGCTCGCCGGCAACGGCGCCCTGCTCCTCCTCGAGGCGACCGACTCCGGGACCCTCCTTCCCCTGGTCATCGGGACCTTCGAGGCGACGGCCATCCAGGAAGCCCGCACCGGGGCGAGGCCGCCGCGCCCGCTCACCCACGACCTGCTCGCGAGCACCGTGGCCGCGCTGGGGGCCCGCGTGGAGCGCGTGGACGTCGACGCGTTCGAGGACTCGGTCTACCGGGCGAAGCTCCGGCTCGCGCTCCCCGGCCGCACCGTGACGCTCGACGCCCGGCCCTCGGACTCGGTGGCGCTCGCGGTGAGGACGGGGGCGCCGATCTTCGTGGCGCGGAGAGTGCTCGAGTCCCAAGGGCTCTCCCGCGAGGATCTCGAGCGGCTGCGGCGCGACCCGGGCGCGCTCGAGCGGCACCTCGGCGGCGGCGCGGCCGAAGGCATCCGCCTCTAGCGCCTCCAAGGCGCCTCCAGGCGCGGCGGCCCTATCCCGGCCGAGGCGTCAGTGCCGGATCGGGCGCGTCGAAGTCGTAGATCGACTCCACCCGGACGTTGCGGTAGCGCTCGAGGCGCAGGGCCATCCGGGAGAGCCGCGCGATCATGCCCGGGACGTCGAGCGCCTCGCCGCGCGCCGAGGCCTTCACGCGCCGGCGGACCTCCTTGAGGATGGTGCGGCGCACCTCCCGGGGATGGAAGAGGAAGGCCGCGGAGAAGTGCAACCGGCCGCCGTGCGGCAGAAGGCGGGCCTCGATGATGTCCTTCTTCGCGAGGCCGGTCGCCATGCGGCGCTCGACCACGTCGTGGTCGGCGCCGGAGAATACGTCCTGCACCCGGATCTCGCCGGGGCGGATGCGGCGGACCTCGAACAGGCCTCGCGCGCCGCGCCCGAGCTCACGGACCTGGGCCCTCTCGTCGGTGGTGAGGCCGTCGGCACCCTCCTTCAGGTACAGCTCGAGGGTCGAGTCCGCGCCGTTCGGCCGGAACTCGTACACGTAGTACTCGAGCAGCCGGTTCATCCGGGCCTCGAAGCTCTTGTCCTCCTCGTGCGGCTCGCCCTCGCGCCCGAAGTGCTCGCGCCGAGCGACGAGCAGCCACTCCCGGCGCTCGGGCGCGTCGGCCCAGGCGAGCACCCGCTCCTGGATCTCCTGGGGCGTCACCGGGCCCGCTCCATCATGCCGACGAACCGCCCGAACAGGTGGCGCGCGTCGTGCGGACCGGGCGAGGACTCCGGGTGGTACTGCACGCTGAAGGCCGGGGCGTCGAGCACCTCGATCCCCTCCACCGTCCCGTCGTTCAGGTTCACGTGGGTCACCCGCGCGCGCCGCCCGAGAGACCGGTCGTCGACCGCGAACCCGTGGTTCTGGCAGGTGATGTCCACCTTTCCGGTGGCGAGGTCCTTCACCGGCTGGTTCGCCCCCCGGTGCCCGAACTTGAGCTTGTAGGTCGATCCCCCGATCGCGAGCGCCAGGATCTGGTGCCCGAGGCAGATCCCGAAGACCGGGACCTTCCCGAGGAGCGCCGCGACCGTCTCCCGGGCACCCCGCACGGCCGCCGGGTCGCCGGGCCCGTTCGTCAAGAAGATCCCGTCCGGGCGCTTCGCGAGCGCGTGCTCGGCGCTGTAGGAGGCCGGCACCACCGTGACGCGGCACCCCGCCGCCGCGAGGAGGCGCAGCATGGCCCGCTTGAGCCCCCAGTCGTACGCCACGACGTGGAAGCGGGGCGCCGGCTGCGGCCGGCGCTCGGCGTCCGTCCAGCAGTCCGCTCCCGTCTCGACCCACTCGTAGGGCGCCGCGGTCGAGATGCGCGTCGCGAGGTCCTGCCCCTCCATGCCGGGCAGGGAGCGCGCGCGCTCGACGAGGGCGCGGTCGCTCCCCTCGGTGGAGATGACGCCCATCTGCGCCCCGGTCACCCGGATGTGGCGGGTGAGCCTCCGGGTGTCGACCCCGTGGATGCCCACGATGCCGTGGCGGCGCAGGTAGGACTCGAGCGCGTCCGTCGCCCGGAAGTTCGACGGCTCGCACGCGAAGTGGCGAACGATGAACCCGGTGGGGTGCGGCCGCGTCGACTCCTCGTCGGCGTCGTTCGTGCCGTAGTTGCCCTGCTCCGGATAGGTCATGCAGACCATCTGCCCGACGTAGGACGGGTCGGTGAGGATCTCCTGGTAGCCGCTCATCGAGGTGTTGAAGACCACCTCGCCGGAGGCCTCGCCGGAGGCCCCGAACGACTGGCCGTGGAAGACCGTCCCGTCCGCGAGCGCGAGCGTCGCCGGTCTCATCGCGTCCCTCCGTCCTCGTGGACCACCCGGCCCCCGACGATGGCGTGCGTGGCGCGCCCGGTGAGGCGGCGCCCCTTCCAGGGCGTGTTTCGGCTGCGCGAGAAGAGCGCCATGGGATCGACGACCCACTCGCGGGCGGGGTCGAGGATCGCCACGTCCGCCTCGGCCCCGCGGGAGAGCGCGCCGCCGGGAAGGCCGAAGCAGCGGCTGGGCCCGACGGTGAGCGCCTCCACGAGCCGCCGCTCCTGGAGCACGCCGCGGCGGCAGAGGTCGAGCAGCACCGGGAAGGCCGTCTCGAGCCCCAGGATGCCGTTCGCGGCGGCGTCGAACTCGACCTTCTTGTCCTCCACCGCGTGCGGCGCGTGGTCCGTCGCGATGGCGTCGATGGTGCCGTCGGCGAGCGCCTCCTGCACCGCCCGGACGTCCGCGGCCGAGCGGAGCGGAGGGTTCATCTTGAAGTCCGTGTCGTAGTCGCTCGCGGCGAGGTCGTCCTCGGAGAGAGCCAGGTGGTGGGGCGCGGCCTCGGCCGTGACCGGGAGCCCGCGGCGCTTGGCCTCGCGGACCGCACGCACGCTCCCCGCCGCCGAGACGTGACAGAGGTGCAGGCGCCCCCCGGTGAGGTGGGCGAGCGCGATGTCGCGCAGCACCATCACCTCCTCCGACTGCGGGGGGATTCCCTTGAGCCCGAGCCGCGTCGCGGCCGCGCCCTCGTTCATGACGCCCTTGCCGACAAGCTGCAGGTCCTCCTCGTGGACCGCGAGCGGCAGGCCGAAGGCGCGGGCGTACTCGAGCGCCCGCCGCATGAGCCCCGACGAGACGACGGGGCTGCCGTCGTCGCTCAGGGCGACGCAGCCCGCCGCCTTGAGCTCCCCGTACTCGGCGAGCTCCTCTCCCTTCCTCCCGCGGGTGATGCAGCCCACCGGGTAGACCCGGGCCGCCCCGGCGGCCGCCGCCCGCGCCAGCACGAGCTCGGTCACGCTCGCGTTGTCGTTCGGCGGGAGCGTGTTCGGCATGGCGCAGACGGCGGTGAAGCCTCCGGCCGCCGCCGCCCGCGCTCCCGTCTGCACCGTCTCCTTGTACTCCTGGCCCGGCTCGCGCAGGTGCACGTGCAGGTCGATGAAGCCCGGCGTCACCCACCGGCCGCGCGCGTCGATGGTCCTCGCCTCGCGCGGCACCTCGACGCGCTCCGCCACCTCCGCGATGCGGCCGTCGCGTACGACGACGGTGCGGATGCCGTCGACGCCGTTCGCGGGGTCGATGACGCGCCCCCCCTTGATGAAGAGCGTTGCGTCGTGCGCCGAGCTCATGGGTCAGGCCTTCTCCGCGCGCGCGCCCTCGGGGGCGCCGCCGGCGAGCAGGTAGAGGACCGCCATCCGCACCGCCACCCCGTTCTGGACCTGGTCGAGGATGACGCTGTGCGGACCGTCGGCGACGTCGGAGGAGAGCTCGACGCCGCGGTTGATGGGGCCGGGGTGCAGGACGACCGCGCTGGGCTTCAGCCACTCCGCGGCCTTGCGCGCGTTGAGCCCCCAGTACTTCGAGTACTCGCGGGTGTTGGGGATGAGCGGGTCGCCGATGCGCTCGTGCTGGATCCGCAGCATCACCACCGCGTCGGCGCCCTCGACGGCCGAGCGCAGCTCGTGGTGGACGGTGGCGCCGAGCGCCTCGACCCCCATCGGGATCATCGTGGGTGGTCCGCAGAGCCTCACCTGGGCGCCGAGCCGCGTCATCGCGTGCAGGTCGGAGCGCGCCACGCGCGAGTGGCTGATGTCGCCGACGATGGCAACCGTCCGCCCCTCGAGCGTCCCGAGCCTTTCCCGGAGCGTGAAGCAGTCGAGGAGCCCCTGGGTAGGATGCTCGTGCGCACCGTCGCCCGCACTCACCACCGCACAGCCGACGTGGCGCGCGAGGAGGTTCGGGGCGCCGCTCGCGGCGTGGCGGACCACGAGGACGTCCGGCCGCATCGCCTCGAGGTTCCGGGCGGTGTCGAGCAGCGTCTCCCCCTTGGAGACCGAGGAGCCGCTCGAGGTCCAGTTGACGGCGTCCGCGGAAAGGACCTTGGCGGCGATCTCGAAGGAGCTGCGGGTGCGGGTCGAGCTCTCGAAGAAGAGGTTCACGACCGTCTTGCCACGCAGCGACGGGACCTTCTTCACGGGCCTGGAGAGCACCTCCTTCATGGAGGCTGCGAGGTCGAGGACCTGCAGGAGCTCCTCCCGCGACAGCCCTTCCAGCCCGATGAGATGGCGGTGGCGCCCGATCACGGCTTTCTCCTCGCGTGGACGACGACCGCATCCTCCGCGGCCCCCTCCTCCTGCCAACGCACCTGCACGTCCTCGTCCTCGGGCACCTCGAGCCGCGCCCCCGCGAAGTCGGCGGCGATGGGCAGCTCCCGCCCCCCGCGGTCGACGAGCACGGCGAGCCACACCTGCCGCGGCCGGCCGAAGTCCACCAGCTCGTCGAGCGCCGCTCGGACGGTACGGCCCGTGTAGAGTACGTCGTCGGCGAGGACCACGACGCGCCCCTCCAGCTTGAAGCGAATGTCGGTCGGGCCCACCACCGGCGCCACCCCGCGCTGGGAGAGGTCGTCCCGGTAGAGCGCGATGTCGAGCGTCCCCATCGGCGGGACGGCGCCGACGGCTCGTCCGATCTCGTCCCGAAGCCGCTCGGCGAGGTGGACCCCGCCCCGGCGGATGCCGACGAAGGCGAGGCTCTGCTCCGCCCCCGCGGCCTTCGCTCGCTCGAGGACCTCTCGCGCGATGCGGCGCACCGCCCGACCGACCGCCTCGGCGTTCATGTCTCGCCCTCCCCCCTCAACGTGGCGTCCCCCAGTTCGGGGCCTGGATGTCCTCGCGCAGATCGACGTGGTATACGCGCTCGATGGTCCGGTCGAGGAGCGGCAGCTCCAGCGTCCGCGTGTACTCGAAGGCCACGTGGAGGGTCGGCGGGTCGCTCGTCCGCTCCCACGTCACGTCCCGCTCGGAGAGGTCCACCGTCGGCAGCGTGACCCGCTTCCCGTTCTCGTCGACCCCCCGGATCTCGTCGAGCGAGCGGATCCGCCGGACCATGTCGCGCACGAGCTCCGCGTCGTTCGGATCCTTGACGGCGCGGTTGGCGAAGTCGCGAGCCACCTGCGTCACCTCGTAGTGCAGCACGTAGGGCGGGCCGAACACCCAGCCGAGATACCCGATCGCCGCGATCCCGGCGAGGAGGAGGACGGTGACGTAGTTCACCCCGCCGTACGCCGGCGGGGCGGTCGCCCCGCGCCTCTGCGAGGTGGGCGCGACGTTCGCGCCCACTACTCCTCCACCTTGAGGACCGAGAGGAAGGCCTCCTGGGGGATCTCGACCTGCCCCACCTGCTTCATCCGCTTCTTCCCCTCCTTCTGCTTCTCGAGGAGCTTCCGTTTGCGGGTGATGTCGCCGCCGTAGCACTTCGCGAGCACGTTCTTGCGGTAGGCCTTCACGGTCTCCCGCGCGATCACCTTGGAGCCGATGGCCGCCTGGATCGCGACCTCGTACATCTGCTTCGGAATCACCTCGCGAAGCTTCTGGCAGACCTCCCGGCCCCGCTGGTACGCCCGGTCCCGATGGACGATCACCGAGAGCGCATCGACCGGGTCCCCGTTGATGAGGATGTCGAGCTTGACGAGGTCCGCCTCCTCGTAGGCCTTGAACTCGTAGTCGAGGGAGGCGTAGCCGCGGGACACGCTCTTCAGGCGGTCGAAGAAGTCGAAGACCACCTCGGCGAGCGGGATGTCGTAGGTGATCTGCACGCGGTGGGTGCCGACGTACTTCAGGTCGCGCTGCACGCCGCGTCGGTCCTGGCAGAGCTTGAGGATCGCGCCGACGTCCTCCGCGCGCGCGTGGATGTGGCAGGTGAGGTGCGGCTCCTCGAGCTTGACGATCTTCTGCACCGGGGGGAGCTTCGCGGGGTTGTCGATCTCCTGGACGGCGCCCTGCGTGTCGGTGACGCGGTACACGACGGACGGCGCCGTGGTGATGAGGGACAGCTGGTATTCCCGCTCGAGCCTCTCCTGGACGATCTCCATGTGTAGGAGCCCGAGGTACCCGCAGCGGAAGCCGAAGCCGAGCGCCTGGCTGGTCTCCGGCTCGAAGGTGAAGGCCGAGTCGTTCAGCCTGAGCTTCACGAGCGCATCGCGCAGCTGATCGTAGTCGGCCGCGTCGATGGGGAAGACTCCGCTGAAGACCATGGGCTTCACGACCTTGAAGCCCGGAAACGGGGCGTCCGTCGGGCGCGCGGCCTCGGTGATGGTGTCGCCCACCTTCGCGTCGTGGACGTCCTTCACGTTGGCGACGACGACGCCCACCTCGCCGGCGATGAGCCGGTCGACCGGGCGGGAGAAGGGGGCGAATACGCCGAGCTCCTGGACCTCGAACTCCTTGCGGTTCGAGAACAGGAGGATCTTCTGGCGGGGCTGGAGCGTCCCCTCGAAGACGCGCACGAGCATGACCACGCCGCGGTACGAGTCGTACCAGGAGTCGAAGATGATGGCCTTGAGCGGCGCGGCCGGGTCGCCGCGAGGCGGCGGCACCTTGCGAACGACCTCCTCGAGGATCTCGTCGATCCCCACGCCCTCCTTGGCGCTCGCCGGGACCGCGTCCTTCGCGTCGAGGCCGATGACCTCCTCGATCTCCCGGCGCACGCCCTCCACGTCCGCGCTCGGCAGGTCGATCTTGTTGATGACCGGGATGACCTCGAGGTCGTGGTCGAGCGCCTGGTAGACGTTTGCGAGGGTCTGCGCCTCGACTCCCTGCGTCGCGTCGACGACGAGGATCGCGCCCTCGCAGGCCGCGAGCGACCGGGAGACCTCGTAGGCGAAGTCGACGTGGCCGGGAGTGTCGATGAGGTTCAGGACGTAGTCCCGCCCGTCCCGGGCGCGATATCCCATCCGCACCGTCTGGGCCTTGATGGTGATGCCGCGCTCCCGCTCGAGCTCCATGTTGTCGAGGAACTGGGCGTGCGCCTCCCGCGCCGTCACCGTCCCGGTCCTCTCGAGAAGGCGGTCCGCGAGCGTCGACTTTCCGTGGTCGATGTGCGCGATGATCGAGAAGTTCCGGATGTGTTCGTTGGATGCGGGCATGCGGCGGAGGGCCTTTTAGCACGCACTTCCGTCACCGGCACCCCCCTCGGCTCGCCTGCTCCAGGCAGGCCGCAGGGCCCTTCCCCGGGGCGGGGCCGAATCTCGCCTGCCAGGCAGCAGCTGTACCCATCTGGGAATCCCGCGTGATATTCAGCATGTTGTGTCCGAAGCGACGACACACCACCATATATTGTACTACGGCACCTTGACTGCTATGGCCGCCTCGTTAGCCTTGGCGATCGCCTCTCGCCGCTTCCGTCCGGGTTGAACCCGGGGGACGGCCGGTGCGCAGGCCCTGGGTTGCGGGGCCTTGGGTGTCAGAGCGGTGGGTAAGCTCACCGGTCCCCTACCCGGGATCGGCGGGCCGGGTGGGAAACGGGCCGGGCGAGAGCGCCTGCGCCCCGCGCAGCCGGCGTCACGCCGGGTTCGGAGGTCGGAGATGATCGAGCGGGAGAGCGTCACCACGGGCAGGCGGGCGGCAGGGCGCGCGGCGAGGAAGGGCGCCAAGAAGGGCCTCTCGATTCCGCGCTACTTCACCACCGCGGGGGTCGACCCGGCCGAGGAGCTCGCCTGGGAGCTCCGAACGGCCTCGATCACCGGCGAGTCCGGCAAGGTGATCTTCGAGCAGAAGGACGTGGAGGTCCCGAAGAACTGGTCGATGCTCGCGACGAACGTCGTCGCCTCCAAGTACTTCCGCGGGGCGATGGGCTCTCCGCAGCGCGAGCGCTCGGTGCGCAGCCTCGTGGGCCGCGTGGTCCGCACCATCGGGGCCTGGGGGCGCAAGGACGGCTACTTCGCTTCGGAGGAGGACGCGCGCACCTTCGAGGCCGAGCTTTCGCACCTCATCTACCGGCAGAAGATGAGCTTCAACTCCCCCGTCTGGTTCAACGTCGGCGTGGAGGAGCGGCCACAGTGCTCGGCCTGCTTCATCAACTCGGTGGACGACTCGATGGACTCGATCCTCCGGCTCGCCCACACGGAGGGGATGCTCTTCAAGTACGGGTCGGGCACGGGGTCGAACCTGTCCCGCATCCGCGCCTCCAAGGAGCAGCTCTCCGGGGGCGGCGAGGCCTCGGGGCCGGTCTCCTTCATGCGCGGGTTCGACGCCTTCGCGGGCGTCATCAAGTCGGGCGGGAAGACCCGGCGGGCCGCCAAGATGGTGATCCTCAACGCCGACCATCCGGACGTCGTCGAGTTCGTGAACTGCAAGGCCGACGAGGAGAAGAAGGCCTGGGCCCTCATCGACGCCGGCTACGACGGAGGCTTCAACGTCCGCGGCGGCGCCTACGACTCGGTCTTCTTCCAGAACGCGAACCACTCGGTGCGGGTGACCGATGCGTTCATGCGCGCCGTCATCGACGACGCGGAGTGGGCGCTCACCGCCCGGACCTCGGGCCAGCCCATCGAGAAGGTCCGCGCGCGCGAGCTCATGCGCCAGATCGTCGATGCGGCCTGGACCTGCGGCGACCCCGGCCTCCAGTTCGACACGACCGTCAACGCCTGGCACACCTGCTCGGCCACCGATCGCATCAACGCGTCCAACCCCTGCTCCGAGTACATGTTCCTCGACGACAGCGCCTGCAACCTGGCGTCGCTGAACCTCATGCACTTCCGCTCGATCGACGGCGGATTCGACGCCGAGTCGTTCCGCCGCGCGGTGGACATCACCATCCTCGCGCAGGAGATCCTCGTCTCGAACGCCCGGTACCCCACGGACGCGATCGGCAAGAACAGCGAGGACTACCGGCCGCTCGGGCTCGGCTACGCGAATCTGGGCGCCTTCCTCATGGCGACCGGGCACGCCTACGACTCGGACGGCGGGCGCGCCACGGCGGCGGCCATCACCGCCATCATGACCGGCGAGGCCTACGCGATGAGCGCCCGCATCGCGGCGCACACGGGCACCTTCGCGGGCTACGAGCGGAACCGCGACCCCTTCCTCGCGGTCATGCGCAAGCACCAGGCCCACGTCGAGAAGATCGACGAGGCCCACGTCGCTGCCGAGCTGCTCGGAGCGGCCCGCTCCTCTTGGACCGACGCCGTCCGTCTCGGGACCCAGCACGGCTACCGCAACGCCCAGACGACCGTCCTCGCCCCCACCGGCACCATCGGCTTCATGATGGACTGCGACACGACGGGCATCGAGCCGGACATCGCCCTCATCAAGTACAAGAAGCTCGTCGGCGGCGGCGTCCTCAAGATCGTGAACAACACCGTCCCGCTCGCCCTGCAGCGCCTCGGCTACAACGGCAACGAGGTGGGCACCATCCTGCAGTACATCGACGACATGGAGACCATCGAGGGGGCTCCGGGCCTCAAGGAGGAGCACCTCACCGTCTTCGACTGCGCCTTCAAACCGCAGAACGGCTCGCGATCCATCCACTACATGGGCCACATCCGGATGATGGCCGCCACGCAGCCCTTTCTCTCCGGCGCC
Source organism: Anaeromyxobacteraceae bacterium (assembly GCA_035543235.1). GTDB lineage: Bacteria > Myxococcota > Myxococcia > Myxococcales > Anaeromyxobacteraceae > DATJZG01. The sequence continues at coordinate 22,519 of DATKJV010000005.1, read as the reverse complement.
ATCTCGAAGACCGTCAACATGCCCTCGAGCGCGACCTCCGAGGACATCCAGAACGCCTACGTGGAGGCCTGGAAGCTCGGGCTCAAGGCCATCGCCGTCTACCGAGACGGCTGCAAGCGGAGCCAGCCGCTGAACGCCGGGAAGAAGAAGGACGGCGCCGAGGCCGCTGAGGCCCCGGCCGAGATGGTGCCGAGCCCGCAGCGCCGGCGCCTGCCGGACGAGCGCCGCTCCATCACCCACAAGTTCTCCATCGGCGGCCACGAGGGGTACATGACCGTCGGCATGTACGACGACGGCAGCCCCGGCGAGCTCTTCGTGACGATGGCGAAGGAGGGGTCGGTGGTCTCCGGCCTGATGGACAGCTTCGCCACGTCCATCTCGATGGCGCTGCAGTACGGCGTGCCGCTGAAGGTGCTTTGCGACAAGTTCAGCCACACGCGCTTCGAGCCGTCGGGCTTCACGGGCAACCCGGACATCCCCATTGCGAAGTCGATCACCGACTACATCTTCCGCTGGCTGTCGCTCAAGTTCCTCGCGAGCGAGGAGTCCGGCGAGGGCGGCAAGGCCCTGCCGCCCGGGGCCGCCCCCTCGGCGCCCCGCCTGAAGGCGGCGGATCGCACGGTCTCGGCCGCCGTGGTGGCCGCCCCGGTCATCGCCGTCCCGGCGAAGGACGACCCGCCCTACCTCGCCCAGGCGGACGCCCCTCCGTGCCCGAACTGCGGCAGCATCACGGTGCGCAACGGCGCCTGCTACAAGTGCCTGAACTGCGGCACGACGACGGGCTGCAGCTAGGACGACCTCGGGAATCGACGGGCAAGGGCGCCGGGAGACCGGCGCCCTTGCCGTCCCTCGCCTGTCCGGCCGCCTTGCGCCGCTATCTCGCGGTCACCTGGACGGGGAGGCTGTCGAGCTCCGATGTCCCCCAGTTCGGGAACCCCGCTGGGTAGGTGTCGAAGAAGAGGCGCGGTGTCCCGCCGCCGACGAGCGGGTTCCCGGTCTCGCCGACGAGGGTCGGGTAGAAGGGCTCGTGACCGGCCGCCGGCGAGAAGGTGGCGAGCGGATCGGACCAGTGCACGAGGTCGGTCGAGCTGCGAAAGACGAAGACCGTGGGCTGGGTGGGCTGCGCCTGCCCCACGTACCTCTGGTGGACCATCAGGTAGCTCTTCGCCGCCGTGTCCCAGATGACGCTCGGCAGGTAGCTGTTGGCGTCGGGGAAGAGCGGCGTCGGCACGCCCGACGCCGTGTCGAGCGTCGGATCGCCGCTCGCGGCCGGCTGGGTCCACGTTCCCCTCGACCCGTCGAACTTCCGGAAGAGTCCCGAGACCGCGGTCGGGCTGCTCGTGGCGAGCGGCAGGACGGCCGCGACGACGTCGTCCCAGCGCGCGCGGGCCACGGTGACGCAGGCGGCGTTCACGCAGGCGCTCGCGCTGGGGGCGCCCGGCGCGCCGGGCGTCAGGTAGTCCTCGTAGAAGACGTACAAGTACGCGCTTGAAGGGGGCGCCGGGGGCGACTCGATGAAGTCGCCCGACCCGTCCGCCAGGACCAGCGCGCCGTAGCCGATGCCCACGTTGTCGGAGGTGCCCTGGTAGTAGGAGAGAGGCTGGTACGGCTGGATGATCTGGCCCATCGACTTGAAGGTCGCGCCGCCGTCGACCGACACCGCGAGCCCGATCCCGCCGTAGAAGCACGGCACGTCGTTGCAGAAGTAGGTGGGCGGGGTGCCGTTCGGGTTCTTCCAGTGAACCTCGCCGTGATAGGTCATGAGCAGCGCGTCCGTCGCGCCGCTCTTGAACGGCAGGACCGACCCTCCCCCGGCGTAGTCCGCGTCGAACACCCAGCCCGAGGGCGCCCCGCCCTTCGCGAGGACGGCCCTGCACCCCCCGGCCGGCAGGCCACCGTACTCCTCGAGGGTCCCCGTGAACCGGTAGGCGCCCTGGACGCCGGGCGACCCGCTGCAGGCCGGGCCCGCCGCGGACGCCGACGCCGCTCCCAGCGCGGCGCCGAAGAACGTGTAGGTGCCGTCCCCGTTCGCGACCGCCCCGAGGGTCCCGTCGGGCGGCCCCCACGTGAACCCGGCCGGCGCGAAGCTCGCGACGTGCGTCGCGAAGGGGGTCGCGCTCCCGAAGGTGATCGAGACGCCCGCTGTCCCCGAGGACCCACCTCCCCCGCAGGCAGCCGCTGCGGCGGCGAGCGCGACGAGGGTCGGGCCCGATCTCTCGCTCATGGGAACTCCTCGCCACGGGAGCGTGGCATGCCAACCCGTCGTCCGTGGCGACCCGGTCCTATGCGCCGCGATCGCGGCCCGCAACGGCCCGATCCCCGGCGCGCCCCGGGAGGGTCCCCCGCCGGCCGCGGAGGCACCGTCGCACCCGGCTCCCTGGCGGCGGGCCGTCCGCGCTTAGGGTACGAGCGAGATCGCCGCGAGCGCCTGCCGGACGAGGGCCGGGAGCTCGACCGCCTTGCCGGTCGTGCGGTCGACGAACACGTGGACCATCGTCCCCGCCGCACTCGCGAGATCGTCGCCGCCCCGGAACAGGCCCACGCCGTAGTGCGCCGACCGACGGCCCAGCCGGTCCGCCCGGACTCCCACGACGAGCTCGTCGGGATAGGAGACCGGCGCGTAGTACTCGCACGACGAGCTCACGATGTACCCGACCACCGTCCCGCCCTGGATGTCGAGCCCCCCGCGCTCGATGAGGAGCCGGTTGATGGCCGTGTCGAAGTAGGAGTAGTAGTGGGCGTTGTTCACGTGGCCGTAAACGTCGTTGTCCATCCACCGGGTCGGCACCGCCGAGAACCAGCGGTAGTCGGACCGCCGGGGCGGCTCCCTCGTGGCCACGCAGCCTCCTATTTCACCCACACGGTCTTCGTGTTCACGAAGGCCCGGATGCCCTCGAGGCCGAGCTCCCTGCCGTAGCCCGACGTCTTCACCCCCCCGAACGGCAAGCGGGGGTCGCTCTTCACGAGGCCGTTCACGAAGACCGCCCCGGCCTCGATGAGGGGCACGAGGCGCTCGATCTCCGCCTCGCTCCGCGTCCAGAGTGCGGCGCCGAGCCCGAACTTCGAATCGTTCGCGATCGCCACGGCATGGTCGGCCGACTCCGCCCGCATCACGACGGCGACGGGACCGAAGAGCTCCTCCCGCGCCGCGACGTTGTCCGGCAGCACGTCGGCGAGGATGCTCACCGGGTAGAAGGCCCCTGTGCCCGCTGGCACCTCGCATCCCAGGACCGGGCGCGCCCCCTGGTCGATGGCTTGGCGCACGAAGGCGTGGAGCTCGTCGCGAAGCTCCCGACGCGCCTGCGGGCCGATGTCCGTCGCCGGGTCCATCGGATCACCCACCTTCACGGCCTTCAGGGCCACGGTGAGCTTCTCGAGGAAGGCACGGTACACGGACGTCTCCACGATGAAGCGCTTCGCGCAGATGCAGCTCTGGCCGGCGTTCAGCATCCGGGCCACCGCGCCCGTCTTCGCGGCCTGGTCCAGGTCCGCGTCGGCGAGCACGATGAACGGGTCGGATCCCCCGAGCTCCAGCACCGACGGCTTGAGGCTCTCGCCGGACGCCGCCGCCACCGACTTCCCGGCCGCCTCGCTTCCGGTGATGGTCGTCGCGGCGATGCGAGCGTCGAGGATGATGTTCCGCACGGGCTTCGAGCCGATGAGCAGCGTGCGGAAGAGGTCCTTCGGGAACCCGGCATCGTGCATGAGCTTCTCGATCGACAGGGCGCACTGGGGCACGTTCGAGGCGTGCTTGAGCAGGCCGCCGTTTCCCGCCATGAGGTGCGGCGCGATGAAGCGGAACACCTGCCAGTAGGGGTAGTTCCAGGGCATGACCGCGAGGACGACCCCGAGCGGATCGAAGCGCACGTAGCTTCGGCCCGCGTCGCTCGGCTCGGGCCTCGGCGTCAGGTACTTGGCCGCGTTCTCCGCGTAGTGCTCGCACGCCCAGGCGCACTTGGTCGCCTCGGCCACCCCGTCCTTCAGGGGCTTGCCCATCTCGATGGCCATCAACCGGGCGAGCTCCGCGGCCCGCTCCTTGAGCAGCTGGGCGACGCGCCGCATGGGGACGGCCCGATCCGCAATCGGGATCCGCGCCCACGCCTTCTGGGCGCGGACCGCCGCCGTGAGGATCTCATCGACCTCGGCGACGCCCATCTCTGGGAACGAGGCGAGCCGCTCGCCGGTGGATGGGTTCAGGCTTTCGATGGCCATGTCTCTCTCTCCTCGCCCCTACGCCCGGGGCAGTAGAACCTGGCGGACGGCCTTCCCCGCCGCCAGGGACTCGAATGCCTCGTTGATCCGGGAAAGCGGCAGCGTCGCCGTCTGCAGCCGGTCCACCGGCATGCGCCCCGCCTTCCACAGGGCGAGGTACCGCGGGATGTCGCGCTGCGGCGCCGCCGAGCCCATGTACGAGCCGACCAGCGACTGCCCCAGCCCCGCGAACGCCAGCGCGGGGAGCGCCACGGTCTTCGAGGGATGGGGGAGTCCCATTGCCACGGTCATGCCCCCCCGTCGCGCCGCGCGAAAGGCGGCCTCCAGGACCGCCGGCACGCCCGCCGCCTCGAAGGCCACCTCGGCCCCGCCGCCGGTCAGGTCCTTGATGGCCTTCTCCGCCTCCTCGGGCGCGCAGGCGGCGGTGGCTCCGAGCTCGAGCGCGAGCGCGCGCTTCGCCTCCACCGGATCGACGGCGATGATGGGCCACGCGCTCGCGACCCGGGCGGCCATCACCGAGGCAAGGCCCACGCCGCCGAGGCCGAAGACAGCGACCGACTGGCCGGGGCGCACCGAGGCCGTGTTGAGCACCGCCCCGGCACCGGTGAGCACGGCGCAGCCGAAGAGGGCGGCCACGGGCAGCGGCACGTCGGGGGGCACCACCACCGCCGACTCCCGGGCGACGACCGCGTGCCCCGCGAAGCCCGAGACGCCCAGGTGGTGGTGGACGAGCTTTCCCTCCGCGTCGCGCAGAAGCGAGGGGCCGTGGAGCAAGGCTCCGGAGCCGTTGGCGGCGGCGGCTGGCGTGCACAGGGCCGGGCGTCCCGAGGAACACTCGGCACACCGCCCACAGCTCGGCACGAACGTGAGGACGACGTGGTCCCCGGGCTTCACGTCGCCGACCCCCGGCCCGGTCGCCTCGACGACGCCGGCGGCCTCGTGGCCGAGCGCCATGGGCAGCGGCCGCACCCGCGACCCGTCGACGACGGAGATGTCCGAGTGGCAGACGGAGGCGGCCTCGATCCGCACGAGCAGCTCTCCCGGCCTGGGCGCCCCGAGCTCGACCTCCTCCAGGCGCATGGGCTTCGAGACCTCGTAGGGCCTCTTCTCGGCTACGGCACGAAGGACGGCGGCGATGGTCTTCACGTTCGTCTCCCGCTTCTTCGCTACGCGGCGGCCTCGGTCACCTGGCCGCGATCTATACGATACAAAACGTCGATGAGTCCCCGCGAGTGGGACAGGTCCGACTCCGAGACGATGACCGAAAGCCCCTCCCGGCGGAGTACCGCCACGACCTCCGCGAGCCTCTTCGCGAGGACCGGCGCGACGCCCTCGAACGGCTCGTCGAGCAGGAGGAGCTTCGTCCCGCACACGATCGCCCGGGCGAGCGCCACGAGCTTCTGCTGCCCTCCGGAGAGCTGAAAGCCCCGCCGGTCCCTCAGCGCCTCGACCTCGGGAATCATCCCGTAGACGCGGCGCAGCCGCTCGCCCGCGGGGTCCCTGCCGGCAGCCCAGGCCGGGAGGCAGACGTTCTCCTCGACCGTGAGCTGCGGGATGATCCGCCGGTCCTCGGGCATGTAGCCGATCCCCCGCCGCGCCCGGCCGTGGGCGGGAACCCCGGCGAGATCGCTCCCCTCGAGCGCGATGGTTCCCGAGGCCGGCTCGAGCACGCCCACGATGGCCCGCATGAGGGTCGTCTTGCCGGCGCCGTTCCGCCCGACGAGCCCCGCCAGCTGGCCCGGCTCGAGGCGGAGGCTCACGGCCCGCAGGATGCGGACCGACTTGATCGAGACCTCCAGGGATTCCACGGTCAGCACGGAGCCCCCTCGGGACCGCCCTCCCCGACCACGAGCCGGCGGACCTCTGCGTCCGCGAGCACGGACGCCGAGTCGCCGTCCGCGATCACCTTCCCGTCGTAGAAGGCCAGGATGCGCTGCGTGTAGCGCCGAACGATGTCCATGTCGTGCTCGACGAAGAGCACCGTGACCTTGTCGGCGCGGATGGCCCCGAGGACCAGGTCCATGAGCGCGAACTTCTCGTCGGCGGAGACCCCGCTCGTCGGCTCGTCGAGGAGCAGGATCCGGGGCTTCACCGCCATGGCCATGGCGATGTCGAGCAGCTTGCGGACGCCCTCGGGCAGGACCGAGGCCGGCTCGTCCCGGTATTCCTCGAGGCGGAAGCGCTCGAGCATTTCCTCGGCCACCTCCTCCGGGGAGGCGTCGCCGAGGTGGCTGCCCACGAACGCCGACCGCCCCATGAACACGATGCCGAGGCCCATGAGCAGGTTCTCGAAGGTGGTGAGCGAGTCGAAGACCTGGGGGATCTGGAAGGACCGGCAGATGCCGAGCCGGGTGATCCGGCGCGGGGCCATGCCGGTGATGTCGCGCCCCGAGAACCGAACCGTTCCCGCCGTCGGCTTCAGGTACCCGGTCACGAGGTTCAAGAACGTCGTCTTCCCGGCTCCGTTGCCGCCGATGAGGCCGACCACCGTATCCTCCTCGATCGACACGCTGATGTTCGCGGCCGCGGTCACCGCCCCGAAGGTCTTCGTGAGACCGGCCGCCTCCAGGATCGCGCTCATGTCGCCGTCCGCCGCCGCCTCCGGAACACGGACCAGAGGCCGTCCGGCAGGAAGAGGATCACCGCGAGCATGGCTGCGCCCATGACGAGCTGCCAGCTGTTCGGAGCGTGCTCGTAGGCGAAGCTGCGGAGCGCCTCGAGCACCAGCGCGCCGGCGAACGGGGCCGCGACGCTCGACGTCCCGGAGAGGATGGCGACGAACACGAACTCCCCGGAGGTCGTCCAGTACGCCATCTCCGGATCGACGTGGCCGACGGCGAGCGCGGTGATGGCGCCACCCACGCCGGCGAGCGCGCCCGCGATGATGAGGTTCAGGTGGACGACGTTGCGGACCGAGGCCCCCATGTACTCGACGCGGAGCTCGTTGTCCCGGACCGCCGGCGCGAGCCTGCCGAGGTAGGATCGCAGGTACCGGTCGACCGCCAGGGCGCAGGCGAAGGCACCCAGGGCGGCCAGGCTGTAGATGCCGTACCTGCCGGGTCCGGTCGAGAGCGAGACGCCCAGGGCGGTCTTCGGCGACACGTTGAACCCGTCCGTCGAGCCCAGGGCCGGCGACTTCACGAGGATCCCGTAGAGGATCATCGAGAAGGCGAGGCTCAGCATGGCGAAGAAGATGGCGCGGTAGCGCGCGAGCAGCAGCCCGAGGAGCGCCGCCACCAGCGCGGCCGCGGCGCCGCCGCCGAGCACCATGAGCGCCGCGTCCCCGACCCCGAGGGAGTTCGCGGCGACCCCCGCGGCGTACGCCCCGGTCGCGAAGTACAGGCCCTGGCCGAAGCTCACGAGCCCCGTCCGCATCAGCAGCAGGAGCCCGAGCGCCGCGAGCCCCTTCGCGAGCGAGATGACGACCAGGAAGAGCGCCCACTGCGGCAGGAACGGCGCCGCCGCGGCGAGTCCCCCGAGCGCGATGGCGAGGCCCAGGCCCGTACGCCGGAAGCCGTTCATATCTTCCGGGCCTCGGCGGCGACGAAGAGGCCCCGCGGGCGGAAGGCGAGGACGAGGGCCATGACCAGGTAGATGCTGAAGAGCTCGACCTGCGGGAAGAAGTGGACCGCGGCGGACCGGACGAGCCCCACGATGAGGGCGCCGAGCGCCGCCCCGGGCATGCTGCCCAGCCCGCCGATCACGACGACCGCGAAGGCGAGCACGATCACCTCCACCCCCATCCCGGGCACGACCGAGACGGTCGGCGCGGTGAGCGCCCCCCCGAGCGCCGCGAGCGTGGTCCCGAGGGCGAAGGTCACGAGATAGACCCGGTTCACGTTGATGCCGAGCGCCGCGCTCACCTCGCGGTCGTGGATCACTGCGATGAGGAGCTTCCCGTACCTCGTGCCGTAGATGCCGAACCGCAGCGCGACACCGACGACCAGGGCGGCGACGACCAGCGCCCCGCTGTACACCGGGTACGACAGCGGCCCGAGCTCGACGGTCCCGAGGAGCCCGTACGGCTCGGTGATGAAGTAGGACTCCACGCCCCACACGAGCTTCACGGCGTCCTCGAGGATGAGGAACAGCGCGTAGGTGACGAGCACGAGGACGACCTCGTCCCGCCCGTAGAGGTGGCGCAGCAGGCCCCGCTCGATGAGAGGGCCCACCACCAGCCCGACGACGACGGCCGCCGCCACGAGCATGGCGTAGCTGCCGACCGGGGCGAACCCGGCGCGCAGCCAGGCGCCGGCCAGGGAGGCCGCCGCGTACGCCCCGAGAGCGTACAGGCTCCCGTGCGCCATGTTGAGGATGCGCATCACCCCGTAGACGATCGTGAGCCCCGCGGCGATGATGAACAGCCACGACGCGTAGATCACGCCGTCGACCAGGACGGCCAGGATGGTGCTCATCGCGAGCGGCCTCCCTCGGCGCGCCGCGGCTACTTCGTGGCCTTGAAGCCCGACTTGATCCAGTCGGCGCTCTTCACGCCCTCGGGCGGGTTCACCTTGTCGGCCGGGTACTGCCGCACGTTCACATAGGTGAGCTTGCCGTCGACGGTCTTCGCCTGGCCGTACACGGTGCCCTCCACCGCCTGGTGCCCCTTGCCGAGCGCCATCCGGATGGTGCCGCTCGGGGTCTCGAAGGTGAGCCCCTGGAACGCCGCGATGATCTGGTCGAGCGTCGGCGCGGCGGCGCCGCCGCCCTGGGCCTTCTCGTAGGCGGCCTTGAGGCCGAGGAAGGCCTGCGCCATGTGGTAGGCAGGGTAGTTGGGGTAGAGGACGAAGCGGTCCTGGTACACGGCGCGGAACCAGCGGTTGAGCTCCACGTCGGGTGCGTAGGCGCCGTGGGGACCCCGGGCGCCGATGACCGTGCCGTCGGGGATCTGGCCCGCGAGCTTGTGGGTCGCGGTCTCTCCACAGGTGAGGACCGCCGTGCTCTTCTTGAGGGCGCCGCGCGGAACCGCCTGGAGGACGAAGGCGTCGAGGTCGCCGCCCCAGAAGCTCGAGTGGATCACGTCCGGGCTGCCCGCCATCAGGGCGGAGATCTCGGCCCCGTACTGGCCGGCCAGCAGCTTCGGCATCTGGGACGTTGTGACCTCGACACCGGGCTTCAGCACCTTCATCGAGGTCTCGAAGTCCGTCCAGGAGTCCTGTCCCCACGCGTAGTTCTGGTTGATCCCGGCGATCTTCTTCGCGCCGGGCAGGATCTCCGTGACGTAGAAGGCGGCGGCGATGTTGTCCATCGCGGCGTGACTCGAGGCGCGAAAGACGTACTTGTAGGACGCGTCCTCGAAGATCCGCGGGGTCCCGCAGTCGAAGAACACCGTGAGCGCCTTCAGCTCCTCCGCGACCGGGGCCACGGCGAGGCAGTCGCCGCTCGAGATGTAGCCGATCACGGCGTCCACCTTCTGGCGCTGCACGAGGTCGCGGAACTCGCTCACCTGCTTGGTCGTGCCCCCCGCCTCGTCGAGAAACACCACCTCGACCTGCCGCCCTCCGAAACCGGGCTTCGCGTACGGGCCCGGCACCTTCCCGGCGTTGATGGCCTCGACGAGCACCTCGGCGGCGTTGCGGGCGGGCACCCCGAACGGACCCGCGGCAGCCCCCGACAGGAAGGTCACGACCCCGATGCGGAACTTGGGCTCGTCGGCCCGGGCGCCCGGCGGCACGGCCGCCAGGGCCAGGAGGGCGACGAGCGGAAAGAGGACCAGGGCGGCGGAACCGGGACGTCGGTCGCGAATCGTCATCGTGCGTGCCTCCGGTGTTGAAGCCTCGAGACCTCCCGGGAGGGCGAGCGCCTCCCGCGGCGCGGCTCGGCGAGCATTAGCACAGTTGATGCCGGCTTCGCCGGGGCCGAAAAGGCGCGCGGATCGGCGCGAGGACGCGGCGCGGGAGCGCGGAGTCCTCCCCCCAACGGCCTAGGTCGCCGCAGCGCGTCGCGACGCGGGGGCGCTCAATTCGAGACGACGATCTTCCCGTCGCCCATGCCCATCGCCGTGCAGTGGAAGGCCTCGACCCCCGCCTTCTGGGGCGTGATGGTGAGCGAGACCGCCTTGTTGAGCGGCAGCTCGAAGGCCTTCACCTTCTCGGCGGGGATGTCGATCGCCTTGATGCAGGTTCGGTCCGTGGTGCGCACGAAGACGAGAGTCACCGGCTCTCCCCTCTTCGCCTTCACCTCGCGCGGCTCGAAGCCGGCGTCGGTGATCTTGATCTCGACCTTGGTGCCGGCCGGGGGCGCCGCATCGGCCGCCAGCGCCCGCGAGGCGACGAGCATCGAGGCGAGAAGCATCTTGTACATGCGCGATTCCTCCGTCCGTCCCGGACCTCGCACATCATAACAGGGACCTCGCGAGTCCGCGCCGCGTAGCCTCTCTGGCAGGTCGATCGTGGGTGGCCCGCGCTGGCGGGCAGGGACGTCAGTCGTTTGCTGGACCGACCGCGCTCGCCGCTTCCCCGCCTGGCTCGTACTTCGGCGCCAGGGTCCGGACGGTCCGATTCGCGTCGACGGCTTCTGGCGGAGGAGGCTCGTCCAGGGGAAGGATCCGGAACAGCAGGACGCGGAACGGGACCCATCCATGGCTCACTCCCACGGGCAGGAGGAACAGCGTCGGGCTGCCGACGGTGACGACATCCTCGGTGGTCCGGCCCGCGTCGACCTGGGCCTGGACCACGAAGTGAGTCCGCCCGTGCGCGATCGCCACATGGGCGGCGTGAAGCAGCGCCACCTCGTCGAGGGCCTCGAACGGGGTGCTGTTGCTGCCGGTGGCGCTCACGCTGAACTCGTCGTCGCCCGCCTCCCGCACTCGACAATCGACCTCTCCCCCCCGGTAGTAGTACGGGTGTGCGGCGCATGCGGCAGCCACGCTCCACGCGAGCCTCCAGGCGATCGGGACGGGGCGCGCCCGAGTCATGGCTTCCCTCCGGCGGGGTCGAACCCGGCCAGCCGATCCAGGAAATCGGCGATGTTCCGCCGTACCGAGCCTTCGTTGGCGAGCTGCAGTCGCTCGACGCCCGCCCCGGAGTCCTCGGCCTTCGCCGTGTAGGACGCGACCACGACCTCCTCGAACGGGACGGCTCGGTCGGAGACGCGGACGATCCGGTAGCGGATGACCGAGACCACGGTCATCCCCAAGCCGGAAGCGGGTTGGTTCAGCTCCGCGAGGAACACCCGAAGGCGGAAGGGCGCCTTCGCCCCGTCGGGTGCGAGAAGGCCCTGCGATCGCAGAGATTGGCGCACCGCGGCCTCGAGCTCCTCGTTCGAAACCGTGGAGTGGCCGAGGGGGTTGCCCCGCTCGCCTCCCCTGACGTCCGCGACTGCGACGGCCTCCCGGAGGGCGCCCGGGAAGGTCCGGAGATCCGCCCCACCTGGCTCCACCGCCATGTATTGGCCTCGTGCCGCACATCCGAGCGCGGCCGGCGGCAGGCTCGCGAAGAGCAGCGGGAGGAGGGCGCGCCGAGGAACCCGTCTGTGCGTCGTCGGGTCGGGCATGAACGCCTCGTGGAGCGCGAAGCCGGCGTTTCAAGAATGCGCACTCCGTGTGACGCGTTCCATGAGCGATCGGGGGCGTGCCCCGAACTGATCACACCCTTCCGGTTCCCGGTCTCCGCCGGGGTGGCCGTGGCGCCCTTGGGGACGGCCCCCAAGGCTTCTCGCCGCGGGCCGCGCCTAGAAGTAGCTCCCCGGACCTCGCTCGGCCGACTTCGTGTCGCTGGACAGCGCAATGAGCTCCCGGACCTGGAGGTTCACCACGCCGCCGGTGCGCTCCACCCGGCCACGGGCGAGCAGGAACGGGGCGCGGCGCACGAGCGGTCTGTAGCGCTCGTAGACGTCGGGCATGACGACGAGGTTCGCGATGCCGGTCTCGTCCTCGAGGGAGACGAAGGTGATCCCCTTCGCCGTCTCCGGCCGCTGCCGGACGATGACCAGCCCGGCCACCTCCACCGCCGCCCGGTCGCGCAGCCGGGAGAGCTCGCGGGCCGTCCGGGCTCCGCGGGCCGCGAGCGCCGGCCGCAAAAAGGACATGGGGTGCGCCTTCTCGGAGAGGCCGACGGTGGCGTAGTCCTGGGCCACCTCTTCGGCAGGATTGGCCTCGGCGAGATCCACTGGCGCCTCCGGCGGCAGCCGCCCGGCGAAGAGCTCCTCCTCGCCCACGGCCTGGATCCCCATGGCCTTCCAGAGGGCGGTGCGCCGCCCGTCCTCCAGGGATCGCAGCGCACCCGCCTCGGCGAGCCGCGACAGCCAGGCCCGGGAGAGCCGGGCACGGCGGGCCAGGTCCTCCATCGACGAGAAGGAGGCCTGGCGGCGCGCCGCAAGCACCGCCTCCCCGACGGCGCGGGGCAGCCCTCGCACCCGCGAGAGGCCGAGCCGCAGCGCGGGGCGCTCGCCCGGGGCGGCCGGGACGCCATCGGCCCCCTCCAACGAGCACTCCCAGCCGCTGTGAAAGACGTCGACCCCCCGGACCTCCACGCCGTGGCGCTTCGCGTCCTCCACGATGGTGTGCGGCGCGTAGAAGCCCATGGGCTGACTGTCCAGCAAGGCGCAGGCGAAGACCGCCGGGTGGTGGCACTTCAGCCAGGCCGAGGCGTAGACGAGCAGCGCGAAAGAGGCGGCGTGCGACTCGGGGAAGCCGTAGCCGGCAAACCCGTGAAGCTGCTGCAGGATGGCCTCCGCGTCCGCCCGGGGGATTTTCCGCTCCTCCATCCCGGCCACGAGCCGCTCCCGCATCTCCTCCAGCCTCTCGTGGGAGCGCTTGTGGGTCATGGCGCGGCGCAGCTCGTCGGCCTCGCCGGGGGCGAACCCGGCCGCCACCACGGCAATCCGCATGGCCTGCTCCTGGAAGAGCGGGATCCCGAGCGTCCGCTCCAGCACGGCCCGAAGCGGCTCGTAGGGGTAGCGCACCTCCTCGAGCCCGTCGCGGCGTCGCAGGAAGGGGTGCACCATCCCCCCCTGGATGGGTCCGGGCCGGATGATGGCCACCGAGATGACGAGGTCGTAGAAGCGCCGGGGCCGCAGCCGCGGCAAAAGCGACATCTGCGCCCGGGACTCGATCTGGAAGACGCCGATGGTGTCGGCGCGAGCGGTCATCTCGTAGACCGCCGGCTCCTCGGCGGGGATGCGCGCGAGCGAGTCGGGATGGGGTACGGAAGTGGGGAGCGTCGGCGCCGGACGATGGCGTCCGAGCGCGGCGAGCGACCGGGAGATGGCGGTGAGCATTCCCAGGGCGAGCAGGTCCACCTTGAGCAGGCCCAGCTCGGCGAGGTCGTCCTTGTCCCACTGCACCACCGTGCGCCCGGGCATGGCCGCCGGCTGCACCGGGACCGTCTCCACGAGCGGCCGCCGCGTGATGACGAAGCCTCCGACGTGGATGGATAGGTGGCGGGGGAAGCCCGCGAGCTCCCGGGCGAGGCGCAGCGCGTGGCGCACCGCTGGCGACGCCTCGGGGTCGAGGCCGGCCTGCGCGAGCACCGCTTTGGGCACCTCGCCGGGGGCGTCGTGGCTGCCCACGAGCTTCGAGAGGCGGTCCACCTGCGCGAGAGAGAGGCCGAGCGCCTTGCCGACGTCGCGCAGCGCGGAGCGGGCGCGGTAGCTGATGACCTCGCAGACCATGCCGGCGCGGTCGCGGCCGTAGCGCTCGTAGACGTACTGGAGGACCTCCTCGCGCCGCTCGTGCTCGAAGTCCACGTCGATGTCCGGCGGCTCGCCGCGTTCCGCGGAGAGGAAGCGCTCGAAGAGGAGCCCCATGCGCACCGGGTCGATCGACGTGATGCCCAGGGCGTAGCAGACGGCCGAGTTGGCAGCGCTTCCCCGCCCCTGGCAGAGGATGCCCCGGGAGCGGGCGAAGCGGACGATGTCCCAGACGGTGAGGAAGTAGCTCGCGTAGTCGAGCTGCTCCACGAGGTCCAGCTCCCGGGCCAGCTGCCGCTCCACGTCCTCGGGCGGCGGCCCGCCGTACCGCCACCGCGCCCCGTCGCGCACGAGCACCCGCAGGTACTCCATTCCCCCGATCCCCCGGCCCTGTGACGCGATCGGCCCGCCCGGCTCGACCGGCGCGGCGTCGGACAGGACTGGAGGCAGCGGGTGCTCGCCGCGGATCTCGTCCATCCGGAACCGGCACTGGGCGGCGATCTCGGCGGCCGCCTCGAGACCCTCCGGGAAGTCCCGCCACAGCCGCCCCATCTCCTCGGGGCCCTTGAGCGTGCGCTCGGCGTTGGGGAAGAGGCGCCGGCCCACGCGCTCGACCGAGGTCCCGAGCCGGACGCAGGTGAGGACGTCCTGCAGCGGCTGGCGCCGCCGATCGTGGGTATGGACGTCGTTCACGACCGCGACCGGGATGCCCAGCCGACGCCCCACGCTGCGCGTGGCAGCGATGCGGGTCTCCTCTCCGGCGGCGCGGTGACGCGACACCGCGAGGGCGAAGCGGCCGCCGAAGGCCTCCCGGAGGCGCGCCGCCGAGCCGGCGTCGGCACCGGGGTACAGGGCCACGAGCCCCCGGGCGCGTTCGGCCACGAGGAGGAACGGGATCCGGGCCTCGGGCTTGCGCGCCACCGCGTCCACCGCCCCGGTCACCTCGATGGGCTCGCCCCGATGCGCCTCCGTGACGAGCCGGCAGAGCTGGGCGTAGCCTTCGCGGTCCACGGCGAGCAGGAGCAGGGGGGCCGTCCCCCCCGGCCCGATCCCGTCGCAGGTCATCTCCGCCCCCACGACGAGGGGCAGACCGCGCTTGCGAGCCCGCGCGTGGGCCCGCACCACGCCATAGAGCCCGTTGCGGTCGGTGAGGGCGAGCGCCTCGAGTCCGAGGTCGGCGGCGCGATCCACGAGCTCCTCGGGGTGGCTCGCCCCCTCCAGGAACGAGAAGTTCGACTTGCAGCGGAGCTCGGCGTAGCGCGGGGCCATCCTCGCCGCCCTCAATCGAAGAAGCCGTGAAGGTAGAGCCGGCCGTCGCGGCCGTCGCGGTAGACCCACCAGTCGCCCATCCCGTCGACGCGGACCCGGTAATAGTCGCGATCGAAGGGCTGGCTCCACCACTCGCCCGCCAGGCGCTCGGGGCCCACCATCGCGATCACGTCGTGGGGACGCCCGTCGACGCGCAGCACGGTGAGTCTCCCCCCCTCCCCCTCGGCCACGACGGGGCGCGGGGACTGCAGGAGCCGGGTCGGCCGGACGGACGGCGGCTCCGCGGAACCGCCGTCGCACGGATCGGGTTCCGCCGCCCCGTCCACCCCGGCCTTGCCGGGCGCCCGCCGGTGCGGCACGGCCCCGAAGGGCGCGAGCCGGTAGGCGGCCTCGGGCCGGTGGCGGTCGGCGGGTGCGGCGGTGACGAGGGAGGCCTCCCCCAGGCGGGCGGCCAGCCGCGACAGCACCACCTCCAGCGCCCGCGCCGCCTCCGGCCGGTCCCCGGTGGCAAGCTGCTCGGCGGGGACCTCGGCAGCCTCGACGACCGTGAGGCGGAGGCCGCGCACCGGGGCCGGCAGTCGCAGCCCCCCGACCCGCTCCCGCAGCGGCACGAGCCAGAGCGAGGCGTCCGCGCTGGGGCGGGCGAGTGGCAGGTCGACCCGTTCCTCCCCGCGCGGGTCGAGGACCAGCGTGAGCCGCAGCTTCCCGGCCCCGAGCCCGCGGCCGGCGAGGCGCGCGGAGACCCGGTCGGCGAGTCGCTTGACCGCGAAGAGGACCGGCTCGGCGCTCTCGAGGACGCCCACGCCGGTGCCCTCCAGGTCCCAGTGCTCCTCCGGAAAGGTCTCGGGCACGAACGGCACGATGGGGCGCGGATCGTCCCCCCTGGCGAGCCGCCCCGCCACGGCGCCTGCCGGGCCGAAGCGGTGGGCGAGCGTCTCCGGCGGCAGGCGCGAGAGCGCCCCGGCGTCGGTCACCCCCACCGCGGCGAGCCGGGCCTCCATGCCTGCCGGCAGCTGCAGCGCGGCGAGCGGCAGCCGCGAGAGCGCCCCGGCCGTCTCCCCCGGCGCCGCGCGCACGAGTTCCTGCTCCGCGTGGCGGGCGAGCGCCTGTGCCGGCCCCTTCCCCCCCGCCAGTGCCGCCCGGCCGCGCCAGCCCAGGGTGCGGCAGAGCGCGAGCACCTGCTCTGCCAGCCGGAGCTCCGCCTCCTCCTCGTCCTCGCCGGCCAGGCGGGCGGCGCTGGCGTCGAGGAGGAGGCCGTCCGGAGGGGCGATCTCCACCGCGGGGGCGATCGAGAGCATCGCCTCGGCGAGCGCCCGCAGCGCCGCCCGCTCCCCGGCCGCGTCGCGAGGGGCCGCGGCGAGCCCCGAGCAGACAGCGCGGGCCTGTACCAGCGAGTCGCCGGGGCGGACCCCCGCGGCCCGGGCCGGGCCGGTGCAGTGGACCACCGTGTCCCCCTCCACCACCGCGAGCGGTCCGTGCAACGACCGAGCGCGCAGCACCCGCTGCAGGGGGAGATCCGGCAGGACGAGGGCCAGCACCCGAGGGCAGCGCCGGGCGAGGTCAGGCAGCATGGCCCTCCCCCCCGGCCCGCACCGTGGCCTGCCCGCGCACGAGACGGATCGCCGGTGAATGCCCCGGCCCGCCGATCTCCAGCCGTAGGGCCGCCGGGGAGCTCGGCCCACCGGGTGCCCCGAGCCAGAGGGCCGCCACGCCGCCACGCTCCGCCGCGCTCCGCAGCCGGCGCAGCATCGCTTCGGCGCGACCCGCCGGGACGGACCGCAGCGGCACGTCGACCGCAACCGCTGCGAAGGCACCGCTCGCGAGCAGCGCCTCGGCCGCCCAGAGCCCGGTGACCGCCTCTCGCCACGCCTCCCCGCCGCGCCCGCCAGGGCGGACGATGAGCAGCCGGGCCGGGTCGACGCCCAGCGCCATGGCCGCGGGCGGATAGAGCTCGCCCCGCCCGTCCACGAAGGCGGCGAGGGCACCGCCCCCCTGCGCCTCCCGCAGGGCACAGAGCGCGAGCTGCGTCTTCCCGCACGCCGGGCCGCCGACGAGGTCCGTGACCGAGCCGCGGGGGAAGCCGCCTCCCGGGAGCAGTGCGTCCACCTCGGCACAGCCGCTCGGGAGCACCCCGTCGCGGCGTGCCGGCTTCCGCTCGAGGCGGCGAATCTGCCGCCGGAGCTCCTCCAGGACCTCTCGCTGTCCGCCTGCCGCGCCCATGGCTCACGATGTCGGAGAATACTGTTCATCTGTTCAGGTATCAAGCCGATCTGACAGGCTCCCTTCCCGGCTCCGGGCCGCAAAAATGGGAAGCGGCCGTCGATCTCCCGATCGACGGCCGCGCTCGTGGGCCCCGGGGAGCCGGTCGGCAGGGCGTCCTTAGGTACCAGCCTCCGGTGCGGGCTTCTCCTCCCCCTGCTCCGCGGCGATCTGCGCGCGTACGTCGTCCATGTCGAGGGCGCGCGCCTTCTCGATGAGCTCCTCCAGCGCGGCCTCCGGCAGCGCGCCGGGCTGGGCGTAGAGCATGACCTTGTCGCGCAGGATCATGAGCGTCGGGATCGACATGATGTTGAACGAGGCGGCGAGCGCCTGCTCCTCTTCCGTGTTCACCTTCGCGAAGGTGACGTCCGGATGGCGCCCAGCGACCTTCTCGTAGGTCGGCCCGAACGCCCGGCACGGCCCGCACCACGGGGCCCACCAGTCGATGAGGACGATCCCGTCCTTCCCGACGACCGCCTCGAAGTTGGAGGCCACCACGTCCACTATCGGCTTCATCTCACGGTCCCTCTCCGGGCGCAGACCGTCCGCGCCCAACTGCGGCTCTATGCCTGGTGAGAGGCATAGTCGCGGAAAACGGTTCGCGCCTCGCCTTGACGCTCCCGCCCCGCCCCCGTAGCTTCCCGAAGATGACCCGGGCACCGAGGGGACGGCGCCGCACGGTGGCGAGCGTGCTCGCGGAGTCGCTGGCCCGCGAGCCGGGCGCGGGCCGGCCCGCCGCGGCGGCCGCCTTCGCCGAGGCCTGCGGCTGGCCCCTGTCGCGCGAGGCCACGGTGCGCGGCCTGGGGCCCGACGGCCACCTCTGGGTGGTGGCGTCCACCGAACAGTGGGCGCGCGAGATCGAGAACCACGCCCCGGCGATCGTCGAGCGAATCAACGCCCGGCTGGGGCGAACCGCGGTGACGGCCCTCGATGTGCGCGTGCCGCGGCGGACTGCCGGGCGCTGAGTCCCCGCGAGTGAGGCGGGCTCAGCCGAGGCGACGCTGGGTGGCGTAGCTCTCCAGGCTCGACTCGACCTGCGGCTGGACGGCGAACAGCGAGCAACGCGTGCAGGTCCAGCTGTTCCACGCCTTCTTCACGGCCTCGTCGAGGCAGGAATCGTAGAAGCCGCAGAACAGGTTCCGGTGTCCTTCGACGCCCCGGTCGGGGTTGATGGGTGCGGTCAGCTCGGCGGGGCAAGGCTTCGTGAACAAGGTGCTCTCCTTCCTGGACGGAAACGCTCGGGCCCTCTTCGGACTCTTTCTCGACCCGGCGTTCGACAGGGCGCGAGGGCTCTCTCGCGCCGACCAGGATTCGCAGAATCCCGTGTTGCGGCCCGTATATGCAGCCGCCTGCTGCGCCGTGTCAACCCCCCCACCGCGCAGCTTTTACCGGTTGGAGGCGAAACATTTTCACGAGAGGTGACGGCAGGTTGTGGCATGATCCCAGCTCGTTTTGCGCCCGTGCGCCGCACTCCTCCTTGGGGTCCTCCTCCTGGCCCACCCCGCGCGGGCGGCCGAGCCGCTCGCGGACTGGCTCGACGCGCTGGGGACGGCGGTGCAACTCCTCGACGCCGGCCAGCCGGACGGGGCACGCGCCGCGGCCCTCCGCGCCGCGGCCGCGCTCCCGGCGGGCGAGGCGGGCGCGCGCGCCCACCTCGCCGCCGCTCTCGCCGCCGCGCGCGACGGCGCTTCACCGGCGGCGCTCGCGCCCCTGCGGGCGGCCCTTCCCTCGCTGCCTGGGCCGCTGCGCCCCTTCGCGCTCGAGCGCCTCGCCGCTGCCTACGCCGACGCCGGACACCCCGGCCTCGCTGCCGCGGCGGCGGCAGAGGCCGCGCTGTCCCGTCCGGCGCTGGACGCCGATCGCCTGGCCGTCGCCGAGTCTCGCGCGCTCCTCCGCGCGACGCTCGCGGAGCCGGCGGCCCGCTCCGCCGCCCCGGCCGCGGCCCGCGGAGACCCCGCCGCCCAGCTCGCGTGGGCCGACGCCCTCTCTTCCCTGGGCGACTCGCGCGCGCCCGCCCTGTACGCTCGCCTCTCGGTCGAGCGCGCCGGCGAGCCCGACGGCGAGGAGGCCGCCCGGAAGCTCGCGGCGCTGCCGGGTGCGGCACTGTCCTCCGGCGACCGGCGGGCGCGAGTCGAGCGGCTTCTCGCCACGGCGCATCCGCGCCTCGCCCTCGCGGAACTCGACGCCGTCGGCGCCCCCGACACCGGACCCGCGGCCACCCGCGCCCTCCTTCTGCGAGCGGTGGCGCTTCTCCAGCTCTCCCGGCCCGCCGAGGCGGAGGTGCTCGCCGTGCAGGTCGCCGGGCGGCCCGACGCCGGCCCGGACGCGGCGGCGGCCGAGTGGGTGCTCGCCCGCGCCGCGGCGAGGCAGGGCCGGCTCGAGGAGGCCGCGGAGCGCTACCGGCGCGTCGCGTCCTCCCATCCGACGGTGCCGGGCCTCCCCCCGGCGCAGCAGGCCGACCTCGCCGACGACTCGGCCTTCCTCTCGGCCTGGCTCTGGTACGACGCCGGGCGCTTCGAGGAGGCGGCGCGTCGGCTCGCTCGCTTTGCCGCCGAGAACCCGGGGGCCAAGCGGGCGCCGGACGCCCGGTGGTTCCGCGCCTGGGCGCTGCTGCGCTCCGGCCGGTCGGTGCAGGCGCGCCGCGCCTTCGCCTCCCTGGCCGCGTCCGAGACGGGTCCGCTGCGGGCCGCGGCGCTCTACTGGGGGGCGCGCGCGACCCCCTCGTCGGCCGCGGCCGCCGCGCTCTACCGCGACGCCGTGCGGGAGGCCCCGGACGGCTGGTACGCGTTGCTTGCCAGGGCGCGCCTCGCGGGCTCCGGCCTCCCCGCGCCCCAGGAGCTCCCGCTGCCCCCGGGCCCCCCTCCGCGGGCTCCGGCGGACGGGCGTCTCGCCGCCTCGCTGGCGCTCGCGGGACAGCTCCTCGGAGCCGGCCTGCGCGAGGAGGCGCTCGCCGTGCTCCAGCGGGCGGCCTCGTCCCCGGCCGCCCGCACCGCGGCGGCGGCCGTCGCCGAGATGGCCGCCTTCGCCGGCGAGGTGGAGATCCCGTTCCGGATGGCGCGCGACCACCTCCCGCCCACGCAGCGGAGCGAGCGATGGCTGTATCCCGAGGCGTACCCGTCGGTGCTCTTCCCCGCCGCCGGCGCCCTCGGGCTCGATCCATGGCTCGTCTTGGCGATCATGCGGCGGGAGTCATCCTTTCGCGCCAGCGTACGCAGCGGCGCCGCCGCGGAGGGCCTGCTCCAGCTCCGCCCGGAGACGGCGGAGCGCGTGGCGCAGGTCCTCGGGCTCTCGCACGGTGGCGCGGAGCGGCTCTCCGATCCCGGGCAGAACCTCACGCTCGGCATCGCCTACCTCGGCCTCCTCGGCTCCCGCTTCCCCCAGCCTCCGGTGCTCGCCGCCGCCTACAACGCCGGGCCCGTCCGGGCGGCGGCCTGGTCCGCCGAGGGGCCGCCGCGGCCGCTCGACGAGTGGGTGGAGGAGATCCCCTACCGCGAGACTCGCCACTACGTGCGCGGCGTCATGGCGGACTGGGCGCGCTACCGCCACCTCGCTCGGCTTCCGCCTCCCCCGGTCGACCCCGCCGAGCCCGTCCGCCCTCCGGCGGACGGCGTCGCCTTCTAGGGGGTGTCCCTAATTAAGGGCTCTCCTCCACGTCGCGTGGGTCGAAAGACGCACGTAGGGTGAAGGAAGGAGCCTGTTCGGCGGGGTAGGAAGAAGAAGAACGCGCACCGGAAACCCGTGGTACTTCGTGGTTTGCGAGAACTCGAAGCCACGAGGAGACCAGTGCGCGTCACCACGGTATTCAACAAGCTGCTATCTCTGCAAGGTGCCTTCGTGAGGCGGGTCGTTTTCGGCCCGAACGGGATCGTGGTGGACGTGGCGAAGCGCCACCGCCGCAACCGCTGTCCGCGCTGCACCTTTTCGACCCCCGCCCGGTACGACCGGACCGTCCGGGAGTGGCGCCACCTGTCTCTGGGCAAGTGGCGCGTCGTCATCCGGGCGACGCTGTGCCGCCTGGTCTGCCCCGAACACGGCGTCGTGACCGAGGCGGTACCCTGGGCCGAGCACGACTCGCGCTTCACCCGTGACTTCGAGGACCTGGTGGCTTGGGTGGCCCGGGAGATGAACAAGACCGCGGTGAAGAACCTGCTCCACATCGCGTGGGCCACCGTCGGCAACATCATCGAGCGGGTGGTGGCCCGGAAGATCGACCGAGCCCGGCTCGATGAGCTGTATCGGATCGGCATCGACGAGGTGAGCTACCGGAAGGGGCACAAGTACCTCACCGTGGTCGCCGACCACGACACCGGCGACCCGGTCTGGATCGGCGAGGGGCGCTCGCAGGCGACGGTCGGCAAGTTCTTCGACGAGCTCGGCGCCGCGCGAGCCGAGAATCTCGGCGCGATTAGCATGGACATGTGCGCGTCGTACATCCTGGAGGCGAAGGCGCGCGCTCCCCAGGCCGAGATCGCCTTCGATCCCTTCCACGTCGTGAAGCTCGCAAACGAGGCAGTCCACGACGTGCGGCGTACCGAGGCTCGCGAACGCAAGGGCTCCGAGCAAGCGGCCGTGCTGAAGGGCTCCCGCTGGGCGCTCCTCAAGGCGCCGGAACACCTCCGTGCCGAGGAACGTGTTCGTCTCTCTGCGGTCGCAGGTCTCAACGCCCGCGTCTACCGGGCCTACCTGCTGAAGGAGGAGCTCCGCGCCCTTTACCGCTGCGGTCCGCGCGCGGCGCCCGAGCACCTGCGCTCGTGGATCGCGTGGGCGAGCCGGTCCAAGCTCCGACCCTTCGTGAAGCTCGGCCGCACGCTCCGGCTGTACCGAGACGGAGTGCTCGCTGCCATCCGCCTGCGGCTCTCGAACGGTCGAATGGAAGGTCTGAACAACAAGATCGGCGTCATCAAGCACAGGGCCTACGGCTTCCACTCCTTCGCCGCCCTCGCCGCAATGGTCTTCCTTTGCTGCATCGATCTTCAGCTCAAACTACCCATTTGAACTTGAGGAGAGCGTTAACTTAACCCCGCTAGAGCGCGGGGTTTTCGTACCCACTGCGCCACCAAGGTCGGCGGAGCGAGCCGCGGGCTCGGCATCGCCCGCCGGCCCGGGTGGAGCTCGCAAGGGAAAGCAGTTTGTCTCGGGTGTACTGCGC
>DATKJV010000004.1:0-82611 GCA_035543235.1 Anaeromyxobacteraceae bacterium | reverse complement strand
AGCAGCTCATCGAGCGCGGCGTGGATTTGCTCCCCGGCCTTGCCTTGGGGGCCGGTGGCAACCGCCACATCGGTGCAGACATCCAGATACACTTCTTCGCTGTCAACGACTTTCCCTGTACGCACCAGTACGGCGACGTTGGCCGCGAAGCCGCCCGAGGTCCCGAGTCCTGACGTGTTCACAAACGTTATTGCCGCGAAGCTCGCGT
This sequence comes from Anaeromyxobacteraceae bacterium, assembly GCA_035543235.1. Lineage (GTDB taxonomy): Bacteria > Myxococcota > Myxococcia > Myxococcales > Anaeromyxobacteraceae > DATJZG01. The sequence goes on along the minus strand of DATKJV010000004.1, from coordinate 82,403 downwards.
GCCCTCCGCGATCCTGAACCCGCACCGCCTCATCGCCATCTCCACCTGCGTGCGCACGGCGCTGGAGGAGTACCCGTTCTCGGTCAGCACTGGCTTTGGGTCGTTGACATGGATACGCATCGTGGCCGGCCGCTTGGCGAGTACCTTCATTGCCCCGGCCCACGGATCAGCCGTGAGTCCAATACGTACATCTCGGCCCTGCTCTTGAGAGCGTCGATCTTGGTCGCCGTCATCTTCTTCGTCATGGTTCCTCTTTTCTCGGCGTTACCTGGCGTTACCTGGGACTGGGGGGCGAGCCGCGACGTGTTCCGGGTCCGAAATCCGGTCCGGCGATCACCGCCGCGTCAGGTGAGCGCGTTACCTGCAGGTAACAATTTTCGGTTGGTGTCACGTTGTGTCGGGGTGTGGCGATGAGGGTACGATAACTCCCCTCAAGCGCCAACGAGCGTTGAAATGGGGCTTTTATGACGATCTACGCCACACGCTCAAACAGCCCGACACACTCAATGTGGTGGGTCTGCGGGAACATGTCGACGGGCACCGCGGAGACCAGGCGATAACCCCCCTCGACGGCCGCGCGCACGTCCCTCGCGAAGGTCGCGGGGTCGCACGAGACGTACACCGCGCGGGGCGCCTCGAGCTCGGCGAGGAGCGGGGCGAGGCCCCGCATCCCCTCCCGCGGCGGATCGAGAAGGACGGCGCCGAAGCGCTTCCCCTCGCGCGCCAGGGCGCGGCCGAGGGCCCCCGCGTCGCCGGCGAAGAAGCGCACCCGGGATCCGGCGAGGTCGGCGCGGGCGAGGTCGAGCGCCGGACCCTGGACCTCCACGGCCGCCACCGAGCGCGCCCGGGTGGCGATGGGGCCCGTGAAGTTCCCCGCCCCGCAGAAGAGCTCAAGCACGTCCTCGCCGTCCGGGCGAAGGAGGTCGAGCGCGAGGTTGACGAGGCTCGCGTTCGCGAAGCGGTTCGCCTGCTGGAAGACGTCGGGCCGGCTGCGCGCGAGACCCGCCCCCGGCTGTCCCGGCACCCGCTCGTGGAGAAGCACCGGGTCCCCGAACGGGACGGTCACTGCCCGGCCCCGGGCGTCGGGCTCGCCCTCGACGAGAACCCCTGCGAGCGCCGGCAGGTCTCGCAACAGCTCCTCCGCCCGGCGGCGCGCGGCCGCCCCGGCGTCGGCGAAGCGGAGGTGGGCAGCGCCCCGCCGGTCGTGGTCGGACCACTCGAGCGCGACCTCGCTCGGGAACGGGCGCGCGCGGGCGAGCGCCGGCCCCACCGCCTCGCGGAGCGCGTCGAGCTCGGGCAGGAGGAGATGGCACTCCGTCAAGCGCACGGGCTCGTGGGACCGCCTGCGGAAGAAGGCGAGCCGTCCCGAGGGAGCATCCAGGTGGAACTTCGCGCGGCAGCGGTACCGCAGCGGCCTGGGCGACGGGACCGCGTCGCCGAGCGGATAGGCGTCCCGGGAGAGCCGGCCGATCTTCCGGAGCGCCTCCGCGACGGCCTGGCGCTTCTCGCGGAGCTGGAGGCCGTAGTCGAGGTGGAGCCACTCGCATCCCCCGCAGAGCCGGTCCGCCGCCCCGCCGTCGCCGGGGCCGAAGTGCGGGCACGGCGGGGTGGCGCGCCCCGGTCCCGGGGCGATCACGCTTAGGAGCGTCCCGCGCGCGGGCCCCGGGCCGTCCTCGACCTGGACCTCCACGCGATCGCCAGGAGCCGCGTAGGGCACGAAGCAGCGACGTCCGGCCGCGTCCCCGACTCCCTCACCCCCGGGGGCGAGGCCTGCGATCTCGATTTCCAGGCGCACCCGCGTCTCGGGCGTCTCGACCGCGCGGCGAGGCTCAGGCGCCGAGCTCGTGCCTGAGCTTCTGCACGAAGGCCTCGATCTGCTCCTTCTTCGCCGCGTCGATGTCGGTGAACTCGATGCCCATGCCCGGGACCACGTTCGCCTGGTTGTCGTACTCCGCGACGCGCGTGACGCGGCCCGAGAGGTCGACGGGGAAGGCGGCCATCGGCAGCTGGATCAGGATCTTCACGAGCGTGCCGACCGGGAGGGGGTTGCGGGTGTTGATGAACAGCCCGCCCTGGCTGATGTTCGTGGCCCAGTCTGTGAGGAAGCTCCCCACACTCCGGTAGGCCACGGGCAGCTCGTGGTGGAGCCGGCTCGAGCGCCGCTGGTTCTCGATGGTCCTCGTCATGCCGGACCCTCCGAGTGTAGCAGGGGCGTGTCCCGGCACAAGACCTGGAGCCCCGAATCGGACCACGACCGGCGTCCCGCGCCGCACTCCGAGTTCCCTCGCCGCGTTCCCCTCGCGCACCGCGAGCTCGAGACGCCCGCCGCTCCCGACGAGGGCGAGGAGTTCTCCCGGCGCTCCATCCCCGAACGTCCGCACGAACCGCGCCGACCGTCCCTCGACGAGGACCTCGCGCACCGGCTCTCGGCCGATGTCGGTCCCGCGCACGCTCGTCGCCACGTTCCCGAACGGGTCGGAGACGAGGCAGGTCCCCTCGAGCTCCCCGTCCCTGCGAGACACCCCTTGCCACTCCAGGAGAACGGGGTCGGCGAGCTCGGGCCCGAGCCGCGACGCCTCCCCGCCCGAGGCGAGCCAGGCCGCGGCGGGGGCGAAGACGTCGCGGCCGTGGAACGTGGCGGTCGCCGGCGCGCGGAGGAGGTCCGCGCGATCGATCCGGAACACCCGCGCTCCGGCGCCGAGGAAGGGCGTGAAGAGCCCGTTGTCGGGACCGACGAGACGTCGACCGCGCACGTCGACGACGCAGATCGGGCGGCGCTCGGTGCCCACGCCAGGGTCGACCACGCCGACGTGGACCGCTCCGGGCGGGAAGTGCGGCACGCACGCCTCGAGGAGCAGGGCGCCGGCGAGGACGTCGAACTGCGCGACGTCGTGCGAGAGGTCGACGAGCACGGCCCCCGGCAGGGCGGCCAGGACGACCCCCTTCATCTGCGCCGGGTACCCCGACCCGGCCCCGAAGTCGCTGAGGAAGGTCACGACCGGCGCGGCCACGGACCGGCCTCCGGAGGCGCCGCGCCCCGTCCGGGACCTGGACCGGCCGGGGCCCTGGCGCCGCGGATTCCGGACCTTGTGGCCGCGCGGCGCCATGTCGGTCGTCAGGGGCGCAGCGGGCGCACGTCCGGCGCGACGATGAGACGCGGCTCGGTGAGCCGCTGGACCTCCTCGGCGGTCGTTCCCGGGGCGAGCTCGCGCAGGACGAGGCCGTCCGCGGTGACGTCGAGCCAGGCGAGGTCCGTGCAGATCGCCGAGACGCAGCGCCGGCCGGTGATGGGCAGCGCGCACCGGGAGAGGATCTTGGGCCGACCGTCCTTCGTGGCGTGCTCCATCATGACGATCACGCGGCGCGCCCCGGCGACGAGGTCCATGCCCCCGCCCATGCCCTTCACCATCTTGCCCGGGACGAGCCAGTTCGCGAGGTCGCCGTGCTCCGACACCTCGAGGGCCCCGAGGATGGCGAGGTCGATGTGGCCGCCGCGGATCATGGCGAACGACTCGGCCGAGGAAAAGAAGGCGGTCCCCGGGATCTGGGTCACGGTCTCCTTGCCCGCGTTGATGAGGTCGGGGTCCTCCTCGCCCTCCACGGGGTACGGGCCGACGCCGAGCATGCCGTTCTCGCTCTGCAGCACCACCTCGATTCCCGGGGGGACGTAGTTCGCCACGAGGGTCGGCATGCCGATGCCCAGGTTCACGTAGAACCCGTCCCCGAGCTCTCGGGCCACGCGCTGCGCGATCTCTTCGCGGGAGAGTGCCATCGCTCACCTCGGCCGGGGACGCACGGTGCGCCGCTCGATGGGCTTCCGGAGCCCCTCGGCCCGCACGATGCGCTTCACGTAGATGGATGGGATGTGGACCTGATCGGGCTCGATTTGCCCCACCTCGACGATCTGCTCCGCCTCGACCACGGTCACCCGGGCGGCGGCGCACATCATGGGGTTGAAGTTCCGGGCGGTCTTCCGAAACACGAGGTTGCCCCACTTGTCGGCCTTCCACGCGTGGACGAGGGCGAAGTCCGCCCGGAGCGGGAGCTCGAGGAGGTACTCGCGGCCGCCGATGACGCGGGTCTCCTTCCCGTCGGCGACGACGGTCCCGACGCCCGTCGCCGTGTAGAAGCCGCCGATCCCCGCCCCCCCGGCCCGGATCCGCTCGGCCAGGGTGCCCTGTGGCACGAGGTCCACCTCGAGCTCGCCGGCGAGGTACTGGCGCTCGAACTCCTTGTTCTCGCCGACGTAGGAACTCACCATCTTGCGGATCTGGCGGGCCTTGAGGAGCACCCCGAGCCCCTCTTCGGTCGTGCCGCAGTTGTTCGAGATGATGACGAGGTCGCGCACGCCCTTGCGGTGGAGGGCCGAGATCAGGTTCTCCGGGTTGCCGCACAGGCCGAACCCGCCGACCATCAGGGTCGCGCCTTCTGGCACGTCGGCGAGGGCCGCGTCCGCGGATGGGAAGATCTTGTTCATGGACGCTCCACCACGAGCGCGACCGCCTCGCCGCCGCCGATGCAGAGGCTGGCGAGGCCCCTACGCTTCCCCGTCTGCCGGAGCTGGTGGAGCAGCGTCACGAGGATGCGGCAGCCCGACGCGCCGATGGGGTGGCCGAGGCAGACCGCGCCGCCCCAGACGTCGACGTTCTTCCCGTCGAGGCCGAGGAGGCGCTGGTTGGCGAGCGACACGACCGCGAAGGCCTCGTTGATCTCCCAGAGGTCGATGTCCTTGGCGGCGAGGCCGAGCTTCTTCAGCGTGAGGGAGACGGCGTCGGCGGGGGCGATGGTGAACTCCGCCGGGGCGCGTGCCGCGCCGCCCCAGCCGAGGAGGCGGGCCAGGACCGGTCGCCCCTCCCGCCGGGCCTGGTCCGCGCTCATGAGCACGACCGCGGCCGCCCCGTCGTTGATGGAGGACGCGTTCGCGGCGGTCACCGTGCCGTCCTTCTTGAACACGGGCTTCAGGGTCGGGATCTTCTCGGGGCGCGCAGCGCGGGGTCCCTCGTCGTCGGCCACCACCGCCTTCTCGCCCTTCTTGCCCTCGATCTCCACGGGGACGATCTCCTCCCGGAAGAGCCCGTTCTTCTGAGCCTCGATGGCGCGGCGCGTGCTCTCGATGGCGAACTCGTCCTGCGCGCCGCGGGAGATGCCGAACTTCTCGGCGGTCATCTCCGCGCAGACACCCATGTGGATGCCGTCGTAGGCGTCGGTGAGCCCGTCGTACACCATCCCGTCGACGAGCGTGACGTTGCCCATGCGCGACCCCGTCCGCTGGCGGGTGTCGTAGTACGGGACGTTCGACATGGACTCCATCCCGCCCGCGACGATCACCTCCGCGTCCCCGAGCGCCACCGCCTGGGCGCCGGCGATGACGGCCTTGAGCCCGGAGCCGCAGACCTTGTTGAGCGTCCAGGCGGGCACCCCGTCGGGAAGCCCGGCGTAGCGGGCCGCCTGGCGGGCCGGCGCCTGCCCCTCTCCCGCCTGGAGGACGTTGCCCATGATGACCTCCTCCACCCGGGAGGGCTCCACGCCGGCGCGCTCCAGCGCGGCGCGAATGGCGACCGCCCCGAGCCGAGGCGCGGTGACAGGGGCGAGACTTCCGAGGAACGACCCCACGGGAGTGCGGGCGGCCCCGGCGATGACCACTTCGCGTCCAGGCATGGCAGACCTCGTCTCTGGCAGAGGGCGCGCGCCGGGCAAGGGCGCGCGAACCGTCCCGCTGACGATAAGGAACCGGCGCATGGAGCGTCAAGGCGAGAACCGCTTGCGCCGGGGTCGGCGCCCACGGTACCTCCCCCGCCATGACCCCTGACGCCTCGCCAGCCGTCGCCGTCCACGGGGGCGCCGGGACCCTCGCGGCCGACGACCCTGCCACGTCCGGCCAGGCGCCCGCGGCCCGGCTCGAGGGCGTCCGCCGCGCCGCGGGCGTTGCGCTCGCGGTCCTCCGCGCCGGCGGCAGCGCGCTCGACGCGGTCGTCGCCGGGGTCGTGGCGCTCGAGGACGACCCCACCTTCAACGCGGGCACGGGCGCCACGCTCGCCGCCGACGGTGCCGCCGAGCTCGACGCGTCGGTGATGGAGGGCGCCACTCTGCGCGCGGGCGCCGTGGCGGCGGTGCGGGACTCGAAGAACCCCGTGCTCCTCGCCCGCGCGGTCATGGAGCGCTCCGGCCACGTGCTGCTCGCCGGCGAAGGCGCCTCGAGGTTCGCCCGCGAGGCCGGTTTCGAGGCCATCCCCAACGCGGTCCTCGTCACCCCGGCACAGCGGGCGCGCTACGAGCAGGGGATTCGGCGCGGGCTCGCGCCGAGCGGCGGGGGGACGGTCGGAGCGGTGGCGCGGGACGTGCGCGGACACCTCGCCGCGGCCACCTCGACGGGAGGGATCTTCCTGAAGCGCCCCGGGCGCATCGGCGACACCGCGCTCGTCGGCTGCGGGACGTATGCCGACGATTCGCTCGCGGCCGTCTCCGCGACCGGCGAGGGCGAGCGCATCATCCGCGTGACGCTGGCCCGTGCCGCGGCGGACCTGGTCGGGAGCGGGCTCGACGCCCGTAGCGCGGCCGAGGAGGCGGTCCGGCGGCTCGCCTCGCGGGTTCAGGGACAGGGGGGCCTCATCGTCATGCCCCCGCGGGGAGCGCCCGGGTTCGCCCACAACACCCCGGTCATGTCCCGGGCGTGGTCGACCCCGGACGGCGAGATCCGCGCCGAGCTCTGACGACCGCTACTTCCCCTTCGACTCGAGGAAGGGCTTGATGAGGTCGAGGGGCAGCGGGAACACCGTGTTCGTCCCCTTGTCGCTCGAGATCTCGACGAGCGTCTGCAGGTAGCGCAGCTGCAGCGCTCCCGGCGAGCGCGCGATGATGTCCGCCGCCTCGCTGAGCTTCGTCGCGGCCTGCAGCTCGCCCTCGGCGGCGATGACCTTGGCCCGCCGCTCGCGCTCCGCCTCGGCCTGCCGCGCCATCGCATGGCGCATCTCGTCCGGCAGGTCCACCTGCTTCACCTCGACCGCGGTCACCTTGACGCCCCACGGCTCGGTGTGCCGGTCGATGATCTCCTGCAGCTGGCGGTTGATCTTGTCCCGCTGCGAGAGCAGGTCGTCCATCTCCACCTGCCCGAGGACCGATCGCAGGGTCGTCTGTGCGAACTGGCTCGTCGCGAAGAGGAAGTCCGTCACCTGCAGGAAGGCGCGATCCGCCTGGACGACGCGGAAGAAGATCACCGCGTTCACCTTCACCGAGACGTTGTCCCGGGTGATGACGTCCTGGGGAGGCACCTGCTCGGCGGTGACGCGCATGTCGATGATCACCATGCGGTCGATGAAGGGAACGATCCACTTCAGGCCCGCCGTGCGCAGCCCGACGAAGCGCCCGAGGCGCAGGACCACTCCCTGCTCGTACTCGTTGACGATGCGAAGACCCAGGATGAACCACCCGGCGACGAGCAGCACCGGGATGAAGAGACCGAGCGCCGGCATGCTTCCTCCTATTCCCGGCCGCGGGCCGGGGAACCGAACCTAGGGTGCGACCTCGCCCCCGGGCGCCGCCTCCACGCGGAGCACGAGCCCGTCGACCCTGCGCACCCGCACCGCCGTGCCGCGGACCAGCGGCGAATCGCTGCGCGCCGCCCAGAGCTCCCCGTGCACGAAGACCTGCCCGGCGTCGGGCCCGACGTCGGCGGTCACCTTCCCGACCTCGCCCACCATGCCGGCGGCCCCGACGACGAGCCGCTCGCGCCGGCTCCGGGCCACCTTCCAGGCCACGAACCCGAGGAGTGCGACCAGCGCGAAGGGCGTCGGCCACACCACGAGCGGCGACAGGGTGAACGCCTCCGGGTCGAACCGGTAGTCCGCCGACGATCGGTCGATGAAGAGCAGGGTCGCGACGACGATGGCGACGCCCCCGAGCGCGCCCGCGAACCCGTGGGTCGTGACGTAGCCTTCGGCGACGAGGAGGGCCACGCCGGCGATGAGCAGGACCACCGCCCCGAGGTTCACCGGGATGACCTTCATGGACAGGAAGGCGAGCAGCAGGCAGAGGGCGCCGATGGCGCCGGGCGCGATGGAGCCCGGGTGATAGAACTCGAGCGCGATCCCGAGCGTCCCGACGAGCATCAGGATGGCGACGACGTTCGGGTCCGAGAGGAAGCCGAGCGTCCGCTGGCGCACCGTCATCCCGAGGGGCTCGACGACGGCATCTCGCGTGCGCAGCGTCCGCTTGCCGCCGGCCGTCTCCACCCGCCGGCCGTCCGCCGCGGCGAGCAGCGCGGGCACGTCCGCCGCGACGAGGTCCACGACCTCGAGCCGCCTCGCCTCGTCGGCGGTCGCGGAGACGCTCTGGCGGACCGCCTTCTCGGCCCAGTCGACGTTCCGGCCGCGGGCCTTGGCGATCGAGCGCGCGAACGCGGCCGTGTCGTTCTCGACCTTGCGCGCCATGTCCTTGCCGGCCTCCTTCTCCACGTCGCCGCCGCCGGCGAGGACCGGGTGGGCGGCCCCGATGTTGGAGGTCGGGTGCATCGCGGCCACGTTCGCGGCGAGCGTGATGAAGACGCCCGCCGAGCCGGCCCGAGCCCCGGCCGGCCCGACCCAGACGATCACCGGGACGTCGCTCGCGAGCAGGTGCTGCACGATCTCGCGGGTCGCCTCGAGGTGTCCGCCGGGGGTGTCGAGCTCGACGAGCAGGGCGTCGGCCTGCTCCTGGCGGGCGCGCTCGAGGCCGGCCTCCACGTACTCGGCGGTACCGGTGGTGATGGGCGCCCGCACCTCGAGCTCCACGACGCGGGGGCGCCGGGCCGCTCCTTCCACGGGCTCGGCGAGCGGAGCGGCCGTGGTCGCGGCACCCGCGAGCGCGATCGCCGCGAGGAGCGTCCGGGGCGGTGAGCGGGGACTCGTCGTCATCTGCGCACCGGCGACTTGCCGAACTCCTTCATGACGAGTTGCAGGTCCTCCCAGGCCGCCTTCTTCTCCGCAGGATTGCGCAGGAGGTAGGCCGGGTGGAAGGTGGGCATGAGCCGCACCCCCTCGTACTCCCGCCACCGCCCCCGCTGCCGGCTGACGGGGCTCGCGTCGCGTAGCAGCGTCTGCACCGCAAAGCGCCCGAGCGCGACGATGACGCGGGGCCGGACGGCGGCGATCTGGGCCTTCAGGAACGGCTCGCAGGCCTCGATCTCGTCGGGCTCGGGGTCCCGGTTGTTCGGCGGCCGGCACTTCACGACGTTGGCGATGTAGACCTCCTCCCGGCGGAATCCCATCGCTTCGATCATCTTGGTGAGGAGCTGGCCCGCCCGCCCGACGAAAGGCTCCCCCTGTCGGTCCTCGTCCGCCCCGGGCCCCTCCCCGACGAACATGAGCTCGGCGGCGGGGTTCCCGACGCCGAACACCAGGGTGGTGCGCCCTGCGTGGAGCTTGCAGCGACGGCAGTCCCCGAGCTCGGCGCGAACGGCGCGAAGGGGCTCGCTCCCGCAGCCCTTCTCGGCCGGCGGTGCGGCCGCGCGCGCCGCCGGCCCGGCGCGGGCCTCCTCGGCGCCGGGCCTCCGCTGCGCCCGCGGCCGGGTGGGTGCAGGGGGCAGCTCGCGTACGCCGCTCTCCCTGAGCCACCAGAGGTGACGCAAGGTCTCACTCGCGACCTCTCGGAGCTCGGGGGTCACCTCCTGTGCGCGGCGGCCCACTTTTTCCCCGACCGTTTTCATGGCGTTGCGCCGATCCAGCCTCGCTCCTAGACTCCGCCTCGTAATGATCCGCCTCGGGCGCCTCGATCGCCTCCTCACCACCTCGCTCGCCCTCGTCGCCCTCGCGGTCCTCCTCGCGCCGACCGAGGCCCACGCCTGGGGCCCGCTCGCGCATCTGAACTTCTCCGCCCAGGCCCTCCAGCAGATCTCCTCCGCGCCTCCTCCGGTGAGGATCCTGCTCGCCGACTTCGCCCACGAGTTCCTCTACGGCTCGCTCGCGGCGGACATCGTCGTCGGCAAGAACCTCGCCCGCTACGTCTACCATTGTCACAACTGGCGCGTCGGCTTCAATCTCTACCGGACCGCGAGCCCGGGCGCGGAGCAGGCCTTCTCCCTCGGGTTCCTGGCGCATCTCGCCGCCGACACGGTGGCCCACAACTTCTACGTGCCCTACAAGACCGTCGGGTCCTTCCACCGGATGCGGTCCGGGCATGCCTACTGGGAGCTGCGCTACGACCAGCGCATGGACCAGGGCCTCGTGGCGCTGGCGCGCCGGGTGTCGCACCGGAACTTCCGCGAGCACGACGACTTCCTCGCGCGCACCCTCAAGGGCTCGTCCGTCATTCCCTTCGGCATGTCCCGCCAGCTCTTCGGGTCGCTGCTCGCCTCCGCGCGCTCCCACTCGTTCCAGAGGCTGTCCCGCCTCGCGCTCGCCCCCGACCGGAAGCTCCCCCTCGAGGACGACCTGGTCGCCGAGACGAACCAGCTCGCGGTGGAGGCGATCGTGGGGCTCTTCCGGGAGGGCGAGTCGTGCGCCGCCGCGCACGCGGACGCCACCGGGTCGCGAAACCTCCGCGTCGCGAACGACCTCCGGCGGCGCCTCTTCGCGCGGGCCGGGACGCCGGAGCTGTCCATCGGGGAGGCCCACGCCATCGCCCGGGAGACGCGGGAGAGCTTCCGCCAGGCGATCCACGGAAGGCTCGACCTCCCGAAGGCGGCGGCTCGCCTCGCGGCCTGAGGGGCGGGCGCTAGCTCGCCGGTCGGGGCCCGCGCGCGTCGAGCAGCGCGACCACCCAGTCCAAGATGGCGTCGGCGACGGCGTCCTTCGAGCCCTCGATCTCGGCGATCTCGCTCGGCCCCACCAGCGTCACGCGGTTCACGTCCGCGCCGAAGCCCTGGCCCGGGCGCCCCACCGCGTTCGCGACCACGAGGTCGCAGTTCTTGCGGCGGAGCTTCTCGCGCGCGTTCGCGACGACGTCCTCGGTCTCCGCCGCGAAGCCGACGAGGACCGGCCCCCCCGGGGTGGCGGCGCGGCGCCCGCCGAGGGTGGCGAGGATGTCCCGCGTGCGCGTCAGCACGAGCGTCTCGTCCCCCTCCCCCTTCTTCTTCTTCGAGGGCGAGGGGTCGCGCGGGCGGTAGTCCGAGACCGCGGCGGCGGCGACGAAGGCGTCCTGCCCGTCCGCTGCGCCGAGAACGGCATTCGCCATCTCCTCGGCGGTGGTGACGCGCACGACCCGGACGCCGGCGGGGTCGGCGAGCTGCGACGGCCCGGTGACGAGCTGGACCTCCGCCCCCCGCCGCGCCGCAGCCCGCGCGACCGCGAAGCCCATCTTCCCCGAGGAGGGGTTGGAGACGAACCGCACCGGGTCGATGGGCTCCCGCGTCGGGCCCGCCGTGACGAGGACCCGGCGCCCCGCGAGGTCGCGCGGCCCGAGGAGGCGGGCTGCGGCACGGGCGATCTCCTCGGGCTCCGCCAGCCGCCCCGGGCCGACGTCCCCGTCGGCGAGCTCGCCGCTCGCAGGGCCCACCACCGCGAAGCCGCGCCCGCGCAGGGCGGCGAGGTTCTCCTGGACCGCCCGGTCTTCCCACATGCGAGTGTTCATCGCGGGGGCGAGCAGGCGGGGGCAGGTGCAGGCGAGCGCCGTCGTGGTCACGGCGTCGTCCGCCATCCCGGCGTGCAGCCGCGCGAGCAGGTCGGCGGTGGCGGGCGCCACCACGAGCAGCTCCGCCCGCCGCGCGAGCTCGAGGTGGCCGTAGCCGCGGTCCGACTCCGGGTCGAGGAGATCGACGAGCACCGGGTGGCCGGTCAAGGCCTGGAACGTGAGCGGCGCGACGAAGCGGGTGGCGTTCCTCGTCATCGCCACCCGGACCGTGCCGCCGCCCCGGACGAAGAGCCTCGCGAGCTCACAAGCCTTGTACGCCGCGATGCCGCCCCCCACCCCGAGGACCACGGTGCGATCGCGAAAGACGCTCATGGCTCCTTCTCACTATCATGGGGATGCCCGCATGGAGATTCGACCGCCCGATATCGGCCCGGAGCCGATGCGCCCCGAGCCGTGGCGGAAGAGCGCGCTCGGCTTCTTCGCCGCGACGCTCGTCCTGAACGCGCTCTTCGGCTTCGTCGCCCAGTACCGCCACCCGATGCTGGGCCTCGCCTGGACCGAGGCGTTCGTCTTCCTCCTGCCGGCGGTCGCCGCGGCGGCGGGGTCGAACCTCTCCCCGTCCGCCTTCCTCCTCCTCTCGAGGCGCCCCCGCCCTCGCGAGGTCGCGACGGGGGCCGGGGTGGGCGCGGCCGTGTTCCTCGCCGGAAGCGGGGTGATGACGCTCACCACCCTCGTCGTCCCGCACAGCTGGGTGGAGGCCTACGACGTCACGCGCCTCTTCGCCGGGTCGGGGGCGGAGCGCGTGGGCATGGGGGTCGTCGCCACGGCGCTCGCGCCGCTCGCCGAGGAAGTGGCCTTCCGCGGCTACGCGCTCTCCTCGTTGCGGACCTGGGCGAGGCCATGGCCTTCCATCCTGGGCAGCACGCTCCTCTTCGCGGCCATGCACCTCGACCCGGTGCGCCTCCCCGCGATGCTCGTCCTCGGCGCCACCTTTGGTTGGCTCGCGTATCGGTCGGGATCGATCTGGCCTGCCGTCGCGGCCCACGCCGTGAACAACGGCCTCGGCTCGGCGCTCGCGGTCGCGGGCGGCGGCGAGGGTCCGGCGGAGGCCGAGCTCACGGGCGCCCTCGCCCTCGTGGCCGTGGGCCTCCTCGCGCTCGTCCCGCTCGCCGCCCTCTACTGGCGGGCGACGCCGCGCCCGCCTCCCCCGGAGGACGCGCTCGTGCGGCGCGATCCGCGCGACCCGTCGGTGCGCTTCCGCCCGGGGAGGGTCCCGCGGTCCATCCTCTGGCTCGGGGTTTTCGGCCTCGTCCTGTTCCTCGCGCTCGCCATGACCGGAGGCGGGGCGGCGGGCGCGCGTCCCGGCTAGCGCCTCCCCCCGGGAGCCCCTCGGGCGCGGTCCGCCACAGCGGCCGGGGCGCAACGCGTCCGCCCGCGCGGGGTCCGCCCACCGGGCGTCGGCGGCGGCCTCGCTCGCAGCGGCGAGCGCGACCGCGGCGATGCCCTCGGGGCGGGCCGGCCGCGACGGGACGACGAGCCGGCCGGCGGATCCCGGCGTGCCGGGCGACCTCGAGCGCGGTCGCGGCGCCCACCCCCAACCCCGACAACGACCGGCGCGCCTTCCGCTCCACGGGTCGCCGGGCGGAGCCTCTCCTCAAGCCCGCCGGTACACGAGACACTTGAGATACCGCCCCTCGCGGAACTGGGGGGCGACGGGGTGGTCGGGGGGCTGGCGGCGCTCCTCCACGAGCTGCAGCTCCACGCGAGCCTTGTAGGCCGCCTCCTTGACCGCGTCGTAGAACTGCTCGGCCGACACCCGGGCGCTGCAGCTCGCGGTCACGAGCAGGCCCCCCGGCGCGAGCACCTGGAGCGCGGCCCGGTTGAGCGCCGCGTAGCCCGCCACCGCGCCCTCGACGGCTCGCTGCGACTTCGCGAATGCGGGCGGATCGCAGACCACGAGGTCGAAGAGCTGCCCCTTGGAGCGGTAGCGCTTCAGCGCGTCGAATGCGTCCTCCGCGGCGAAGGCGTGGTCGGCCGGGTCGAGGCCGTTCTCGCGGAAGTTGTCTCGCGCGAGCGCGATCGCGTCGCGGTCGACGTCCACGGTCACGACGTGCCGTGCGCCGCCGAGCGCGGCGGCGACCGAGAAGCCACCGGTGTAGCCGAAGAGGTTGAGCGCGTCCCCACGCCCGCGGGAGAGCTCGCGCACGAGCCGGCGATTTTCCCGCTGGTCGAGGAACATGCCCGTCTTCTGGCCGCGCCGCACGTCGACGAGCAGCCGCATCCCGTGCTCCTCGACGCCGATGCGCTCCGGGGGAGCCGCGCCCCACAGGACGCGCCCCTCGGGGGCCGGCTCGTCGGCCTCCTCGTCTCGCGGGACCTCGTCGCGGCCGAACACGCCGGCGAGGCCTCCCAGCTCCTCGCGCAGGGCCTCGACGAGCCGTGCGCGGTGAGGGGTGAGGCCCGCCGAATAGAGCTTCAGGACGGCGAAGGCCCCGTAGCGGTCCACGACCACCCCCGGCAGCCCGTCGTTCTCGCCGTGGACGACGCGATAGGCGTCCGTCCCGCGCACGAGGTCCTCGCGCAACCTCGCCGCCCGACGAACCCTCCGGCGCCAGAAGGCGAGGTCGACCGCCTCCGCGGCGTCGCGGGTGAGGATGCGGACCGCGATCGCGGAGTGCGGGTCGAAGTATCCGCGCGCGACGAAGCGGCCCTCCTCCACGACGTCGACGATGGCCCCGGCCTCGAGCCCGCGCGGCGCCTTCTCCACGGCCTTGCGGAACACCCACGGATGACCGGCGCGCAGGTGGCGCGACAGGTCCTTGCGGAGCTCCAGCGACGCCGCCGCCGTCACCCGAGAACCCTTCTCTCGCCTTGGCCCCGCGCGAAGTTGCCGAGGGAGAGGCCCGGCCGCGCCGCTCGCAGGGCGGCGAGAAGCCGCCGCAAGCCGAGGGGACGCCCCCGGGCGCCCCGGTCCTTGGCGATCTCCCAGTAGACGTCCGGGTCCATCGCGAGCGAGCGGGTCTGCACCTGGTCCACCCCGACCCGCGCCACGAGTCGCGCGAGGCGCTCCACCTCGCCCTCGCGGTCGTTGACGCCGGGGAAGACGAGGAGGTTGAGCGCCAGGTAGAGCCCGTTCCCCTTCGCCACCCGCATCGACTCCTCCACGTCCGCGAGCCCGTAGCCCGAGGGACGGTAGTACGCCTCGTACAGGTCCGGCGACGCGCTGTTGAGCGAGATCCGCACCGCGTCGAGGCCGGCCGCGGCCAGGGCGGCGAGCGCGCCCGGCATCGAGCCGTTCGTGTTCAGGTTGATGGAGCCCCGGCCCGTCCGTTCGCGCATGAGCCGGATGGCCCGCGCCACGTCCCGGGAGCGGACGAGAGGCTCCCCCTCGCATCCCTGGCCGAAGCTCACCATCGTGCGCCCCGACGCGGTGGCGAGGTGACGGGCGCCGACCTCGGCCATCTCCTCCGCACTCGGGCCCCGGGCGATGCGCTCGTGGCTCGAAGGCGGCATGCCGGCCTGTGACTCGGACAGGCAGCCCACGCACCTGGCGTTGCAGGCCGAGGAGGCGGGGATGGCGCCCTCGTCGCGACCCAGGAAGGTGTTCTGGGCCGTGAAGCAGCTCCACTCGAGCGCGCATCGCGCGAGCTGGCGGTAGACCGGGTTCGCGTCGACGGCGACGAGCGACCGGACCCGCTCGCGCACCTCCTCGGGGGAGCGGCGCGGCGGGTCCCAGTGGCGCCGGCGATCGGTCCGGATCGCCCAGGCCACGGGGCCGTCGCGCCCCAGCCCGGCGGCCGTGTAGGCCCATTGCGGGAGCACCGGGGCCTCGCCGGACGCCGGACGCTCGCCCGCCGGGAGGAAGACGCGGGTGTAGCCGGGCGGCAGGGTCGCGCCGACGGCGTGTGGGACGAAGGTCCGCCGTCCCACCCGCGCCTCGCGCATCACCACGAGCTCGCCGGTCCGGGGGTGGACGCCCACCGGTCTGCGACCGGTGACGAGGCAAAGCGCCCCCCCGGCGGGGAGGGAGGCGGGGCGCTCTTCGGGGCGGAGCGCCGCGCCGCCTGTCCTCACTGCAGCGAGCAGGGTCGGATGGTCGTAGACCACCCCTCGGTCGTCCGCGAAGAGGAGCCGGGCCATGCGAGGAAATCCGCCTCCTTATACCGATTCTCGCTTGACCCCGCCTGGGGCGGACCTATCTTCCTGCAAAAACGGGCCTTTCGTTCCCGCCCGCCTTGAGCCCCTTCAGGGTACAGGGCGGCGGAAATCTAAAACGGCCCTCGCCCGTTGAAAAGCCCAAAGGGTAGCGGTGTCGCGTGAGGGGCACACCGCCGGAGGAGGGAGGCGAAGTGTTCTCGCAGCGCCCCAACCCGCGCAGCCGCCAGGAGTTCGAGGCGCTCGCCTTGCCGCACCTCGACGGCCTGTACGCCGCGGCCCTGCGCCTCACGAAAAACCCCCGCGACGCCGAGGACCTCGTGCAGGACGCGGTGCTCCGCGCCTACCGGTTCTTCGACAAGTTCGAGCGCGGCACGAACATCAAGGCCTGGCTCTACAAGATCCTCACGAACACGTTCATCAACCGATATCGCCGCACCGCGAAGGAGCGAACGATCGTCGAGGACGAGCGGGACAGCGTCCAGGACCGGCTCGTGTCACGCGACGCCGCGAACCAGGCCGAGGACCCGGAGCGGGCCTACTTCGACCGGCTGCTCTCGGACGACGTCCTGCGGGCCATCGACGGCATCCCCATCGACTTCCGGATGGCCGTCATCCTCGCGGACCTCCAGGACTTCTCCTACAAGGAGATCGCGGACATCCTCGAGGTGCCGGTCGGGACGGTCATGAGCCGGCTCTTCCGGGGACGGAGGCTGCTCCAGAAGCAGCTTGCGGAATACGCCGCCGCCTCGGGAGTGTTGCAGGCGAGCAGGGAGGATGGGAGCATCGGGCCGGATTCCAGCATCGACCTCGAGGCCTGGCGGCGGAAGCACGGCCGGGCGTAGCGACGGATCTCATGACGAGCGGCGCCAGAGCTGAAGCGAGTTTCGACTGTGGCGACGTGGAGCGACTCCTCGAACCCTACCTGGACGGCGAGTTCGACGTCAGCGAGCGGGCAGGCATCGAGGATCACCTCTCCGCGTGCCCGCGCTGCCAGACGAACGCGGCCGCCGCCCTGTCGCTCCGATCGACGCTCCGGCTCAAGCTCCGGGAGTCGATGGCCCCCGGCACGCCCGCCGGCACCGCTCCCGAGTCGCTGCGGCGGCGCGTCTCCGAGGCGCTCGACCGCGAGGAGGGCGCGAACGCCTGGTGGCGCCGGGCGATCACTCCCCTGCCGGTGGCGGCGCTCGCCGCGTGCGCGGTGGGGGCGCTCGTCGTGTTCGCCGGTCATCGCAGCGCCGACCCGCTCGTCGAGGAGGCGGTCCGCAAGCACGCCCGGGACCTCCCTCTCGAGCTCTCTACCGCCTCCATCGCCCCGGAGCTCATCCCCGGGATGCTCGCGAGCCAGCTCGACTTCAATCCCCGCCCGCCGACGTTCCAGGGACACGGGGTGCGGCTCGTCGGGGCGCGCCTCGCGCAGCTGCGCGACTGGCCGGCCGCCTACATGCGGTACCAGACGCCGCACGGGCAGGTCGGCCTCTTCATCATCGACGACCCCGACCGGCGCGTCGGAGAGACGGGGCGCCAGGTGCGCGCCGGCCCGGCGACGATCTGGGTGATGAACGCGCGCGGCTACAACGTGGCCGTCTGGCGCCGGAACGAGATCGTCTACTCGCTCGTGTCCGACCTCGACGAGGCGGACCTGGTCCGCCTGATCGAGACCGCACAGGGCGCCGAGCGCTAGCCTCCTCGGCGGGCGCCGCTTCCCTCGGCTCCCGGCTCCCGCCGGGAGCGTCTTTTGACAGGTCCACGCGACGGGCTATAGAATTCCCTAGATTTCTCGCGGGCGTGCGCCTTTCCCGGCTCCGACCCGCCGGAGCTCCCGAATGGGAAAGACGATCCTGCTCATCGAGAGCGACGCCGCCTTCGCGCGCGAGATGTCCGCCGCGCTCGAGGCGCGCGGCTTCGCGGTGCGCACGACCGGCGACGGCAAGGAGGGCCTCGACGTCGCCCGCGACCTGCGCCCCGACGCCATCGTGCTCTGCGTCGAGCTGCCCCGGATGTCAGGGTACTCGGTGTGCAACAAGCTCAAGAAGGACGATGCGCTCCGTGCCATCCCGCTCGTCATCATCAGCGCGGAGGCGACACCGGAGACCTTCGAGCAGCACCGGAAGCTGAAGACCCGCGCAGAGGACTACCTCATCAAGCCCTTCGCACCGCAGGCGCTCGTCGAGCGCATCGGCGCGCTCGTGGGGCTGCCCGCGGCCTCCGAGGAGGAGGTCGTGACGCTCGCCGACGTGGAGCTCGAGCAGGTCGTGCAGGACGTGCCCCCGCTCCGCCTCGGCGGCGAGGAGGACGACGACCTGAAGCTCCTCGACGACGCGTTCGACAGCATCGCCCGCGTCGACGCGCCGGCGCCCGAGGCCCCCGCCGCCACCCTGCCCGAGCTCGAGGCCGAGCCCGCGCCGGCCTCCCCGGCCGAGGCCGAGGCGGCAGCGCCCGCCGAGCCCCTCGAGCCCGCGGAGCCGCTTCTCCTCGCCGAGCCGGAGTTCGCGGAGGGCGTGCTCGTGCCCGCGGGCGAGGAGGCCCCGGGCGGGGACGTCCAGGCCGCGAGCGCCGAGCAGCTGCGCGCGGCGGGGATCCCGCTCCTCGAGCCGGAGCCTCCGGCGCCGGCGGTGCCGGAGGTCGAGTTGCAGCCGGTAGCGCCGCTCGCCGGCCTCGAGGACGCCGGTGCCGAGCTCCGCGCGCTCCGCGAGGAGGTCTCGCGCGCCCGGGCGGCCGCCGAGGAGGCGACCCGAGCCGCCGGGACCCGGGAGAGCGAGCTCCTGGGAGCGCGGGCCCGCCTGGAGGCGGTCCAGGGGAGCGTGAAACGCCTCGAGGCGGATCTGAAGGCAAGCCGGGAGGAGGCGCGCCGGGCACAGGACCGGGCCTCGGGCCTCGAGAAGGAGCTCGCGGCGATCCGCGCCCGCCTGGACGAGCTGGAGCAGGTCGCGTCGAGGAGCGCCGCCGAGGTGGCGGACGCGCAGGGCCGCGCCGAGTCCCTCGAGCGCGCGCTCGAGGAGGCACGGACCGAGGTCTCGGTTACCCGCAGCGAGGCGGAGGCCCTTCGCGGGGAGGCGGATCGCCGCACCGCCGACCTCCGGCGGCGCGTCCAGGAGCTCGAGAGCCAGAACGCCCGCCACGAGGAGCGTGTCGTCAAGGCCTACCAGAAGATCAAGAGCGACGAGAAGTTGAAGGAGAAGACGCGCAAGGCGCTCGCCATCGCCCTGCAGCTGCTCGACGAGCGCCTGCCGGTGGAAGGCGGCGACCCGCCCGCCGGGCCGGAGCGGCCCGCGAGCCAGAGCTAGCTAGCGCCGGCGCCGACGGAGCGCCTCGACGACCTCCCGGAGCTCGTGGACTCCGACCGCCCGGGCGGCGGCGAAGTACACGGCGATGCCGACCCCCATCGGGACGAACGCGGCCGCGGCCTGCCGCCGGAGGCCCGCGGCGGGTAGCCACGGCGCGACCAGCCGGGCCGCCGCGGCCACCGCGGCCGCCATGGCAGCCGATGCCAGCGCGCAGCGGACGAGCTGGCGGTAGATCCCGGCCTGCCCCAGCCCTCCGTGGCGGCGCTTCCAGGCCACGGCGAGGACGGCGAAGTTCGCCGTGGCGGCGATCGAGGTGCCGAGCGCCACGCCGCGGAATCCGAGCACCGGGTAGAGCGCGAGGACGAGCGCGACGTTCGACACCATCCCGACGACGCTGCCGATCACCGGGATCCGCGCTTCGTCGAGCGCGTAGAACGCCGGCGCGAACACCTTCACGGCCGAGTAGCCGTAGAGCCCGACCGCGTAGAAGACGAGCGCCTGGGCGGTGGCGGTCGTGTCGGCGGCGCTGAAGCGGCCGTGCTCGTAGACGAGCGCGATGATGGGGCCTGCGAGCACCGCCAGGCCCACCGCTGCCGGCACGTTCAGGAAGGCGACGAGCCGCATCGCCGAGCCGAGCGTCTCGCGGACGCCGTCGAGATCCCGGGCCGCCGCCCGCTGCGCGACGCCAGCGCCGGCCACCGTGGCGATCGCCACCCCGAACACGCCGAGCGGCAGCTGCATGAGGCGGAAGGCCATCAGGAGCCAGGTGTTCGCCCCGACCTCGTGGGAGGCGAAGACGGTGTTGACGAGGATGTTGATCTGGGTTGCCGAAAGCCCGATCACGGCGGCGCCCATGAGCCGCCCGATGCGTCGGATCCCCGGCTCCGAGAAGGCCCGCGCGCCGAGGCGCGGCCGCACCCGGTACCCGAGCGCCCAGAGGCTCGGGAGCTGGGCGGCGAGCTGCATCGCCCCACCGATGAGAGTCCCGAGCGACCACCCGACGGTGGCCGCGCGCGGCCCCTTGCCGGTCGCCCACAGCCACGCGCCGACGGCGATGGCACCGACGTTGAACAGGGCCGGGGCGAGCGCGGGCGCCGCGAAGTGGCTCTGGGCGTTGAGCATCCCCATCGCCACCGCCGACAGCGATACGAGCAGCAAGAACGGCATCATGATGCGCGTGAGGAAGGTCGCGAAGGCGGCCTCCTCCGCGCCGAAGCCCGGGGCGAGCACCCGCACGAGCACCGGTGCCGCGGCGACCCCGGCGAGGACCACCGCCCCGACGACGAGGAGCACGAGCCCGACGAGCGCGTTCGCGAGCCGGTGGGCCGCGTCCCTTCCCTCCTTCGCCTGGGCCTCGGCGAAGGTGGGCACGAACGCCGAGGAGAGCGCCCCCTCCGCGAAGAGGTCGCGCAGCAGGTTCGGGATTCGGAACGCGACGACGAAGGCGTCGGACCAGCGGTTCGCCCCGACGAGCGCCGCGAACAGCTGGTCGCGCGCGAGCCCGAGCACCCGGGAGGTCATCGTGGCTGCCGACAGCCACAGCGCCCGCCCCATCCGCATCCCGTCCCCCTCTGCCCCCGGGCAAAGAAGCCTAGTGCTTGCCCCCGACCGGGCCTTTCGCGGCCTGCTCCCGCTTGATGACCCAGGCCTTCGCCTGGGCCTGGACGGTCGCCGGGACGTTGCGGTCGCGAGCGAGCTCCTTGATGTCCCTCTCCTGGAGCGTGGGCAGGAGCTTGAGCGCCGTGGGCAGGGGCACCTTCGGGTTGTGCACGAGCGCCATGCGGATGGCGTAGGTCTTCAAGAACTCCCGGTTCTCGTAGATGTAGCGGAGCACGTCGGCGTTCGCGGTCTTCGCGTTGGCGAGGCCCAGGATTTCCCCGTCGGTGATGCGGGGGCTCTGCGCCGCCGCCAGGCTCACGAGCCGGTTCGAGTCGCGCAGCAGGAGCGTCCGCGCCTCGCGATTGCCGAGGGTGGCGAGCTTGATCTTCTCGGCCACCGACATGGTCAGCACCCGCTGCGTCATGTTGAGCTTCTTCTGCTCCATCTCGGGCGTCGGCGGCAGCTGCGTCCCCTCCTCGACCTCCCGCGCCAGCTCCTCGTGGTACTCGCGCATGAGGGCGTCCGCGGAGTCCTCGGCGGGCTTCGCGGTGGGATCGACGCCGTGGACGCGCTTGTACGCCTGGACGATCTGGGGGACGTCGAGGAGGATGAGGCCGTTTCGCACGCAGAAGTCGCAGGCCCCGTCGAGCGTCGAGGCGAGGGCGTTCGGGTTCTTGCAGAGCGCCCGGATGATGCCGTCGTGACGGAGGAGGCGGAGCTCGTTCTGCCGGATGATCTCGACGAGGCGCGGCCCCACCGCGGCCGCGAGGCGCGCCACGGTCTCGTCGGGAGTCGAGGGGTTGAGGACCAGCGTCTGGAGCGCTCCCTCCTGGGAGGCGAAGCGCTCCGCGAGCCAGTCGAGGACCGGCCCCTTCAGCCCCTCGGCGCGCAGCGCCGTGCTCCAGATCTTCTCCGGCAGCCCCTCCGCGGTCTTCGTCGCCGCCTCGCGCACCGACGCGTCCTCGTCGAAGGTGAGGAACCAGAGCATGGTAACGAGGTCGGCAGGCGCGACGGCGGGGACGAGCCCCTTCGCGCCCATCATGCGCAGCGGCGGCGGGGCCTTCGCGTCCACGTGCTTGTGGAGCGGCTTGGGGAGGACGTCGATGGGCAGGGGGCACGCGGGCACGTTCATTCCTCGCCGGCGCCGGGCGCCGCGATCCGGTTCGAGATCCCGATCACCGGTTGAGCTCGTGGATGAGCCGGAGCCCGTCCAGGGTGAGGTGCTCGTCGACCTCGTTCACCGTCTTCGAGACGCCAGCGAGCAGCGGGGCGAGCCCCCCGGTCGCGACCACGTGGGTGGGGAAGCCGAGCTCCTCCCGCATGCGCTCGCAGATGCCGTCGACGAGCCCCACGTAGCCGTAGACGAGGCCGCTCTGCATGCTCGCCACGGTGTTCTTGCCGACCACGTGGGGGGGCCGGGCGAACTCCACCCGGGGGAGCTTGGACGCGTGGCGAAAGAGCGCCTCCATGGAGATCGCCACGCCGGGGGCGATGACGCCGCCCAGGTACTCGCCACGCGGGGAGACCGCGTCGAAGGTGGTCGCCGTCCCGAAGTCCACGACGATGAGGCCGCGGCGGAAGCGGTGATAGGCCGCGACCGCGTTCACGACGCGGTCGGCGCCGACCTCCCGGGGGTTCTCGTAGAGGATCGGCATCCCCGTCTTGACGCCCGGCCCGACGAAGAGGGGCTTCGTCCCGAAGTAGCGCAGGGACATCTGCTCGAGGCTGAACACGAGCGGGGGGACGACGCTCGAGATCACGATCGACTCGACCCGTCCGGGGTCGAGCGAGGCCGCGCCGAAGAGCTGGCGGGCGAGGATGCCCCACTCGTCGTAGGTGCGGCTCTGCGAGGTCTCGACCCGCCAGTGGTGGCGCAGCGTCGGCCCATCGAACGCGCCGAGCACCGTATTCGTGTTGCCGACGTCGATGGCGAGGAGCACGGGCGGAGCCTAGCCCCGGTTCCGGGGCCGGTCAACGCGGCCGGAGAAGGCGCACATCGCCTGCCACGACGCG
Source organism: Anaeromyxobacteraceae bacterium (assembly GCA_035543235.1). GTDB lineage: Bacteria > Myxococcota > Myxococcia > Myxococcales > Anaeromyxobacteraceae > DATJZG01. Next base: position 59,808 of record DATKJV010000004.1, on the reverse strand, counting down.
GACGAGCCCGCTCTCCGAGCGAACGAGCAGCGCACCACTCTCGTCGAGGTCGTCCGCGACGCCGTCGACCTCGCCGCCGTCGACCTCGACGCGGACGCTCCGGCCGAGGGTCGCCGACCGCTCGCGCCACGCCCGCCGGACCGCCTCGAAGCCCTCCTCGGCGTGCCGGTCGAGCCACTGCTCGAGCAGGGACAGGAGCGCCGCGGCGAAGAGCGCTCGCGGCACCGGCTGTCCACGTTCGATCGCGAGGCTCGTCGCCTCGTCCCGGATCTCCTCGGGGAAGTCCTCGCGGCCGGCGTTCAGGTTCACCCCGATGCCCACGACCACCCAGTGCACGACGTCGGGCTCCGCCGCGAGCTCGGTGAGGATGCCGGCCACCTTGCGCCCGCCGACGAGCACGTCGTTCGGCCATTTGATCCCGGCGTCCACGCCGGCCTGGCGGCAGGCGTCGCACACGGCGAGCGACGCCACGAGCGTGAGCTCGGCGGCCCGCTGCGGGGGCAGCTCCGGCCTGAGCACCGCGGACAGGTAGAGGTTCTTCCCCGCCGGTGAGGACCAGGACCGCCCCCGCCTCCCCCGGCCCGCCGTCTGCCGCTCGGCGATGACGACCTCGCCGTGCGCGGCGCCCTGCTCGGCGAGCTCCTTGGCGAGGTCGCTCGTGGACTCGAGCTCCTCGCGGCAGTGGAGGACCTGGCCGAGGTCGTGGGTGTTGAGCAGCGGCTTCACCTCGAGCGCGCCGAGGCGATCCGGGATCTCCGCGAGCCGGTAGCCGCGTGCCGGCGCTGCGTCGATCCGGTACCCGCGCGAGCGCAGCGACCGGACGTGCTTCCATACCGCCGCGCGAGAGAGCCCGAGCTTGTCACTGATGGCCTCCCCCGACACGTACTCGTCCGCCGCCTCTGCGAGGAAGGCGAGCACGAGCTCCTCGCTGGCGCCGGCCGGCTCGGCCATGCGCGGGATTCTGGAGGCCCGGCGCTGGGACGTCAACCGGCCATCGGGCCGGGGCCTTCGATCACGGCGATGCCGCCTCGACCTCGAAGGAGATGTCGGCGGCGCGCGCGCTGTGAGTGAGGGCGCCCATCGACACGAAGTCGACACCCGTCGCCGCCACGCGGGACAGGCGCTCGAGCGTCATGTTTCCGCTCGCCTCGAGGAGCACCCTGCCCGCCGCGCGGCGCACCGCCTCCGCCATCGAAGCGTCGTCCATGTTGTCGAGGAGGACGATGTCGGCCCCGGCGGCGATGGCCTCGTCGAGCCCCGCCAGGTCCACGACCTCAACCTCGACCCGGAGCATGGCGTTGCCGCGGGCGCGGGCGCGTCGAACCGCCTCCCCGACGCCGCCGCACGCCGCCACGTGGTTGTCCTTCACGAGGATCCCGTCGCCGAGGGAGAAGCGGTGGTTCGAACCCCCGCCGGCGCGGACCGCCTCCTTCTCCAGGCGGCGCCATCCGGGCGTCGTCTTCCGCGTGTCGAGCAGTCGCGTCCGGCCGCCCGCGGCCTCGAGGGCGTCGACCGCCGCCCGGGTCGCGGTGGCGACCCCGGAGAGGCGCTGCAGGAAGTTGAGCGCCGTGCGCTCGGCGGCGAGCAGCGCCCGCATGGGCCCCTGCGCCGCGCCGATGAGCGCTCCGTGGGAGACGCGCGCGCCCGGCTCCCTGTCGAACCGGCAGGAGGCGCCGAGCCGCTCGAAGACCCGGGACGCCACCGCGGTCCCTGCGACGACGAGCGCGTCCTTCGCGAGGAAGCGCCCGCGGCCGGGCAGCCCCGCGGGGATCGTTGCTTCGCTCGTCGCGTCCCCGAGCGAGAGGTCCTCCTCCAGGGCGAGGTCGATGAGGCGCTCGACGGCGCGCGGAAGCTCCGGCACGGCTACCTCCTCGGCCCGCGAGCCGGCTTCCGGGCGGGCCTGCGGGCAGGCTTCCGCGCGGGCTTCCGGGCAGGCTTCCGCACGGGCTTGCGGGTGGGGTTCCGAGCCTTCGCGGCGGAGCGCTTCGGCGCCGGCCGGGTCTCTGTCCTCGCGGCCGGCCTCCTCGGGCTCGTCTTCGCGCGCGGCTTGCCGGCCGGCGGCGGCGCCTCTCCCGCCTGCGGCACCTCGGTCCGGGGCGCCGGGGGCTCCTCCGGACTGGGAGCCGGGGGCGGCGGCAGCGGCGCCGGAGCCTCGGCGAGCAGCGCCCGGTGGGCCTCGAGCTTCGCGCGCTTCTCGCGAAGCTCCGCCGCGCGGCTCCGCGCCTCCTCCACCACCTCGGCCGGCGCGCGCTCCACGAAGCTCGGGTTCGCGAGGCGCTTCGCGACCCCGTCCAGGTCGGCGTCGACGCGGGCGATCTCCTTTCCGACCCGGGCGGACTCCGCCGCCATGTCGACCGCGCCGGCCAGGGGGATGAGCACCTCGAATCCCTCGCCGACCGCGACCGCGCACTGCGCCCTCCGCCCCGCCGGCCGCTGGGGCGGCCGGAGCACGAGCCCGGGTGCGTTGGCGAGGCGCTCGATGCGCGACTGCTCGGAGCGCACGGTGGCATGTGCGCCCTCCGACAGGGCACCCACCTCGACGCCGGTCAGCGGCGTCTTGAACGGCACGTTCATCTCGCCCCGGACGTTGCGGATGGCCTCGACGATCCCGATGACGGGCCCGAAGCTCCGCTCCGCGCCCTCGTCGACCGGTCGACGCTCTGGATAGCTCGCGACCATGATCGAGTCGGGCCAGCCCTGGGCGCCGGTCGCCACCTTGAGCGTCTGCCACAGCTGCTCGGTGACGAAGGGCATGAACGGGTGGAGGAGGCGGAGCGACGTCTCGAGCGCATAGGAGAGGACCGCCTGCGCGCCCTCCCGCGCGGCGGGCTCCGACCCGTAGAGCGCCTCCTTGGAAAGCTCGATGTACCAGTCGCAGAGGTCGCCCCAGAGGAAGCGGTAGATGGTGCTCGCCGCCTCGTCGAACCGGAAGGCCTCGAGCGCGTCGACGGTGGCGTTCACCGCCCGGCCGAGGCGCGCGAGGATCCAGCGGTCGGCGGGCGTCCGTGCGAGCGAAGGAGCGTCGCCTTGGGCGCGGTGGCCCTTCAGGTTCATGAGCGCGAAGCGGGTCGCGTTCCACAGTTTGTTGGCGAACGCGCGGTTGCCCTCGATGCGCTCCTTCGCGAGCTTGATGTCGCGCCCCTGGGCGCTCGTGAGCGCGGCCAAGGTGAAGCGCAGCGCATCGGCCCCGTACTTGTCGGTGATCTCCATGGGGTCGATGACGTTGCCCTTCGTCTTCGACATCTTCTGCCCCTTCTCGTCCCGCACCATGGCGTGCAGGAACACGATGCGGAAGGGGACATCCCCCATGAAGTGCAGGCCCATCATCATCATCCGGGCGACCCAGAAGAAGATGATGTCGTGGCCCGTCTCCATGACCGAGGTGGGATAGAAGGTGTCGAGCTCCTCCGTGTCGTCCGGCCAGCCCAGGGTCGAGAAGGGCCACAGCGCCGACGAGAACCAGGTGTCGAGCACGTCCTCGTCCTGTCGGAGCTCGGAGCGGCCGCAGGTGCCGCAGGCCTGGGGGGCCTCCCGCGCCACGGTGACGTGCCCCTGCGGGCAGTACCACGCCGGGATCTGGTGGCCCCACCAGAGCTGGCGCGAGATGCACCAGTCGTGGATGTTGCGCATCCACGCCATGTAGGTGTTGGTCCACGCCTCGGGGATGAACCGCGTCCTTCCCCGCTCCACCGCCTCGATGGCCGGCCGGGCGAGCGGCTCGATCCGGACGAACCACTGGTCGGAGAGGAGCGGCTCGAGCACCGTGTCGCAGCGCTGGCACCGCCCGAGGGGCAGCACGTGGGCCTTCGCTCCCCGCGCGAGTCCCATCTCCTCGATCGCCGCCTTCACCCGCTTCCGCGCCTCGAACCGGTCGAGACCCTGGAACGGCCCCGCCTCCGCCGTCATGCGGCCGTCGGGGCCGATGACCGTGACCATGGGCAGGTGGTGGCGCTGGCCGACCTCGAAGTCGTTGAAGTCGTGGGCGGGCGTGACCTTCACGGCGCCGGTCCCGAAGGAGGGGTCGACGAGGACCGCATCGGCGACGATGGGGAAGTGGCGGTCGACGAGCGGGTGGCGCACCGCCTTGCCGACGAGGCTTTGGTAGCGCTCGTCGTCGGGGTGCACGGCCACGGCGGTGTCGCCGAGCATCGTCTCCGGCCGCGTGGTGGCCACGACGATCTCCCCGCTCCCGTCGGCGAGCGGGTAGGCGAAGCTCCACAGCTCGCCCTGGTGGCCCTCCTCGTAGGTGACCTCCAGGTCGGACAGCGCCGTGTGGCAGCGCGGGCACCAGTTGATGAGCCGCTTCGCCCGGTAGATGAGCCCCTCTTCCCAGAGGCGGACGAAGACCTCGCGGACCGCGCGGCTCAGACCCTCGTCCATGGTGAAGCGCTCGCGCTCCCAGTCGAGCGAGGCGCCGAGCGCCGCGTGCTGCACCCCGATGCGCGAGCCGTACCGCTCCTTCCAGGCCCAGACCTTCTTCAGGAACTCGGCGCGTCCGATGTCGTGGCGGCTCTTCTTCTCGGAGCGTTGCAGCTCCTTCTCGACGATCATCTGCGTGGCGATCCCGGCGTGGTCCGTGCCGGGCAGCCAAAGCGCGTTGAACCCGCTCATCCGCTTCCAGCGGATGAGCACGTCCTGCAGGGTGGCGGTCAGGGCGTGGCCGAGGTGCAGGGACCCCGTCACGTTGGGTGGGGGCAGCACGATCGCGAAGGCCGGCCGGGCGTGGTCCTTCTCGTCGGCGTGGAAGTAGCCCCGGTCCTTCCATACGCCGTACCACCGCGCCTCCACCTCGCGGTGGTCGTATGCCTTGGGCAGCTCCTCGGCTGCGGACGGGGTCTCGTGGTGTTCGGACACGTGCGTCTCCAGGGATCGGACTGCCCCCCGCGCGGGCCGGGGCGGGCCGCGCGACCGTGGGCGAGCGGCTCTACTTACCGGTTCTGGCGCTCGCTCACCAGGCGATCGAGCTGCTCGCGGATGAGGACCTCGGCGAGCTGCGGGACCACCTCCCAGACCACCTTCTCGATGACCTCGCGGGAGGCCTGGGAGAGCGCCTGGCGGAGCTGGGCCTCGCCGGCATCGGGCGTTGGCGCCGGGGGCGGGGGCGGAGCCTTCTCGAGGCTCGAGACCGCCTCTGGCGCGACCGCCGCCGCGGCCTCGGCGACGGGCGGCGCCACGGCCTCGAGCTCGACCGGCCGCTCCGCGGCCGGCGAGGGCGCCGGCGGGGGCGGCGCGTGGCGAACCGGGGGCGCCTTCAGGGCGCCCGGCTCGTCGAGCGAGACCTCGCTCCAGTCGTCCTCGAGCGGCGCGGCCTCGAGCAAGGGAGCGGGCTCGGCCAGCTCGAGGTCCGGCACCGCGTGGAGCGGCTCCGGCGGCGGCCGCGGCGGCTCGGGGGGGGCGACCACGGCAGGAGTTGGCGCGACGGGGCGGGTCGCAGCCGGCGGCGGCGCGAAGGGGCGGGCCGCGCCCGGGAGCGGGCCGACCGGCGCGGCCGGCCGGACGCCGGGCTGCGGGATCGTGGGACGCCCGGCCCCCGGGACCGGGGACGGGCCCGGACGCGGGGCCATGCCCGGCGTCGGCGGGCGGGCACCCGGCGGGAACGCGCCCGGGGGTGGGCGGAGCGCCGCGGGCGGTGCCGCCCGGGGCGGCTGCACGCCCGACGGCATCAGCGGCCGACCCGGCGGGACAGCGGAGCGCGCCGCCGGCGGAACCGGCTGCGCGAGGGGGCGCGCGCCCTGGGGCACCGGCGCCGGCGCGCCGGGCGGACGCGGCGCGGCAACCGGCCCGCGCACCGGGGGGCCGGCCGGCGCCGGGCGCTGCGGGCCTGCCGCCGTCCGGGGCGGCGCCGGCGCGGGCGCCGCGGCCCGCGGATAGGGCTGCGGGGCGGGAGCCGCCGCGACGCCCTCGACGAGCTCCTTCACCCGGGAGAGGAGGGCCTGGCTCTCGAACGGCTTCGCGATGTGGCCGTCGGCGCGCGCGGCCCGGGCGCGCCCTTCGTCGAACGCCTCGAAGGTGCCGGCGAGCAGGAGGACGGGCACCGACGCGAGCTCCGGGTCGCGCTTCAGGGCCTCGCAGAGCTCGTAGCCGTTCATGCGCGGCATCACGACGTCGGCGAGGACGACGTCCGGCCGCGTCTCGCGTGCCTTGCGCAACGCGTCTTCACCGTTGTCGACGGCCGTTATCCGATAGTCCTCGGTGGCGAAGATGATGCCCACGACCTTCTGGATGGTGATGGAGTCGTCCGCGAGCAGAAGGTTCTTGGGCATGGCTTTCCCGGCTGGATGGGGTTCTCGACAGGTAACGCCGCGATCCCGCGAATGTCAATCTTTCTCCGGCTTTATGTCGCCCCCATGGGGTGAGAGAAGCGCGTCCCAAGCCGGCCTTCGAATGGGCCTTTCCCCCTCCCCCTCCCCGACCCCGAAGACCCGGTCCACGAGCACGCCGGCCGTTCCGCCGCCGGCGTCGAGCAGGAGCAGCACCCGGGGGTCGCCCGCCTCCCCTGCCCCCGTGAGCGCCGCGGCGTCGAAGACCGGGTGGAGCGACCGCCCGTGGTAGAGCAGCCCGCGCTGCCCCTGCGGCGAGAGCGGCACCGGGAAGACCCGCGCCGGCTCGATCACCTGGACGAGCAGCGAGAGCGGCACCGCGAGCGGCTGGCCCCCGCGCTCGCAGTAGAGCTCGCGCTCCGTCGGAGCGGAGTCGGGGAGGCTCGCCCGCGCGGGCGGCGAGGGCACCGCAGCGGGCACGCGCACACCGGCGGGCGAGACCTCGAGGTAGAGCTCGCCCCGGAACAGGAAGGCGGACTCGAAGGGCGCCGGCCGCGGGAGCACCAACCGCTCGGGCAGGCGGAAGACCTCCGCCTGCGCGAGGTCGGCGATGCCGCGGAGCTCGTCGACGAGGAGCGCCCTTGCGTGTGGCGCCTCGAGGGCAAGGGCGTAGCGGCCGGCGACCCCGGGAAGCCCGAGCGCCTCCGCGAGCGAGACCGGGGGGAGGTCCTCGGCGCGGGCGCGGCCCGCGGCGCCGCCCGGGCCGGCCGGCGCGATCTCGCGCACGGCACCGAGCGGGAGCGAGAGAGGGACCCCGCCCGCGGTGAACAGGAGGGCCTTGCGCCCCGGGGGCGTCGCCATGCCGCCATGGTATACCAACGACATGCCCGCCTCGGTCCTGCTGGTGGACGACGAGCGGTTCGCCCGCACCGTCTACGCGGACTACCTGCGGGCCGCGGGGTGCGAGGTCGAGGTGGCCGACGACCCCCGGATGGCCGTCGACCTGCTCCGCCAGCACCCGTTCGACGTCCTCCTCACCGACATCGTCATGCCCGGCGGAGACGGGCTGCAGCTGCTGAGCGACGCGAAGCAGCTCGACCCGGACATCCAGGTGGTGGTGATCACCGCGCTCGACCGGGTGGACCCGGCGGTCCGCGCCATGCGCGCCGGCGCGGCCGACTACCTCGTGAAGCCGGTGACGGCGGAGGCACTGCAGGTGGCCGTGCAGCGCTCCCTCGCCACCCGCGCGCTGCTCGCGGAGAACACGGCGCTCCGCAGTCACCTGAACCTCTTCGAGACCTGCCAGCGCATCACCGCCGGCCTCGAGCGCGACAAGCTCGTCCCGCTCGCCCTCTCGGCCCTGTGCGCCGAGTGCAGCGCACCGGCGGCGGCGATGCTCGAGTACGACGACCGGGCGGAGTGGCGGCTTTCGGGTGCGCACGGGTTCCCCGGAGAGGCGGCGGACGCCTTCCTCGCCGCGGTCCGCCCCCGCCTGACGGAGCTCGGGCTCGAGGGCGCCCTCTCGCTCGACGGAATCCCGGCGGACGGCCTTCCGGGCCCGCACGCCCTGTGCCTTCCCGTCGGGGACGGCACGCAGCTGCTCGGCGCGGTCTGCGTGTTCGTGGCGGGCGACCTGGACTTCGAGCGGGCGGGGCGCGCGGCCTTCATCTGCCGGCACGTCGGGATGGCGCTGAAGACGCTCGGGCGCCTGTCGCAGGTCGAGCACCTCGTCTACGTGGACGACCTGACGCACCTCTACAACAGCCGCTTCCTCGACGTCGCCATCGACCGGGAGATCCAGGGCGCGCGCGCCTTCACCGTGCTCTTCATGGACCTCGACCGCTTCAAGTCCGTGAACGACCAGCACGGCCACCTCATGGGCTCGAGGCTGCTCGTCGAGTTCGGCCGCGTCCTCCGTTCGTGCGTCCGCGACGACGACGTGCTCGTGCGCTACGGGGGCGACGAGTTCGTCGCGATCCTGACCGGGGTCGACTCGGGCGGAGGCCTGAAGATCGCCGAACGCGTGCGGCGCGCGGTGGAGGACCACCGCTTCCTCTCGCGGGAGGGCATCGCCGTCCGCCTGACGACCTCGATCGGGCTCGCGAGCTTCCCGGAGCACGCCCGCAGGAAGGCGGAGATCCTCGACCTCGCCGACCGCGCCATGTACCGGGGCAAGCAGACCACGCGGAACGTGGTCTACATGGCATCGAAGGACCTTCCCCCGGTGACCGGGCGAAAGGAAGGGGGGCCCCGCGGCGCGGGACCCCCCGGGACTGCCGGAGCCGGCGGCGCGTCCTAGTAGTCCATGTCGTCCATGTCGCCCATCCCGCCCATGCCGCCCATCCCGCCCGCACCGCCCCCGCCGGCGGCCTTCTTCTTCGGCGGCTTGTCGGCGACGAGCGCCTCGGTCGTGAGGAGCAGGCCCGCGACGGAGGCGGCGTTCTGGAGCGCCGTTCGCTCCACCTTCGTGGGGTCGATGACGCCCGCCTTCTCCAGGTCCTCGTAGACCTCGGTGGCGGCGTTGAAACCGAAGGCGCCCTTGCCCTCGCGGATCTTCAGCACGACCACGGCGCCGTCGAGCCCGGCGTTCTCGGCGATGCGCCGCGCCGGGGTCTCGAGAGCGCGCCGGACGATGTCGACGCCGAAGCGCTGGTCGCCGTCGGGCAGCTTCAGCTTCTGGAGCGCGTCGAGGGCGCGCAGGTAGGCGACCCCGCCGCCGGGCACGATGCCCTCCTCGACCGCGGCTCGCGTGGCGTGGAGCGCGTCCTCGACCCGGGCCTTCTTCTCCTTCATCTCGGTCTCGGTGGCGGCGCCCACCTGGATCACCGCCACGCCTCCGACGAGCTTGGCGAGCCGCTCCTGCAGCTTCTCGCGGTCGTAGTCACTCGTGGTGTCCTCGATCTGCCTGCGGAGGAGCTTGATGCGGGCCTCGATGTCGGCCTTCTTCCCGGCGCCGTCGACGATGGTGGTGTTGTCCTTGTCGATGACGACCCGCTTGGCGCGGCCGAGGTCGGAGAGCGTGAGCTGCTCGAGCTTCGTACCGAGCTCCTCGGAGGCGACCTTGCCCCCCACGAGCGTGGCGATGTCCTGCACCATCTCCTTGCGCCGGTCGCCGAACCCGGGGGCCTTCACCGCGACGGCGTTCAGCGTGCCGCGCAGCTTGTTCACGACGAGCGTCGCAAGCGCCTCGCCCTCCACGTCCTCGGCGACGATGACGAGCGGCTTGCCGGCCCGGGCGACCTGCTCGAGGACGGGGACGAGGTCCTTCATCGCCGCGATCTTCTTCTCGGTGACGAGCAGGTAAGCGTCCTCGAGAACGGCCTCCATCTTCTCGGCGTTCGTGACGAAGTAGGGCGACACGTACCCGCGGTCGAACTGCATGCCCTCCACGACCTCGAGCGTCGTCTCGAGCCCCTTCGCCTCCTCCACCGTGATGACGCCCTCCTTGCCCACCTTCTCCATCGCCTCGGCGATGATCTTGCCGATGGTCGCGTCGCCGTTCGCGGAGATGGTCCCCACCTGCGCGACGTCCGCGCGACCCTGCGTGGGCTTCGAGAGCTTCTGGATCTCCCCCACCACGACCGCCACGGCCTGGTCGACGCCGCGCTTCAGGTCCATGGGGTTGTGGCCCGCGGCCACGAGCCGGAGGCCCTCCTCGTAGATCGCCCGCGCCAGCACGGTGGCGGTGGTCGTGCCGTCGCCGGCCTTGTCGGAGGTCTTCGAGGCCACCTCCCGCACCATCTGGGCCCCCATGTTCTCGAGCTTGTCCTCGAGCTCGACCTCCTTCGCCACGGTCACGCCGTCCTTCGTCACGGTCGGCGAGCCGAAGGACTTCTCGATCACCACGTTCCTGCCGCGGGGTCCGAGCGTCACGGCCACGGCCTCGGCGAGGGTGTTCACCCCCCGAAGGATGGCCTCGCGAGCGCTCTGGTGGAACCGGATCTGCTTGGCTGGCATGTCGTTTCCTTTCGTCCGGGGACGCGATCTAAATGTGCCTGATATCGGTACCTTGGCGACGGTTCACGCACGGGCCGCTTTGGCACTCGGGCGTCGCGGCCGCTAATCTAACCCCCGGCGCCCCTCCGTCAAGCGACTACCCGGCGCCCACGGGTGAGCCCGGGAGGCGCGTTGACAGGCCGGGGAGCGGGCGGATACCTCGACGCCATGGCCGCCGAACGCTCCCCCCTTCCCCTGCTCGCGGAGGCGGAGACCGCCCTCCGGGAAGGAGACGCGGCTCGCGCGCTCGACGCCGCCGAGGAGGCCCGCCGGCTCGACCCGAAGGAGCCCCGGGCGCTCCACCTGAAGGCCATGGCCCTCGCGGACCTCGGTCGGACGGAAGAGGCGCGGGAGGGCTACCGGCGGGCGGTCGAGCGCGGCAGGGACGACCCCGACGTCCTCGGCGACGCGGCCGACTTCCTGCTGAACCGGGCCGAGGCCGACCCCCCGCGCGACGACGTGGAGGAGGCGCTCTCGCTCCTCCGGCGCGCCTCGAGGCTCGCCCGGGGCGACGACCCCGCGCTCGAGGGAGAGCTCGCGCTCCTCGAGGGGCAGGCGCTCGGCCGGCTGGGCGACCCCCGGGGGGCGCTCTCGCGCATCACCGAGGCGCGGCGCCGCCTGCCGGGCGACGCGGACGTCCTCCTGGAGCGCGCCCTCGCGCTCTTCGAGCTGTGCCGCTTCGAGGACGCCGACGCGGAGCTCGACGAGGCGCTCCGCCTCGCGCCCGACGACGCCTGGGCGCACCACGCGAAGGGGCGGGTCGCCGAGCGGCTCGGACGCGCCGAGGAGGCCGGGCGGAGCTTTGCCCGCGCGCGGGCGCTCGCCCCCGAGGACTTCCCGGAGCCGGTCGCGCTCTCGCCCGAGGCGTTCGAGCAGGCCGTCGAGGACGCGCTCGTGCAGATGCCGGAGCCCGTCCGCCGCTACCTCGGCAACGTGGCCATCACCGTCGAGGACCTGCCGAGCGAGGAGGAGCTTCTCGCCTCCGAGCCTCCGCTGTCCCCCTCGATCCTCGGGATGTTCCGCGGCGCCCCTCTGCCCCACAAGGAGTCACAGGACCCGTGGAGTCACTTCCCCTCCTCGATCAGCCTCTACCAGCGCAACCTCGAGGCCTTCGCCCGCGACCGCGAGGAGCTCGTCGACGAGATCGGCGTCACCCTCGTCCACGAGGTCGGCCACTTCCTCGGCCTCGACGAGGACGACCTGTGGGACCTGGGGCTCGCCTGAGCGCGGGCCGGACCTTCCGGAAATTGCTCCAAAAAATTGACCGGATCCGGTCGATATCGCATCTTCGCCCACAATGCCCGTCATCGAGTCGATGGAGCTCGCCCAGGTCCTCGCCGAGGCCGAGGACATCGCTCGCAACGTCCACCAGCGGCTGACGAGCGCCCACCACCTCCTCGCCTTCTTCACCGTTCCGAACCGCGCCGAGATGCTCCTCCGCGAGCGGGGGGTGGACGAGGACCGAATCCTGCTCTGCATGAGCGGCGCACCCGAGGAGCCCGACGGGATCGAGCGGGGCCTCAGGGCCCGGGCGCGCGAGGTCGCGGAGGGGCTCGGGGCGGGCGAGGTGGACTGCCTCCACCTCCTCATCGCCATGACGCGCGTGCGCGCGTCGGCGGCGCACCAGCTCCTCGCGGCCTGCGGCCTCCAGGTGCCGGCGCTCCGGAACGTCGCCCTCTCCTACTTCACGGCGGGCATGCCCCGGAGGCTCCGGCAGGTACCGCAGCCCGCGACGCGGGCGCCGGCGGAGCCGCAGGCCGCGGCGCGCCCGGCCCGGGACCCGGAGCTCGGCGAGCCCGGGGAGGCGGCGCTCGACGCCCCCGAGCCCGAGCTCTCCCTTCCGGAGATCTCGCTCTCGCCGCGGCCGCGCCCGCCCGCTCCGAAGGCTGCCGCCGCCCCTCGATCGCCGCTGGCGCTCGACCCGGCGGAGTTCCCGTGGCTCTCCCAACTCGCCCGAAACCTCTCGGAGCTCGCGAGCCAGGGGCGCCTCGACCCGCTCGTGGGCCGGGAGCGCGAGGTCGAGGAGACCCTGGACGTCCTCGGGAAGCGGAGGACGAACAACCCGCTGCTCGTGGGCGAGCCCGGCGTCGGAAAGACGGCGATCGTCGAGGGCGTGGCCCAGCGGATGCTCCAGCAGGGCTCCAAGCGGGTCGTCGTCGAGCTCGACATGGCCGGGGTCCTCGCCGGGACGCAGCTCCGGGGCTCCTTCTCGGAGAAGCTCCGCGGCATCCAGGAGGAGGTGCGCCGCGCGGAAGGGCGCATCGTCGTCTTCATCGACGAGGTCCACACCGTGGTTGGCGCCGGCTCCACCGGCGAGGGGCCCCAGGACGCCGCGAACGAGCTCAAGGCGGCTCTCGCCCGCGGCGAGTTCCCCTGCATCGGGGCCACCACGCACGACGAGTACCGAAAGCACATCGAGCGCGACGCCGCGCTCGAGCGACGCTTCACCCCCGTCCTCGTCCGGGAACCGTCGGTCCAGGACACCGTCGGCATCCTGCGGGGGCTCGTCGGCCGCTACGAGCAGCACCACGCGGTGCGCTACGCCCCGGAGGCGCTCGAGGCCGCCGCCTCCCTGTCCGCGCGCTACATCCGCGACCGCTTCCTTCCCGACAAGGCCGTGGCGGTGGTCGACCTCGCGGGATCGAGGGCGCGGCGGCAGGGCGGGCGGGACGTCGGCGTGCCGGAGGTCGCACGCGTCGTCGCGCAGATGGCCGGCATCCCGGAGTCGCGGCTGCTCGGCGAGGACCGGGAGCGGCTGCTCGGGCTCGAGGAGGCCCTCGCCTCCCGCGTCGTCGGGCACGCGGAGGCCATCGCCCGCGTGGCTCGCGTTCTCCGCCGCAACTACGCGGGGTTCTCCTCGCGCCGGCCGATGGGGAGCTTCCTCTTCCTCGGCCCCACGGGCGTCGGCAAGACCGAGCTCGCTCGCTCGCTGGCGGACGCCCTGTTCGGCTCCGACCGGGCGCTCGTCCGGCTCGACATGAGCGAGTGCAGCGAGGCCACCGGCGTCGCCCGACTCGTGGGCGCCGCCCCCGGCTACGTCGGCTACGGCGAGGGCGGTCAGCTCACCGACGCCGTGCGGCGCCGGCCGGCCACGGTCGTCGTGCTCGACGAGATCGACAAGGCCCACCGCGACGTGCTGATGCTGCTGCTCCAGGTCCTCGAGGAGGGCCGCCTCACCGACGGCCGCGGGCGCCAGGTGGACTTCTCGTCCACGGTCGTCGTCCTGACGACGAACCTGGGAGGCGTCGACGCCACCCGCACGTCGTCGGGGGTCGTGGGGTTCGGCGCGGCCAGCGGCGCGCCGGCCGAGCGCGCCATGGCCGCCGCGCGCGCGGCGCTGCCGCCGGAGCTCTGGAACCGGCTCGACGAGCGGCTCGCCTTCCCCCCCCTGTCCCGGGCCGAGGTGGCTCGCGTGGCGGCGCTGCTGTTGCGCCAGTCGTCCGACCGGCTGTCCGGCGAGCGGCGCATCCGCTTCCGCGCCGGGGCGGAGGTGGTGGAGCACCTCCTCGAGCGGGGCGGTTTCGACCCCTCCCTCGGGGCGCGCCCGGTGCGCGGGGCCGTTCAGCGGCTTGTCGAGGGACCGCTCGCGGAGCGGATCCTCGCCGGCGACTTCGCGCCGGGCGACGAGGTGGACGTCTCCGTCGCGGGCGAGGAGCTCCGCTTTCGCCGCGTCGACTAGGCCGCATCCCGTCCCCGCGGCGGGACGCCCGTGCAAGCGAGCGGCCGGGAAGCCCGGCCTCCCGCGGGCGACCGTGAGCTCTCTCGGTCGGCGACAAGGCCTTTCCGGGTCGCCCGCTCGCGGGTTCCCGCCCCGGGCCGCCCCGGGCGTCAACGGTTCCGGCTCGACCGGTGGGAGGAGCGTTCCATGCGGGTGAGGCTCGAGGTGAGGGATGCCGTCGCGCGGATCACCCTGGACCGCCCGGACCAGGGAAACGCCATCGACGTCGAGATGAAGGACGGGCTCGCCGAGGCGGCGACGCGCCTCCGGGACGACCCGGCGGTTCGGGCGGTGCTCCTCGTCGCCGCCGGGAAGGCCTTCTGCGTCGGCGGAGACATCTCCGAGATGCGGGCCGCCGGCGCCGACTTGCCGGCCTGGATCGGCGAGATGGCGGGCGCGCTCGGCGAGACGATCCGGGCGCTGGCGGGGCTTCCGGTGCCGGTGGTGAGCGCGGTCCAGGGGCCGGTGGCCGGCGGCGGCATCGGCCTCGCGCTCTGCGCGGACCTGGTTCTCGCCGGGGAATCGATGCGCCTGCGCGGCGGGTACACGGGCATCGGCCTCACCCCCGACCTCGGGGCCTCCTGGTTCGTCGCCCGGCGCGCCGGGGAGGCCCGTGCGAAGGAGGTCTTCTTCCTGAACCGCACCCTCTCCGCGAGCGAGTGCCTGGCCTGGGGGATCGTGGACGCGGTCCACCCCGACGCCGCCCTCTCGGCCGAGGCCGACGCCCTCGCCCGCCGCCTCGCCTCCGGCGCCACGGCGGCCCTGGGCCGGGCCAAGGTGCTCCTCGACGGCGCCGCGCGCCGGAGCCTCGAGGAGCATCTCGCCCTCGAGACGGAGTCGATGGTCGCCTCGGCGCGGACCGGCGACGCGCGCGAGGGGATCGCCGCCTTCCTCGAGAAGCGCGGCGCCCGGTTCACCGGCCGCTAGATCAGGGCTCGGCCGCGTAGAGCCGGCGCGACGAGAGATACTCGAGGACCCGCCGCGGCACGAGCGAGGAGACGTCCTCGCCGCGGCGCAGCCGTTCGCGCACCTCCGTCGACGAGATCGCGGGAAGCTCCGGGGCGCCCGGCGGGCCCGGGTGCCCGGCTCGCCCCACGACGACGATCCGGGCGAGCTCGCGCACCCGGTCGAAGCGGTACCAGCGTTCGGTGTCGCCGAGGATGTCCGCGCCGATGACCAGGGAGAACCGCCGGTGCCGATGGCGCTCGACGAGGTGCTCGAGCGTCCTCGCCGTCTTCCCGACGAGCGGGTCGTCCTTGAGGTCCGCCTCTGCCGTGCACACGTGGACGCCGCGGATGGCCGCGGCGGCGAGCCGGCACATGCGCACGCGATCCTCGAACGGTGCGAGCGCCTTGCCAAAGGGGTGGCGGTAGCTCGGGAGGAGCCACACCTCGCTCGCCCCTTGCGTGGCAAGCGCCCAGTAGGCCGCCATCATGTGGGCGACGTGCGGCGGGTTGAAGGACCCTCCGAGGAGCGCGGTCTCCTTCATCGGGTCATCCCCTCCCCCTAGTCCGGGTACCTGAGGTGCGGACGGCGGCGCGCCACGAAGGCGCGTTCCTCGGCGGCGAAGGGGCGAACGAGGGTGGCGAGGCCGTCCCCGGCCTCGATGGCGCGCCGCTCCCGCTCCGATCCGCACAGGAGGTCGAAGGCGGGGATGCCGCGGACGAACTCGTAGGCCTCGGTCCGCCACGCGAAGCGCTCCGGGGCTTGCCCGCGCGCCTCGACGACGCAGGCGATCCCGGTGCGGAACGGCCGGAACGCCTCGGCGTCGTGGACCACGAGCTCGACGCCGTGGCAGGGGGTGCCGGCGTGCTTGTCCCAGGTAGGCACGAAGTGGAGCGGCCGGAATCGGACGCCCGGCAGCTCGAGCGCGCCGAGCGCGCCGGCGAGGCGATCGGCGTCGAGCCACGGAGCGCCGAAGACCTGGAACGGGCGGGTCGTGCCCCTCCCCTCGGACAGGTTCGTGCCCTCGAGGAGGCACATGCCAGGGTAGACGAGCGCGGTCTCCGGCGTGGGCATGTTCGGGGACGGGAAGACCCACGGCAGCGGGAGCTCTGCGAAGCGACGGCGACGGCGCCACCCCTCGCAGGGGATGACGGCGAGGTCCACGCTGATCTTCCGCTCGGCGCGGTAGAGGAGCGCGAGCTCGCCGACCGTCATGCCGTGGCGCACGG
This sequence comes from Anaeromyxobacteraceae bacterium, assembly GCA_035543235.1. GTDB lineage: Bacteria > Myxococcota > Myxococcia > Myxococcales > Anaeromyxobacteraceae > DATJZG01. Next base: position 43,660 of record DATKJV010000004.1, on the reverse strand, counting down.
CGACGTCGTGCAGCCCACAGAAGCTCTCGAAGCCCGCCCGCAGCGCCGGCCCCTCGACCTCCCGACCGCCGAGCGGGTTCGGGCGATCGAGCACGAGGAAGCGCAGGCCGGCCTCCGCCGCGGCCTCCATGCAGAGGAGCATCGTCGACTGGTACGTGTAGTACCGGGCGCCCACGTCCTGGATGTCGAAGCACAGGGCGTCGAGCCCGGAGAGCTGCACCCGGGTCGGCCGCAGGGACTCGGCGGTCCGGCCGTACAGGGAGTGGGCGGGAAGGCCGGTCCTGCGGTCGCGGGCGTCCGACACCGCCTCCATGTACTGGGCCTCGCCGCGGACGCCGTGCTCCGGCCCGAACAGGGACGCGAGCCGGACGCCCGGGGCCGCGGCGAGGAGGTCGGCCGCGTGCCGGAGCCTCCGGTCCACCGAGGTGGGGTTGCACACGAGCCCGACCCGGAGGCCGCGAAGCGGCCGGTACCGGAGCCCGGCGAGGACCTCGAGGCCGGAGCGGACGTCAGCGACCGGCCGCCTGGACGACCTTCGACGGGCCGATCTTGAAGCGGAGGGTGAGGCGCCCCGCCTTGTTGGGGTAGGTTGCATTCTTCAGGTTCCAGTACGCCGACGCGCGCACCCACTCGCTGTTGACGGTGTCCTCGACGAACGCCACCTCGCTCGCCTCGCCCCCCGGCCCCACCGTGACCCGGAGGACGAGCACGCCGGACGCCGTCGGGGAGGCATCCTGCCGAATCAGCCGGCCGAGCCGCTCGGCGACCACGCGCTGGATCCGGGGAGGCTCGGCCGCGGCGACGGGAAACACCTGCAGGCGCCGCTCGAGCGCGCCTCGCTCCGCGCGCGCCACGTCCCCGGCCGCCCGGAACTGCTCCATCGCGAGGAGCGGCTCCCCGCGGGCGAGCAGGATGCGTCCCAGCTCGAGCCGGCTCTGCGCGTCCTGGGGGTCGCGCTCGATCACGCGCCTCAGGGCGCCTTCGGCGCCCTCCTCGTCCCGGACCTCCAGGCGGAGCGTCGCGAGCCGGCGCCAGTTCTCCGCGGGGCCGGGCTCGAGGCGCGCGATGCCCGCCGCGGCCTGGATCTCCGCGTCGAGGTCCTCGGCCCGGGAGGCGGCCGCCTCGAGCCCGCGGAGGTACGCGAGGCTCTCCTCCAGCTTGAGCGCGGCCCGCCAGTCGGCGACCGCGCCGTTGGCGTCCCCGGTCTCGAGCCGGGCGCGGGCGAGCTCGGCCCGGAGCGCGGCCTCGCGAGGCGAGGCGGCCGCCGCCCGGGAAAGGTAGTCGATGGCCTCCGCCTGGCGGCCGAGCGCCGCAGCGCAGCGGCCGAGGAGCGCGAGCGCAGCGGTCTGGTCCGGCAGGGCCGCGAGAGAGCGCTCCGCCTCCCGGTTGGCCCCCTCCACGTCGCCGGACGCGAAGAGGATGCGCGCGAGGCCGAGCCTCGCGGCCGGGCTCTCGGGGTCGAGCTTCAGGATCTCCTCGTAGTCGACCCGGGCGTCGGCGACGAGCCCGGCGCGGTCCTCGGCGGCGGCGCGGATGATGAGCGCGATCCAGTTCGCGGGGTCGATGGCGCGCGCTCGGCCGATCTCGGCATCGGCCTGGTCGAGCGTGCCCCAGGCGACGTACACCCGGGCCATCCCGAGCGAGCCCCAGGGGGCGTCCGCGTTCTTGTCCGCGAGGGCGCGGAAGGCGCCCCAGGTCGTCTCGTCCCGCGGGGCCGCGTACAGCTCGAGGTAGCGGGCGACGACGGCCGGCTCTGCGGGCGCAGCCTCGCCGCCGGGCGGCGCCCCGAGGTCGACGCGCGCCATGGCTCGGCTCACCGCCAAGAGGTCCGCCCCCGCCGCGTCGGCTCCCTTCACCTCCGGCGAGCCGGTGGCGCAGGCCGTCGCGACGAGCGCGAGGACGGACAGATGCCGCTCCCCGGCCAGCGTGCGTCGCATGCCTTCCTCCCTGGGGCGGCATTCTACGCGGCGGCGCGGTCGAAGCGTACCCCCGCCGGCAGGGAGCTGTGGCAAACTCCGCCGGCCCGGGAGGATGCGTCATGCGAGGAACGGCGAATCGGCCGTCGGCCACCCCGGGGGGCGCCTCGAACCGCGGGAGGGCCCCGGCATGACCGCACCCGAGGCGGCCGCCGATCGCGCCGACCGGACGCTCGCCGAGCTCGGCTGGCCGGCCCTCCTCGAGGCCCTCGCCGCCCGCTGCCGCACGCCGGGCGGGCGGCGACGCGCGCTCGCCCTGCCCTTCCTCGACGGCCCCGCGGCGGCGCGCCAGGCGCTCCTCGCGATCGCGGAGGGCCGCGCCCTGGCCGAGGACGGGTCGTCGCTCCCGCTCTCGGGAGCCGGCGACGCGGGGGACGCGCTCGAGCGCGCGGCCAAGGGCGGGGTCCTCGCGCCGCTCGAGCTGCGCGAGGTCGCGTCGCTCTCGCGGGCCGCGGCGAGGACCCGCCGGGCACTCGAGGCCCGCGCCTCCGCCCTGCCCCGGATGTGGGCGCTCGCCGGGGCGCTCTCCGACCGGGAGTCGCTCGCCTCCGAGGTGGAGGCGGCGATCGAGCCCTCGGGTGCCCTCTCGGACCGCGCGTCCCCGGCGCTGTTCGCGCTCCGGGAGCGATCGCGCGGGCTCCACCGGGCGCTCAAGGCGGAGGTGGAGGCCCTGCTTGGCGACGAGGCGCTCACCCGTCACCTGCGCGACGCCTACTTCACGATTCGCAACGAACGCTACGTCCTGCCGGTGCGGGCGAGCGACCGGGGACGGGTCCCGGGAATCGTCCACAACGCGTCGCAGTCGGGCCAGACCCTCTTCGTGGAGCCGGAGGGCATGGTCGAGCTCGGGAACGAGCTCGCCATCGCGAACGCGATGGCCGCGGAGGAGGAGGAGCGCATCCTGCGCGAGCTCTCCGGGCTGGTGGGGGCGAGCGCGGCGGACCTCACCCGGGACCTCGAGGTGCTCTCCGCCCTCGACCTCCTCGAGGCCCAGGCCCGCCTCGCCTCGGACCTCGACGCCTCGGCACCGGAGGTGACGGAGCCGTCCGAGGGCTTCTCGCTGAGGGACCTCCGCCACCCGCTGCTCGTGCTTCGGGGAAGGCCGGTCGTGGCGAGCGACGTGCGGCTCGCCCCCCCGGCGCGTGCCCTCGTCGTCTCCGGGCCGAACGGGGGCGGCAAGACCGTCGCCATCACCGCGGTGGGCCTGTCCGGGCTCATGCTCCGCGCCGGACTGCCCGTCGCGGCGGCCCGGGGCTCCCGCCTCCCCTTCTTCGACGCCGTGTGCGCGGCCGTGGAGGAGCACGGAGACCTGGCGCGCGACCTCTCCACCTTCACCGCGCACCTGACGGCGGTGCGGGCCATCGCGCTCGACTCCGGTCCGGGGACCCTCGCGCTCGTGGACGAGATCGCCGCGGACACCGACCCTCGCGAGGGGGCGGCGCTCGCGGCCGCGATCCTCGAGGACCTCCTCGGCCGCGGGGCGACCGTGCTCGTCACGACCCACCTCGACGAGCTGAAGGCGCTCGCCCTCACCGACCCGCGCTTCGCCAACGCCCGCGTGGGGTTCGACCCCGTGCGCCTCGCCCCGACCTTCCAGCTCCACCTGGGGGCGCCGGGCAGCTCCTCGGCGATCGAGGTGGCGCGCCGCGTCGGCCTGCCGGAGAGCGTCGTCGAGCGGGCGCGCGCGGCGCTCGCCGGGCGCGGAGGCGCCCTCGGAGAGGCACTCCGGGCGCTCGAGGCCGAGCGCGCCAGGCTCGAGGCGGAGCGGTCCGCGCTCGGGCAGCAGCGGGAGGCGACCCACGAGCGGGAGGAGGCGGCGCGGCGCCGGGAGGAGGCAGCGGTCCGGGCCGAGCGACAGGCGGCGGCGCGCGTCGCCTACGACCTCGCCAACGACCTCGCGGCGGCGCGCGAGGAGGTCCGCCGGGTGCTCGCCGAGCTCCAGGCCGCACCGGCGGTCCGAAAGGCCACCGAGGCGGCCCGCCAGCTCGACGAGTGGGCGGTGACCGTCGAGCAGGCGGCCCGCGTCGCGGAATCCCGGGCCGAGACCGCCTCCGAGGCCTCGCCCGCAGGGGCTCTCGAGGCGGGGACGCGCGTTCGGGTCGCGTCGCTCGGCCAGGAGGGGGAGGTCCTCGAGGTGTCCGGCGGGGAGGCCGTCGTTCGCCTCGGCGCGCTGCGGATCCGCAGGCCGCTGTCGGACCTGCTGCCGCTCCGCGGCCGCGCCGGCCCGGCACCGGCCTTCGCCCGAAAGACCGAGGAGAGGCTCGAGGCGGCGCGCGAGGCGCGCGCCGCCCCGCTCTCCGCCCGGGATCGCCGTCTGGACGTGCGGGGAATGCGCGTCGAGGAGCTCCTGCGCGAGGTCGACCTGTTCCTCGACCGCCTGCTCGCGGAGGGCGCCGACGACTGTCTCGTCCTCCACGGCCACGGCACGGGCGCCCTCAAGCAGGCGCTCCGCGACCACCTGGGCGCCTCGCCTTACGTGGCGGACTTCCGCCCCGCCGACGACCACGAGGGCGGGGACGCGGCGACGCGGATACGGCTGCGCCGCTGAGCGCGCCTACCCCTTCGGCTCGCCCTCCTCGATCTTGCCCGCCGTCGCCGGATCGACCGCGGCGACGAGGTCGAGGAGCATGCTCCAGTCCGGCCCGACCGTCTCCTCCACGGAGCCCTGGGCGCCTCCCGTGATGACGATGTAGCGGACGCGACAGCCCTTGGTGCCCTCGGGCGTCCCCTCGATGCGGTAGCGAGTCCCCACGCTCTGGTTCCAGGTCGTCTCCGCGACGAGCCCGCCGTCGCCCGTCGTGCGCGTCGAGAACCCGTCGGAGATGACGCTCGAGAGGAAATCGGGCGCGCTCTCGCCGATCCGCTCGCGATCGGCCCCCACCACCGGGAACCCCTTCGAGTTCACGACGCGCAGCGCCGTCGGCCAGAGCTCCATGCAGGTCTGTGGGAAGACGTAGGGGCCGAGCTTCGCCTGGAGGTAGGAGTGGCGCGCCTCCGCGGCGCGCATCGTCGCGCAGCCGACGAGCGCGAGCGCGGCGAGGCCGGCCGCGGCGGCGGTGCGGGGTCTTCGGTGAAGGATCGCCATGGAGGCACTCTACTCGCTCGCGAGCGCGGCGGGCCGATCCAAAGGGAAAGGCCGGCCCGCCCAGGGCCGGCCTCCCCGGTGGATGCGGCGCGCTTCGCTAGAACAGGAACCAGGCCGAGAACTGGACGCGGTTGTTCGTCGCCTGGGCGTTTCCGTTGTTGAAGTACTGGCGGAACCAGGCGTACTCGAGCCCGAACCGCACCGCGTTCGTCGCGTCCCAGAAGAGGTTGCCGTCGAGCCAGTGCGAGCGGTCGAAGATGGTGTAGGGGCTCACGCCGTTGTTGAACTGGTCGATGTTGCTCGAGTACATGGTCGAGTAGTTCGCCGAGATCCAGAAGCGGCCATCGCCCGGGAAGTAGTACTGGAGCCCGAGGATGTAGGACCACCAGGCGATGGTGTGGAGGAACCCGCTCGCGTCGTAGGCCACCTCGCCGACGAGCGACGCGTCGGCCGTGGTGGGCAGGCGGCTCGAGCCCGCGGTCACGCCACCCGAGAGGCTCGTGTAGAGGTCGTTGATGCCGCGGCCGTTCACGTAGCTGCCCGTGAAGGTGAGGCCGTTCGCCCGGTTGTTGTTCGAGACCGGGATGATGGGGAGCAGGATGTCGAAGTCGTAGCCCCAGCCCTCGACCACGTTGTAGTTGTAGTACTGGTAGGCGGTCGGGGTGGCGGGCTGCAGCGCCTGCACCTGGTAGCGGCGCCAGGTCGCCGAGGCCCCGATGGCCGCGGGCACGATGTTCGTCCCCGTTCCGCCAGCGGTGGTGATGCCCTTCCAGCCGTTGAAGGCGAGCTTGAGACCTCCCTGCAGATCCGGCACGTAGGCGTCGCGCTCGGGCGGGCGCGAGGCGGCGATCGCGATGTCGAGGGTGATGCCGTCGGTCTTCACGGTCTTCGAGATCCGCGCCTGCGCCGTGCGCGAGTAGATCTGGCCCGGCACGCCCTGCAGGTCGACGGTGTTCGGGTGGAAGTAGCTCTGCCAGCCGAAGAGCTCCCAGGTCTGCCCGAAGAGGAAGTCGAGGACCGGCGTCTCGAGCTTCAGGTAGGCGTGGCGGATGCGCCAGGCCGGGTTGTTGTAGAAGGAGGCCTCCGAGTAGCCGCCGCTGCCCGGGTTCGCCGGCTGGTTGCCGAAGAAGTCGGTCTCGAGGACCGCGCTCGACTTCGTCCCGCCCCACTCGGGGGCGGCGAGGCGGATGCCCCACCGGGTGTTGCGGACGCTGAACTGCAGTCGGTGGTTCACCGCGTAGTAGTTGAACTTGCCTGGATAGGCGAGCTGGATCGCCGAGTTGCCGGCGAGATCCTGGAAGCTCTGCGTCGAGTCGTAGATGAAGTCGGCTTCGATGAAGCCGTATATCGAGGCGTTCCACTTGCTGGTGACGGGCGGCGGCTCGTTCTTCTTCTCCGCCTCGACGACCACCGTCTGCTTCACCTCGGTGACGCTCACCTCGTTCACCACGGCGGCGTCGTACTCGGCCTGGGTGATGACCCCCTTCTGCAGCATCAGCTGCAGGGCCTTCTGGTTGCTGGTCGCGGCCGGCGCGGACGTCTGGGCGCGGGCGCTGCCGGCAGACAGTGCCGTGATCGCCACGGCCGAGAGAATCCACTTTCGCATGTAGCCCTCCACTTCGTTGAACGTCGGCAAACGAACCCTTCGAGCGGGCGCCAAAGTGCCCGGGAAAGGTGACGAACGTGTGGCGGCCGCGAAAACTATCGGTGGAGAGCCCACATCGGACCCCCGATCACCGGTCCGACCGGGGCCGAGGGTGCAAGGCCCCGCGGCCTCGCGCTGCCGCGAAGGCGGGCGGCCGCGCCGGCCGGTGCGTGCGGGGGAGCGGCCCCTCAGCCCCCGGCAGGCGCCGAGCGGGGCGGCGGGGCGACCTCCTCGTCGACCTGTGCCGCCGGGCGCTTCGCGAAGTAGAGGAACATGACCGGGACGAGGAAGAGCGAGAGCAACGTGGACGACGTGAGGCCGCCGACGACCGCGAGCGCGAGCGGCCGGTTCGCCTCCGAGCCCTTCTCGAGCGCGAGCGCGGTGGGGATGAGGCCGATGACCGTCGCGAGACTCGTCATCACGATGGGCACGAAGCGAACGCGCCCCGCCTCCACGACCGCCTCCACGGCGGACAGGCCCTCGTTGAATCGGATGCTGGCATGGTCGACGAGCAGGATCCCGTTCGAGGCGGCGATGCCCACCACCATCAGGACCCCCATGAGGGCGGTGACCGAGAACCCCTCCCCGGCCGCCATGAGCGCCAGCACGATCCCGATCAGGGTGCACGGAATCGTGAAGAGCATGACGAAGGGCAGCCGGAGCGACTTGAACTGGCTCGCCATGATCATGAACACGACCATGATCGCGAGCCCGATCGCGAGCCCCAGACCCGAGAACGTCGTCCGCATCAGATCCACCTGCCCCACGAAGCTGAACTTCACCTCTCGCGTGCGCGGGTCCGCCCGGAGCTTCTGCTCCAACTCCTCGGCGGCGCTGCCGATGTCCCGCCCCTCGGTCTGCATGAGGACGTGCGCGGCGCGCTCGAGCTGGTTGCGCTCGACGGCAACCGGCCCCACGGTGCGCCGGATGTCGCCGTAGGAGCCCAGGGTGACGGCCGCACCGTTCCTCCCGACGCGGACCGGGATGCGCGACAGGCTGTTGAAATCGGACACGTACTTGTCGTCGTAGTAGGTCACCACGTAGTAGGTCTGGCCGTTCGCCCCGTCCACCCAGACGCCGGGCAAGTTGATGTTGCCCACGGTGGCGTCAATCGTCGCCTGGGCGGCCGCGCGCGCGCCGACGCCCACCATCCCCGCCTGCTGTCGATTCAGGTCGACGTGAATCTCCGGGTAGTCCGTCTCCAGCGTCGGATAGATGTCGCGGATGCCGGGCACCGTTCGGGCGACCTCGGCGACGGCCTTGGCGGTCCGGTCGAGCTCGTCGAGGTTCTCCCCGCGCACCTCGACGGCGATCGGGGCGATGTACCCGTTCGAGAAGACGCTGGCGACGAGCCCGCCGGGCTGCTCGAGGAAGTCCACGCCGGGGAAGCGCTCGTTGAGGGTGCGGCGCACGAAATTGGCGATCTCGCGCTGCGAGAGCTTGCGCTTGCCGGGCTCGACGAGCGCCAGGCGGATGAAGCCCATGTGCGGTGCGTTGTTCGGGCTGTACATCGCGCTGCGGATGTTCGAGGGGGAGCCGATGTTCGTGAGCACGAGCTCGACCGAGTCCTCGGGCAGCTCCTTCCGCAAGACCTCGCCCATCTGCTGGATCCGCCTCGCTCCGTCCTGCAGCGACGTGCCGGGGGCCAAGCGCACGTACACCTGCTCCATGGACTCGTCGATCTCCGGGAAGAAGGTGCTCGGCAGGGAGAGCGCGGCGACGGCCGCGGCGACGACCATGACGAGCGACGCGGCGGCGACGGTGATCCGGTACGGCAGCACGGCGCGGAGGGTCTCGGCGTAGCGCTCCGCGAGACGCTCGATCATCTCGCGAACCGCGTTCCCCAGCCTTCCCGGCCTGTCGTGGGCGAGGAAGTACCGGCAGGCGACCGGCGTCACGGCGACGCTCACGAAGTACGAGGCGGTCATGGCGACGGCGACCGTCAGGGCGAGCGGCACGAAGAGCCGCTTCGCGAGCCCCGCGAAGAGGACCACCGGAAGCAGCACGGCCATGGTGGTGAGGGTGGAGGCGAGCACGGGCAGCGCCACCGCGTTGGTTCCCTGGAGCGCCGCCTGGTAGGGGCCGAGCCCTTTCATCTGGTGGCGGTGGATGGATTCGAGCACGACGACCGCGTCGTCCACGAGCCGCCCCATCGCGAGGGTGAGGCCGCCGAGCGTGAAGGCGTTGAGCGTCTGCCCGGTCGCATACAGCACGAGGAGCGTCACCGCGAACGAGAGCGGAATCGCCACCGAGACGATGAGCGTGCCCCGGACGCTCTGCAGGAAGACCAGGATGACGAGCGCGATGAGCACGAGCGCCTGCACCACCTCCTGCTTGAGGCCGCGGTAGGCCGTCTTCACGAAGGTGGATTGGTCGAAGATGGCCTTCACCTGGAGGCCCGGGGGGAGGTCGGTGAGCCCGGCCACCGTCCTCTGGACGGCGTCCACGATCTCCAGGGTGTTGCCGCCCGGCACCCTCAGCACGTTCAGGTAGACGGCGTTCGTCCCGTTCACCGCGACCGACTGGATCTCCGGCGAGCCGCCGTCCTCGACGCGGGCGACGTCGCGGATGAGCACCGGCTTCTTCCCGTCGAGCTTCAGGACGGCGTCGCCGATGTCGCCCACCTTCGCCGCAACCGCGTTCGTGTACACGTTGGCGTCGAACTCGTGCGACACGAACTCCCCGGAAGGCAGCAGAGCTTCCGCCTGGTGCACGGCCCCCGCGACGTCCTCGGCCGTCACGTTCCGCGCCTGGGCGCGCACCGGGTCCACGACGACGTTGACCTGGCGCAGCCGGCCGCCGTCGACGGCGGCGCTCGCCACGCCCGGGATGCCTTCCAGGAGCGGTTCGATGTTGTTGAAGGCGTAGTCGTAGAGCTGCGGCCCGGTGAGCCCGCCGCCGTACACGGCGACCTGCACGACCGGCGCGTTCGACGGGTCGTACTGGATCACGAAGGGCGGCAGGACTCCCAGGGACTTGGGCACCGCGGCCATGGCGAAGGCGACCTGCTGCTGGACGAGCGTCTGCGCGGAGTTCAGATCCGTGCCCCACTTGAGCCAGACGAAGATCACCGACAGGTTGGTGCGGGAGATGCTCTGCACGTGATCCACCCCGGGCGTCGCCGAGACGTACTTCTCGATGCGCCAGGTGATGGTCTTCTCCATGTCCTTCGGCGACAGGCCGGGCGCGAGCGTCCCCACCACGAGCACCGGCGGCGTGAGCTCCGGGAAGGTGTCGACCGCCATCCGGCCGGTCACGACCGACGCGAAGACGACCACCGCGATCGACGCCATCAGGATGGCGATGGGGTTCCGAAGCGACAGGTGGGTCACGGATTCCCCTCGCTGCGCTCGTTCGCCTTCTCGGCCACGTCCCTCGCCGGGGCGTCCTGGCGCTTGAGCTTGACGCGGTCTCCGTCGCCGAGCAGGGTCCGCCCCTCCAGCACGACGAGGGAGCCGGGCGCCAAGCTCCGCGCGACGAAGAGCCGGCCCTTCGTCTCCCCCAGCACCGCCACCGTGGTCAGGCGGGCGCGGCCATCGCTCACCACGAAGGCGTCGGCCTTCTTCCCGCGCACGATCGCCGCCGCCAGAGGGACCTCGGTCGCGGGGACCGCCTCGCCGACGTCGACGGTCACCTCGGCGGTCGTGTAGACGGGCAGCCGATGCTCGGGGTTCGGGATGTCGATCTCGACGTGGACGGTTCGCGTCGTCGGCTCCGCCCCCGGGGCGCGGCGGGTGATCGGGCGCACGAGTTCCTCCCCGGTCGAGATCACGCGGATCCTGGCCGGCGCCTCCGGCTCCACCGCCGCGAAATCGTCTTCCGGGACGTCCGTCGCGAGCCGGACCGTGTTCCGGTCGACCGCCGTGACGATGGCCTCCCCGGGCCGGACGAACGCCCCCGGGTCCTTCATGCGGTCGATGATCTCCCCGTCGAAGGGAGCGCGAAGCACGCAGTCGTTGACCTTGAGGGAGCTCTCCAGCCGCTGGGCCTCGAGCGAGAGGTACTGGCTTTGCTTGCTCTCGCTCTCCGCCGCCTTCTGCTCGATCTCGTTCGGGGAGACGAATCCGCCGGGGCCGAGCTCGGAGATGCGGCGCGCCTCGTGGGAGATGGCCTTTTGCATGGTCTGCACCGCCGCCGCCTGCGCCGCGATGGCCTTGTCCAGGGCGGAGACGTTCCGGCAGTCGAGCGTCGCCAGGACGTCCCCCTTCTTGACGACCGCGCCCGGGCGCACGCGAACGGTCTCGACGTAGGCGGAGACGAACTGGGGCCCCACCTTCGCCTCCACCCAGGGCTCGAGCGTGCCCACGTAGGTGCGGCTCGGCCGGAAGGTCGAGGCCTTGGCCGCGACCGCGGTGACGAGCTTCGCGTCCGCGGACAGCGGAATCTTGTTGACCTGCGACTTCGCGCGCCAGAAGAGGAGCCCGCCCGCGAGCACGATCGCCAGGGTGCCCGCTCCCACGACCCGCGTGACCCTCGGCACGCGGCCGAGCCCGTTGCTGAGCTCCTCGCCGTTCACTTGACCTCCATCTCCGCCTGCGTCCCGAACACGTCGTCCCGGCGACTGCGCCGAAGCGATCCGGCGCCGCGCCTCAGAGGTTCTCGGCGACGACGCGCCCGAGGCGCGCGCGCGCGGTCGCGAGCCGGAACCTCCCGACCGCCGTGTTCACCTCCGACTGCGAGAGCAGGTTCTGGGCATCCGCGAGCTCGACCGCCGTCCCGAGGCCCGCCTTGAACCGGGTCAAGGCCTGCTCGTAATTGGCCTGCGCTGCGAGCTCTGCAGCCCGGAGTGCCGGCAGTGCCTGCGTCGCGGCCTCGTACCCCACGTACACCTCTTGGACCTGGGCGCCGAGCGTCTGCTTGACCTCGTCGACCTCGCGCTGCCTCTGCAGCTCGCGCGCCTCGCTGGCTCTCACGCGAGCCGCGACTGCGCCGTCGAAGAGAGGCCACCAGAGGACCACGGCCACGTCCCAGTTCGGAACGCTCGGGATCCACCCGTTACCCTCCGGGACGGCTCCGGTGGTGGGCGTCGCGCCTCCGGCCCGGCCCGACAGGGTGGAGGTGAGGGAGATGTCCGGGAGGAGCTCGCTCCGCATGAGGCGCGTCGTGGCGCGCTGCGCGTCGAGGTTCGCGAGCCGCTGCCGGATGAGCGGATCCCGATCGAACGCCCCTTGGATGGCCGCGTCCAGGGAAGGCGCGGCGGGGCTCTCGGCGTCGTCGCCGGCCGCGTCGAGCGCCCGGTCGGGCACGCCCACGACCGCGGCGAACGCCGCCTGCGCCGAGAAGACCGCCTCCACCGCGTCGATCCGCGCCACGTCGAACCGCGTCAGGTCCGCCTCCGCACGGGTGAGGTCGATCATCGGCCTCAGCTCCGCCCGGACGCCCGCCGCGGCCGCGTCTCGGTTCGTCTTCGAGCGCTGGTAGGCCGCCTCCGCGGCGTCCCGGATTCGCTTCGCCGCCTGGACGCCGAAGTAGGCGTTCTCGACGGCCAAGTCGAGGTCGAGCCGCGCGACGTCTGCCGCTCCCCGATCGACCTCCACGAGAGCGTCGCTCAGCAGTTCGAGGGACCCGATGCGCCCGAAGTCGAAGATCTCCTGGCGGACCCCGACCGCCGCCAGGGTCGACGGCGACGGGCTCCAGTTCGCCGTGTTCTGCCGCGTGCCCCCGATCCGCGGCAGGTCGGGTCCGGGAGTCGCCAGCACGAGCGCGGTGCTGTTGTTGGCGGTGGCTTCGTACACCTGCGCGGTGATCGCCACCCGTGGCAGGTACAGCGCCCTGGGGACCCGTGCGTCCGCCTGGGTCGCCGCGAGGCGCGCGCGAGCGGCGAGCAGCGCAGGCTGGTTCACGCGGGCGTAGTCGAGGGCCTCGGCGAGCGACATGGCGCGCGCGGGACGCCCGGCAGCGCTCGCGGCGCGCGGCGGCAACGTGGGTAGGACGGGCGCCGGCGCGGCTTCGCGCCCCGGAGGAGGCTGGGCCGGGCCCGCCGCCCCCGCTGACGCCTCTCGGGCGTCCCCGGCGGCGAGCGCCAGCAACCAGGCGGCGGCTAGAAGGTTCACGCGGGGGGCTGCCGAAGCACATGTCGTGCCCGGCGGGAACGCACGGGATCGCCAGTGCCGAGCTCGGGCGTCCCCGGAATAATTCCGTGCTGGCTCCAAGAATTCTTCCCGATCAGACGCTGTAGGAAGCCATGGGGCGCATCTCATCGAGTGGAACGTCCCTTGCTAAGGGCCGCTCCGACCAATATGGGCTCCAGGGTGACCCCAAGAGGGCCGAGGGCGCTTTCGTCGAGGGGAGCGCGCATGTCGCCCCGAAGGCTCGGCCTCGCGATGGTCGCCGCGGTCGCGGCGGTCGCCGGACTGGGCTTTTGGGACGAGCGGCGCGAGTACGCCGCGGCGCTCGACGACTTCGCGCAGGAGCAGGCGACGCTCGCGGCGAGCGTCGCGGACGACCTCCGGGTGCGGCTCGGCTCCGGGGGCCCCTCCGAAAGCAGGTCCATTCCCGACCTCTTCGGCGGCGCGAGCGTCGTCGGGCGTCCCAACGCGCTCGCCGTGGTCGTCGAGGCGCCCTCCGGCTCCCTTTTCATGACGGACGGCCGCGAGGTGCTGGCACCGGAGGTCTCGACCGCGCTTCGAGGCGGGCGCGCGACGCTCCGGCTCACGGGCGCTCAGGCGACCGCCCTGGGCCTCCCGGAGCGGACGGCCATGGCGGGTCTCGCCCACGTCGACGTGGGCGCCCGCGGCCATTGGGGCGTTGCCGTCGTCGCGAGCGCCGAGCGCCAGCGGGACCGCGAGAAGTGGGCACGCGTCCGGCTGGTCTTGGCGACCGTGGTGGCGGCGGGCCTGGTGGTGGGATTCGGCGGCCAGGCCCTTCGCAGGCAGCGAAAGGAGATGGAGCTGGAGCGCGAGTTGCAGGTCCGCGAGGTGGAGCGCGAGAGAGACGAGCGCCTCTCTCGCCTCTCCAAGGCGGCGACCATGGTCACCCTCGCATCCGGGATGGCCCACGAGATCTCCACCCCCTTGGGGGTCATCTCGGGCCGCGCCGAGCAGCTGCTCGCGCGCTTCTCCGGGGACGAGAGGGCGAGCCGCGCCGCGCGGACCATCCTGGAGCAGTCCCAGCGGGTGAAGGACGTCGTCCGCGGCTTCCTGGACCTCGCGCGCGGCGCCCGCCCGACGCTGCAGGACGTCGTGCCTTCGGTCCTCCTCGACGCCGCCGTCGTGCTCGTGGAGCACCGCCTGGAGAAGGCCGGGGTCGTGCTGCGACGCCGAGACGAGACCTCGTTGCCGCCGGTCCGATGTGACGCGACGCTCCTCGAGCAGGCCATCGTCAACCTGCTGCTCAACGCCTGCGACGCGAGCCCGCGCGGCGGCACGGTCGAGGTGGCCGCGAGGGCGAGCGGCGGGGAGCTCGCCATCGTCGTGAACGACGACGGGGAGGGCTTCGCCGACGGCGACGCGCGGCGCGCCACGGAGCCCTTCTTCACCACCAAGCCACGGGGCCGTGGCACGGGGCTCGGGCTCGCCATCGTGGACGAGATCGTCAAGTGCCACCGGGGCTCGTTCTCGATCGAGGCGCGCAGACCCAGGGGGACGAGCGCCTGCATCCGCCTGCCGCTCGAAGGGAGGGCTTCATGAGCGGCGCGAGGCCCCGGGTGCTCGTGGTCGACGACCAGGTGCAGATGGCCGACATGCTCGCCGACGGCCTCTCGGACCACGGCTACGAGGCCGTTCCCGTCAGCTCCGGCCGCGACGCGCTCGCTCGTCTCGAAAGCGAGCGCGTGGACGCGGTCGTCACCGACCTGCGGATGCCGGACGTGGACGGCCTCGAGATCGTATCCGCCTCCCGGCGTCTCGAGGAGGGGCGTCCGGTCATCGTCATGACCGCGTTCGGCGCCATCGACACGGCGATCGAGTCGATCCGCAAGGGCGCCTACCACTACCTGACGAAGCCCTTCCGCCTGGAGGAGCTCACCATCTTCCTCGGCCGCGCCCTCGACGAGTCTCGGGTTCGGCGGGAGGCGGAGGCGTTGCGCGCCGAGCTGCGAGACCGCTTCCCGGCGAGCGGCCTCGTGGCCCAGAGCCGGGCGATGCGCGAGGCGCTGGAGACGGCCTGGCGCGTGGCACGAAGCGACGTACCCGTGCTGCTCACCGGCGAGACCGGCACCGGCAAGGGGCTCGTCGCCCGGGCGCTGCACCGCGCGAGCCCCCGCGCCGAGGGCCCGTTCGTGGCGGTGAACTGCGCGGCGCTGCCCGAGTCGCTGCTCGAGAGCGAACTCTTCGGCCACGTGAAGGGGGCATTCACGGGCGCGACGCAGGACCGCCCGGGGCTCTTCGCAGAGGCGCAGGGGGGCACCCTGCTCCTCGACGAGATCGGCGAGATGCCGCTTCCACTACAGGCGAAGCTCCTCCATGTACTCGAGAGCCGCACCGTCCGGCCGGTGGGTGCGTCGCGGGAGCGCACGGTCGACGTTCGCATCGTGGCCGCGACGCACCGCGACCTTCCCCAGCGGGTGCG
The DNA here is from genome assembly GCA_035543235.1 of Anaeromyxobacteraceae bacterium. Classification (GTDB taxonomy): domain Bacteria; phylum Myxococcota; class Myxococcia; order Myxococcales; family Anaeromyxobacteraceae; genus DATJZG01. The sequence continues at coordinate 28,446 of DATKJV010000004.1, read as the reverse complement.
GGCCGGCGCGTTTCGGGAGGACCTCCTCTACCGGATCGACGTCGTCCCCATCCACCTGCCTCCCTTGCGGGACCGGCCCGAGGACATCCCGCAACTCATCGAAGGCTTCCTCGCGGACGCGCGAGCGCGCCACCCGGAATCGGCCGTGCAGCGCTTCTCCGGCGAGGCGATGGAGTCGCTCCTCGACTACGGCTGGCCCGGGAACGTGCGGGAACTCGCCCACGTCGTCGAGCGCGTCGTCCTCCTCGGCAACGGCCCGGAGGTGGCGGCCTCCCAGCTCCCGGCGTCCCTCCGCGAGGGGAAGGCCGCGCTCCCCTGGCGCGCGTCGGAGGAGATTCTCCCGGTGCGCGAGGTCCAGCGCCGCTATGCCCGGTGGGCGCTCGGGAGGTGCGGCGGGCGCCGCGGCCCCACGGCGGAGCGGCTGGGGATCGACCCGAAGACCCTCGCCAAGTGGCTCGACGAGGTCGAGGAGCCTTCGGAGCGGCCCGACCCGGACACCGCCACGCCGACGCGCCGCCCCGGGTAGGAGGACCCGTGTACCGAACGATCCTGGCCGCCGTCGACGGATCGCCGCGCTCCCCCGCGGTGACCGCTGCCGCCCTGGAGATCGCAGCCCGCTTCGACGCCACCGTTCACCTGTTCCGGGCCATCGCGGTTCCGCCCGACTTTCCGGCCGCCGCCCGGAACGCACCCGACGAGATCCCCGCGCTGCTCGAGGCCGAGGCCCGGCGCGGGCTCGAGGACCTCGCCCGAACGTCGCGCCGCTTCGTCGTCGAGCCCGTCGACCTGAACACGGCGCAGCCCTGGAAGGCCATCCTCAACGCCGCGGCGCGGCTGGGGGCGGACCTCATCGTCGTCGGGAGCCACGGGTACCACGGCTGGGATCGGGTGCTCGGGACGACCGCCGCGAAGGTCACGAACCGGGCGGACCGGAACGTCCTCGTCGTCCACCCGCGGGAGACCGCGGAGGCGCGCGCGGCGGCCGGGTAAGGCGACCGGCGAGGGGCACCGGGCGTCTCGGGATGCTATTCTTCGCGGGGTCTTCCTCCGCCTTTCCCGGTCCGCAGGCCGAAGGAGCATAGCCATGGTCACGAAGCGACTGATCGGACTGCTTCTCGCATCCACCCTGCCCGGGATGGCCCGGGCCGACGCCGTGAAGATCGGCGTCATCAACTCCATCACCGGCCCAGAGGCCCCCATTGGCGAGAACCTGACGAACGGGATCAAGCTCGCGGCCGAGGACCTCGCCAAGCGGGGCTTTCAGGTGGACATCGTCTGGGAGGACGACACCGGCAAGCCCCAGGTCGCCCGCAGCGCCTTCGAGAAGCTCGCCACCCAGGACCGCGTCCTCGGCGTGGTCGGCCCCTACACCTCCGCGTGCGCGAACGCCGTGACCCGCCTCGCCGAGACCTACAAGGTGCCGCTGCTCGTCCCGGCCGCCGCCAAGGAGGACATCACCCGGCAGAACAACCCCTGGACGTTCCGCCTGAACGCACCGGCCGACGTCTACGGCAAGGTGATCATCGACGCGGTGCTCGAACTGGGCAAGCCGAAGACCATCGCCTTCGTGTACGAGAACACCGACTTCGGCACCTCCACCAGCAAGACCGCGAGGGAGTACGCGACCACGAAGGGGATGCAGGTGGTCGCCGACGAGGCCTACTCCAAGGGTTCGCCCGACTATCGCTCGACGCTTTCGCTCGTGAAGGCGAAGAACCCCGACCTGGTCTTCATGGTCTCCTACGTGGCCGACGCCATCCTCCTCATGCGGCAGTCGAAGGAGATCGGCCTGACCCCCAAGGCGTTCCTGGGCGGCGGCGCCGGCTTCACGACCGCGCAGTTCGCCGAGCAGAAGGCCATCTCCAACGAGGTCCTCTCCTCGACGCAATGGACCGGGGACGTCCCCTGGCCGGGGGCAAAGGACTTCTTCAACCGCTACAAGGCGAAGTTCGGCAAGGAGCCGAGTTACCACGCGGCCTGCGCGTACGAGGCGATGATCATCATGGCCGAGACCGCCGCCAAGTCCGCGGGCGACAGGGAGAAGGTCCGGGCCGGGCTCAAGGCCGGAGACTGGGACGGCATCATGGGACCGGTGAAGTTCGTCGACTACGACGGCTTCACCAACCAGAACCGGCACCCCATGCTCGTCGAGCAGATCCTGAACGGGAACTACGTGACGGTGTACCCCACCAAGTTCGCGACCGGCGTGGCCACCTACCCGTTCACTGGCTGGAAGTGAACGCGACCCGCCGCGGAGCGGGCGCCTTCCCCCGGCGGACCGAAGATTGACGCGATGCGCCCTTCGTTCCCGATTGAAGCGGGCTCGGGGGGCAATGTAGTTTGGGGCCCGCCCCCACGCACTCGCACAGAGGCCGCGCCGATGCCGGCCCGGGGGGGCCGGTAGGGCACATGAGCCTCTTCTTGCAGTCGCTTCTGTCGGGCGTGCTCATGGGCGCGGTCTATGCGCTCATCGGGATCGGGCTCACCATCATCTTCGGCGTGATGCGCATCATCAACTTCGCGCACGGCGAGCTGGTGATGTTGGGGATGTACCTCGCCTACTTCCTCTTCACGCTCGCCGGCGTGGACCCGTTCCTGTCGGTGCTCGTGGTCTACCCGGCGGTGTGGTGCTTCGGCGCGCTCCTGCAGAAGACCGTCATCAACCGCGTCTTGAACGCCCTGCCCCAGAACCAGATCCTCCTCACCATCGGCATCGGCCTCATCCTGAGCAACACCGCGATGCTGCTGTTCACCTCCGACTACCGCATCCTGACCACGTCGTACTCCTCCTCCAGCTTCCACCTGGGCGGCGTCTCCGTTTCCGTGCCCCTGCTCGGCTCCTTCCTGGTGACGGCCGCGGTGACGGCGATCCTGTACTGGTTCCTCATCAAGACCGACATGGGCCAGGCCATCCGGGCGACCGCCCAGGACCGGGACGCGGCGCAGCTCATGGGGATCAACGTCCGGTGGATGAGCGTCGTCGCGACCGGCATCGGCGCCGGACTCGCCGCGGTGGCGGGCGCGCTGCTCGCTCCCACCTACTACATCTTCCCGCAGGTGGGGCAGCCCTTCACCTTGAAGGCCTTCGTCGTGGTGGTGCTCGGGGGGATGGGCAGCGTCATGGGCGCCACCGTCGGCGGCATCGTGATCGGAGCCACCGAGTCGCTCGCCGCCGTCTACGTCTCCTCGGGCCTCAAGGACATGGTGGTCTACGTCCTGTTCTTGCTCATCCTCCTCTTCAAGCCGGCCGGGCTGTTCGGCAAGTCGAGGGTCTAGGCGCGCGCGATGACGACCCCGCCCCCGTCGAGCAGTCGGCGCCGATCGCCCCTCGCCCCCGTCGCCGCCGTGCTCGCGGCCGGGGCTGCGCTCGGCCTCGTGCCCGCCTTCGTGTCGAGCCCCTACGCGCTCCACCTCATGGTGCTCTTCTTCCTGTCGGTCATCATGGGCTCGGCCTGGAACCTGATCGGCGGATACGGCGGCCAGTACTCGGTCGGGCACGCAGCGTACTTCGGCGTCGGCGCCTACACGGTGGTCGTCCTCCTCCAGTTCCGCCAGGTGGCCCCGTGGTGGGGGCTCGTGCCCGCGCTGGCGCTCGCGATGGCCCTGGCGCTCGTCATCGGCAGCATCACCTTCCGCCTGCGCGGGCCCTACTTCGTGCTCGCCTCCATCGCCGTGGCCGAGATCGTGCGGCTCGCGGCGCTCAACTGGAAGGACCTCACGAACGGGGCCGAGGGGATCCTCGTCTCCGACATCCCGCCGCTCGTCGTCGGCGGGAAGGTCATCACGAACTTCGTCTCCAAGGTCCCCTTCTACTACTCGGGCCTCGCGCTCGCCCTCGCCGTCGTGCTCGTCACCGTCTGGGTCGAGCGCTCCAAGCTCGGCTACTACCTGCAGGCCATCCGCGAGGACCAGGACGCGGCCAACTCGCTCGGGATCCCGCTGACCCGCTACAAGAACGTAGCACTCGTCCTCTCGGCGTCCTTCACCGCCTGGGCGGGAGCGCTCTACGCGCTCTACGTGGGGTTCATCGACCCGGCCACCGGCATCGGCCTCGACATCTCGGTGCAGATCGTCCTCACGGCCATCATCGGCGGCATCGGAACCGTGGGCGGACCGGTGGTGGGCGCCGCCGTGCTCGTGGCCCTCTCGGAGGCGCTACGCGCCAACCTGGTGACCGATCTGCTCGTGAAGGGGGGCCTCGTCGGCGAGACGTCCAAGGTGGGCCTGTTCCTCCGCGAGAACCTCGCCCACGCCCACATGCTCATCTACGGGCTCCTCGTCGCCCTCGTCATCCTCTTCATGCCCGAGGGCGTCGTGGGGGCCCTCGGCGCCTTCGCCCGGCGGCGCCGGCAGCGGCTCGCAAGGGAGGCGCCGTGAGCCCCATTCTCGACATCCAGAACGTCAGCAAGTTCTTCGGGGGCCTCGCCGCGAACTCGGACGTCTCGTTCTCGGTGGAGCCCCGCACGGTCGTGGGGCTCATCGGGCCGAACGGCGCGGGGAAGACGACGCTGTTCAACTGCATCACCGGCTACTACCCCCCGTCGCGAGGCCAGGTGGTCTTCAAGGGGCAGCGGATCGACGGGCTCACGCCGGACCGGATCTGCAAGCTGGGCATGGCCCGCACCTGGCAGAAGGTCCGCCCGCTCGCGAAGCTCAGCGTCCTCGACAACGTGGTGGTGGGTGCGCTCGCCCGCACCCGCTCGGTCCCGCAGGCGAGGGAGGTCGCGCTCGAGCAGCTGAAGGTCGTACGCCTGCAGCACAAGGCCGACCACCCGGCCGGCGGTCTCCCCATCGGGGAGCGCAAGAAGCTGGAGGTCGCCCGCGTCCTCGCCACCGGCCCCGAGCTCCTCCTGCTCGACGAGGTCATGGGAGGCCTCAACCCGGCCGAGAGCGAGGAGATCATCTCCCTCATCCTCGACATCCGCCGCCGCGGCCTCACCCAGATGGTGATCGAGCACGACATGAAGGCCATCATGCGCATCTCGGACCGGGTCGTGGTGCTCAACTCGGGCGAGAAGCTCGCGGAGGGGCTTCCGCAGGAGATCGTGACGAACCCCGCGGTGATCACCGCGTACCTGGGCGAGGCGGTCGCCTAGCCGGGAGGAGCCTTGCTCCGCATCGAGAAGCTCAGCTTCAGCTACGGCGACCTCCGCGTCCTGTGGGAGGTGGACCTCGAGGTCCGCCAGGGCGAGATCGTCACGGTCGTGGGCGCGAACGGCGCCGGCAAGAGCACCGTGCTCCGCAACGTCTCTCGCCTGGTGCGACCCGGCGCGGGCTCCATCGACTTCGAGGGGCACGACCTGCGCAGGCTCGAGAGCCACGAGGTGGTCGGGCTCGGGATCGTCCAGGTCCCGGAGGGCCGGCGCATCTTCCCGGAGATGACGGTCGTCGAGAACCTGCGGATGGGCTCCTACGCGAAGTCGACCCGCAAGGACCGGGAGCGGAACATGGAGCGCTGCTTCGCGCTCTTCCCCCGGCTGAAGGAGAGGCATCGGCAGCTCGGCGGCACGATGTCCGGCGGGGAGCAGCAGATGCTCGCCATCGCGCGCGGGCTGATGGCGAACCCGAGACTCCTCTTGCTCGACGAGCCCTCGCTCGGGCTCTCGCCCCTCTTCGTCAAGAACATCTTCGAGATCATCCAGGAGATCAACCGGCAGGGCACGACGATCCTCCTCGTCGAGCAGAACGTCTACCAGTCCCTGCGCATCGCACGCCGCGCTTACGTGCTCGAGACCGGAAGGGTGGTACTCTCCGGGACGGGGCAGGAGCTGCTCGTCAACGAGCACGTCAAGAAGGCGTTTCTGGGAGCCTAGACGCGTATGGCATTCGATCCGAGCATTCTGAAGGTCCGCCGCTGGATGACGCCGAGCCCGATGACCATCGAGGACTCCGCGACCATCGTGGAAGCCATCCACACGCTCAAGGAGAAGAACATCCGGCGCCTCCCCGTGATGCGCAAGGGGCGCCTCGTGGGCGTGGTGACGGAGAAGATGCTGAAGGACTTCACGCCCAGCAAGGCGACGAGCCTCGACACCTGGGAGGTCCACTACCTCCTCGCGCGGACGCCGGTGACCGCCGCCATGAACCCGAACCCCCACAAGGTCCACCCGGACGACGAGATCGCCGACGTCGCGCGCCTGCTCCACGACCGGAAGCTGAACGGCGTGCTCGTCGTCGACGACAAGGGCGAGCTCGTGGGGATCCTCACCACGACGAACGCGCTCGAGGCGCTCATCGGGTTCTCGCAGGCGCTCAGCGGGCGGTAGCCGCCCGCGCCGTCGGCACCCGGAGCGCGCGGAGGACGGTCCATGGGCAGGGCGATCCGCGCCGCGGCGCTCGTAGGCGCCGCGCTCGCGGCGACCGCGGCGGGAGGCGAGCTCCGGGGAACGGCGACCTTCGCCGGCGCCCCGCCCGCCGCCGTGCCCCTCGAGGTGACGAAGGACGACGACGCCTGCGGCAAGAGCGTCCCGGACGAGACCGTCGAGGTCTCGGGCGGCGGCCTCGCGAACGTCGTGGTCGTCGTGAGGGGCCTCCCCTCCCCGCCCGCGCGCGCCCAGGTCGTCCTCGACCAGCGGCGCTGCCGCTACGCGCCGCACGTCCAGGCGGTGCCCGTCGGAAGCACCCTCGAGATCGTGAACAGCGATCCCGTCCTCCACAACATCCACGGGTACCTCGGGCAGGCGACGGCCTTCAACTTCGCGATGCCGCGCAAGGACCAGAAGGTGACGAAGGTGCTCCGGTCGCCGGGGCTCGTCCGGGTGAAGTGCGACGTCCACGACTGGATGGCGGCGTTCGTCATGGTCGTCGACGGCCCGGCCGCGGTCACCCGCCCGAACGGCTCCTTCGCGATCCCGGACCTGCCCCCCGGCACCTACACGGTGACCGCCTGGCACGAGAAGCTCGGCGAGCGGACGGCGCAGGTCGCGGTCCCGGCGACGGGCGAGGCCGTCGTCCGCTTTGCCTTCGGAGGCTAGGCGGGCGCTGCCGCTGCGCTACCCCTTCCAGAGCAGCTTGGCGGCGACCGCGACCGCGAACGCGATGACGAGCAGCCGCATGAGCCAGGCCGGCAACCGCTGCGCGAGGTGGGCCCCGGCCCAGCCCCCGACGACCGCGGCCACCATCATGAGCGCCGCCTCCGGGAGCCGGACGGAACCGGCGACGAGGAAGTAGACGGCTGCGATCCCGTTGATGAGCAGCGAGAACAGGACCTTGAGCGCGTTCGCGTGCTGGAGGGTGTCGGGCAGGAAGATCGCCATCGCGGCGAGCATCAGGATGCCGATCCCGGCGCCGAAGTAGCCGCCGTAGACCGAGATCGCGAGCTGGGCGAGCCACAGCGCGGGGGGCACGGTCGTCGACGTGGACGGGATCGCCCGGGACACCCACCGCGCCACCGGGCCCTGGGCCGCGAGGAGCGCGGCGGCGAACAGGATGAGCCAGGGCACGACCGCCCGGAAGGCGCTCTCCGGGGTGTGGAGGAGCAGCACCGAGCCTGCCAGGCCGCCGATGAGGGACGGCCAGGCGAGCACCCAGGCGCGGTGCTTCTCCTCGGCGATGTAGCGCCGGTAGGCCCAGGTCGACGAGACGGTCCCCGGCCAGATGGCCACCGTGTTCGTGGCGTTCGCCACGACGGGGGGCATGCCCGTGAACAGGAGGGCCGGAAACGAGATGAGGGAGCCGCCGCCGGCGATGGCGTTCACGACCCCGGCCGCGAACCCGGCAAGACCCAGGAGGACCGCGTATTGGGCGTTCACCCGGCGCATCCTACAACGCCCGGGCGTTGTAGACTCGCCCGAGGAGGAAACCCATGAAGACCGCGACCAGCGACCGCGGCGCGTTCCTGTACGCCGCGGGCCTCCAGCAGCTCTCGCCAGCGCTCGAGGGCGGGAGGCCGCGGCTCGCCGGGCACGGGGACACCGCCGGGCGGTGCGGGTGGGAGGCCTTCTTCGCCGCCGTCGATCGCGCCCGCCTGACGCTCGTCTTCGATCCCGAGGATCCGTCGGCGACCGCGCTCGTCCCCGCCGAGGAGGGGCGCGCGCTCGAGCCCCGCCGGTCGCTCGCCGAAGGCCTCGAGCGCGCCCGCCGCTTCGCGCGCGCCCTCCGGGGCACCCCTCCGGCGGGCTCGTCCTAGCGTCAGCGCCCGCGCTTGTCCGGCCGGGCGCGCTGCGCCTTCCCTCTGCCGCCCGCGCCGCGGGGGCGGCGCCGATCGTCGCCGGCGCCTCGCCGGTCGGCGCGCGCCCGCTCGACGCGCTTTCGGACGCGCGCCTCGCCCGCCTCGACGAGGTACAGGTCGATGCGCCGGCGCACCGGGTCGACCGCCGCCACCTCCACCTCGACGCCGTCCCCGACCCGGAACGCCCGGCCGGTGCGCTTCTCGACGAGCGCGTGCCCGGCGGCGTCGAGCTCGAAGCTCTCCCCGAGGTCCTCGGCGCGGACGAGCCCCTCCACGAACCAGCGGCGCAGCTCCACGAAGAGCCCGAACTCCGCCACCGCCGCCACCGTGCCCGGGCTCCGCTCCCCCACCCGGTCGCGCATGAAGAGGGCCGCGTGGTAGGCGTGCACGTCCCGCTCCGCCTGCATGGCCGAGCGCTCCCGCTCCGACGACAGGAGCGCGATGCGCTCGAGCTCGCCGGCCCTGGGCCGGCGCACCTCGCGCTCCCCGCGCCAGCGGGCGGCCTCCCGGAGCAGCCGGTGCACGACGAGGTCCGGATAGCGGCGGATCGGGGAGGTGAAGTGCAGGTAGTGCTCGGCGGCGAGGCCGAAGTGGCCGATGTTCTCCGGGCTGTAGACCGCCTGCATCATGGCGCGCAGGAGCAGCTGGTTGAGCGCCCGCTGCTGCGGGTGACCGGCGAGGCGGTCGAGGAGGTCGGAGAGGGCTACCGGCCCCGCCTGCGCGGTCGGGACCTCGAACCCCTGGGCGCTCGCGAGATCGAGGAAGGTCCTGAGCTTGTCCTCGTCCGGAAGCCCGTGGACCCGGTAGATGGTGGGGAGGTCCCGTTCCCCGAACCAGCGCGCCACCGCCTCGTTCGCGGCGAGCATGAACTCCTCGACGATCCGGTGCGCCCGGTTGCGCGGCCGCCGCTCGATCGCGAGCGGCACTCCGCCCTCCCCGAGGACGATGCGCGACTCGGGAAGGTCGAAGTCGATGGATCCGCGGCGGCGACGCATCCGGCCGAGGATCTCCTGGAGCTCCGCCATGCGCTCGAAGTCGTCGCGCAGGAACTCCCGGTGGGGCACCCGCTCCCCGTCGAGGACGCGGGCCACCTCGGCGTAGGTGCAGCGGGCGGCGCTGCGCATGACGGCGGCGTACACGGCGGTGCCGGCCGGCTCTCCCTGCGGGCCGACCCGGAGGTCCGCGACGACGCACAGGCGCTCCACCTCGGGGTTCAGCGAACACACTCCGTTCGAGAGCCGCTCCGGGAGCATGGGGAGGACCATCCCGGGGAAGTAGACGCTCGTTCCGCGCCGGAGCGCCTCGGCGTCGAGGGGGCTCCCCGGCCGGACGTAGTGGGAGACGTCCGCGATGGCGACGACGAGGCGGAACCCGCCCCGGCGCCCCTGGAGCTTCTCGACGTAGACCGCGTCGTCGAAGTCCCTCGCGTCCTCGCCGTCGATGGTGACGAGCCGGAGGCCGGTCAGGTCCCGCCGCCCCTCCCAGTCCTCGGGCCGGACCCGGTCCGGCACCGCCTCCGCCTCGGCCGCGACCTCGTCGGGGAAGACGTCGGCGAAGCCGTGCGAGTAGGCGACCTTCAGCACCTCCGCCGACGGCGCAGCCGGGTCGGAGATCTTCTCGAGCACCTCCCCCCGCAGCGGCCCTCCATGGCCCTCGAGCCAGACCTTCACGACCTCCGCGTTGCGCACCCCCCGGGCCTCGGGCACCGGAATGACCGGGGGCAGCTCGGGCTCGGCGGGCACGACGAAGCTCTCGGCGCCGCGCCCCTGGTAGGCGCCGAGCACCATGCGCCGCCCGCGTTGCACGACCTCGGCCACGCGCGCCTGGGGTCCGCGGCGCCCGGGAAAGATCTCGAACTGGACCAGGTCTCCATCCACCGCCTGCGCGGTGTCGCCCGGGCTCACGTAGAGGTCCGGGCCTGCGCGGTCGAGCCGCGCGACGAAGCCGAAGCCGTCCCTGTGGCGGGTGAACAGGCCGAGGAGCCTGCGGCCCGGAACCTGGGACCCTTGCGTCGGAGCGCGCCGCCCGGAGCGCTCGGGCGCAGGCGCGGCTGTCCGGGCGATGAGGTAGCGCTTGCCGACTCCCCGGACCAGCCCCTCGCGGACGAGGTCTCTCAGCACCTTCTTCGCGTCGCCGCGCTCCCCCGGGTGCAGGCGCGCGCGCTGGAGGAGCTCGGGCAGGGAGAGGAGCTTGCCCTCGGCTCGGCGCAACTCGGCGAGAAGCGCCTCGCGGCGCTCCGTTCCACGGCGTGGATTCCGCATGGTGCGCGCATGTTGTCACGGCGCCTGCCAGCGGTCGAGCGCGGCACCGCTGCATGCCGCCGCTTGCCAGGGGCCGTGTCGCGGGCCTAGAAACAGGTCGTGCTCTCTCCGTCCGCGGCGCTCGCCCGCATCCTCCGGAGCCTCCGCGACGTGGCACCGCTGCCCCCGGAGCGCGTCGCCCTCTCGGATGCGCTGGGCCGCTCGCTCGCCGAGGACCTGGTCGCGGCGAGGGCTCTGCCGCCGTTCGGGGACGCGCAGATGGACGGCTACGCGCTCCGGGCGTCGGATGCGCCAGGTCCGGGCGCGAGTCTGCCCGTCGCCTTCGAGGTCTTCGCGGGGGACGCGCCCGGGCGGACGCTCCCGCCGGGGGCCTGCGCGCGGGTCTTCACCGGCGCGCCCCTCCCCTCCGGAGCGGACTGCGTGGAGATGCAGGAGCAGGTCGCCCGCAGGGGCCGCCATGTCCGGTTTCGCCGCCCCGCCGAGCGGGGGCGCTTCGTCCGCGCGGCGGGAAGCGACCTCGCGGCGGGCTCGATCGCGCTGCGCCGCGGCGCGGCCGTGGACCCCGGGACCATCGGGCTCGCGGCCGCCCTCGGCGAGCCCGAGCTCCCCGTCCACCGCCGGCCGCGCGTCGGCGTCCTCGCCACCGGCGACGAGATCGCTCCGCTGGGGCGCGCGCAGCGGCCGGGGGCGATCCCGGACTCCAACACGCACGCGCTCGCGGCCGCGGTGGCGGACGCGGGGGCGGTCCCGATCGTCCTCCCGCTCGCCCGGGACGACCGGGCGTCCCTGCGGCGGGCACTCGCCACGGCCCGCGGCCTCGACGCACTCGTCACGACGGGCGGCGTGTCCGTCGGTGCCCGGGACCTCGTGCGACCCGCCCTGCGGGAGGCCGGGGCGAGGCTCGACTTCTGGCGCGTGGCGATGCGCCCCGGCAAGCCCTTCGCCTTCGGGCGCCTGGGCCGCCTCCTCGTCTTCTGCCTGCCCGGCAACCCTGCGAGCTCCCTCGTCACCTTCGAGCTCTTCGCGCGCCCGGCACTGCGGGCTTTGCAGGGGCTCGAGGGCGCGGGCCGGGCCTCGGTCGCAGCGCGGCTCGCCCGGGCCGAGGAGAAGCCGCCGGACCTCGCCGTATACCTGCGCGGCCTCCTGCGAGAGCGGGGCGGCGGCCTGTGGTTCGAGCGCCTGCCCGAGCAGAGGAGCGGGAGCGTGCCGTCGATGGCAGGCCTCGGCGCGCTCGCCCTCCTGCCGGCCGGGGTTGCGCGGCTCCGGCGCGGCGCGGTGGTCCGTGCCCTCGTCCTCCGCCCACCCTCGGCGGGCGCGCGCGTCCCTGCCGTGGCACCGAGACGCCGCCGGGTCGGCGCGCCTCCTCGCCGCCGCGCCGCCGCGGCCCTCTCGCGCGCTCCGCGCCCCCGTCCGTCGGCCGGCCCAAAAACCTAGACCGTCGCGGGTCGCGGTGCTAAGTAATCGAGCACACGGTTCCCGCCAAAATGAGTTGGCGGAATTGCCCGGAAGGCCCCCATGTCCCCACCCACCAGGAGCCGTCGATCCATGGCATCGTTGGCTGACAAGTTCGCCGAGAACCTGAAGGACGAGCGGCTGCGCCGCAAGCTGTCCCAGGAGGCACTCGCCGCCAAGGCGGGGCTCTCGGTCTCGTACATCTCCATGCTGGAGCGCGGCCAGCGCACCCCGCCCCTCGACACGCTCGAGTCGCTCGCGAAGGCGCTCTCCGTCTCGCCGGTCTCGCTGCTCAGCTAGGCCCAGACCGGTCGCCGGCCGGATGCATCGAGGCGCCCGCCGTGCAGACGGCGGGCGCCTGTCTTATGTCCCCGGCGACCCGACGAGGAATCCCCGCCCATGGCCCGAATCGTCCTCTGCAAAAAGCTCGGAAGGGATCTCCCCGGGCTCACGTTCAAGCCCTTCCCGAACGACCTCGGGCAGCGCATCTACGAGTCCATCTCCCAGGAGGCCTGGAAGATGTGGCTCGAGCACTTCAAGATGATCATGAACGAGTTCCGCCTCTCCCCGGCGGACCCGCGGTCGAACGAGATCCTCTACCAGCAGGCGGAGGAGTTCTTCTTCGGCCAGGGCGCGCAGCTCCCTCCGGACTACGTGCCACCGCCGTCCAAGGGCTAGCCCTTGCGCGGGCCGGGCGAGATCCTCCTCGTCTCGACCTACGAGCTCGGACACGCGCCGCACGGCATCGCCGTGCCGAAGGCCTTCCTGCGTCGGGCGGGGTTCGCGCCCGCCGCGATGGACCTCGCCGTCGAGAGCCTCGAGGCCGACCGGGTGTGCCGGGCACGGCTCGTCGCGATCTCCGTGCCCATGCACACGGCGCTGCGCCTCGGCCTCGCCGCCGCGGAGCGCATCCGCGCGCTCAACCCCGGGGTCGTCCTGTGCTTCCATGGGCCCTACGCCCTCCTGCACGGGCCGCTCCTCCTGCGAGCCGGCGCCTCCGCCGTGCTCGGCGGGGAGTGCGAGGAGGAGCTCGTCGAGCTCGCCCGGTCCGCCGAGCAGGGGCTCGATCTCCGGCGGTTCGCCCGCCCGGGGGCCGGCTCGGCCTCGCTCTCCCGCCTCGACTTTCCGGTGCCGGACCGGGAAGGCCTCCCGCCTCCGGACCGTTACGCGCGCCTCGTGGACTCGTCCGGGCACGAGCGCCTCGCCGGGTACCTCGAGGCGTCCCGCGGTTGCCTCCATCTCTGCCGCCACTGCCCGCTTCCACCGCTCTACCGCGGGCGCTTCTTCGCCGTGCCAGCGGACGTCGTGCTCGAGGACGTCCGCCGGCAGGCGTCCGCGGGCGCGACGCACGTCACCTTCGGCGACCCCGACTTCCTGAATGGCCCCGGCCACGCGCTTCGCCTGGGGCGCGAGATCCACCGGCGCTTTCCCGGGATGACCTTCGACTTCACGGCCAAGGTGGAGCACCTCGTGAGGCTCCCGGAGGCCGTCGCCGAGCTCGCCTCGCTGGGAGCGCTCTTCGTCACCTCCGCGGTGGAATCGCTCTCGGACGAGGTCCTGGGGAGGCTCGCGAAGGGGCACACCCGGGCAGACGTCTTCCGGGCGTTCGAGGTCTGCGCGCGAGCCGGCCTCGCCCTCCGGGCGTCGCTCCTGCCCTTCACTCCGTGGTCGACGCTCGACGACTACCTCGACCTCCTCGACGTCTTCGAGTCGCAGGGCTGGCTCGCGGGACTCGACCCGGTGCAGCTCACCATCCGCCTCCTCGTCCCGCCCGGATCTCTATTGTGCGACGAGCCGTCGCTGGGGCTCGAGGATCTCGACGAGGAGGGGCTCACCTTCCGGTGGAGCCACCCCGACCCCCGCATGGACGGCCTGCAGTCCAGGGTCGCCGCCGCCGTCGCCGCGGGCGTCGCCCGGGGCGAGCCGCCATCCGAGCTCGTGGCGAAGGTCCGCGCCCTCGCGCTCGCCGCGGCCGGTCGCGAGCACGCGCACGTCGCCCGCCCCTTCTCCTCTGCGCGGGCCCCGCGGCTCACCGAGTCCTGGTTCTGTTGAGCAGAGCCCACCGAGGGGCAGTTCGCCCCTCTGCGAGAGGAGCCGTGAGAGCGCTGACGTCCTCCGACGACCGGCCCGGGCTCCTCTCCCGCCGCACGAGCTGCGAGAACGGACGCGTGACGCCGGCGGATCGGGCGACCGTGGCGCACCTTGAACGCAAGCGACGCGGGACCGGCGCGCACGGGACGGGGAGGCTCGCGCCGTTCCAGGTCCGCGGATCCGAGCGCTGCGCCGGAGTTCGCTTCGGGTGAGGGATGGCCCTCGTCGCCTTTCTCAGGGGAATCAACGTGGGCGGCCACCGGGCCTTCCGCCCGGCGGCTCTCGCCCGGGAACTCGCGCTCCTCGACGTGGCCAACATCGGGGCCGCCGGGACCTTCGTCGTCGGAGGACCGGTCACCGCGGCGCGGCTCCGGGCTGAGCTCGTGCGCCGGCTTCCTTTCGACGCGGAGATCGCCATCTGCAGGGGCGCCGAGGTCGAGTCGCTCGTGGCACGGTCTCCCTTCGCGAACGAGCCGGCCCGCCGCGGCGTCATTCGCTTCGTGAGCGTTCTGACGCGCCGCCCTCGCTCCCCCCGAGCGGTTCCCGCCCGCATCCCTTCGACCGGGGAGTGGTTCGTCCGAATCCTGGGCCAGGACGGAAGCTTCGTCTTCGGGGTCCACCGCAGGCACATGAGGGCGATCGGCCACCTCCGTGCCATCGAGCGCCTGTACGGCGTGCCTGTGACGACGCGCAGCTGGGAAACCATCCGGGCCGTCGCCGGAGAGATCGCCGTCCGGCGGGGACTCTCCCGGAAGAAGCCCCGTAACTAGGTGTCGCCTGGCGCGTGCGCGGCTCCTTTTTCGTCCCCGCGCGGCGAGGCGAAGGCAACGGCGGCGGCGCGCCACGAGACATCCGGCCGGTCGCCAGGTGCTCCAGCGTGGGGCGTCTCGCTCGCCGGCGGGCTCCCGGTCGCCTGCCCCGGCTCTCTCCGAGGCGCGGCTGCCGACGCGAACGCGAGATGACGGCGCTTGCGGCGCCGTCAATGCGCAGGCTGTGCCTCCGACGGGGGTTCCAGCGCTTCCCTGAGCTTCCTTGCCACGATGGCCGCACACTTGTCCGCGAGCGCCTCGACCTCATGGTGCACAGCCGCACAGTCGCTGCGAAAAGACTCGACCTCCACCGCGGCAGTCTCGACGTCGCAGGTCGCCTCCCATCCATCCAGACGCACGGAGCCGGACCAACGAATCCGGCCCGCGTAGGCGAACTGCGACGTGCTCACCCGAACGTAGACGGTCTTCTCGCTCGCACCCGACGCCTCCTGCCGACTGAACCCGAAGTCGGCCGCCAGCCGGGCTGCGGTTCGCTCGGCCACGATGGACACGGGATCCTCGAGAGGGCAGCAGGCGGCCGCGGCCTCGAGGATGCTCTTCTCCTTCCCGCGTATGGGGAGCTGAATTGGCAACGCGATCACGTCCACGACCCCGACCGCGCATAGGCAGGTGATGCTTGCGACGATGGCGAGGGCCACCCCGCCGCCGCTTGACCCGGAGTGGGCCATCGGCCAGCCGCAACTCTCAGGACCTACGAGCGGGAAGTCCTTCATTGCCGGCGCGATCGGCTTGGCGTTCACCCCTACGGGGACGATCGGAGCGTGCGCCGCCATGGCCCCCCGCAGCGAAGCCGTGCCGCCTGCGCAGTTCACGCCGGTCGCAGCCGACAGCGCGAGCGCGATGCCGCGCCGCGCCACTGGAGCCATCCGCTTCATCTGTCGGAAATCTGCACACGCGGCGTTCCGGCCCAAGCCCCGGACGGGGGCCGCAGGGCGCGGCCTCGCGGGGACCTGCCGATGGAGGCCGGGAGGCGCCGGAAGGCGTCCCCCCTGGAGCCCGACTAGAAGTGCCACTCCGGCGAAGCCATGAGCTGGAGCCCGCCCATCCAGTTGTTCTGGTAGCCGCCGGCCTCCAGGACGAGGTCGACCCCGATGCCGATCCGCCCCGCGTTCAGGAAGGAGGCGCCGCCGCCGATCCGGAACGTCCCGCCCGCCCCGGAGTTCGGGCCGACGTACACCCCACCGCCGATCCGGAAGCGACCCACCGTGTCCTCCGTGGGCGGGCCGAACTTCGCCACGTAGTCGAGGGTGGGCTCCCAGATGGCCACCGTCTTCCACCCTCCGGAAAAGCTGGTCGCAACGCTCCCGACGAGGACGTCGAAACCGACGCTCAGGTTGTTGATCCCCCCGAGGTGGAGGTCGAGCTGGGGACCGACGAGGAAAGGGATGAAGCCGTTCGACGAACCGGCCGCGCACGGGTACTGCCCGTACCCGGTGGAGCAGCCGTACCACCCGGCGTTGTAGAGCCCCATGCCCAGGTTGGCCCTGGTCACGTTCTCGAGAGCGACCGTCGCCGGCTCCGTGGCCCGTGCGAGGGCGTCGCCACCCGCCACGGCGGCGACCGCGACGGAGACCCGGACTGCGAGCTTGGCAGCGTGCCAGGCGGACATGACTTGAATTCTCGCCCATCCGAGGCGCGGCCGCTTCTAACGGGCGCCGCGCGCGCACGGCAGGGCGGATCAGCCCGCGACGGGCAGCGCCGGCCGGACGTCGAACGAGAGCTTCCGGTGCGCCTCCCGGAGCGCCTGCTCCACGGCGGCCGGGGTCGCGGCCCGGGCGAAGACGAACCCCAGGTATGCGTCCCCTTCCGGGAGGGGGACGAGGTCGCGCCCCTCCCTCGCCGTGATGACGACGTCCTCCACGCCAGCCACGGCCCGGGCGGCCTCGACGCCGGAGACGCCGTGGAGGATGCCCGCTCTCGGGATGGGCAGCATCATCACCCCGGAGGAGGTCCTCTCGCGGGAGAGATGGGAGGCGGGCATCCCGACGGCGTGGGCGACGACGATCTCCTCGAGCGACACGCCGACCCCGAAGCGCAACGCACGCGCGCAGAGGCCTCCGATGGTCCGCGCCGCGACCTCGAGGACGACCGGCCCGCGCGGTCCGAGGCGGAACTCGGCGTGGACCGGCCCCTCGCGGAGCCCGAGGGCCGCGGCAGCCGAGGCCGCGAGCGCGCACAACGCCTGCTGCACCTGCTCGGGGTGGCGCGACGGCGTCACGTAGAGGGTCTCCTCGAAGTAGGGGCCGTCGAGAGGATCGGGCTTGTCGAAGATCGCGAGGACCTCGAGGTGGCCACCGCGCAGGAGCCCCTCGAGGGCCACCTCCGGGCCCGGCACGAAGGACTCGACGAGGAGCGTCCGATCGGCCCCGTCGTCCTTCGGCTTCCGCTCCGCACGGGCGTCGCGGAGGATCCGCTCGATCCGGTGCCAGGCATCCCGGAAGGGCCCAGGCCCGTCGGCGCGGATGACGCCGCGGCTCGCGGAGAGCGCGAGCGGCTTCAGCACGCAGGGGTACTCCACCTGCCGGGAGGGCGCGTCCGGCCCGCCGTCGAGCGGGAACGCCCGGAACGCCGGCACCGCGACCCCGGCGGCGGACAGCGCCTCCCGCTGGGCGAGCTTGTTGGCGGTCTTCCGCGCCGCCTCGGGGGGGTTCCGGGGCAGCCCGAGCCGCTCCGCCGCCGCCGCCGCGATGACCGCGGTGGCGTCGTCGGTCGGGACGACCCCGCGGATGTGCCGGCCCCGGGCCGCCCGGGCGATCTGGTCCGCTGCACGGGCGGGCCGCCGGTAGTCGAGGGAGAGCAGGTGCTGCGCCTCCCCGAAGGTCTCCTCGATGCGATGGCAGCGGTCGCTCCCGATGACCACCGGCACGCCCAGCCGGCGGGCCGCCGCGACGAAGTCGTCGACGCGGTAGCTGCGGGTGGGGACGAGGAGCAGGAGCTCGCCGGGTTCGGCCACGCCCCTGTTGTGCCCGGGCAGGGCCGCGCGCGCAAGCCGGAGGCGTCCGCTACGCCCCCGCGAGGCCGTTGCGGAAGAGCGCGAGCGTCGGAGGCTCGCGATCGCCCGCCGCGCCGCGGCGCCTCGCCCAGTCCGGGTGGAGGAACGGGTACAGGAACGCCTCCGGGTGCGGCATGATGCCCAGGATGCGCCCGCTGCGATCGCAGATCCCCGCCACGCCCCGGACCGAGCCGTTGGGGTTCTCGGGCCACTTCTCCGTCGGGCGCAGGCCCTCGTCGACGTACCGCAGCGCCACCTGCCCGTTCGCCTCGAGGCGCCGTAGCGCGTCCTCCGAGCCCGCCACGAACCGGCCCTCCCCGTGGCGAGCCGGGACCTCGAGCGGCCCGAGCCCGCGCGTCCACACGCACCGGGTCGCGGGGTCGACGGCGAGCCGCACCCAGGCATCCCGGTAGCCGAGCCGCGCGTTGTCGGTGAGCGCGGCCCGAGGCACGAAGTCGGGCGGTCCCTCCTCCGGTCCGGGCAGGAGCCCCAGCCGCACCAGCGTCTGGAAGCCGTTGCAGATCCCGAGCACCCTCCCGCCCCCCTTGAGGAACGCGCCCAGGTCCGTCGAGAGGTGGGCGCGGATGCGCGTCGCGAGGACGAATCCCCCGGCGACGTGGTCGCCGTAGGAGAAGCCCCCCATGAACACGATCACCCCGTAGTCCTGGAGGCGCCGGGGATGGCGACGCGCGAAGAGGTCGGTCAGGTGGACGAGGTCCACCTCGGCCCCCGCGAGCCGGAAGGCGCGCGCCGTCTCCTCCTCGCAGTTGAGGCCGAACCCGGTCGGGACGAGGACGCGCGCGGTCACCTCTCGCCCCCCTGCCTCTTCCACGCGGCCGCGAGGCCGTCCACTGCCGCGTCGACGAGCACCCGCTCCCCGAGCCGGATGCGGAGGCGCCGGGTGGGGTCGTAGGCCCCGAGCCGGGCGTGCGGGATTCCTGCGAGGCGGCGCTCGAGCTCCGGCGCGCGGTCCGGGCGAACGGCGACGAGGAGTCGGCCCGCGGACTCTCCCCCGAGGAGCGCCTCCCAGCCCGGGCGCCCGGTCGCGGGCGCGACGGCGAGGTCCGCGTCAATCCCCAGGTCCGCGGCCCGGGCGAGGAAGAAGAGCGCCGGGAGGAGCCCTCCCCGCCCCGGCGCGTGGGCAGCGGTCAGGACCCCCTCGGACGCGAGCGACCCGACGGCCTCGTAGCGGCGCCAGAACTCCGCCGGGCGGCACCGGGGGACTTCGCCGCCTCGCTCGCCACGCGATGCGGCCCACTCCGAGCCTCCGAGCTCCTCCCCGGTCTCGCCGACGAGGTACAGGACTTCCCCCGGCCCCCCGGCCTCGAGCGTCAGGGCGCGCCGCGCGTCGGTCACGACGGCGATCGCCGAGGCGAGGAGCGTCGGCGGCACGCTGATGCGCCGCCCGCCGACGACCGCGTCGTTCTTCATCGAGTCCTTGCCCGAGATGAGCGGGGTCCCGTAGGCGAGGCAGATCTCCGCGAGCCCGCGCGAGGCGCGGACGAGCTGCGCCGCCTTGTGGCGCGCGTCGGGGTTCGAAGGCCCCTCGAGCGGGTCGGGCCAGCAGTAGTTGTCGAGCAGGGCGATGCGGTCGCGCCGCGCGCCGGCCGCGACCACCCGGCGGACGGCGAGGTCCACGCCCGCCTGGGCCATCGCGTGCGCGTCGCGGTCCGAGTAGGCGGGGAACACCCCCTCGGCGAGCGCGTAGCCGGCCTCTCCGCCCTCGTGGGAGACGAGCAGCACCGTGGCGTCGGCGGGGACGTCGCGGTGGACGCCCACCCAGGGCTTCACGACGGTGAGTCCCTTCACCTCGTGGTCGTAGGTCCGGGCGAGGAGCTCCGCGGAGCGGAGGTTGTCGCGGGCGAGGAACGCCCGCGCCAGCGCGTTCCCCTCCTCGGCCGAGGGGGGCAGCGGCCGGCCGGACCACTCCACGCGGGCGGGCTCGCGCCACTCCGCCGAGAGCCGCATCTCCGGGTCGCCGTCGTGGAGGAACGACATCGGGAGGAGCGCCACGGTGCGGTCCCCGTAGGTGACCTGGAAGTACGGGTCGGACGTGAAGGCACCGAGGTCGGTCGCCTCCACCTCGCGCCGGCGCGACAGCTCGATGAACTCGCCGACCTTGTCCGGGGGAACGGCCACCGTCATTCGCTCCTGCGCCTCGGAGACGAGGATCTCCCACGGCGCGAGCCCCTGGTACTTGAGCGGCGCCTGGGAGAGGTCGAGGCGCGCCCCGCCGGGCTGCCTGGCCATCTCGCCGACCGACGACGAGAGCCCTCCGGCCCCGTTGTCGGTGATGGCGGAGTACAGCCCCCGGTCTCGGGCCTCGAGCAAGAAGTCGAACATCATCCTCTGCGTGATGGGGTCGCCGATCTGGACGGCCTGGACCGGGCTCTCCTCGGTGAGCTCTGCGCTCGAGAACGTGGCCCCGTGGATGCCGTCCTTGCCGATGCGGCCGCCCACCATGACGATCCGGTCGCCGGGCCGGGCCGCCTTCTCGTGGCCGGGGCGCCCCGCGACCGAGACCGGCATGCGACCGACGGTCCCGCAGTACACGAGCGGCTTCCCAACGAAGCGATCGTCGAAGAACTCCCAGCCCCGCGCGTACGGGATCCCGGACTGGTTCCCGCCGTCGATGACGCCGGCGTGGACGCCGTCGCGCACGCGGCGCGGGTGCAGGAGCCCGGGCGGGAGCTCTCCGCGCCAGTCGGGCGGCGCGAAGCAGTACCCCCAGGTGTTCGAGAGCAGGTCCGATCCCATCCCCGTGCCGAACGGGTCGCGGTTCACGCCGACGATCCCCGTCATGGCACCGCCGTAGGGATCGAGGGCGGAGGGGCTGTTGTGGGTCTCGACCTTGTAGACGAGGTGGTAGCGGTCGGTTGCGGCGATGACCCCGGCGTTGTCGTGGAAGACGCTCACGAGCCAGCTCTTCCCCTCGCGCTCGCGGATCCGCCTATCCACGGCCTCCGTCGTGCCTCGGATGAAGGTCTTGAAGATCGAACGGATCACCTCGGGGGCGCGGCCCGCCTCCTCGTAGGTCACCGTCGCGTTCATGATCTTGTGCTTGCAGTGCTCCGACCAGGTCTGAGCGAGGCACTCGAGCTCGACGTCGGTCGGCGCGGCACCGAGCCCCGCCTCCCTCCGCCGCGGGTCGGCGGCGACGCCGCGGTAGAACTCGCGCAGCGTCCGCATCTCCTCGAGGGACAGGGCGAGGAGGCGCTCACGAGAGATCTGCTGCAGCGCGGCGTCGTCGACGTCGAGCCGAACGGTCGCCACGGGCTGGGGCGCGTGCTCGACGACGCGCGGCACCTCGAGGTCGGGCGGCGAGGACCGCCACTCCTCCCAGGTCCAGATGGAGACGCGCTCGATGACCTCGTTCGCGAGGAGCGATCTCGCGATGCGGCCGGCGACCTCGCGCGACACCCCGGTGAGGAGGTACAGGCGGGAGGCGTAGACGTGAACGTCTTCCCCGAGGTGCCTCCCGAGCAAGTCCTCGACGGCCACCTTCGCGCTCTTGCCGACCGGATCGGTGACGCCGGGTTTGTAGCCCACGGCGACCGCGACGTCGAAGGGACCGTCCTCGATGCGCCCCACGGCACCCTGGCGGACGACGGGCCCGGCGAACTCGCGGGCGACCACCTCGGCATGCTCCGGGGCGAGCCCCGGGGAGACGAGGAAGACGTCGCGCGTGCGCACCGCCGCGACCTCGAGACCGAGGTGCTCGCGAATCTTCCGCGCCACCGAGAGGCCCCGGCTGTCGGGGTAGCCGGGGCGGGTCCCGACCTCGATGCGGGTGACGGATGCCAACGGGGGCGACCTCTCTCGCGAGGGGGCGGAGTCTACCCCATCTCCACGACATCCACGGCCTTCCGCCCGCTCAGGGACGGCGCCACTCGCGGGGGACGGCAGCGAGCGACGCCCTCCGCTCGAGCTCGTGGAGCTCGTCCTCGGCTTCCCGCGCCTCGACGGCGGCGGTCCGGGCGGCCCTCCTGAGCTGCTCCGCCCGCGCGTACTGGGAATGGCTTTCCGCCTCGTCGGCCGCGCGTCCGTAGCCGCGGCGCCGGTCCTCCGCGTCGCGGATCCGAGCATGCACGTCCCGGAACGCGGCGCGCCACGACGCCTCCGCGGCCTCCGCCTCGCGCGCGTCCGCGTCGCCCGGATCCCCGTCCCTTCCGGCGTCCGCGCCCGGCGCCGGGGGTTGGCCGACCGGCGGCTGCGCCCCCCGGAGCTCGGCGAGCGGAACGGGCACCGACCCCCTCCCGTCGAAAGCCCCGGCGAGCGAAAGGCGCGCCCCGTCCGGCACGCGCTCGGGCTCGCAGCGAATCTCGAGCGAGCCCCGGCCGATCCACAGGTCGTCGGCCACACCCCGGCCCGCTGCCCAGCGGAAGCGGGCTGCCAGCTCCCTTGGGAGCCAGGGCTCGGCCGTGCCAGCCCGGGTCCACGCCACCACCGCTCCCTCTGCCACGCACGGGCCGCCGGGCGGCGCCGGGGCCACCGCACCGCGCACACGTTCCGGGCCCGGGCGCTCGCCGCTCCGACGCGCGACGGCCACCCCGATCCGCTTGGGCCCATCCGCCCAGGCGGCGAGGAGCTCCGGGGTCCGGTAGAGCGAGCGGAACCGCTTCGCGCTTGCCTCGTCCTCCGCTTCCGCGCGCCGGACCGCCTCGAGCCAGGCCTCGGTCGGGTGCGCACCGGGCGTCGCCGCGGAGATCGCCTCCGCGGGGATGGCGAGGCCCGGCTCGGACGGATCGACGGGCTCCCGGGGAACGAGCCCCACGAGCCGGCCGGCGCCGTCGATCACGGGGCCGGCGATCTGCCTCCCCGCGGCCCCGAGCCGCAGGACCGGCACCCCCCGGGCGCTCCCCATGCCTTCCGACCGGACGCTCCCGAGCTCCTCTCCCCGCCCTTCCACGGCAGCGAGGAGGTCCGCTCCTTCGCCGAGGGCGAACGCCTCGCCGAGGGGGATCGGGCTCGCGGCCGCGCCCAGCACGTCGAAGATCGACAGCCCGAGCGGCGACCCACCCACGCGCTTCCCGAGGAGCTCGCGGCCGTCGGCGAGCCGGAACTGGGGCGCATCATCGCAGGCAAAGGCCGCGACGGCGCGCTCGGCCCCCACGAACACGGCCCGGTCGCCGCGCAGCCCGCAGGACACGAAGGCCGAGGCCCTGCGGAGCGCGGCGCGGATCTCGCTCGCCTGGCGCGCAGGGGCGACCGCCGGCGGCGCCGTCGGGCTCGGCGCGACGGGCGCAGCGGGCGCGCTCCCGGGATGCGACCGGCGGCGGACCACGATCCCGGCCACGACGAAGCCCACGCCGAGAAGCGCGGCCACGAGGAAGGCGGTCCGCCGCACCCGGACGCCGGAGCGTCGGTCCGGATGCGACCCGGAGACGGACATGCGTGGATCATAGCGGGCGCGACGGCCCGGCGGGCTTCAGCCCCGCGGCGGGCGCCGTTCGACGGACCACAGCGCGACCATCCCCGTTCGCCCGATGGCCTTCGCGAGCGCGCGGGCCACCCGCTCCGGCAGCGGCGCCGCGAGGAGGGTCGCCGCATAGCGCTCGCGGAATTCCAGGGGGGGCAGGTCCGCGAGCCTCGCCACCACGTCTACCGGGCCTCCGGCGTCGGCGAGCGCAGCGACCTCCGCCCAGGACGCGACCTGCACCGGGGCGAACCCGGGCGGCCGGAGGTAGGCGAGCGGGAGCGGCCCGTCGGCATAGGGCTCCGTCCGCAGGAGCGCGACCTTCGTCCCCGGCCTGGAGACGAGCCGGTCGTGAAGGGCCGCCTGCGGGGAGACGTCGTGCCGGATCGGGACGAGGACCAGCGCCGCGAGGAAGGCCAGGTCGAGGAGGGCCGCGGCCCGCAGCACCCCCGGGTGTCGCGCGAACCAGCCCCGGAGGCGTTCGAGGCGAATGCCAGGGTCGACGAGCAGGAGCGGCGGGATGGCGGCCGCGAGCGGGCCGAGCGGGAACAGGAAGCGCAGCTCCTTGTGGGCGAGGATCGCGTGGCCGAAGGCGAACGGGAGCGTCATCCAGGTGATGGGGTCCTTCGGTGCCCGCAACCAGAAGAGGACCACCGCGGCGAGGAGGAGACCAGACAGCGGGGGATGCACTCCGAGGAGGCCCGCGAGGTAGAACGTGGCCGGCTGACTGCCCCACTGCCGGGCCTTTCCCTCGATGAGGTTCACGCGCAGGTAGTTCCAAGGGGTCGCCGTCCACTCCCCGTAGCCCCACCGGTCGACAGCGAACCCCAGTCCAGCCGCGGCGATGAAGCCGACCGCGAGCATCGCGAGCGCCGGGAGCCGTTCCCGCCGCACGAGCGCGAGCCAGGCCGCGAACCCGAGCGCCGTGAAGGCGGTCTGGTAGCGGAGGTCGAAGGCGATCCCGAGCGCCAGGCCGGCAAAGAGCGCGCCGAGCAGCGGCCTCCGGACGAGGAGGAGCCAACTCGCGAGCGCCAGGGCGAGCATCGACCCCGAGAGGTTCTCGGACGACGTCCGGGCGCTCAGGTACGGGACGTACCATGTGAGGAGGCACCCGGCGAGGAGCAGCGTCCGGCCCCGCTCGTCCTTCACCCGGCCCCCGAGCGCGACGGCGAGCAGGCACAGCGCCATCCAGGCGAGGAGCGCACCGCCGAGGCGAAAGGCGAGGAGCGTGGCGCCGCGGCCCTCGACCCCGAAGAGCGCGAGCCCTCGGGCGGCGGCCACGTAGGCCCCCGGCTGCAGGAAGGGACGGATCCGCGCGTCGAACTCCCACGGCAGCTCGGAGGCCCTCGTGACCCCGAGCTTGTAGCTCGCGAGCTCGACGGTCTGGAAGTACTCGTCCGCGTGGAAGTAGCCAGCTCCCCGCCACGCCTGCGCGACGAACAGGGCGAGAGCGACAACGGCGAGGACGACGCGGCTGCGCACCGGCCGTCCAGACAAGCAGGCAGGCGCTCGCTTGTAAAGCCCGCTCACTCGCACCGGGAGCGGCGCCGCCCGGCGGCAGAGGACCGGGGGCCGCTGCCGTTCCCCGACCTCCGCGCGCCCGATCCCGCGAGCGAATTTCCCGAGCCCGCGGAGCGTCCGCGAGGGATCTCGGCAGGCGGCCGCGCCGGAGAGGCGAGGGCCGTCGACCCGTCCGCCGACCGTTGACTCGCCTCGACCCAGGTGCGCAGAATGTACGCTCGAAGTGAACGAGCGGTTCTGCGGGGGTGCCATGGCGTGCCGCGTTCGTCGGGGTGGGCGCAGCTTCGTCCTCTGTGCGGCGACGACCGCGCTCGCTGCCTGCGGCGGAGGCGGCGGACCCGCGGGACCGAGCCTGTCGGTATCGCCACGCCAGATCCAGGTGCACGCGACCACGTCGGACGCCGCACCGACCGCCGAGATCGACTTGACGGTGACCAACGCGCCTTCGACCGGCCTGTACGTGAACGCCCGGCTGTCGAAGAACGGAATCAGCGACGTGACCCTGGGGGCCACGACCAGCAATACGGCCGTGATCGATGTCGCCTTCCAGTCTCCGGCGGCGCTCGGACCGGGCGCCTACGTGGATACCGTGGAGATCTCCGTCTGTACGGACTCCCAGTGCACGAACCAGATAGCGAACAGCCCCCAGTCGGTCTCGGTCACCTACACGGTGACCGCAGCTCCGCTGGCCATCAGCCAGCTCGCGCCCTCCTCCGCGGCGGCAGGCACCGCGGGACTCGTCCTGTGGGTCTACGGGAGCGGCTTGCTGTCGTCGTCGGTCGTGGAGTGGGGCGGCAGCCCGCTCCCGACGACGTTCGTGTCGGGGACGGTACTCACGGCGGACGTCCCATCATCCAGCCTCGCGGCCCCGGGCACCGCCTCGGTGATGGTGTCCAATGCCGCGTCCGGCGGAGGCGTGTCCAACGCGCTCACGTTCACGGTGACGAGCACGACGCCCACCCTGGCGTCCCTGACGCCCGGCTCCGTCCTCGCCGGCAGCGCCGCGTTCGTCCTCACGCTCGACGGCACCGGCTTCGACGTGTCCTCGGTGGTGCTCTGGAACGGCAACAGCCGGCCCACGACCTACGTTTCCGGGACCCGGCTGACGGCGCAGATCGTGGCCGACGACGTGGCGAGCGCCGGGAACGCGAGCGTCGCGGTCACGAATGCCGCGGACGGCGGCGGCGTCTCGAACGCGCTCACCCTCGCCGTCTCGCCACCCACCGCCCTCTCGCTCACGAGCCTCCGCCCCTCGATCGTGACGGCCGGAGGACCGGCCTTCGCCCTCACGGCGATCGGCACCGGCTTTCCCATCGGTGCCGCCGTGCAGTTCGACGGAGCGGCGCGACCCACCACCTACCTGTCCCCGAACCAGCTCAGCGCCCAGATCGACGCCGCCGACATCGCCGCCGCTGGCACGGCATCGATCACGGTGCTCGCCCAGGGGATCACCTCCGGCGCCCTGACGCTGACCATCAGCCCCCCCGCGTCGGACGCGGTCGCGCTCCAGATGACGCCGGCCCACAGCGGCGCGGTGAGCATGGCGCCCGTGGCGTTCCCTGCGACCAGCGCCTGGACCGTGGACCTCGGCGGCAGCCCCTCCTATCCGCTCATCGCCGCCGGCAAGGTCATCGTGACGGTCGCGATCTCGGGGAGCACCCAGCTCGTCGCGCTCGACCAGGCGACGGGGGCGATCGCCTGGGGCCCGATCCCGATCGCCGGAAGCGCAAACGCCGCATACGACGGGGGCACCGTGTACGTCCTGAGCGCGAACAACGGCCCCGCTCTCGTCGGGGCCTACGACGTGACCACCGGCGTTCAGAGGTGGAGCGCCCTCCTGACGGGACAGTACTCGTTCTCGTCCCCGCCCACGGCGCTGAACGGCATCGTGTACGGCGCGGGGGCAGGCGTGGGAGGCACGCTCTACGCGCTCGACGGATCGACGGGTGCGCAACTCTGGACGCAGTCGGTCGAGAACGGTGACTCGAGCTCTCCGGCGGTCACGGCGGACGGCGTCTACGTCGTGTACCCATACCAGACCTACGATTTCGACCCGGTGACGGGCGTGCCGGTCTGGCACGACGACGCCGGCGGCGAGGGGGGCGGTGGTGCCACCCCCGTGGTCGCGAACGGCCTCCTCTACGCGCCGAACGGGTTCGGCACCTACGACGGGACCGTCTTCGACGCCGAGGAGGGGACGCTGTTGCGGTCGTACGTGGCCGACAACCTGCCTGCCTTCGGGCCCGGGGTCGGCTACTTCCTCCAGGCCGGGACGCTGCGCGGAGTCGCGCTCGCTAACAACACCGTCCTCTGGAGCTTTGCCGGCGACGGATCGCTCGTCACCTCGCCCATCGCCGTCAACCAGTACGTGGTGGTGGGCTCGTCGCTCGGGAAGCTCTACGGCCTCGACGGGACCACGGGATCCGTGGTGTGGACCTTCGACCTCGGCGCTCCACTGCCCACCGGGGCCGGGTGGGGCGCGCGCATGCCGCTGTCCGGGCTGGCGGCAGGCAACGGCTTGCTCGTCGTCCCGGCGGGGACGCGGGTCACGGCCTTCACACTGGCCGGGCCCTGACTCGCGCCGCAGCCCCGGGGGGGACCCGTCAGGCCTCCTCGGGCTCGGTGAGCCGACTGGTCGAGGCCATCGATGGTGGCTCCGGCCGCCAAGGGAGGCGAGAGGCCGGCTCTCCCGGCCTCTTCGGACCGCCCGGATACGCTGCGCGCGCCCCGCTTGAATTCGCCTGCTCCGGGAGCGAGTTCCCGCGCACGTCGTCCCGACGGCGTGAGATCGGCCGTGGACGGCGACACGGCATGGGCGCCGGTCGTGGCCGCCGCGGGCGCCCACCGACCTACCTCCTGACGAACGCCTCCGCCACCGGATCGTACATCTCCACGCTCGCCAAGGGGTAGCCGTTGGCGGAGCCTCCGACGATCAACACGTCTCCGCTGAGGAGCAGCGTGGCCGTGTGCCCCGAGCGCCCCGTCGCGAGCTGTTCGGTCGGCGTGAAGACTCCG
Source organism: Anaeromyxobacteraceae bacterium (assembly GCA_035543235.1). Lineage (GTDB taxonomy): Bacteria > Myxococcota > Myxococcia > Myxococcales > Anaeromyxobacteraceae > DATJZG01. The sequence goes on along the minus strand of DATKJV010000004.1, from coordinate 698 downwards.
AGAGATGGGTCGTAGAGCTCGGCGCTGGCGAGGTCCGGGCCCGACATCGTGAAGATTCCACTCCACCTGTCGCTGGTGGTCTCCCCTCCGGTGAAGAGCACTTTCCCGGTCGGGAGCAGCGTCGCGGTATGGAATCTCCGGTCGACCGTCATGCTCCCCGTCGCGAGGAACGCGCCGGTCGCCGACTCGTACAGCTCCGCGCTCGAGGGGATGTCCCAGTAAGCCCCGCCCGCGATGAGCACGTCTCTCCCTGGGGGCAAGACCGTGGCGGTATGGAACTCGCGGGCCGTCAGGAGATTGCCGGACGGCGCGAAGACTCCGGACGCCGGGTCGTAAAGAGCCGAAGTTTCGCCGGGCCCGTAACTACCCTCCAAGCACTCGCCTCCCGCGATCAACACCCTCCCGCTCGGCAGCAGGGTCGCCGTGTGCGAGTCGCACGGGACCGGGAGAGAACCAGTGGGTGTGAAGGTCCCTAGTTCCGGGTCGTAGAGTTCCGCGCTCGCCAGGAGCAGGAGGGTGCCCGACGTCTCGTACCCCGCGCCGCCCGCGACGAGCACCTTCCCGTCGGGAAGCAGGGTCGCGGTATGGGATGCCCGCGCCGTCGCCAGGCTGCCGGTCGGGACGAAGAGCCTCTGGACGGGGTCGTACAGGACGGCGCTCGCGACGACCGGCCAGTTGTCACCCGGATCGCCCAGGGC
>DATKJV010000003.1:0-55899 GCA_035543235.1 Anaeromyxobacteraceae bacterium | reverse complement strand
CCGGAGGTCGTGCGCGCGCTCGTGTCCCTGGTGCGGGAAGCCGGTGCGCGAGAGGTCCGCGTCGCCGACAACCCCATCGAGTCCCCCGAGGCCTGCTTCGTCCGCAGCGGCGTGCAGAGGGCGGCGGAGGAGGCGGGCGCCCGCGTGGTGCTCCCGAGCGCTCGGGACTTCGAGACCTTGCGCGTGCCCGGGGCGACCTGGATCGAGCGCTGGCCCTTCTTCGCCCGCCCGTTCGCGGGAGCCGACCGGGTGATCGGGGTGGCGCCGGTGAAGGACCACAACCTGTGCCGCGCCTCCATGACGACCAAAAACTGGTACGGCCTGCTCGGCGGGCGCCGCAACCAGTTCCACCAGGACATCCACGGCATCATCTCCGACCTGGCCCTGATGATGCGGCCGACGCTCGTCGTCCTCGACGGGACGCGGGTGCTCTTCCGCAGCGGGCCCACCGGCGGGAGCCTCGCCGACGTGCGCCCCGGGAACACCATCGTCGCGTCCACCGACTCGCTCGCCGCGGACGCCTACGGCTGGGACGAGCTCCTCGGCCGCTCCGGCGAGCCGCTCCCGCCCTACTTCGCCAGGGCGGCGGCGCGCGGACTCGGGAACCCCGACTGGAGGGCCCAGGCCGTGAAGAAGGTCCACGCGGGGTAGCCACCTTGGGCTCGACCCTCGTCACTCCGGGTTGGGTGAGGCGGCGCCTGGCGCCGAACCCGGACGGCTCGCCCTGGTGGGCGCGTGCGTTCCGCGCGACGAGGGTCCGGGTCGTCTCGCAGGCGTTCTTCTTCTCGCTCTTCGTGTTCCTCGTCTGGTGCACGTGGTTCAGCCGCCTGCGCGGGTACCCGGTGTCCCTCTTCCTCGAGGTCGACCCGCTCGTCGGCGTGGCCACCGCCATCGCGAACCACACCGTCTACCGCTGGCTGTGGCGGGGGCTCCTGGTCCTCGTCCCGACGCTGCTTCTCGGGCGGGCCTTCTGCAACTGGATGTGCCCGTACGGGACCCTGCACCAGCTCGTGGGCTGGCTCTTCAACGTCTGGACGAACCGCGACAACATGTCGCGCAACCGCTACCGGCCCGCCTACCAGATCAAGTACCTCGTCCTCGCCGTGTTCCTGGTCCTCGCCGCGCTCGGGTCCCTGCAGGTCGGGCTTCTCGACCCGATCTGCCTGCTCGTGCGGACCTTCGCGACGGCCATCGCCCCCGCGGCGGACCTCGCGCACGTGAACCTCGCCGCGGCGCTGCGGACCCGGCTGGGGATGGACCCCGAGCCGCTCCTCCTCCTCTCGTCGGCGCCGGGGGCGCTCGAGCAGCGCGTCTTCCGCGGCGCCTGGTTCGTCGGGGCGATGATCGTCGGGCTCGTGGGGATGAACCTCGTCATTCCCAGGTTCTTCTGCCGGGTCCTCTGCCCCCTGGGCGCCCTCCTCGGCGTCCTCTCCCGCTGGTCCCTCTTCCGGATCGACCGCGACCTCGCGAAGTGCACCGACTGCGACCTGTGCCTGCGGCGATGCGAGGGGGCCTCCGACCCGCACCAGGCGCTCCGCAAGAGCGAGTGCTTCGTGTGCATGAACTGCATCGACGACTGCCCCGAGGGCGCGCTCTCCTTCCGGCTCGAGCGCCTGCCGGTGAAGGACCGCGTCCTCGGGGACCTCGCGAAGGGCACGGCGACCCTCTTCGGGGAGAAGGTGATCTCCAGGGTCCCCGACACGGTGCGCGCGGCCCCGGCCGTTCCCCGGCGGCGCTGGCTCTTCGCGGTCGCCGGCGGCATGCTCGCCTTTCCCTTCCTGCGCCTGTCCGCGGCGGTGAACAAGCGCGGCTTCTCGCCGAAGGCCATCCGGCCCCCGGGCTCGGTGGAGGAGGCCGCGTTCCTCGAGCGCTGCATCAAGTGCGATCAGTGCATCCGGGTCTGCCCCACGAACGTCCTGCAGCCGGCCACGCTCGCCCCGGCCGGGCTCGAGGGCCTGTGGACGCCGGTCATGAACTTCGCGATCGGCTTCTGCCAGCTGAACTGCACGCTGTGCAGCGAGGTCTGCCCGACGGGCGCCATCCAGAAGACGCCGCTCGACCGGAAGCTCGGCCTCGGGCCCTACGCCGAGAAGGGGCCCATCTCCATCGGGACGGCGTTCTTCGACCGCGGCCGGTGCCTGCCGTGGGCCATGGAGACCCCCTGCGTGGTCTGCGAGGAGGTCTGCCCGGTGACGCCCAAGGCCATCGGGACCTACGACGAGGAGATCACCCGCTGGGACGGGAAGCGCGTGCTGCTCAAGCGCCCGTACGTGCGGCCGGAGCTCTGCATCGGCTGCGGGATCTGCGAGCACGAGTGCCCGGTCGTGGACTCGGCGGCGGTGTACGTGACGGCGGTGGGTGAGACTCGGTCGATCGAGCGGTCCCTCTTGCTCGAGGCGACGAGGAAGGCGAAGGAGGGGACATGAGCGACGACGGCAGGAAGGCCCGCTTCACCCGGCGCGAGCTCCTCAAGGCCACGGGCCTCGGGGCCGCCGCCGGGGTGCTCTGGTCGCTCGAGGGAGGGCGCGCGCTCGCCGACGCGGCGCTGCCCCAGGTCCCCCGGAAGCGGCTCGGGAGGACGCGCCGCGAGGTCCCCATCCTCGTCATGGGCTGCGGCATGAAGCTCGACACGCGGTTCGACCCGAAGCTCGCCGAGGCCGTGCGCTACGGAGTGAACTACTTCGACACCGCGGCGAGCTACGGGGGCGGGACGTCCGAGATCGCCATCGGCGCCTTCCTGGAGCGCAGCAAGAAGCGCCCCGAGGTCTGGATCACGACCAAGACCGAGAGGTGGGATCCGAAGGGCATGGCCGAGTCGCTCTCCGCGAGCCTCGGGCGGCTCAAGACCGACTACGTGGACCTCTACATGCTGCACGGGCTCGACGACCCGAAGGCCCTCACGAAGGAGGTCGCCGAGGCCGCCGAGCGGCTCAAGAAGGAGGGGCGCATCCGGTTCTTCGGCTTCTCCTGCCACGACGGGAACGTCGCCGAGCTGCTGCAGCTCGCCTCGGGCCTGTCCTTCATCGACGCGATCATGTTCCGCTACAACTTCCGCCAGTACGGCGACAGGGAGCTGAACGCCGCCATCGACGCCTGCGCGCGCGCGGACATCGGCCTCGTCGCCATGAAGACCCAGGGGTCCGAGGCCGGGATCGCAGACGCCTGGAAGAGGTTCGAGCAGACCGGCAAGTGGAACAAGTTCCAGTCGGTGCTGAAGGCCGTCTGGGCCGACCCCCGCATCGCCGCTGCCGTCTCGCACATGGACAGCCTGGAGAAGCTCAAGGAGAACGTCGCGGCGGCGACCGACCGCCGGGAGCTCGGCGCGCTCGACCGGGGCTCGCTCGACCGGTACGCGGCCGCGACCCGGGCGCTCGCCTGCGACGGCTGCGATCACCTGTGCAACCCGGCGGTGACCGCCCCGGTGCGCATCGGCGCGACCCTGCGGTGCCTCATGTACCACGAGTCCTATGGCGACCGGGACGAGGCGCTCCGGCGGTTCCGGGAGCTCCCTGCCGAGGCGCGGTGCCTCGACGGCGTCGACTTCTCGGCGGCCGCGCGCGCCTGCCCGAAGGGCGTGGACGTGGTCGCGCTCATGGAGCGTGCGCGACGGGTCTTCCGCGGCTAGGCGCCGCCCGGGGCCCCGGCGGCCTTCGCGGGCACCGGGGCGGTCGCGACGGGGACCCGGGGGAAGGCGAGCCCGACCGCGAGGGCGGCGCCGGCGATGGTGGCCGCCGCCCAGAAGAGGCGGACCATGCTCGCCTGCAGCGCTCCGGCGACGGACGCGAGCAGCGCGGGGTCGAGGAGGCCCCGCTCCGGGCCGAGCAGCTGCTCGACCTGTTCGGGCGACGCCGCGCCGCCCGCGAGCGACGCGGCGAGGACGCCGCCCAGGACCCCGACCGCGATCGTGCCGCCGATGGTGCGGAAGAACATGGTGGAGGCGGTGGCGATGCCCCGGCGGTTCCACGGCACGCTCGTCTGCACGGCGATGACGGTGGGCGTGTTCGCCATCCCGAGCCCCACGCCGTAGCAGGCGGTCACGAGGCGCGGCAGCCACGGCGGGGCGCCGGGACGCATGAAGAGCGCGAGCCCCACGGCCGAGAGGAAGGAGACGGTCAGGCCGCCGCGGATGAGGGGCCGGTACCCGACCCGGTGGAGGAAGCGGCCGCTCAGCGCCGACGCGATCGGCCAGCCGACGACCATGGGGGCGATGGCGCCGCCGGCCGCGGTCGGGTTCCCGCCGAGGACGCTCTGGACGTAGAGCGGCACGAAGGTGACCGTGGAGATCATGGCGGCCCCGACGAGAGCGCCGGTCGCGGAGGCGACGCCGATGACCCGATGGGCGAACAGGTCGAGGGGGATGAGGGGCTCCGGCGCGCGCCGCTCCACGGCGACGAACAGGGCGAGGAGCACGAGCGCGAGCGGAACGGCCCAGGCGGCGGCGGACCGGGAACGGGTCGCGAGGAGCACGGAGAGCACCGTCCCGGCGAGGAGCAGCGCGCCGAGGAGGTCGAGGCGGTGCTCGTGGTGCTCCACCTTCTCGTGATAGGCGGCCTGCAGGACGGCGGCGCAGCCGATCCCGAGCGGGACGTTCACGTAGAAGACCCAGCGCCAGGAGAGCCAGTGGACGATGGCGCCGCCGAGGAGCGGCCCCACGAGCCCGGCGACCCCCCAGACGGCGCCGAAGAGGCCCTGCATCCGGCCGCGCTCGCGCACGTCGAAGAGGTCGCCGACGATGGTGAGGGCCATCGGCTGGATGGCCCCGGCGCCGAGCCCCTGGACCGCCCGGAACGCGACGAGCGCCGTCATGCTGCCCGCCCGCCCGCAGGCCATGGAGCCGGAGAGGAAGAGCGCGATGCCGACGAGCATGACCGGCTTGCGGCCCCGGAGGTCGGCGATCTTGCCGTAGATCGGGACGGACACCGTCGCCGTGAGCATGTAGGCCGAGAAGGCCCAGGCGTAGAGGTGGAGTCCGCCCAGGTCGCCGACGGCCGTCGGCATGGCGGTCGCGACGACCGTCATCTCCATCGCCGCGAGGAACAGCCCGAGGAGGAGCGCGACGACGGTGAGGGGGCGGTTCGTGCGACGCATGCCGTCCGAGTAGACCCGGTCGCCTCCGGGGTCAACCGGGAAGATCCGGACACCGGGAAGATCCGGCGTCGTCAGCGCTCGTAGAGGGGGCCGGCCGCCTCGGCCCACAGCCGGATCATCTCCACCGCCCCCGCGTCGTCCGGATGGAGGCCGTCCCGGAGCCGCTCCGGGTGCGCCCGGAAGTAGCCATAGAGGTCGGGCCCGGCCAAGAGCCCGAGCTCCACGGTCAGCTCGTCCACGACCCGGTTCAGGCGGCCGGCGAAGTCCACCGCGCTGTCCGGGCGGAAGGGGATCCGCGGCACGACGGGGATGCGCCCCGCCTCCCGGACGCGACCGATGACCCGGACGAGGTCCGCCCGGAAGGCTTCGGGGTCCCAGTCGTTCGATCCGAAGCACAGGGCGATCACGCGCGCGTCGGGGTTGAGCGCGAGGACCTCGTCGATCTGCCGCACCGCGTCCGTGTGGTGGAGGCTCCCGGTGCCGGCCGAGACCACGGCCGGGAAGTAGCCGGGGTGACGCCAGGCGATCGCCTCGGGGAAGGTGGGGCGGTGCACCGGCGAGCGGTCGAACACGGTGGACACGATGCTGTCGCCGAAGAAGACCCAGACGTCGTCCCCTCCGCCGGAGAGGTCGTGGACGTCGATCTCGTCGATGAAGAGGCCCCACGGGAAGACGTCGGGCGAGAGCCCGGTGACGACGAGGCGGAGCCAGCGCTGCCCGGCGAAGTCGATCGCGTGGGCGCGGGTGCGCACCGGGTTGCCCTCGACGTCGACCGCCGTCCGCCAGGTGCCGTCGGCCCCGTTCGTCGAGTCGGCGCTCGTCTCGAGCCGGTAGTCGGCGGGGGCGCCGAACTTCCGGTCGCGGTAGTCGTGGTTGCCGGACGAGGTCCAGGAGACGAGGAGCCGGGAGTAGCCCCCGCCGACCTCGATCGCCACCCAGGACGGCCTCTCCGGCGTCGGGTGGCCCCCGGCCCATGCGGCCCCGTTCCGGTAGAGGCCGTCGACGACCACCTTCCCGCCCGGCGGGCTCGACTCGACGCGCCGTCCTCGCGAGACGATCGGGGCGGGGACGAGCGGGCCACCGTAGCGGTTCCGCTCGCCGTGCCCGCGCAGCCGCGCGGCGATCTCCGGCAGGGCGATGGCCGCCGCGACGGCGCAGGCGATCGCGACGCCGATCGCGAACGGGAGCCACGGCGCGGGCGAGCGGCGCATCACCGACGGGTCACCCGGCGGCGGGTCGCGAGCGCCGCGCGCGCCAGGCGTCGTGGCGCTCGGCGATCTCGGACGCGAGCCAGGTGACGGCGACCATCGCGAGGACCCCGACCACTCCGGCCGCGGTCCCGAGGCGCTTGTGCAGGCGCGCGGAGAGGACCCCGTACGGGAGCTCGATGGAGACGAAGTAGCCGAGCAGGCTGTGGCGCCCCATGGTGCGGAGCCAGGCGAGCCACCGGTCCGCGCCGGCAGGGACGAGCTGGAGGAGGCCGCTCGTCGCGACGACGACCCCGAGCCGCATCGAGAGCCAAGAGGGGGACGTCCGCCAGAAGTCCTGGTGGGCGTAGACGGGCGGCAGGAGGTCCGCGGCCCAGCCCGCGGCGAAGAGCGCCGCGCCGATGGCGATCCAGGCCCCCGGACGGTCCTCCCCCCTCGCGAGGGGACCGAGCGCGCTGCCGGCGAGGCAGAAGGCCGCCCAGGGGAAGAGGTGGAAGATGCCCCGCGGCCAGTCGCTGTAGAGGTAGTCGAGAATCCGGCTCGGCGGGTGCTGCCAGCCCGCGACCACGGGAGCGAGGAAGGCGACGGCCGCGGCGGCGGTCGCCGCGAGCACCGCGTGGCGGCTCGCCTTCAGGCCGACCGTGAGCAGCGCGGAGAGGAAGAGCGAGACGGCGATGACGTTCAGGATGTCGACCTTGAGGATCCCCTCCCAGCCGCCCGGGACGCGGAAGGCGCCGCCCGCGAGGTACTCGAAGACGCGGAAGAGGTAGGCGACCCCGAGGAGCCAGATGGCCCGCCGGAGGGCGGCCTGGCGCCGAACGGGCACCGGGACGCCCTTTCGCTCCTGGGCGGCGTCGCCCAGGAACTGGGAGAGCCCGGCCATGTAGAGGAAGGAGGGCGCGGCGAAGCCGCCCACGATCGCCAGGAAGACGTGGACCGGGCCGGAGGCCACCGGGTCCGCGCGCCAGGAGTCCCAGGTGTGCCACTCCACCATGTAGAGGACCGCGAGTCCGCGCTGCCAGTCGAGCCACAGCTTCCGCCTCGGCGCCTCGGCCATGCGCGGCACGCTGCCATTTCCGGGAGCAAGAACGCAAGGTCCGGTGCGCCTTCCGGCGTCGGCGCGCCGCGTCACCGCGGCCGCGGGGCCCGACACGGAGCGTTGAACGCTCGGGATGGAAAATGATCTTTACGCCCTCCCCGGGAGCGGAGCGCGGAGGTTGGCGCGCCTAGGAGGAGCGCCGGTTCGAACACCATCCGCGAAAGGAGCCGACATGCAGCCGTCCCGCAGCGCCCGATCCCTCCTCGCCTCGAGCCTCGCCGTCGCACTCGCCACCTGGGCCGTTCCGGCGCCCGCGACGGCGGGTGCGCCGTGGAGCGACCACGGAGGCGGCCCGTGGGTGTCCACCTGGGGTGCGAGCCCGCAGGTGCCGACCACGCCGCTCGCCCTGTCCGGTCAGACGGTCCGGCAGGTCGCCCACGTGAGCCTGGGCGGCCACGTCGTGCGCGTGCGCCTGTCGAACGCCTTCGGCACGACGCCGCTCGCCGTGTCGGAGGCCCGCGTCGCGCTCTCGACGGGCGGATCGGCGATCGACCCGTCGACCGACCACCCGCTCACCTTCGGGGGCTCCCCGGCGACCACCATCCCCGCCGGTGCGCTCGTCGTCTCCGACCCGGTGTGGCTGACCGTGCCCGCCCTCTCGAACGTCGCGGTGAGCCTCTACTTCCCGGGCAGCGTGTCGGCGACGACGGAGCACTCGCTCGCCGTCCAGACCACCTACGTCTCCCCGGCCGGCGACTTCGCCTCCGCCCCGGAGATGCCAGCCGGCGGCACGACGACGAGCAGCTGGTACTTCCTGAACGGCGTGGAGGTGAGGAGCGACGGCCGCCACGGCGCGGCGATCGTCGCGCTCGGCGACTCGATCACCGACGGTTACGCCTCCACCCAGGACGCGAACCACCGCTGGCCGAACTACCTCGCGGCGAGGCTCCAGGGAAGCTACTGGGGTTCGCGCATCGCGGTGGTGGACGAGGGCATCAGCGGCAACCGCGTCCTGCACGACTTCGTCGGCCCGAACGCCCTCGCCCGCCTCGACCGCGACGTCCTCGCCCAGTCCGGCGTGCGCTGGGTCATCGTCCTCGAGGGCATCAACGACATCGGGATCCCCGGGCTCACCGGCAACGCCGCCGAGGAGGTCACCGCCGACGACATCATCGAGGGTCACCGCCAGATCATCGCCCGCGCCCACGCCAAGGGGCTGAAGATCTACGGGGGGACGCTCACGCCCTTCGTCGGCACGACGTTCCCCGGCTACTACACGCCGGAGGGCGAGGTGAAGCGCGAGGCGGTGAACCACTGGATCCGGACGAGCGGCGCCTACGACGCGGTGATCGACTTCGACGCCGCGGTCCGCGACCCGGCGAACCCCACCCAGATGCTCCCGGCGTTCGACAGCGGGGACAACCTCCACCCGAACGACGCCGGCTACCAGGCGATGGCGAACGCCGTCGACCTCGCGCTCTTCCTCCACGACGACTGACCGGGGGGCGCCTCGGCCGGGACGAGGCCGGACGGGAACCCCGTCCGGCCCCCGGCTACCACACCCGGACGCGGTCCGCGGGCGCGAGGTAGAGCGCCTGGCCGGGCTTCACGTCGAAGGCCCCGTACCAGGCGTCGAGGTTCCGCACGGTCAGCGCCCGGTACTGGTCGGGCGCGTGGCCGTTCGTCTGGACCGTCTCGCGAAGCGACTCCTCGCGCTCCTTGCTCCGCCACCCCTGCGCGTAGGCGACGAAGAACTGCTGGTCGCCCGTGAGCCCGTCGAGCTCGGGGGCCCCCGCCCCGTGCAGCGAGGCCCGCCACCCGTCGTAGGCCACGGCGAGGCCGGCCAGGTCGGCGATGTTCTCGCTGAGCGTGAGCCTGCCGTTCACGGCCAGGTCCGGGAAGGGGCGGTAGGCGTCGAACTGCGCGACGAGCCGGGCGCCCGCCTGCTGGAAGTGCCGTTCGTCTTCCGGGGTCCACCAGTTCGCGAGCCGGCCGGCGGCGTCGAAGAGGGCCCCCTGGTCGTCGAAGCTGTGGCTGATCTCGTGGCCGATGGTGGCGCCGACCGACGCGTACTTGACGGCCGGGCTCGCCGTCCGGTCGTAGAAGGGCGGCTCGAGGTAGCCGGCCGCGAAGTTGAGCGCGTTGCGGACCGGCAGGTTCACGGCGTTCACGGTCTGGGGAAGCATCGCCCACTCCGAGGCGTCCGGCGGCCGCCGGAGCTTCGCCAGGGCGTAGCGGTACGCGAAGAGCTCGGAGCGTTCGGCGTTGCCGAGCGCGTCGCCCCGCACCACGACGAGACCGGCGTAGCTCCTCCAGTGGTCGGGGTAGGCGATGCCCACCTTGAGCGTCGCGAGCTTCGCCTTCGCCTGCGCCTTGGTCGAGGGAGTCATCCACTCGAGCCGGTCGATCCGCCGCCCGAAGGCCGCGATGAGCTGGTCCACCATGGACTGCAGCTCGCGCTTGTCCTCCGGGGGGAAGTAGCGCGCGGCATACACCTTGCCGACGGCGTCGCCGAGCGCGGCGTCGGTCGCCGCGGTGGCGCGCTTCCACCGCTCGAGCTGCTTCGGCGTCCCGCGGAGGGCCGTCCCGTAGAAGCGGAAGTGCTCGTCGGCGAGCGCCTTGGGGAGGAAGGGCGCGAACTGATCCACGGCGCGAAGGGCCAGGTACTCCTTCCAGGTCGACAGGGGCTCGTCGCGGACGAGCGCCGCGAGGCCGGACACCGCCCCCGGGTGCCACAGGATGAAGCCCTGCTGGTCGCCGAGGCCGGCTGCTCCGAGGAAGGCGGTCCAGTCGAGGCCCGGGGCCTTCGCGTCGAAGTCGGCGCGGGTCCAGGGGTTGTTCGCCTTCTGGACGTCGACCGAATCGGTCCGGCTCGCGTGCGTGCGCGCGATGCGCGTCTCGAGGGCGAAGATGCGCTCGGCGGTGCCGTCCGCGTCGGCCATCCCGGCGAGCTTCAGGACCGTCCGGAGGTGCGCCCGGTAGGCGTTGCGGATCTCCTCGAAGCGCGCGCCCGTCTCCGTGTAGTAGCTGCAGTCGGGAAGGCCCAGGCCGCCCTGGAGGAGGTAGGCGGTGTTCCGGCCCGAGGCGTTCAGGTCCTGCTCGACCCAGAGCCCGAGCACGCGGGCGGTGTGGAACTCCGTCATGTTGAGGGGATCGACGTCCGCGCGGATCGAGCCGCCGAGCGCCTCGGCGAGCGCCCTCTTGTCCCCGATGCCGGCGATCCGGGCGAGCGCGGGCGCGATCGGGGAGAGCCCCTTCGCCTCGATTCCCGCCTCGTCCATGAAGCTCGCGTAGTAGTCCCCGATCTGGCGGGCCTCGCTCCCCTCGGGGGCGGACGAGGCGGCCGCCTCCTCGTCGATGGCTCGCGTGCGCGCCGCCACCTTCTCGACGACGGCGAGGAGCGGACCGGTGAAGGCGCGGTCGGGCGGGATGACGGCGCTGCGCTGCCAGGTGCCGTTCGCGTAGGCGTAGAAGTCGGCGCCCGGGACGACCGAGCGGTCCATGCCGGCGAGGTCGATGCCGCTTCGGGAGACGGGAGCCTCGGCGGCCGCGGGCGGCGCCGGGCGGGAGGTCGCGCAGCCGAGGAGGGCGGCGACGACGGTGGCCAGGAATGTGGTCGATCGGTTCATGGGTCGGACCTCTTTGCCCCAGTCCGGCGCGATTGGCCAGCCCGAAAAGGTGGGAGCGACGGCAACGAGCCCGGCGCGTTGCCCTCGGACGCGTGCGGCACCCGGCGCGCGATGAACGCCCCGAGAACGCGAGCGATTCCCGCGCCGTCGGAGGCAGAGACCGTGCGTGCAGGCCCCACCCGAGTCAGACCCCAATGGGACGGTACTCCCCGCTCCGATTCGCTGTTAGAAAACTCGCATGAATTTGCTTACAAGGTTCGCGTCCAACGTTCGCCGGCTGCGCGAGAAGAAGAAGCTCTCGCAGAAGGCGCTCGCCGACAAGGTCGGCATCTCCGTGTCCTACGTGTCGATGCTCGAGCGAGGCCAGAGGTCGCCTCCGCTCGAGACGATCGAGAAGATGGCGAAGGCCCTCGGCGTCCCCCCGCCGTCGCTGCTCAGCAAGTAGACGGCCGCAGGAAGCCCCCGAGGTCGAAGGCGCCGGCGACCGAGGCCGGTGCCCGGGGGGTCGCGGCACCTCGACTCCTCGAGAGAGACGCCGAAGGCGGCGCCGCGCCGTGCCAAGGATCAGACACCCGGTGGACGTCGGAGCGCAGGCACGCGGCGCCCCGGGGCGAAAGGGTCCGGCCCGGGCAGGCCGGCTCGAGCAGGCGTTCGACGCGGCGTTCGCCGCGGGGCAGGCGCTCCGCGAGAAGCAGATCCAGCAGAGCTACCGGCCGGTCATCGGCGTCCACAAGTGGTTCGCGAGGCGCCCGGGGACCCTGTTCCGGGCGCTGCTCCTCTCCGAGTTCGCGCCGGGCCCGCTCGGCGAGGCGTTCTACCGGCCGCACCGCCTCTCGGGCGTCATCGGGGATCCGTTCATGGGGGGCGGCACGCCGGTGTTCGAGGCGAACCGGCTGGGGTTCCACGTCGTCGGCTGCGACGTGAACCCCATGGCCCACTGGATCGTGGCCCGCAGCCTCGCGTCCCTCGACCTCGACCGCTTCGCCGCCGAGGCGAGGAGCGTCGCGAGCGACGTCGAGTCCGCCGTGGGCCCGCTCTACCGGACGCGGTGCGAGCGGTGCGGGGGGGAGGCGGACGCCAAGTACTTCCTGTGGGTGAAGACGGCGCACTGCCCGGGCTGCGGCGCCCCGAACGATCTCTTCCCCGGCCACCGCCTCGCCGAGGCGGTGCGCCATCCCCGCCACGTGCTCGCGTGTCCCGGCTGCGGGGCGCTCTCCGAGCACGCGGTGCCGCCGACGCGGGCGCACCCGGCGCACTGCGACGCCTGCGGCCACGAGGTCCACCTCGAGGGAAACGTCTCGCGGGGGGAGGCCGGGTGCCGCCTTTGCGGGCGGAGCTTCCCGCTCGGCCCGCGCACCGAGGCGCCCGCCCACCGCATGTGGGCGATCGAGTACCGCTGCGGCGCCTGTTACGGGTCGCTCGAGGGACGGCAGTTCAAGCGCCCCGCCGCGGAGGACCTCGAGGCCTTCCGGGAGGCCGAGCGCCGCCTGGCGCGGGCCCCGGGCCTCCCCATCCCCGAGGACGCGATCCCGCCGGGGGACGAGAGCGACCGGCTCCGCCGCTGGGGCTACCGCCGGTACCGCGAGATGTTCGGCGCACGGCAGCTCCTCGGGCTCGGGCTGCTCCTCGAGCGCATCCTCGCCGTATCCGACGGGCCGGTCCGGCACGCGCTCCTCACGGTCTTCTCGGACACCCTGCGCTACCAGAACATGCTCTGCCGGTACGACACCTGGGCACTGAAGTGCCAGGACGTCTTCAGCGTGCACGGGTTCCCGGTCGGGCTCGTCGCCTGCGAGAACGGTCTGCTCGGGCGGCCGGGGATCGGGTCCGGGTCCTTCCGCCACTTCGTCGAGAAGTACCTCCGGGCGAAGCGCTACTGCCGAGCCCCGTTCGAGACGCGCCGGGTGGGGCGCGGGAAGGAGACCGTTCCCGTTCCCGGCGAGACCATCGAGGCGCGGCTCGTCGACCGGCCGCCGCGCGGGCAGGGCGAGAAGGAGGCCTACCTCGTGAATGCCCCGGCCGCCGACGTCGCCCTCGATCCGGGCTCGCTCGACGGCGTGTTCACGGACCCGCCGTACTTCGACAACGTCCAGTACGCGGAGCTCATGGACTTCTGCTTCGCGTGGCTGAGGCTCGCGCTCGCCCGGGAGGGAAGCCCGTTTCCCCGTGCGAGCACCCGCTCGCCGGAGGAGCTCACCGGGAACGAGACGCTCGGGCGGGGGATGGAGCACTTCGCGGACGGGCTCTCCCGCGTGTTTCGCCGCTTCGCGTCGGCGCTGAAGCCCGGCGCGCCCTTCGTCTTCACCTACCACCACAACGACCCGGCGGCGTACGCCCCGCTCGTCGTCGCCATCCTGGACGCGGGTCTCACCTGCACGGCGTCGCTGCCTGCACCCGCCGAGATGTCCGCCTCGCTGCACATCGCCGGGACGGGGTCGTCGGTCCTCGACACCGTGTTCGTCTGCCGCCGCAGGAGTCCGGGGAGGGGCCCGGCGGGACCCGAGCCCGCCGCGGCGGCGCGCGAGTGCGAGGCCGCGCTCCGCGCGGACGCCGCCGCCGTGCGCAAGGGCGGGGTCCGGCTCAGGCCCGGGGATCTCCGCTGCCTCCTCGCCGGCCATGTCGCCCGCGCGGCGGTTCGCTCGCTCCACGCCTCCTGGGCGGCCGAGGCGCCCGTCGCCGGGCGCCTCCGAACGGTCCAGGGACGCCTCGAGGAGATCGCGTGCCATCTCGCCTCCTCGCGCACCCGCCTCGCCGGGCGCCGGGCAAGGGGCGGGTTTCGGGCGGGAGCCGCCCCGGGCCGTTAGGGCAGACCACGGAGGTGCCATGGCGAAGCTCGCGAACCGGCAGTTCCTCCTCGCCTCCCGGCCGGCGGGAGAGCCGACGGCCGAGAACTTCCGGCTCGTGGAGGTTCCGGTGCCGGATCTCGCTCCGGGCGAGGTGCTCGTGCGCCACCACTACCTGAGCCTCGACCCGTACATGCGCGGCCGGATGAGCGCCGAGAAGAGCTACGCCCCTCCGCAGCCGCTCGGAGAGGTGATGCTGGGCCACACCGCGGGTCGCGTCGTCGCCACCCGGAGCGACCGCTACGCCGAGGGCGACTGGGTCGTCGGCACGGGGGGCTGGCAGGAGTACCAGGTCGTGGACGCCGCGCGCCCCGGCGGGCTCCGCAAGGTCGACGTCTCGCGCGTTCCCGTCTCCGCCTACCTGGGTCCGGTCGGGCTGCCGGGCGTGACGGCGTGGTACGGGCTCCTCCGCATCATCGCGCCTCGCCCCGGCGAGACGGTCCTCGTCACGGCCGCGAGCGGCGCCGTGGGCAGCGTCGTCGGCCAGCTCGCGAGGCTCCGGGGCGCGCGCGCGGTGGGCGTGGCCGGCGGCGCCGAGAAGCGACGGGCGGCCGTGGAGGAGTTCGGGTTCGACGACTGCATCGACTACCGCGAGCACCGGGACGTCCCTTCGCTCGCGTCGGCCCTGAAGGCAGCCTGCCCGTCCGGCGTCGACGGTCACTTCGAGAACGTCGGCGGCGCGATCCTCGACGCCGCGATGCTCCGCATGAACGCCTTCGCCCGCGTCGCGATGTGCGGGATGATCGCCGGCTACAACGGTGCCCCGATCCCGATGGCCCGGCCCCAGCTCATCCTCGTCAACCGGTTGCGGGTCGAGGGCTTCATCATCAGCGAGCACATGGAGGTCTGGCCCGAGGCGCTCGCCGAGCTCGGCGAGCTCGTCGCGTCCGGGCGCCTCCATTACCGGGAGACGGTGTCCCAGGGCCTCGAGTCCGCGCCGGAGGCCTTCTCGGGCCTGTTCCGCGGCCGGAACGTCGGCAAGCAGCTCGTGAAGCTCGTCTAGCGGCCCCGGCCGTGGGCTAGAATGCGCAGCATGTCCGACCCGAAGGATCTCCTCACCGCCTCGAAGATCGCCGCCCAGCTGAAGGTGTCCGACGCCAAGGTGAAGAAGGCGATCGGCGCCCTCGGCCTCAAGCCCGCCGCGAAGAAGGGCGTGTGCAGCTACTACACGCCGGGCGACGTCCCGAAGATCAAGAAGGCGCTCGCGTAGGCGGGCCGCCGGGGACGCCGCGGCGAGGGAAGCGGTCCCCGCGCGGCGGCGGTCGGGGTAGCATCGGCGCACCGGAGGCCCCGTGCCAGACGCCTATCCGCACCTGCTCGCGCCGCTCGACCTGGGCTTCACGAAGCTCAAGAACCGAATCCTCATGGGTTCGATGCACACGGGCCTCGAGGACCGGCGGCGCGACTTCCCGGCGCTCGCCGCCTACCTGGCGGAGCGCGCGCGCGGCGGGGCGGGCCTCATGGTCACGGGGGGCTTCGCCCCGAACGTCGAGGGGTGGCTCACGCCCTTCGGGTCCATGCTCGCGACCCTGGGCGCGGCGGGCGCCCACCGGCAGGTCACCGACGCGGTCCACGCGGACGGCGGGAAGGTGGCCCTGCAGATCCTTCACGCCGGCCGCTACGGCTACTCCCCGCTGTGCGTCGCGCCCTCGCGGGTGAAGTCGCCCATCACCCCGTTCAAGCCCAGGGCGCTCACGGCCCGCGGGGTGGAGCGCCAGATCCGCGCCTTCGTGCGTTGCGGGGTGCTCGCGCGCGAGGCGGGGTACGACGGCGTGGAGGTGATGGGGTCCGAGGGCTACCTCATCAACCAGTTCGTCGCCGCCCGCACCAACCGGCGGACGGACGCCTGGGGCGGGAGCTTCGAGCGGCGCATCCGGTTCCCCCTCGAGATCCTCGGCCGCCTGCGGGAGGCCGTGGGCAGGGACTTCATCGTCATCTACCGCCTCTCCATGCTGGACCTCGTCCCGGACGGGTCGACCTGGGACGAGGTGGTCGCGCTCGCCCGCGCGGTCGAGAAGGCCGGGGCGACCATCATCAACACCGGCATCGGCTGGCACGAGGCCCGCGTGCCGACCATCGCGACGAGCGTGCCGAGAGGGGCCTTCGCCTGGGTGACGCGCAAGCTCATGGGGGCGGTCTCCGTGCCCCTGTGCACGACGAACCGGATCAACTCGCCGGACCTCGCGGAGCGGATCCTGGCGGACGGTTGCGCGGACATGGTCTCGATGGCGAGGCCGCTGCTCGCCGACCCGGAGCTCCCGCGCAAGGCCGCCGAGGGGCGCTCCGACGAGATCAACACCTGCATCGCCTGCAACCAGGCCTGTCTCGACCACGTGTTCAGCCGCAGGCGCTGCTCCTGCCTCGTGAACCCGCGCGCCTGCCGGGAGACCGAGCTCTCCTACCGTCCGGCCCGACGACGGAAGCGCATCGCGGTGGTGGGAGGCGGGCCGGCCGGGCTCGCGTGCGCCACGCTGCTCGCCGAGCGCGGGCACGGGGTGGAGCTCTTCGAGGCCTCGCGCGAGATCGGGGGCCAGTTCGTCATGGCAAGCCGCATCCCCGGCAAGGAGGAGTTCCGGGAGACGCTCAGGTACTTCCGGCGGCGGCTCGAGGTGACGGGCGTCGCGGTGCGCCTCGGGGAGCGGGTGCGCGCCGAGGCGCTCGTCTCGGGAGGATACGACGACGTCGTCCTCGCGACCGGCGTCGTCCCCCGGGATCCGCGGATCCCCGGCCAGGACCGGGGAACGGTCCTGAGCTACGTGGACGTGCTCCTCCACCGGAAGCCCGTCGGCGCCCGCGTCGCCATCGTGGGCGCGGGCGGCATCGGCTTCGACGTGGCCGAGTTCCTCGTCGCGCGCACCGAGGAGGGCGGCCCCGCGCTCTCACGCTGGATGGCCGAGTGGGGCGTCTCCGACCCCTCGCAGGCGCGGGGCGGCGTCGTCCCCGCGCGGCCCGAGCCTCCCGAGCGGCAGGTCTTCCTTCTGCAGAGGAAGGCGACGCGCCCGGGGCAGGGCCTCGGCAAGACGACCGGGTGGATCCACCGGGCCGCCCTCAAGGCGAAGAACGTGAAGATGATCGCCGGCGTGAACTACGAGGGCATCGACGAGAGGGGCCTCACCATCAGCCACGGGAGGGAGCGCAAGCGGACCGAGCTCCTCGAGGTGGACAACATCGTGCTCTGCGCCGGACAGGAGCCGCTCCGCGAGCTCGAGGCGCCGCTGCGGGCCGCGGGCATCCCGGTCCACCTCGTGGGCGGAGCCGACGTGGCGGCCGAGCTCGACGCGAAGCGCGCCATCGACCAGGCGACCCGGCTCGCCGCGGCGCTCTAGGCGAGGCACGGCGGGAATGGCCCCGAAGGGCAGGGTGCGCGGGAAGGGGCCGTCGGGCCGGCGCCGGCGCGCTCCCCGGAGCGTGAAGGCGCTCGCGTTCGACGTCTTCGGGACGGTGGTCGACTGGCGCGGGACCGTCGTCCGCGAGGGGCGGGCGCTCGGCCGGGCGAAGGGGATCCGGGTGGACTGGACCGCGTTCGCGGACGCCTGGCGCGCCGGCTACCGGCCTGCCATGGACCGGGTCCGCTCGGGCGAGCTCCCCTGGATGAACATCGACGCCCTGCACCGCCGGGTCCTCGACGACCTCGTCGCCCGCTTCGGCGTCCGCGGCCTCGCGGAGGCCGAGAGGGACGAGCTCAACCGGGCGTGGCACAGGCTCGACCCATGGCCCGACGCGGTCCGCGGGCTCCGGCGCCTGAAGAGGCGCTTCCTCGTCGCCACCCTCTCGAACGGCAACGTCTCCTTGCTCGCGAACATGGCGAAGCGGGCCGGCCTCCCCTGGGACGCGATCCTCTCGGCGGAGCTCTTCCACCACTACAAGCCCGACCCGGAGACCTACCTGGGCGCGGTGCGCCTCCTCGGGCTGCGCCCCGAGGAGGTGATGATGGTGGCGGCCCACGAGGAGGACCTCGTCGCGGCCGGCCGGGTCGGTCTCCGCACCGCCTTCGTCTGGCGACCGCGCGAGTTCGGGATCGGCGCAGGGTCTCGGCGCCCGCCCCCCGGGCGCTTCGACGTCGTCGCGGACGACCTCGTCCACCTCGCCCAAGAGCTCGGCGCCTGACGGCGGGGCGCAGAGCCACGCCCGCATACCCAGATGGGTCGGGCCCCGCGCTCGCCGGGGCCACCTCTCCACAACCGCTGAAATTGCTTGAGAGATATTGAGGAGACGCCTCCGTCACACTATCGTCACAATGGGCCGGCCTGGGAGGGCTCGGCCGGCGGGGAGAGGACCGTGGGAATCTCACACTGGGAGATGATCCTCCGGATCAGCGTCGCCGCTTTCCTGGGCGGCGTCATCGGCGCCGAACGGGACATCCACCGGCGGCAGGCGGGGCTCCGGACGCATCTCATCGTGTCCATGGCGTCGGCCACGTTCATGGTGGTGTCGGCCCACTTCGTCCACTTCCAGAACTACGTCCCCGGGAACCTGGTGAGCGTGGACACCTCCCGCATCGCGGCGTCCGTGGTGGCCGGGGTCGGATTCCTCGGAGGCGGCTCCATCCTCCGGACCGGGGCGACGGTCCAGGGGCTCACGACCGCGGCGGGGCTCTGGCTCGTCGCCGCGATCGGTCTGTGCGCCGGGTCGGGCATGTACGTGGAGGCCGTCTACGTGACGATCCTCGGCCTGCTCGCGCTCACGGTGCTGCGGGTCCTCGAGGACAAGAACGTCGTGCGGCGTCGGGTGATCATGACCTTCGACGCCGGAAGCGCGAGCCCGGCGGACCCGCTCGCGGCCATCGACGGGGAGCTTCGCGGGCTGAACGCGAAGGCCATGGACTTCGACTACCAGATGAGCCGGTCGGACGGCACGGCCTCGGTGTCGTTCTTCATCCTCTTCCCCGAGTCGCTGACGCTCGCGAAGGTCGTCGCGGCGCTCGACTCGGTCGGAGGGGTCCGGGACGTCCAGGTCCGCGTTCCCTGACCCTCGCGGGCGCGCGCCGCGCTTCGGGATTCCGCCTCGGGGTCGGCGGGAAGGGGTATCCTCCCCGTCCATGCGAGACCGCGCCTACGACCACGTCCCGTTCCGGCCCGTCGAGATCGAGCACCGCTACGGCGAGAACGTCCACGTCCTCGCGAACCCGCTGCTGCTCGGGCAGCTCGCGACATTGTGTGCGAAGGAGACGCGCCAGCCGGCCATCTCCCGGCTCGTGCGCCTCCTCTACGACGATCTCCTCCGGACGGTCATCGCGGCCGAGTTCCCACGGCGCCGGGTGGCCGTGCCCACCCGGATGATCGATTCCTCGCCTCGCGCGATCTACGAGGGGGACGTCATCGACGCCGACGTCCGCGCCGTGACGGTGAACATCGCGCGCGCCGGGGCGCTTCCCTCCCAGTGCGCCTACGACCTGCTCAACGAGACGCTCGACCCGGCGCTCGTGCGTCAGGACCACATCATCATGAGCCGCATGCTCGGTCCGCACGACGAGGTGGTCGGGGCCGGCATCGGCGGGATGAAGATCGGGGGCGACGTCGACGGCGCCTTCCTGCTCTTCCCGGATCCGATGGGGGCGACCGGGGGCTCCCTGTCGACGGCCATCGACACCTACAAGAAGAAGGTCCCGGGGACCCCGAGGCGGATCATCAACGTGCACCTCATCATCACGCCCGAGTACATTCGGACGATGACCCGGGACCACCCCGACGTCCGCATCTACGCGCTCCGGCTCGACCGCGGGCTCTCGGCCCCCGACGTCCTCGACACGGTGCCCGGGACCCGCTGGGACGAGGAGCGCGGGCTCGACGACCACCAGTACATCGTCCCGGGCGGCGGCGGGTTCGGCGAGATCCTGAACAACGCCTTCGTCTAGTCGGGACGCATCCGCCGGGGACGCGGGCGGGCCGCGAGGTGGCCGGGCGCGTCGCCGGAGTCCGCCGCGCGCCTCGCCCCGGGGGCGTCAGATCCGCATCTCGCGGTTGAAGGGCTTGCCCAGGGCGGTCGGGCCGAGCGCCCGGTACCGCGCGAGCGCGAGCACGAGGATGACGAGCGCGTAGGGCAGCATCACCGCGAACTCGTACGGGAAGTGGATCCCCCCGACCTGGATGGCGAGCTGGAAGGCCTGCGCCAGGCTGAACAGCAGCGCGCCACCGGTGATGCCCCAGGGGCTCCAGCGGCCGAAGTACACGAGCGCGACGGCGATGAAGCCCCGGCCCGCGACGAGGTCGTCCGCGAACATCTTCGCCTGGCAGAGCGACAGGTAGGCGCCGCCGAGGCCGCCCATCGCGCCGCCGAGCATGAGCGCCTGGTAGCGGACCCTGTTCACGTCAATGCCCATCGTGTCCGCGGCGCGTGGGTGCGTGCCCACCGCGCGGACGCGGAGCCCCCAGGGCGTCCGGTAGAGGAGGTACCAGCTCGCCGGCACGCAGAGGAAGGCGACGTACACGACGGGGTTGTGGTTGAAGAGGACGCCGCCGAGGAGCGGGATCCGCGAGAGGACGGGGATGGGCCAGGCGCTCACGCCCTCCACGCCGGTGACGCCGCCGGTGAAGTGGCGGAAGAGGGTCCCGGCGACGCCGACGCCGAGCATCTGCAGCCCGATCCCGGCGATGCCCTGCGGCGCGCGGAAGGTCACGGTGACCACCGCGAACACGAGCGCGAGCAGCGCTCCGGCCGCCGCGGCGAGCGCGAACCCGAGCACGTCCGCCCAGGGGCCGTAGGGCCCCGACCGGGCGAGGTAGGCGGGCAAGAAGCCGAGGTAGGCCCCCATGGCCATGATGCCCTCGCACCCCAGGTTGAAGACCCCGGCGCGCTGGTTGAACATCTCGCCGAGCGCCGCGAGCAGGAGCGCCACCGAGAAGGGGACGCCGAGGCTCAGGATGTCGTAGGCCATCCGTCCCGCGTTCACGGCCCCGCCTCCTCCGCCTGCGGGGAGGCGCCCCGGGCGATCCCGAGCCGGGCGAGCGCGGTCGCGACCCGCTGCCGGGCGTAGGGGTTGTTGAGGTACATCTTGGCGCTCACGATCGCGAGGATGATCGCGCCCTGGAGGACGAGCACCATGTTCGCGGGGACGCCCGCGGACCGCTGGGTCATGTCGGCCCCGACGAGGAGCTGGCCGAAGAAGACGGCCGAGGGCACGATCCCGAGCGGGTGGAGGCCGCCGAAGAGCGCCACGACGATCGCCGCGAAGCCGTAGCCCGACGAGATGGCCTCGATGGCGCGGTGGTGGACCCCGAGGACCTCGACGCCGCCCGCCAGCCCGGCGAACCCGCCCGCGAAGAGCATCGCGACGACGAGGGACCGCTCCACCGGGACGCCGGCGTAGCGGGCGGCCTTCGCGCCGGCGCCCGCGGCGCGCAGCCGGTAGCCCAGCGTCGTCCGGAAGAGCAGCACCCAGACGAGGCCGGCGAGCGCGAGCGCGAGGACCAGGCCGGTGTGGAGCCGGGACCCGGGCACGATCCGGTCGAGCCATGCCGCGCGGACGAGCCGCATCGACTGGGGCGTCCCCGATCCGGTCATGAGCTCGGCCGGGTCGATCATCGGGCCGCGGAGGACGAAGGTGTAGAGCTGCGCGGCGATGTAGTTCAGCATCACCGTGGAGAGGATCTCGTTCACGTCGAAACGGGCGCGGAGCACGCCGGCGATGCCTCCCCAGAGGGCGCCGCCCGCGGCTCCGGCGGCGAGGCAGAGCGGCACGAGCACGTAGCGGGGGAGCCCCGGGAGCCAGAGCGCGACCGCGGTCGTGCAGAGGATGCCGACGAGGATCTGCCCCTCGGCGCCGATGTTGAGGATGCCGCTGCGGAAGGAGATGGCGACGCCCAGGGCGACGAGGACGAGCGGAACCGCCCGGACCAGGATCTCGGTGACGCCGAAGACGTCCTGGAGCGGGCCCGTCACGATGGTGGCGAACGTGGCCCACGGGCTCGCGCCGATGACGGCGAGAACGGCGGCCGCCACCGCCGCGGCGCCCGCCGCGGCGAGGACCACGACCCCCGCCGCGTAGACGAGCGCGAACCGCCTAGGCATGCGCCCCTCCCGCCATGAGGAGCCCGAGCTCCTGCCGGGTGGTCCCCCGCGCCGGCCGCACCGACAGGATGCGCCCCTTGTAGATGACGGCGATCCGGTCCGAGAGGTTCATGATCTCCTCGAGCTCCTCCGAGACGAGCAGGATCCCGACCGACCGGCGCCGCAGGGAGAGCAGCTGGCCGTGGATGAACTCCTCGGCGCCCATGTCCACGCCCCGGGTCGGGTAGACGGCGACGAGCGCCTTGGGGCCGCGGTCGAGCTCCCGCGCCAGGATCACCTTCTGGATGTTGCCTCCCGAGAGCGTGCCCGCGGCCACCGCCGTGGAGGAGCAGCGGATGTCGAAGCGCTCCCGCAGCGCGTCGGCGTTCTTCTGGATGGCGCGGAGCCGGAGGAACCCGAGCCGGCTGAAGCGCGGGCCCGCGAAGTCCTTGAGGACCAGGTTCTCCTTCACGGAGAACGATCCGACGATGCCCTCGTGGTGGCGATCCTCGGGGATGTAGCCCATCCCCCGCTCGATGATGCGGCGCGGGGAGCTCCTCGAGACGTCCTCGCCGTCGAAGCGGATGGTCCCGGACTCGACGGGGCGCAGCCCCGCGAGCGCGTCGGCGAGCTCCCGCTGGCCGTTCCCGGACACGCCGGCGAGCCCCAGGATCTCGCCCGCCCGGAGCTCGAGGTCGAGCCCGTCGAGCGCCAGGTGGCCGCGGTCGCCCCGCACCTTGAGCCCCTGCACCGCGAGGACCGGCGCGCCCGGCGCGCCGGACCCGTCGTTGCGCGGCAGGACGACCTCGCGGCCCGTCATGAGCGCGGCGAGCTCCGCGGTGGAGTGGTCGTCCGTGTTCCCGCTGTACACGACCGCGCCGCGCCGCAGGATGGCGACGCGGTGGGTGAGCTCCTTCACCTCGTTCAGCTTGTGGCTGATGAAGATGATGGAGAGCTCGGAGGTCATCCGGGAGAGCCGCTCGAGGAGGTCGTCCGTCTCCTGGGGCGTGAGCGCGGAGGTCGGCTCGTCGAGGATGAGGAGCCGCGCCCCGAGGCACAGGGTCTTCACGAGCTCGACGCGCTGCTGCTCCCCGACGGAGAGCTGCCACACCCGCGCGTCCGGGTTCACGGGGAGCTCGTGGTGCTCCGCCACCTCGGTGACGCGCCGCCGTGCCTCCCGGACGTCGAGCCGGAACCCCCGGTGCAGCGACTCGAGCCCCAGGGCCACGTTCTCGGCGACCGTCATGCTCGGCACGAGCATGAAGTCCTGGTGCACCATGCCGATGCCGCGGTCGTAGGCATCGGCGGGCGACCGGAAGTGGACCGGCTCGCCGTTCACGAGGATGCGCCCCTCGTCGGGCTGGTAGAGCCCGGCGAGGATGTTCATGAGCGTCGACTTCCCGGCGCCGTTCTCGCCCACGAGCGCGAGCGCCTCGCCGCGGCGCACCTCGATCGAGACGCGATCGCAGGCGAGGACGCCCGGGAAGCGCTTGGTGATGCCCTCGAGCCTGAGCTCCTGGATCGGCTCGCTCATCCCCGTCGGCGGTCGCGGCCTTCCGGCCGCCTCCGCTCCGCACCGGTCAGAACTTCACGGCCTTCCAGTCGAGCTGCAGCTTGCCCGCGGTGAGCTCGGCCCTGGCCGCGTCGACCTTGGCGCGGATCTCCTTCGTGAGCACCGGGCCGACCGAGCTGTTGAACTCGTAGACGAAGCCGCCGTTCGCGAAGTTGAGCGGGAGGTTCTCGCCGCCGAGCACGCCCGCGGCGCGCCGCTCCATGATGGCCTCGATCACGGCCCCGTAGTTGTAGCTCGCGGCGGCGATGACCCTCGTCGACTCGGGGATGTGGAGCTGGGCGACGTCCTGGCCCACCCACCACACGGGGCGCTCCTTGTAGGCCGCGACCGCGCGGAGCGCGCCGAGCGCCTGCTGCGAGGAGCCGGTCAGCACGTCCGCGCCGGCCTGGATCTGGGTCTGGGCGAGCTCGCCCGCCTTCACGAAGTCGCCGAAGCTGCCGGTGTGGGCGACCTTCACGTCCGCCTTCGGGTTCGAGGCCTTCACGCCGAGGACGAAGCCGCGGTCGTAGCGCGCGGCGTCGCCGCCGTCGACCGGACCCACGAGGCCGACGATGTTCGACTTCGTGACCGAGCCGGCGATGAGGCCGTTCAGGTACCCGGTCTGCTCGCTCTGCGGCATGTACGTGAAGACGTTCTTCGGCCCCACGTCGGCGCTCGTCCCGAAGGCGAACGTCGTCTTCGGGAACTCCTCCGCCATCTCGAGGATGAGGTTCTTGTACTGGGCGCCGTGCGCGATGATGATGTCGAAGCCCTTCGACGCGTACTGGCGCGCGGCCGACCCGGCGTCGACCGGCTTCATCTTCTCGCTGTAGCTGTACTCGACGAGCGTCGGTCCGTACTTCTTCTGGACCGCCGTGATGGCCTCGTGCATCGCCTGGCACCAGCCCTTGTCGTCGACGGTGGACTCCACGATGAGAGCGATCTTCACCTTCGCCTTGGGAGGCGCGGCGAACGCCTGGAACGCGACGACGAGCCCGAGGACGGCGAACACCATCTTCCGCATGTCAGAGTCTCCCGTTCGGTGCGAGTAGCGAGCGAATCTACCGGACTTCGATGGGGGGGACCACCGCGCCGGCGCGGCGTGCCGGCCGGCCCCTCCACGACGCGGGGCGCCATGGACGGAGGCCTCCCCGGCAGCGGGACGCTTGCATTCCCCGGGCCACGGGCGAAGCGCTCCCCGGGCGCGATCGCGGCCGTCTCGGCGGGCTGGCGGCGCCCGGCGCTGCACGGGTTCGCGGCAGCGGCGGGCACGGGAGAGCGGCGGCGTCCGGCGGCTGGCGAGGGGCGCGCGGCGTGGTCGGCGGCGGGTTCGTCCTCGACGCGGGGTGGCCTCGCGGCCACCGCCACCCCGTCCACCGTCGGTCTGCCCGAGTGCTAGGCGGTCAGACGTCCGGCTGCGTCTCGGCGACGACCGCCTTCTCCTCTTCCGCGTCGATGCCGCGAGGGAGGACGAGGTTCAGGAGGATGCCGACGTAGGTCGCGAGCGACATCTCGCCGAGCTCGACCGGGCCGAGGTGGATCTTCGCCCCGCCGATCCCGATGACGAGGATGACCGAGGTGATGATCAGGTTCCGCTTGCTCGCGAAGTCGACCTTGGCGTCGACGAGCATGCGGAGGCCGGCCGCGGCGATGATGCCGAAGAGCAGGATGCAGATGCCGCCCATCACCTGGGTGGGGATGCTGCGGATGAGGGCGCCCACCGCCGGGAAGAACGACATGGCGATCGCGAAGACGGCCGCCCCGCCGATCACCCAGACGCTGAACACGCGGGTGATGGCCATGACGCCGATGTTCTCCCCGTAGGTGGTGTTGGGCGGCCCGCCCATCAGGCCCGCGACCGCCGTGGCGACGCCGTCGCCGCCGAGCGAGCGGTGGAGCCCGGGGTCCTTCATGAAGTCGCGCCCGACGACGTTGCTCGTGACGACCAGGTGGCCGATGTGCTCGGTGATGACCACGAGCGAGATGGGGGCGAGCGTGAGCATGGCGCCCAGGTCGAACTTGGGGAACACGAAGTGCGGGACGGCGAAGGTCTTCGCGGCGGCGACGCCGGAGAGGTCGACCTGGCCGGCGACGAGCGCCACGACGTATCCGCCGACAATGCCGATGAGGACGGGGATGACGCCGAGGAAGCCCCGGAGGAACACGGCCGCGAGGATGGCGATGACGAGGGCCGCAAGCGCGACGCGGAAGAACTCGGGGTGGTAGGTGCCCGTCCCGCCCTGCATGGCCATGACGTTCACGGCGACGCCCGCGAGGCCGAGGCCGATGACCATGACGACCGGCCCGATCACGACCGGCGGCAGGAGCTTCTCGATCCAGGCGCTCCCGAACTTGGCGATGGCGGCCGAGACGACGATGTAGACGACGCCCACCGTGACGCAGCCGCCCATGGCGAGCGCGATCCGCTCGTCCGGCGCCACCTGCCCGGGCTTCACGGCCAGGATGCCCGAGAGGGCGGCGATGAAGGCGAAGGAGGACCCGAGGTAGGCGGGGACCCGACCCTTCGTGACCGCGATGTAGAGCAGCGTCCCGACGCCGCTCGAGAAGAGCGTGACGGAGGTGTCGAGGCCGACCAGGAAGGGGACGAGCACCGTCGCGCCGAACATCGCGAACAGGTGCTGCAGCGAGAGGGGGACGGACTGCAGGAGCGGGACCCGCTCCTCGACGCCGATGGTGCGTGCGCGCATGGTCTCTCCCGGTCGACGTGCGGCGATGTGAGGGGCCGGGGGCCGCGCCGGTGGTCGGGTTCCCCGACCGGCCGGCGCGCCCGGCGAGCTGCGAGAACCTAGTGGATCGTCCACTGCACCATGAGCTGCGGCGCGGAGACCGTCTTCTGCGTCCCGGCGAACGGATAGACGTTCTGGTAGCAGTGGATGTACCACTCGACGCCGACGTAGAGCCGGTCGTGCCGGCCGCCGGCGAGGCCGAGGACGTCGAGGAGGAGCTCCGGCTGCGCCATCACGTCGATGTGGCCGTTCGGGTTCTCGAAGATGTCGACGAAGCCCGTGAAGAGCCAGGGCACCGGGCCCGTCGAGAACGGCAGCGTCCAGAACGGGCTGAACTGCCAGGTGTTCTGGTACTGCGTGAAACCGCCGGTCACGGCGCTGTAGCGCCAGTAGAAGTTCATGCCGACGTTCAGGTAGCCGGGGAGCTCGAAGTCCATCCCCAGGCCGGCGAGGTACGCTTGGAAGCCCGCGCCCTGGTTCACCTCGAAGGCGAGGCCGTAGTTCCGGATGAAGCCGAGGAACGGGCCCTTCTGCCCGAGGATGCGGTTGATGAAGACGCGCGGGTGCCACTCGGCGTAGAGCGTGGCGTTCCAGCCGTTCTGCGGTCCGTTGGCGTTCACGCCGCAGTTCCCGGTGCCGGAGGGGGAGGAGCAGGTGCCGGGGAGGTTGTTCGCGCTGTAGAGGTCGGCGAAGAAGAAGCTGTCGCCGTACTTCCACTCGGTGAAGTTGTTGAAGGTGATGGTCATCATCGCCCGCGTGGGCGGGTTGTACCCGAGCAGGTTGTCGTTGAAGTTCCACCCGTACAGCCACTGGACGTTCGTCGTCGTGAAGCCGATGAACTCCTTCTCGACGTCGGTCTGCGCCTGGGCGGCGGCCGGCGCCAGGGCGACCGCGGCGGCGGCAAGGACGGTGGCTGCGAGTAACTTGACTCGTTGTGTGATCACGAAGGCCCTCCGGGTTGGAAGAAGAAGGTGACACTTCTACAGCGCACGTGTGACAGCGACAAGCACGGAGTGGACCGGCGCGGAATGACGCGATGCGCGCGCGGTAAACGGGCGTGAACTGCGCGCTAAACGGGCATTCGGCTGCGCATGGATCGTGCACCGGGCGCCGGCGCGGGCGCCGGCTGACCCGATCAGGCGCCCCGGTTCCAGGCCGCGAGGTGGAGGGCCGCGCCCTCCTCCTCGAGCAGCGGGCCGATCACCTCGACCCGGCGCTGGCCTCCCGCGAAGATCACCCGGCACGGCACGTCGAGCGTCGGGTTCTCCGGGTGGTCGCCGGTGATCGCGCGCAACCGCGCCTCGGAGAGGCCGTAGACGATCCGGCCGAAGCCCGCCCAGTACGCCGCGCCGGCACACATCGCGCAAGGCTCGGCGGACGTGTACATCGTGCAGGAGGCGAGAAAATCCGGGGAGTACGCCGTCGAGGCCCTCGTCGCGAGCAGGCGCTCGGCGTGCGCCGTCATGTCGCGGGAGGGCAGGTACCCGTTCTCCGCCTCGAGGAGCACCTCTCCCGCCGGGCCGACGAGGATCGCGCCGAACGGGTGGTTCCCGTGCTCGCGGGCCCGACGCGCCACGTCAAAGGCGCGCCGCAGCATCCCCTCGTCCGCCGCAGTGATCGCGTCCGCCATGGGCCTCCGTCCGTCCCGCGCGCATGACCGATCGCCCTGTCCGGGCGTCGCCAAGCCCATGTAGTATGCCGACCTTCGGCGGCGCCGACCAAGGGCAAATGACCTCGACTCCCCCCAGGCTCGAGCTCGAGCACATCACGAAGCGCTACGGGAGCCTCGTCGCGAACGACGACGTGTCGCTCACCGTCCTGCCCGGCGAGATCCACTCGGTCCTCGGCGAGAACGGCGCGGGCAAGTCGACGTTGATGAAGGTCATCTACGGCGCGGTCCGCCCGGACGCGGGCGTCATCCGCTGGAACGGGGAGCCGGTCTCGATCCGCAGCCCGCACGAGGCCCGTGCGCTGGGGATCGCGATGGTCTTCCAGCACTTCTCGCTCTTCGACACGCTCACGGTCGCCGAGAACGTCTGGCTCGGCCTCTCGCGCGAGCTCACGCTCAAGGAGGTCACCGACGGCATGAGGCGGAAGGCCGAGGAGTACGGCCTCGAGCTCGACCCGCGCCGCCCGGTCCACACGCTCTCCGTCGGCGAGCGCCAGCGGGTCGAGATCGTGCGGGCGCTCCTCGCCGACCCGAAGCTCCTCATCCTCGATGAGCCGACGTCGGTGCTCACCCCCCAGGCGGTGGACAGGCTCTTCGTCACGCTCCGCCAGCTCGCCGCCACCGGCTGCTCGATCCTCTACATCAGCCACAAGCTCGACGAGATCCGGACCCTCTGCCACCAGTGCACGGCGCTCCGGGCCGGCAAGGTCACCGGCACATGCGACCCGATGAAGGAGACGACCGCGAGCCTCTCGCGCCTCATGATCGGGACCACGCCGCCGAAGCTCGTGCACCGGGAGCCGAGCCCGGGCGCGCTCGCGCTGGAGGTGAGCCGCCTCTCGCTCCACCGCCAGGATCGCTTCGGCGTCTCCCTCGAGGGCGTGAGCCTCGAGGTGCGCGAGGGGGAGATCGTCGGCATCGCCGGGGTTTCCGGAAACGGGCAGCAGGAGCTCCTCGCCGCCCTCTCCGGGGAGGACCCGCGCGCCGACACCCCCTCGATCCGACTCTTCGGCAACGGCATCGGGCGCATGACCGCGGGCGAGCGGCGGCGCTTTGGCCTCCACTTCGTCCCGGAGGAGCGGCTCGGGCGGGGGGCGGTCCCCACGCTGTCGCTCGCGCTGAACGTGCTCCTCACCCGCCGGGAATCGCTCCGGGTCCTCGGCTGGATCGACCGCCGGGCGCTGCGCAGGCAGACCCTCGGGATCATCGACCGCTTCGGCGTGAAGACCCCAGGGCCCGCGGCGGTGGCGAAGAGCCTGTCGGGCGGGAACCTCCAGAAGTACATCGTCGGCCGCGAGATCGACGCGGTGCCCCGCGTCCTCATCGTCGCCCAGCCGACCTGGGGCGTGGACGTCGGCGCCGCCGCGCAGATCCGCGGGGAGCTCATGGCGCTGCGCGACAGCGGCTGCGCCGTGCTCGTCGTCTCGGAGGAGCTCGAGGAGCTCTTCGAGGTGACCGACCGCCTCTACGTGATGTTCAAGGGCCGGCTGTCGCCCTCCATCCCGACCCCCGTCGCCACCCGCGAGCTCGTCGGGGAGTGGATGAGCGGGCTGTGGCCGGCGGAGCCTGCGGCGGCCGCGGGGGAGGCCCGGTGATCCAGCTCGAGGCGCGGACCGCCCCGTCGCTCGCGATGAGCGTCCTCTCGCCCCTCGTGGCCCTGCTCGTCACGGTGGTCGTGGCGGGCTTGCTCTTCGTGGCCCTCGGCAAGGACCCGGTCCGGGGGCTCTCGGTGTTCCTCGTCGAGCCCTTCAACGGCACCCGGGCGCTCACCGAGCTCGGGCTCAAGGCCACCCCCCTCGTCCTCATCTCCCTCGGGCTCGCGCTCTGCTACCGCTCGAACGTGTGGAACATCGGGGCGGAGGGGCAGTTCCTGCTCGGCGCCATCACCGGCGGCTGGCTCGCGCTCTGGGTGACCGACTCCGGCCTCGCCATCCCGCGCTGGGCCTTCTTCCCGCTCGTCACCCTCGCCGGGGCTCTGGGCGGCGGGCTCTGGGCGGGGGTGGTGGCCTTCCTCCGCGACCGGTTCCACGCGAGCGAGATCCTCGTCTCGCTCATGCTCGTGTACGTCGCGAACCTGCTGCTCTCCTACCTCGTCTTCGGGCCGTGGAAGGACCCGAACGGCTTCAACTTCCCGCAGACCGTGAACTTCGCCGCGAACACGGAGATCCCGCGACTCGTCCACGGGATGCGGCTCAACGCGGGCTTCCCCGTGGCGCTCGCGACCGCCCTGGCGATGTGGCTCTTCCTCTTCCGGACCTACGGCGGCGTCCAGCTCCAGGTCGGCGGGCCGGCCCCGGCGGCCGCGCGCTACGCGGGGTTCTCGTCGCGGACGGCGCTGTGGATGACGCTCGTGACCTCCGGCGCGCTGGCCGGCGTCGCCGGCGCCTACGAGGTGGCGGGCCCCATGGGGCAGCTCACCCCCCACGTCGCCACCGGCTACGGGTTCACGGCCATCATCGTCGCCTTCGTGGGGCGCCTCCACCCGCTCGGCTGCGTGCTCGCGAGCGGCCTGCTCTCCATGTTCCTCATCGGCGGCGAGCTCGCCCAGTCGCGGGTCGGGCTCCCCTCGGCGCTGTCGGGCGTCTTCCAGGGGGTGCTCCTCTTCTCGCTGCTCGCCTGCGACACCCTCATCCTGTACAGGCCGCGCTGGCGGAGGACCGCGTGAACGAGCTCGCCTCGCTCGTCGCCGCGACGCTCAGCGCCGGCACCCCGCTCGCCATCGCCGGCCTGGGCCTGCTCGTGAACGAGCGCGCCGGCATCCTGAACCTGGGCGCCGAGGGCATGATGCTCGTCGCCGCGCTCACCGGCTTCGCGGTGTGCTTCGAGACCGGGAACGACTGGATCGGGTTCGCGGCGGGGGCGGGCGCGGGGGCGCTCGTCGCCGCGTGCTTCGGCTGGCTCGTCATCTGGCTCAACACGAACCAGTACGCGACCGGCCTCGCGGTGAGCCTCTTCGGGGGCGGCTTCACCGCCTTCGTGGGCGTCGCCTACGTCGGGAAGAAGCTCGCCGAGCGCGCCGACTACTCCATCCCGGTCCTCCGCGACGTCCCGTTCCTCGGGCCGGCGCTCTTCCGGCAGCACCCGCTCGTCTACTTCACGGTCGCCGCCACCGCCGGCATCGCCTGGTTCCTCTACCGGACCCGCGCGGGGCTCGTCCTGCGGGCGATCGGCGAGTCCCCGGAGTCCGCCCACGCGCTCGGCTACCCGGTGCGGCCCATCCGGCTGCTCGCGGTCTCGGTCGGCGGGGCGATGTGCGGGCTCGCCGGGGCGTACTTCTCCATCGCCTACGCCCCGCTGTGGGTCGAGGGCATGGTCGCCGGGCGGGGCTGGATCGCCCTCGCGCTCACGGTCTTCGCGACCTGGCGCCCGGCCCGGATCCTGCTCGGCGCCTACCTCTTCGGGGGCGTCACCATGATCCAGCTCCACCTGCAGGGGATGGGCGTGAACATCGCGAACCAGCTCATGGCGATGCTCCCCTACCTCGCCACCGTGATCGTCCTCGTCCTCATCTCCCGCAACCCAGCGTGGATCCGGCTCAACATGCCGGCCTCGCTCGGCAAGCCGTTTTTCCCCAACCTGTGAGACCGTCCGGGCATAATCCCCGCTTCCCGCCACCCCCCAACCGATGAGGAGGATCGCGTACATGGAAAGGCTTTCCTGGTTGAAGCACCTCGCGCTCGCCGCGGCCGTCACGGCCGCGGGCCTCGTTGCCTGCACGAAGCCGGAGGAGCCGAAGAAGGCCGAGGCGCCTGCGGCCGCGCCGGCGCAAAAGCCCGAGCCGCTCAAGGTGGCCTTCGTCTACGTCGGCCCCGTCGGCGACGCCGGCTGGACCTTCGCCCACGACCTCGGCCGCAAGTACGTCGAGTCGAAGTTCGGGGACAAGATCAAGACGACCTTCGTGGAGAAGGTCCCCGAGGGCCCCGACGCCGAGCGCGTCATCCGCGACCTCGTCGCCCAGGGGAACCAGGTCATCTTCGCCACCTCGTTCGGCTTCGGTGACGCGATGGAGAAGGTCGCGAAGGACTACCCGAACGTCTACTTCGAGCACGCGACGGGCTACAAGACGGCGCCGAACCTCCGCGTCTACGAGGGGCGCTTCTACGAGGACGCCTACCTCGCCGGGATCATCGCGGGCTCGATGACGAAGACGAACATCATCGGGTTCGTCGGCTCGTTCCCGATCCCCGAGGTGCTCCGGAACATCAACGCCTTCACGCTGGGCGCCCAGAGCGTGAACCCCAAGGTGAAGACCAAGGTCGTCTGGGTGAGCAGCTGGTTCGATCCGCCGAAGGAGACCGAGGCCGCGCAGTCGCTCATCAACCAGGGCGCGGACGTGCTGCTCCAGAACACCGACTCGACCGCGGTGCTGCAGGCCGCCGAGAAGAACGGCAAGTACGCGTTCGGCTGGGACTCGGACATGAGCGCCTTCGCCCCGAAGGCCCACCTCGGCTCCTGCCGCCTCAACTGGGGCCTCTACTACGAGAAGGCCATCAACGACGTTCTCAACAAGACCTGGAAGACCGAGCAGACCAAGTGGGGCGTGAAGGAGGGGCTGCCCGAGTTCGTCTCCATCGCCACCTTCGTGCCCGACCCGGTGAAGAAAAAGGTCGACGACGCGAAGGCGGGCCTGAAGGACGGCAGCGTCGCCGTCTTCAAGGGGCCGCTCTACGACAACACCGGCAAGGAGGTCCTCGCGAAGGACGTCGTCGCCGACGACAAGTGGAACGGCGCCGTGAACTTCTACGTGAAGGGCGTCGACGGAAAGGTCCCGTCCGGGAAGTAGCCCGGGCGCGCCGAGCCTGAGTTCGGGGCGGGGGGTCGCGAAAGCGGCCCCCCGCTTCCCTGTCTACGGGCAGAGTTCCCGCGCCAGCCGGTTGTGGCGCTCCACCACCGGCCCGAGCTCGAAGGAGACGAGCTCGCCATCCCGCACGCGGACCCGGCCGTCGACGACCGTGCAGGCGGCCTGGGGTGAGGCGCACAGGAGGAGCGCGCCCACCGGGTCGTGGACGGCCCCGCCGGCGAAGGGAAGCGTCCGGAGGTCGAAGGCGGCGAGGTCCGCGCACATGCCGGGGGCGAGCTGCCCGATGTCGGCCCGCCCGAGCACCCGTGCCCCGCCCCGGGTCGCGAGCTCGAGGGCGTCCCGGGCGGTCATGGCCGCGGGACCGCGGTCGCAGCCGAAGGGCTCGAGCGCCGCCCCGACGCGCTGGAGGAGCATCGCGAGGCGCGCCTCGGCCACCATCTGCGCTCCGTCGTTCGAGGCGCTCCCGTCGACGCCGAGCCCGACCTGGACCCCGGCCGCCCGCATGGCCCGAAGCGGCGCGATGCCGCTCGCGAGCCGCATGTTGCTCGCCGGGCAGTGCGCCACCCCGGTGCCGGTCGCGGCGAACCGGGCGATCCCGGGCGCGTCGAGCTTCACGCAGTGGGCGTGCCAGACGTCGTCGCCGACCCATCCCAGCTCCTCGGCGTACGCGGCGGGCGTCCGCCCGAACCTCTCCCGGGAGTAGGCGACGTCGTGGTCGTTCTCGGCGAGGTGGGTGTGGAGCCTCACCCGGTACGCGCGCGCGAGCCGCGCCGACTCGACCATGAGGTCGCGGCTCACCGAGAACGGCGAGCAGGGGGCGACGGCGATCTGGAGCATCGAGCCCGGCCCGGGGTCGTGGTAGCGCTCGACGAGCCGGCGGGTGTCGGCGAGGATGGCGTCCTCCCGCTCCACCAGCCCGTCCGGCGGGAGCCCGCCGTCCTTCTCGCCCACGCTCATCGAGCCGCGCGTGGCGGTGAACCGCATGCCCGCCACCGTGGCGGCCTCGATGCTGTCGTCGAGGCGGACGCCGTTCGGGAAGACGTAGAGGTGGTCGCTCGTCGTCGTGCAGCCGGAGAGGAGGAGCTCCGCCATCGCCACCTGGGTGGAGGTGCGGACCATCTCCGGCGTGAGGCGCGCCCACACGGGATAGAGGCCCCTGAGCCACGAGAAGAGCTCCGCGTCCTGCACCGGCCGGACCGCGCGCGTGAGCGACTGGTACATGTGGTGGTGCGTGTTCACGAGCCCCGGGACGACGAGGTGGCCGCGCGCGTCGACGACCTCGTCCGCCGTCCGCGGGAGCTCGGAGGCCGGCCCCACCGCCTCGACCCGGTTGCCGCGCACGAGCACCGAGCCGTCCCGGATCTCGCGGCGGCGCTCGTCGAAGGTGGCGACGAGCGCGGCGTCCCGGACGAGGAGCGTCCTCTCCCCCTGCATGCGCGCTTCTCCGTGAAACGGGTTCGCCGCCATACTAGCATCCGCGGGCGCGCCGCCCCGCGGCAGGCGCGGCCGCGCACCGGAGGAGGCGATGGGACGAGAGGACTTCATGCGCAGGGCGATCGAGCTCTCCCGCGAGGGCATGGAGTCCGGCGCCGGGGGGCCGTTCGGGGCGGTGGTGGTCCTGGACGGCCGCGTCGTGGGCGAGGGCGTGAACCGGGTCACCTCCTCGAACGACCCCACCGCCCACGCCGAGGTGGTCGCCATCCGCGCCGCGAGCGCGGCGCTCGGGCGCTTCGACCTCTCGGGCTGCGAGATCTACGCGAGCTGCGAGCCCTGCCCGATGTGCCTTGCCGCCGTCTACTGGGCGCGCATCGACAGGGTCTACTACGGCAACGCCCGCGGGGACGCCGCGCGCATCGGCTTCGACGACGCCGAGATCTACGACGAGGTCGGGAAGGCCATCGAGGGGCGGCGGCTGCCGATGGTGCGACTTCTGTCCGCCGAGGCGCGGGCGTCCTTCGACGAGTGGGAGCGGAAGCCCGACAAGGTCCGCTACTGAGCGGGCGCCCCGCGCCGCTGCAGCAGCTGCGCGGCGACGGAGATGGCGATCTCGGCGGGCAGCTTGCCGCCCGCGCCGGGGACGCCGACCGGGCAGACGAGCCGGCCGAGGTCCTCGGTCCCGAACCCGCGCTCGGACAGGCGGGCCTCGAAGCGCGCCCGCTTGGTCCGGGACCCGATGAGGCCCACGAAGGGGAGGTCGCGGCGGCGGAGCGCCGCCGCGACGATCGCCAGGTCGAGCTCGTGGCTGTGGGTCATCACCACGACGTCCGAGCCCGCAGGGAGGTCGGGGACCTCGCCGGCCGGGTCGTCGGTGACGACCGGCCGCACGCTCGAGGCGAGCCCCCCCGGGAACTCGCCCTCGCGGGAGTCGTACCAGTCCACGAGGCACGGGAGGTCGGCGAGGAGCTTCACGAGCGCGCGACCCACGTGGCCGGCGCCGAAGAGCGAGACGCGCCAGCGCGCCGGCAGGACGGCCTCGAAGAGCAGCGTGACCGCGCCGCCGCAGCACTGGCCGAGGCTCGGGCCGAGGGAGAAGTCGCGCGACACGGGGGTGCGGGGCCGCTGGGCGCCCTCGCGCACCATCTCCCGCGCGACCCGGATGGCCTCGAGCTCGAGATGCCCGCCGCCGATGGAGCCGTAGGTCGCGTCCTCGCCGACGACCATCTTCGCGCCGGCCTCGCGGGGCGTGGACCCGTCGGCGCGGAGCACGGTGACGAGGATGGCCGGCCTCCCCGCCGCCTGCAGGGACGCGAGCGCCTCGAGCCAGCCGTTCAAGGGCGGGCCTCCGCGCCGGACGCGAGCCGCTCCCGCAGGTCCTCGATGGCGAGCAGGACCCGCTCCGGCGTCGCCGGGGCGTCGAGGCGAGGGCTCAGGCGGTGGTCGCCGGTCGCGGCGACAGCGTCCTTGAGCGCGTGGAACACGGAGATGGCGAGCATGAGGGGGGGCTCCCCCACCGCCTTCGATCGCCGCACCGTCGGCATCCGGTTGGCGCCGGCGAGCCGCAGCGTGACCCGGAAGTCCTCGGGCACGTCGCCGCAGGCGGGGATCTTGTAGGTCGACGGGGCGTGGGTCCCGAGCCGGCCTGCCGGGTCCCACCAGAGCTCCTCGGTGGTGAGCCAGCCCATGCCCTGGACGAAGCCCCCCTCCACCTGGCCGCGGTCGATGGCCGGATTGATGGAGCTCCCGCAGTCGTGGAGGATGTCGACGCGCCGGACCCGGTACTCGCCGGTCAGGGTGTCGACCTCGACCTCGGAGACCGCGGCGCCCCACGAGAAGTAGTAGAAGGGGCGACCCCGGAACCTCTCGCGGTCCCAGTGGACGAGCGGCGTCCGGTAGAATCCCGTCGACGACAAGGACACCCGGCGGCGGTGCGAGAGCGCCGCGAGCTCGGCGAACTCCATGACCCGGTCGCCGATGCGGACGAGGCCGCCGCGGAAGACGGCCGAGGAGGCCCTCCCGCCGAGTTGCGCGGCGGCGACCCGGGCCATGCGCCTCCGGATGGCGCGCGCGGCGGCCTCGGCGGCCTTCCCGTTGAGGTCGCTGCCGGCGGAGGCCGCGGTGGGGGAGGTGTTCGGGACCTTCTCGGTGGTGGTGGCCATCGGGCGCACCCGGTCGAGCGGGATGCCGAGCTCGTCCGCGACCACCTGCGCCACCTTCACGTAGAGGCCCTGGCCCATCTCGATGCCGCCGTGCGAGACCTGGACGCTCCCGTCCGCGTAGACGTGGACGAGCGCGCCCGCCTGGTTCATCTGCGTCGCGGTGAACGAGATCCCGAACTTCACGGGCGTGAGCGCGAGGCCGCGCCTCGCGTGCGCGTTCTCGCGGTTGAAGGCGGCGACCGCCCGGCGGCGCGCGGCGTAGGCGGAGCTCGCCTCGAGCTCCCGGACGAGGCCCTGGATCGCGCGCCCGTCCACCCGCATTCCGTAGGGGGTCGTGTTCCGGGCTCTCAACCCGTAGAAGTTCCGCCGGCGGACGTCGAGGGGGTCCTGCCCGAGCGAGCGGGCCACCTCGTCGACGACCCACTCGATGGCCATCATCCCCTGGGGGCCTCCGAAGCCGCGGAAGGCGGTGTTCGACACCGTGTTCGTGCGGCAGCGGTGCGAGACCACGGCCACGTTCGGGAGCCAGTAGCAGTTGTCCGCGTGGAGCATCGCGCGGTCGTTCACCGCGCCGGACAGGTCGGGCGAGATCCCGCAGCGGGAGGCGAGCTCGAGCCGGAGCGCGCGGATCCGGCCCGCGTCGTCGAAGCCGACCTCGTAGTCGACGACGAAGTCGTGCCGCTTGCCGGTGAGGAGCATGTCGTCGTCGCGGTCGAGCCGGAGCTTCACGGGCCGCCCCGTCTTCCAGGCGAGGAGCGCGGCGATGCACGCGATGAGCGCGGCCTGAGTCTCCTTCCCGCCGAAGCCGCCGCCGAGGCGGCGCACCTCCACCGCGACCGCGTGCTCGGGTTTCGCGAGCACCTTGGCGACGAGGTGCTGCACCTCGGTGGGCGCCTGCGTGGAGCTGTAGACGAGGAGGTTCCCGCCCTCGAGCGGAACCGCCATCGCCACCTGCCCCTCGAGGTAGAAGTGGTCCTGGCCGCCCAGCCGGAACCGCCCGGCGAGGCGCCGCGGCGACCGGGCCAGGGCCGACTCGGGGTTCCCGCGGCGCATGGCCTCGGTGGGGAGGACGAACGAGCCGGCCGCGAGCGCGTCCTCGGCGGTGAGGATCGCCGGCAGGTCCTCGTACTCGACGGCCGCGAGGTGCGCGGCCCGGCGGGCGAGCTCGACGGTGTCCGCCGCCACCGCGAAGAGGGACTGGCCGAAGTACTCGACGACGCCGTCCGCGAACACCGGGTCGCCCGGGAGAACGGGCCCGACGTCGTTTCCGGCCGGGAGGTCGCGGGCCGTCATCACCGCCGCGACCCCGGGGGCGGTCCGCGACGGCTGGACTTCGAGGCGGGTGATCCGCGCGTGGGCGCGCTCGGAGAGCCGCACGTAGGCGTGGAGGAGGCCTCTCGGCTCCGGGATGTCGTCGAGGTAGAGCGCCTCGCCCCGCACGTGCCTCTCCGCGCTGTCGTGCGGGAGCGGCACGTGGACCGCGCCCCGGTCGGCCCGCAGCACGCGCTTCGGGAGCTTCATGCGCCCCCCGCCGCTGCCTCGGCCACCGCGCGGGCCGGGCCGGCCGTCTCGAGCTGGAACTTCCGCAGGAGGTTGCGGGCCACGAGACGGCGGTAGCCGGCCGTGGCGCGGACGTCGGAGAGCGGGGACAGCTCCGCGTCGAGGGAGGGGAGCGCCGACGCCACCGCCTCCTCGCTCCAGGGCTTCCCGACGAGCGCCGCCTCGCAGGCCCTGGCTCGCTTGGGGACGGCCGCCATCCCCCCGTAGGCGAGGCGCGCCTCGCGGACCCGGCCGCCCTCGAGGCGCACGGCGAAGGCGCCGCACACCGCGGAGATGTCCTGGTCGAACCGCTTCGAGACCTTGTACGTCGAGAAGAGCGTCCCGGGCGCGAGGAGCGGGATGCGGATCTTCTCGATGAACTCGCCGGGGGCGAGCGCCGTCTTCCGGTACCCGAGGAAGAAGTCGTCGAGCGGCACCTCCCGCGACCCCGCCGCGCGCCGGAGCACCGCCGACGCGCTGAGGGCGAGGAGCGCGGGCAGCGTGTCCCCGATGGGCGAGGCGTTCGCGACGTTGCCGACGAGGGTGCCGGCGTTGCGGATCTGGGTGGAGCCGATCCGGCGGAGGAGCTCGCCGAACGCGGGAAAGGGCTCGGCGAGCGCCGCGAGCGCGTCGGCGTAGCTCGCCGCCGCCCCCACCTCGACGTGGGTGCTCGTCCGGGCGACAAGCGAGAGGTCCTCCACCGCGAGGATCGACACGAGGTCGGGGAGGTCGCGGTGCTGCTTCGTCACCCAGAGCCCGACGTCCGTGCCCCCCGCGAGGACGTGCGCGCCCGGGCGGGCGGCGAGGACCCGCGCGAGCTCGTCCACGGTGCGAGGGGCGAGGTAGCGGCGCCCGGCGTGCTCGAGCTCGAGCGCGTCCTTCCGGGCGATGGCCCGGAGGTCCGCCGCGAGCGCGGCCTGGTGGGCGGCGAGCCCGCGGCCTCCCCCGCCGCGGTAGGCCTCCACGGCGGCCGCGGCGATGGGGTGGTAGCCCGTGCAGCGGCAGAGGTTCCCGGCGAGCACCTCGTTCACCCGCGCCCGCGACGGCACCGCCTCGTTCTCGTAGAGGGCGACGAGCGACATGACGAAGCCCGGGGTGCAGAAGCCGCACTGGGAGGCGTGGCAGTCGACCATCGCCCTCTGCACGGGATGGAGCTCGCCGCCCGGCGGGCAGAGGCTCTCGACCGTGAAGAGGGCCTTCCCGTCGAGGAAGGGGACGAAGAGGATGCAGGCGTTCACGGCGCGGTAGCGGAGCTCTCCGCCCCGGAGCTCCGCGACGACGACGGTGCACGCGCCGCAGTCGCCCTCGCGGCATCCCTCCTTGGTCCCGCAGCGGCGCTCCGGCCCCCGGAGCCAGTCGAGGACGGTGAGCGTCGGGTCGACGTCCTCGAGCTCCCGCACCCGCCCGTCGAGGATGAAGCGAACGCCCTTCGACATGCCCTCTCGCCGAGGGGCACTGGCCGCGGCGGGCCCGAGTGCCCGCCGGGATCCGGCCCCGGTCCACGAGTTAGTCTACCCCCGCGCCGCTGTCTATTTGAATGCCGCCGCTACCGCGGCCCGGTGGACGCCAGGAGGGCGGCGGAGACGAAGTTCACGGCGTCGGGGGCGGTGACGGCCTCGCGCAGCCTCTCCATGACGCGAAGGAAGCCGAGGTCGACGGGGCCGTCGGCCCGGCCCCGTGCGGTGGCGGCCGGGTCGCGCGGGTCGAGCTCCACGTCGAAGCCGTTGCCCCGGTAGCGGACGAGCGGGCCGCCGCTCTCGACGACGAAGGTGCGGCCGCCGAAGCGACCGTGCATGCGGAGGCCCCCCGCGGTGCGCTCGAGCGCGAACCCGTCCCGGGCGGACGCCTCGGCGAAGGATTTGACGCTCCCGAAGAAGCGGGGCTTCGCGACGTAGGGGCCGCCGTCCTCGGGGCACATGACGTCGCAGTTGCCGCACTCGTTGCAGGCGTCGGCGAAGTTCGCGATCTGGTGCGGCTTCTCGTGCGGGAGCGACCCCGCGGCCTCGAGCCGGAACCCCGACGGGCCGGGCACGAGCCGCTCGAGCGCCACCGCCCCGCGCGGCATCGCGAGCGCGAAGTTGGCGTCGTTCGGGCAGACCGGGATGCACTTGTCGCAGGTGAGGCAGTCGAAGAGCGTGAGCGACGTCCCCACCTTCTTCGGCGGCGTGGAGTTCTTCGCGGCGGCGTAGCGCGGGTCCCCGAGAGCCCGCTCGACGTACGCGTCGGTGTTGAGGACGCGGGCGGCGGAGGCCCAGGCCGGGAAGGCGTCGCCCGCGGCGGCGCGAAGATCCCCGCGGCCGGAGAGCGCCTCCCGGCAGGCGTCCGCCCGGGCCCCGGGCAGGCCGAGGGTCGCGAGGGCCTCGGCGCCGCGCCCGGGGGCGCGGATCGCGAACTCGTCGAGGTCGCGGGCACCGGCGGACTCCATGCGGCGGGAGAGGTCCGCGAAGTAGCGCCGCGTCCGCCCGTAGCCCCCGGGCATGAGGAGGTCCGTGCACACGCTCACGGGCTTGAGCCCGAGCGCGACCGCGTCGGCGAAGTTCGCGGCGTCGATGCCGGCGGAGAAGGAGACGGGAAAGCGGTCGCCGAAGGTCCGGCGGAAGCGGCGCACGAGCGCCATCGCGAGCACGTGGAGCGGCGGGCCGGAGAGGTACATCTCCTTCTCGCTGGCGGGGAAGAAGGTCTTGTGGTTCCTGACGATGAGGGTGTTCGTGAACTTCACCCCGAACCCGCGCCCCGCCCGCCGCGCGACCTCGCCGAGGCGCCCGACGAAGGCGACGACCTGCTCCCACTTCGCGTCCTTCTCGAAGGCGGCGTCCGGCACCTGGAGCTCCCGGTAGCCGAGCCGGTCGTGGAGGATCGAGCGGAGCTCGTCCGGGCCGAGCAGCGTCGGGTTGAGCTTCACGACGACGTGGAGCCCAGCCTCCCGGAGCAGGTACTCGGCGATCCCCTCGATCTCCTCCGGGGGGCAGCCGTGGAACGTCGAGAGCGTGAGGGTGTCGGAGATGCGCCGCCGGAAGGGAAGGTCCCGGAGCCGCCTCCACTCCGCGGGGATCTGGGGGCGGAGCCGCTCGATCACCCGTTCCGCGTCGAGGAGACCCGCGAGGAAGGCCTGGACCCGCGGCGAGCGGATGCCGGCGAGGTCGTAGCCGACGCTCATGTCGAAGACCGTGTCGCCGAAGCCGGGGGCGAGCCCGGGGAGGGCCCCGCTCGAGGCGAGCATCTCGAGGAGCATCGAGGCCTTCACGTACTCCTCGAGCGACTCGTCGAGGGAGAGCTCCTGCGACCACTCGACGTTGAACCCCACCGTCTGCATGTCGATGCAGGGGCGCGGGATGACGAGGTCGTCCTTCACCTGGACGGTCTTGAGCTCCATCACCCGGCAGCCGGCGAGCCAGGACAGGACGATGTTCTGCGCGAGCTGCGTGTGCGGGCCGGCGGCGGGCCCGAGCGGGCTCGAGGCCCGGTGGCCGTGGATCGACACCGAGAGGTCCCGGGCCGGGTCGCCGAGGAAGAAGGAGCGGGCCGGCAGGTCGAAGGCCGATTGCCGGAGCGCGAGCTCCCGGAAGAGCCGGGTGGTGAGCGTCGCGAGCGGCACCGGGACGAGTTCCATCTTCTCCTCCGGTGGCGGCGGAGCCTCCCGCCGCGCACGCCGTCTCCCTAACCCGGCCGTGCGAAGGCCCGCCACGGGAGTCCACCCGCGCCGGGCCTCCGGCCAGTCGGCCCCGGTTTTCCCCGATTTCCGCGCAGGCGTCGAGATGGGGCCCGGCCGGCAACTCCCGTGCCACGGCGGCACCGGCCCGGGAGCGGGCCGGCCGCGGCCCCGCCCGCCGGGCCGGAGGACCGCGACGGGGAGGGGTCCGGCGGCAGGTTGATCCGCGCCCCGCGGATGACATATTTCCCTGCGGCGAGCCCCCATGACGACAATCACCTTCCGATTGAACGGCGAAGAGAAGCGGGCGGAGGTCCTCCCCGGCCAGTCGCTGCTCGAGCTCCTGCGCGACACCTTCCACGTGACCTCGCCGAAGGACGCCTGCGCCCCCCAGGGGCAGTGCGGCTGCTGCCTCGCGCTCGTCGACGGGAAACCCAAGACCTCCTGCTCCGTCCCGGCCGAGAACGTGGACGGGAAGGCGGTCCTGACGCTCGAGGGCGTCTCCCGGGAGGAGCGCGACCTCTACACGCGAGCCTTCCAGGTCGCGGCGGGCCTCCAGTGCGGCTTCTGCACGCCCGGCCTCGTGCTCCGCATCAAGTGGCTCACCGACCCGGGGCGCGTCCTCGGCCGCGACGAGATCGCGAAGGGGCT
This sequence comes from Anaeromyxobacteraceae bacterium, assembly GCA_035543235.1. Lineage (GTDB taxonomy): Bacteria > Myxococcota > Myxococcia > Myxococcales > Anaeromyxobacteraceae > DATJZG01. The sequence continues at coordinate 13,902 of DATKJV010000003.1, read as the reverse complement.
CGACGGCCACCTCTGCCGCTGCACCGGCTACGTGAAGATCATCGACGCCGTCGAGCTCATCCAGGCGGCGAAGCGGGGCGAGGCGATCCCGCTCCCGGTCGTGGAGGGAGGCGTCGGCGCGCGCCTCGGGAAGTTCCAGGGGGAGGATCTCGCGCTCGGCGCCCGCCCCTTCGTCGCCGACATGGAGGTCCCCGGCATGCTCCACGGCGCCGTGGCGCTCTCCGCCCACGCGCGCGCCCGGGTCGTCCGGATCGACACCTCCCGGGCGCGGGCGCTGCCGGGCGTGAAGGCGGTGGCGACGGCCCGCGACGTGCCCGGCGACCGCTGGGTCGGGCTCATCTACAAGGACTGGCCGTGCTTCGTCGCCGAGGGCGAGGAGGTCCGGGCGGTCGGCGACGTGCTCGCCGCGGTGGCGGCGGAGACCCCCCGGATCGCCCGGGAGGCGGCCGCGCTCGTGGACGTCGAGTACGAGCCGCTCCCGCCGGTGCTCGACCCGGCGGACTCCGTCAAGCCGGGCGCCCCGCGCGTGAACCCGAAGCACGACAACGTGCTGTCCACCACCCGCTTCGAGCGAGGAGACGTCGACGCGGCACTCGCCCGCTCGGCCCACGTCGTCTCGGGCACCTGGGCGACGCAGCGGATCGAGCACCTGTTCCTCGAGCCGGAGGCTGCGCTCGCGGTCCCGCTCCCGGACGGGAGGCTCAACCTCCGGACCCAGGGGCAGGGCATCTGGGACGACCGCCGGCAGGTGGCCTCCGTGCTGGGCGAGCCGGAGGACCGGCTGCTCGTCGAGCTCGTCCCCAACGGCGGTGCCTTCGGCGGCAAGGAGGACATGAGCATCCAGGCCCAGACCGCGGTCCTCGCGAGGATCACGGGCCGGCCGGTGCGCCTCGTGCTCACCCGCGAGCAGTCGATCCGCATGCACCCGAAGCGCCACCCCATCACCATGAACTACACCGTGGGCTGCGACGCGGAGGGGCGACTCACCGCGGCCAAGGTCTCGCTCCTCGGCGACTCGGGCGCCTACGCGTCCGTCGGCGGGAAGGTCCTCGAGAGGGCGGCCGGCCACGCCTGCGGGCCCTACCGGGTGCCGGTGATCCGGATCGACGCGGTCGCCGCCTACACGAACAACCCGCCCTGCGGCGCGATGCGCGGCTTCGGCGTGAACCAGACGAGCTTCGCGATGGAGGGCTGCATCGACCTGCTGGCGGCCAAGGTCGGCATCGACGGCTGGGAGATGCGGTTCCGCAACGCCCTCCGGGTGGGCGACATGTTCTCGACCGGCCAGGTCCTGGAGAAATCGGTCGGGCTCGAGAAGACGCTGCTTGCCGTGAAGGACGCCTACTACGGCGCGCGGAGGCAGGGGCGCGCGGTGGGGATCGCCTGCGGCGTCAAGAACTCCGGCATCGGGAACGGTGCCGTCGAGTACGGGAGGTGCCGGCTCGTCGTGGAGAAGGACGGGACGGTCGGCCTCTTCGCCGGCTTCACCGAGATGGGGCAGGGGCTCCTCACCATCCTGGCGCAGTGCGCTTCCGAGGTGACGGGGCTCCCGGCGAAGGTCTTCGCCCCGCGCGTCACGACCCGCTTCGAGCTCGGCGCCGGCCAGACGACGGGCTCCCGCGCGACGCTTCTCGGCGGGCGCGCCGCGGTCGAGGCGGCGAAGAAGCTACGCGCCGACCTCGACGCCGGGCACACGCTCGGCGACCTCGTGGGACGCGAGTACGGGGGCGAGGTCGTCATCGACGACACCGCCGCCCCGGGGCAGACCAAGAACGGGAAGGTGAAGACGCACACCTCGTTCGGCTGGGCGACGCAGGTGGTGGTCCTCGACGAGAAGGGCGCGCTCGACCGCGTCGTCGCCGCCCACGACGTGGGGCGCGCCATCAACCCCCAGCAGTGCGAGGCCCAGATCGAGGGGTCCGTCCACATGGGGCTCGGGTACGCGCTCACCGAGGAGCTCCCCTGCAAGGACGGGATGCCGGTCACCTTCAAGCTCCGCGACATCGGCGTCCTGCGCGCGCAGCACATGCCCGAGGTCGAGGTGCTCCTCGTCGAGGACCCCGAGCCCGAGGGGCCGTTCGGCGCCAAGGGGGTGGGTGAGATCGGGCTCGTCCCGACCGCCGGGGCGGTGGCGGGCGCGCTCGAGGCCTTCGACGGCGTCCGCCGGACGCGGCTCCCCATGAAGGACTCGCCCGCGGCCAGGGCGATCAACGTGGGCCGGATCCCCGACGCGGGCCGGGGCGAGTGGCACTGAGCCTCGAGATCCCGGGAGAGCGACATGCGTGACGACCTTCGCATCAACGGCGAGCGGCTCTCCGCGCGCATCGCGCGCCTCGGACAGGTGGGCGCCATCGCGGGAGGCGGGGTGGCGCGCCTCGCGCTCACCGACCAGGACAAGGAGGGGCGCGACCTCGTCGCCGGTTGGATGCGCGAGCAGGGCCTCGCCGTCACCGTCGACGCCATCGGCAACGTCGTCGGCGTCCGGCGCGGGAAGGAGGCCGGGCCGCCGGTCATGACCGGCAGCCACATCGACACGGTCCGAACCGGCGGTCGCTACGACGGCAACCTGGGCGTGCTCGCCGGCCTCGAGGTGATGGCGACCCTCGACGACGCGGGGGTGGAGACCCGCCGGCCGCTCGCGGTCGCCTTCTTCACGAACGAGGAGGGGAGCCGCTTCCAGCCCGACATGATGGGGAGCCTCGTCTACGTGGGGCGGCTCCCCCTCGAGAAGGCGCTCGCGACCGTCGGCATCGACGGCTCCACCGTCGAAGAGAACCTGGCCCGCATCGGCTACGCCGGCGGCGCGCCGGTCGGCCAGGGGAACAGGGTCCACGCCTACGTCGAGCTGCACGTGGAGCAGGGGCCGGTCCTCGAGGCCGAGGGCTTCACCATTGGGGCGGTCGAGGGCGTGCAGGGCATCTCGTGGACCGAGTTCACCCTCACCGGCCAGTCGAACCACGCCGGCACGACCCCCATGCGCATGCGCCACGACGCCGGCCTCGTCGCCGCCGAGATCGCCACCTTCGCGAGGCGGCTCGCCAAGGAGCTCGGCGGCCACCAGGTGGCGACCGTCGGCGCGCTCACGCTCTCGCCGAACCTCGTGAACGTGGTCCCGAACCGCGCCGTCCTGACCGTCGACCTCCGGAACACCGACGAGGCGCGCCTGAAGGAGGCGGAGCGGCGGCTCTTCGCCTTCGCGGCCGAGGTCGCGGGCGCCGAGGGCGTCGGGCTCGAGCGGCGTGCGCTCGCGCGCTTCGAGCCGGTGGCCTTCGCGCCGGAGCTCGTGTCCCGCGTGGAATCGATCGCCCGCGGGCTGGGCCACCCGGTACGGCGGCTGCCGAGCGGGGCGGGGCACGACGCCCAGATCCTGGCGTCCATCTGCCCGGCCTGCATGATCTTCGTCCCGAGCGCCCGCGGCGTCTCCCACAACGTCGAGGAGTTCACCTCTCCGGTCGACATCGAGGCCGGCGGGAACGTGCTCCTCCGGCTCCTCTGCGAGCTCGCGGGCTGATGCGCTGGCTCGTCCGCGACGCACGGATCGTGAACGGCGACGGGGAGAGCGCTCCCGTCGCGGGCGACGTCCTGGTGGACGGCGACGCGATCCGGCACCTGGGCGCGGTTCCGCGGTCGGCCGCGGCTTCCGCGGACCGCGTCGTCGACGCCGGCGGCCGCGCGCTCGCGCCCGGGTTCGTCGACACCCACAACCACGGCGCCCTCGGCGGCGCCGCCATCGGCGAGAGCGGCCTCCCCCGCGCCTGCGAGCTCGCGGTCCGGGCCGGGGTGACGAAGCGCATCTGCGGCGTCGACGGCCTCTCGCCGGCGCCGGTGACGCCGGAGCAGCGCTCGCAGTATGCGGCGCAGCTCAAGCCGCTCGACGGCGGCGTCGAGGGGGAGTGGACCTGGTCTTCGGTGGCCGAGTTCCTCGCCTGGCACCGGGGTCGCTCGGTGACGGACATGGGCCTCTACCTGGGCCACTCCGCGGTGCGCCGGGTGGTGATGAACAACCTCGCGCGCGTCGCCTCCGACGCCGAGGTGGCGGCCATGGCGGAGGTGGTCCGGCGGGAGGCGCCCCACACGCTCGGGCTCTCCACCGGGCTCGTCTACAACCCGGCCGTGTACTCGGATCAGCGGGAGATCACGGCGCTCGTTCGGGCCTTCAACCAGGTGAAGCCGGGCGCGCTCTTCCCCCACCTGCGCTCGGAGAGCGACGAGATCGTGAAGAGCCTGCGGGAGGTCCTGGAGGCGGCGATCGACGGCGGCGGCGGGTACTGCAACGAGCACTCGAAGATCGCCGGGGCGGGCAACTACGCCCGCATCTCCGAGATCGAGGCGATGCTCAAGGACGCCTCGACGCTCGTCCCGACGATGGAGAACATGTACCCGTACACGGCGGGGTCGACGACCGGCGACGCCATCTTCCCGCCGGACGTGCGCGCCGGCTCGCGCGCCGAGTTCCTGGCACGGCTCGCGGACCCGAAGGCCCGCCGGGCGATGGCCGACCGGATGCGCCGCGACTTCACGACCTGGGACAACTTCGTCCACTTCTGCGGGGGGCTCTCCGGGATCCAGATCGCCGGCGTCCGTCCGGGGGCGGGCGACGCCTTCCTGGGGAAGAGGCTCGGCGACGTGGCCCGGGCCGCCGGGGCGCCCGACCTCGAGTCGGACGCGGCCTACGACGCGGTCTTCGACTTCTACCTCGCGAACGCGGGCGACGTCTCGATCATCACCCACTACGGGAACGACGCCACGGTGGAGCGCTTCTTCCGGCGCCCGCGCATGGCCATCTGCACGGACGGGCTCATGCCCGGGCCGGGCCAGAAGCCGCACCCGCGCGCGCTCGGCGCCTTTCCGAAGGCGCTTCGCATGGCGCGGGAGATGGGGATCCCGCTCTCGCAGATCGTGTGGCGGATGGCGACGCTCCCCTGCCAGTTCTTGGGCCTTCCCGACCCGACGCTCCGCCCCGGAGCGGACGCCTCCCTCGTCCTCTTCGACCCCGAGGGCGTCCGCGAGCGGAACGACTACGAGTCGCCGCTCGTCGCCCCCGAGGGCATCGACATGGTGTGGGTCCACGGCGAGATCGTGCTCGACCACGGCCGCCCCGTCGCCCCGAGGCGCCCGTTCCCGGGGCGCATCCTCGAGACCGCCCCTCGCGAGGCCGGTCAGAGGACGGAGCGGTAGACCGCCCCGAACGGCTCGCGGCGGAGGAACCGCCCCGCGCCGGCCTCGGCGCGGAGGTCCCCGTCGGCGAAGACGTGGCGGCCGCCCGCGAAGGTGTGGACCACCGCGCCCCGAAGCTCGAGCCCCTCCCAGACGGAGAAGTCGGTGTTCTGGTGCTGTGTCCTCGCGGAGAGGGTCCGCGTGCGCGCCGGGTCGAGCACCGCCACGTCCGCGTCGGCCCCGACCTCGAGCGACCCCTTCCGCGGCCAGAGGTTGAACACCCGGGCGGCCTCCGTCGATGTGAGCGAGACGAAGCGCTCGGGGGTGAGCCGGCCCGCGTTCACGCCGAGGTTCCAGAGGACGTTCAGGCGGTCCTCGACGCCGCCGCAGCCGTTCGGGATGAGCGTGAACCGCCCGAGGCCGCGGCGCTTCTGCTCCTTCGTGAAGCAGCAGTGGTCCGTGCCGGTGACGGTGAGGGCCCGCGCCTCCACCGCCCGCCACAGCGCCTCCTGGTGTCCCCTGGGGCGGTAGGGCGGGCTCATCACGTGCCCCGCCGCCCGGTCGAAGTCCGGGCTCGCATACACCGAGTCGTCGATGGCGAGGAAGCCGGGCAGGGTCTCGCCCACGACCCGGACCCCCCGGCGGCGCGCGCTCCCGATGGCGGACGCCGCCTCCTCTGCCGACACGTGGACCACGTAGAGCGGCACCTCCGCGGTCTCGGCCATGGTGATGGCGCGGAGCGTCGCCTCGCCCTCGAGCTGGGGCGGGCGGGAGAGCGCGTGGGCGAGCGGCTCGATCCGCCCCTCGGCGAGGAGCTTGGCCTGGAGGTAGGCGATGAGCTCGCCGTTCTCGGCGTGGACCTGGGGCAGCGCGCCGAGCTCCCGGCAGCGCAGGAAGCCGGCGAGGATGTCCTCGTCCGGCAGCATGAGGCCGCCCTTGTAGGCGAGGAAGAACTTGAAGCTCGCGACGCCCTCGTCGCGGACGAGCGGCTCCATGTCGCGCCGGAACTCGGGTCCCCACCAGGAGACCGTCATGTGGAAGCCGTAGTCGATGGCCGCCTTCGCGGCCCACGAGCGCCAGCGGGCGAGCGCGGCGAGCGGCGGCTCCCCTCGATCGGGACCGACGAAGTCGAGGATGGTCGTCGTACCTCCGGCGGCGGCCGCCGCCGTGCCGGTGAGGAAGTCGTCGGCCGCGACCGTCCCCATCGTCGGGAGCTGCATGTGCGTGTGGGGATCGATCCCGCCCGGCAGGACGAAGCACCCGCCGGCGTCGACCACGGCCGCGCCCGCGGGGGCCTCGATCCCCTCGCCCACGGCGGCGATCCGCCCGTCCCGGAGGAGGAGGTCCGCCCTCCGGCGCCCGGACGCGTCGACGACGGTGCCCCCGCGAATCACGGTCGCAGCCATGTGAGGTCCTCCGCTTCGGGCGCCGCCTCGGCTTGAATACGCCCGCCCTTCCCCTGATACTGCGGCCCCGTGCCCCGGGTCCACCTCATCTTCTGGGAGTCCGGTGTCCCGTGAGCGACCCCCTCCTCATCGGACCCGACCGCTCCGGAAGGACGGTGGCCGTGACCGGCGGGCGCGTCGCGGCCTCGCCTGCGCCGGGCGCGCGCTCGCTCGCCTGCCCGGCGGGCGAGATCGCGCCGGGCGCGGTCTGCGCGCACACGCACCTCTACAGCGGCCTCGCGCTCTACGGCATGCCGTCCCCGGTCCCGCCCCCCGGGACCTTCCTCGAGATCCTCGGCCGGGTGTGGTGGCGCCTCGACCGGGCACTCGACCGAGGGAGCCTGCGCGCCTCCGCGCGGGACGCCGTGGCCCGGGCGCTGCTCGCCGGGACGACGACGCTCGTCGACCACCACGAGTCCCCGAACCTCATCGAGGGGTCGCTCGAGCTGCTCTCGCAGGCCTGCGAGGAGCTCGGCGTGAGGGCGCTCCTGTGCTACGGCGCGACCGAGCGGAACTTCGGCGCCGACGAGGCGCGCCGCGGGCTCGGCGAGTGCCGGCGCGTGCCGAGGTCGCCGCTCCTGCGCGGGCTCGTGGGGCTGCACGCGAGCTTCACCGTGTCGGACGAGACGCTCGAGCAGGCGGGCCGGCTCGCCCGGGAGCTCGGCACCGCCGTCCACGTGCACGTCGCGGAGGCCCTGTCGGACGTCGAGGACGCGCGCGCCCGCGGGGCGAGGGGACCGCTCGAGAGGATGCTCGCGCGCGATGCGCTTCCGCGCGGCTCGATCCTCGCGCACGGCGTGCACCTCGATCGCGACGAGGTCGAGCTCGCGGAGAGCCACGGCCTCTGGCTCGTCCAGAACCCCCGCTCGAACGAGGGGAACCGAGTCGGCTACCCCAAGGCGCTGGGCTATGCCCGGCGCGTGGCGCTCGGGACGGACGGCTGGGAGGCCGACATGGCCGTCGAGGAGGCGGCGCTCCTCCGGCTCGCCGCTGCGGCGCGCGACGGCCATGCGAAGGGGCGCCTCGCCGCCGGCCACGGGCTCGCGTCGGAGGCCTTCGGCGCGACGCCGGAGCCGCTCGCCCCCGGTGCGCTCGGCGACGTCGTCGTCCGCGAGGGCGGGCGCGTCCGCCACGTGGTGGTCGACGGCCGGGTGGTCGTGCGGGACGGGCGGCTCGCCGCCGCGGACTTCTCCGAGATCGAGGACGCATCCCGGCGGGAGGCCTCCCGGCTCTGGGAGCGCATGGCGCGGATTCCGTAGGGGCACGAAAGGACACGCATGGCACGCCTGGGACTGGAACGCGGCATCGTGAACCGGGAGACCTACGAGCGGACGCTTCTCCGCTTCAAGGAGGCCGGGGTGGTGCTCCCCACCCTCTCGCAGCTCCGGGACCCCTCCACCATCCCAGCCGCGATCCGGGAGCGGCTCGCGGCCGTGGACCCCGACGCCCCGCACCCCCTGAACCTCTTCCGCGTGCACTGGTTCAACGACGCCTCCCGCAAGGGCGTCGTGCCGGTGCCCGGCCACCTCGAGCTCCCGTCGGCGCTCACCGGGGTCCGGGCGCGCATTGTGCTCGGCCTCGGCGACCGCTTCCCCATGATCAACGCGCACAAGGTGCTCGCCGCCTACGGCTGCCTCGTGCCCCGGGTCGTGACGGGCCAGTTCGACCCGACGCGCCACCGCGCCGTCTGGCCGTCCACGGGCAATTACTGCCGGGGCGGCGTCGCCATCTCCCGCATCCTCGGCTGCCGGGGCGTGGCGGTCCTGCCCGAGAACATGAGCAAGGAGCGGTTCGACTGGCTCGAGCGCTGGGTGGGCGACCGGGGCGACATCGTCCGGACGCCCGGCTCCGAGAGCAACGTGAAGGAGATCTACGACGCCTGCGCCGCGATGGACCGCGACCCGGCGAACATCATCTTCAATCAGTTCTGCGAGTTCGGGAACTACCTCGCCCACCGGACCGTGACCGGCGCCGCCATGGAGCGGATCTACCGGTCGCTCTCCGCCGGGCGGCAGGGGTCGCGCCTCGCCGCGTTCGTCTCGGCCTCCGGCTCCGCCGGGACGCTCGCCGCGGGCGACCACCTGAAGCACGTGTTCGGGTCGAGGATCGTCGCCGTCGAGGCGTCCGAGTGCCCGACGCTGCTCCGCAACGGCTTCGGCGAGCACAACATCCAGGGGATCGGCGACAAGCACGTCCCCTTCATCCACAACGTCATGAACACGGACCTCGTGGCAGGCGTGAGCGACCGGTCGACGGACACGCTCTTCGTCCTCTTCAACACCGACGTGGGGCGTCGCTACCTCGTCGAGCGCCAGGGCCTCGACGCGGGGCTCGTCGCGGACCTGTCGCACCTCGGCTTCTCCGGCATCTGCAACATGCTCGCCGCCGTGAAGACGGCGAAGTACCTCGACCTCGGCCCCGACGACGTCATCCTCACGGTCGCCACCGACGGCGGCGCTCTCTACGGGAGCGAGGTCGCGAAGCTGCTCCGCCAGCGGTTCAACGACCGCTTCGACGCGGTCTCCGCGGGCGAGACCTGGGGGCGGTCGCTCGCGGGCGTGGCCACCGACGACCTCCTCGAGCTCACCCACGTCGACCGCAGGCGCATCTTCAACCTCGGGTACTTCACCTGGGTGGAGCAGCAGGGCGTCTCGCTCGAGGAGTTCAACGCGCGCCTCTCGCAGACGTTCTGGGACGGGCTCCTCCCGCTCGTGCCGGCCTGGGACGCGATGATCGGGGAGTTCAACGCCAGGAGCGGCGCGACGCCGCGGGCCGCATGAGCGAGGACGCCGTCCGCTTCCGTTGCCACGGGTGCGAGGCGGTGGTCGACCCGGCCCGGGAGCTCCCGTTCCGGTGCCCGCGTGCGGGCGCGCCCGGCGACGACGTCGACCACGTCCTCGTCGCCGAGGGCTCGCCCGCGCGGTTCCCGGAGGGGAAGGAGGCCGACCCGTTCGTCCGGTACCGGGAGCTCCTGTCGCCCTACCGTCTCGCCCGCTCTGCGGGCCTCTCGGACGACGCCTGGGCCGAGATCGCCGGCGCGCTCGACGCGGCGCTCGCCTCCGTCGAGGGGCGGGGCTTCCGCGTCACCCCGATGGAGCTCGCCCCCGGGCTCGCGCGGGCCGCCGGGCTGCCGGCGGACCTCTGGCTGAAGGACGAGACCGGCAACGTCTCCGGCTCCCACAAGGCCCGCCACCTCATGGGAGTGATGCTGTACCTCCGCGTCCTCGAGGCGGGGAGGCTGCCCGCCGGCGAGGGGATCCGCGCGCGCCGGCTCGCCATCGCCTCCTGCGGGAACGCGGCGCTCGCGGCGGCGGTCATCGCGCGGGCGGCGCGCTGGCCGCTCGACGTCTTCATCCCTCCGGGCGCGAGCGCGTCGGTGGTGCGGCGCCTGGAGGACCTCGGCGCCTCCGTCTGGGTCTGCGAGCGACGCACCGGAGAGGCGGGCGATCCCTGCTACCTGCGGTTCCGGGAGGCCGTCGCGCGCGGCGCCCTTCCCTTCGGCGTGCAGGGGACCGCGAACGGCCTCGCCGTGGAGGGCGGCCGGACCCTCGCCTACGAGATGGCCGAGCGTCTCCGCGCCGCCGGGTCGGCGCCGGAGAGCCTCTTCGTGCAGGTGGGCGGGGGCGCGCTCGCGAGCGCGCTCGCGCAGGGGTTCGCGACCGCCGTCGCGCTCGGCGTGCTCCCGCGCCTGCCGCGGCTCCTCGCCGTGCAGACCGCCTCCTGCGCGCCGCTCGAGAGGGCCTGGCGCCGGTCCGAGGGCGTTCCCATCGCCGAGGCCGTCCGACAGCGCTCGCGCTTCATGTGGCCCTGGGAGACCGCGCCCTCGAGCGTGGCCGACGGGATCCTCGACGACGAGACCTACGACTGGTGGGCGATCGTGGAGGGCATGCGGCGCAGCAGCGGCCACCCGCTGGTCGTCGGCGAGGAGCTCCTCGTGCGCGCCCAACACCTCGTCCGCTCGCAGGCAGGCATCGCCGCTTCCGCCACCGGTACCGCCGGGCTCGCCGGCGCCCTCGCGGAGCCGCCCGCGTCCGGGGGCGTGGCGGTGGTCATATCCGGAGCTGCGCGCTGACGAGGACGTCGGACCGCCGGCGTAGAAGGGCCCCGCCATGGCGACCGACCCCACCCCCGACGAAGCCTCCCCCGCCGAGAACCCCTACAAGGACGAGATCGTCGTGTCCTGGCCCGAGCTGCACCGGGACGCCCGCTACCTCTCGCGGCTGCTCCACGACATCGGTGACTGGAAGGGGATCATCGCCATCACCCGCGGCGGGCTCGTACCGGCCGCGCTCGTCGCCCGCGAGCTCGACCTCCGGCTCATCGACACGGTGTGCGTCGTGAGCTACGGGGCGAGCACCAGCGCCGACGCGGAGAAGGTGCAGGGCGACCTCAGGTGGCTGAAGCGCGTTCCCGGGGACGGGGACGGCTGGCTGCTCATCGACGACCTCGTCGACACCGGTCGCACCGCCAAGGCGGTCCGCGAAGAGCTGCCCAAGGCGCACTTCGCGACGCTCTACGCGAAGCCCCTCGGCCGCCCGATCGTCGACACGTTCGTGAAGGAGTTCAAGCAGGAGAAGTGGATCTACTTCCCCTGGGACATCGACTACCGGTTCGTGTCGCCCATTCGTACGCGTCGCGGCGAGCGCGAAATCTAGGGCGGGCCACGCGCCCCTTCCAGGGCTCTCCGGACGCCTCTGCCACACCCAAGAGGAGAACCCCGGCGCGCCGCGGCAGGGGCATGATCGTTCCGGTCCAATCGGGCTTGGAGCGCAAAAAGGAGGAGGCCATGCCGAGGCTCGTCGCTTCGATCGCAGCCGGCCTGCTGGTTCTCGCGGGCGGAAGGGCTCAGGCGGCAGAGAACGTCGTCGAGAACGTGAAGAAGGCCTGCGAGAAGGAGCTCTCGACGTTCTGTCAGGGCGTGAGGGAAGGGGAAGGGCGCCTCCTCGCCTGCCTGTACGCGCGCGAGGACCAGGTGTCGCTGAAGTGCGACCAGGCGCTCTACGAGGCCGCGGTCCAGCTCCAGCAGGCCATCGAGGCGCTCCGGTTCGTCGCGGCCGAGTGCAGGGAAGACGCCCTCAAGACGTGCGGCGACGTCGTCGTCGGCGAGGGGCGGGTCCGGGCCTGCCTCCAGAAGAGCGAGAAGACGCTGAGCGAGCGCTGCAGGAGCGCACTCAAGCAGACCGGGCTCCTCAAGTAGGCACCGGCGGACCGCCGGGGGACGCCGCGCGGAACGCTCCTCTCGACCGGGGACGGGGCGCGGGCGATCGCGCTAGTGGCCGGCCTTCGCGGAGGCGGGCGCGGCGCCCGTGGGGGTCGTCGCGCAGCGCACCAGCATGATGTGGGCCGTGCCCGGCGGGGCGTGGCCGAACCCGCTCGAGGTCGTGTCATTGCTTTCCACCTCGAAATCGCCCTCGCACGTCCTCCGGGCGAGCTCCATGCACTGCTCCGTCTCTCCGCACTCGAGCTTCACGAAGTGCTCGCCGTGCTTCCCGGCGGCGTCGCGGTCGAGGACCTGGGCCGTGTAGCAGCCCGATGCCACCGCGGACGCGAGAAGCACGAAGAGGAAGTCCCGGACCATCGGTTTCACTCCTCCACGTGGGCGGCGAAGGGCCGCTCGCCGGCCCCGCTTTCGCGAGCGGCAGCATCCCAGACTTCAGGACGGCCGGGAACCCGGAGGCGCCGACCTCCCGATTCACGAGCCCGGGAAGTGGGGGCGAGGTCGCGGCCGCGATGGCCCCGGCCGAGTGCCGGCGACCCGGGTCGGCTTCACACCGGGTTTGGGACGCCCCGGCGCCGAGGCCCCAACGCGAGGGGGTTCGCGCGCGCTCAAGAGCCCGCGGTGGCGGGCAGGATTACCCGGGTCGCCGAGGAGTGTAGGTGCGCGCCGGACCTAGGTTTCCATGTGCGTCACCCGCCCACATGACACTCGTTTACCCGCTGAGAGCGCCGGCAGGCCTGCGCTACCTCTTTAGCGGTGGGCCCCACGGCGGCCGCGCGCCTCGCGCCAAAGCCGCGATCCCATGGAACCGGTCCCATTCCGGCCATGGCCGCAAAATCGAAGGGGCCCGGGGCAAAACCTCCAAAGGGGGAGGACCTCATGCGATACGGTCTCCAGAACGCGGTGGTCGCGCTGGCAGCTCTGGCGCTGTTCGCCGGCCCGGGCTGCAAGGGCAGCGTCGGTCCGAGCGGTCTCAGCGCGACGGTCACGCCGGAACCGGCCGGAGCGAACTGCACGTACGGCGGCGTGAAGGTCCAGGTCGGGAGCGAGACGCCGTCCTACGTCTGCAACGGCGCACCCGGGGCAAGCGGCGAGAGCGCGACGATCACGTCCGAGGCGGCCGGAGCGAACTGCACGTACGGCGGCGTGAAGGTCCAGGTCGGTACCGGGACGCCCTCATACGTCTGCAACGGCACGCCCGGCCCCGCCGGGCAGAGCGCCACCGTGACCACCGAGCCCCCGGGAGCGAACTGCGCGAACGGCGGCATCGTGGTCCGGGTCGGCACGGGCACGCCCACCTACGTCTGCAACGGGTCGAACGGCACGAACGGCGCGAACGGCGAGAGCGCGTCGGTCACCGCGGAGCCCCCGGGAGCGAACTGCGCGAGCGGCGGCGTGAAGGTCCAGGTCGGTACCGGGACGCCCTCGTACGTCTGCAACGGCACGAACGGCGCCGCCGGCGCGAACGGCGAGAGCGCGTCGGTCACCGCGGAGGCCCCGGGAGCGAACTGCGCGAACGGCGGCGTGATGGTGCAGGTGGGGACCGGGACGCCGGCCTACGTGTGCAACGGCGCGAACGGGACGAACGGCACGAACGGGACGAACGGGGAGAGCGCGTCCGTCACGCAAGAGCCGCCCGGAGCGAACTGCGCGAACGGCGGCGTGATGGTGCAGGTCGGTTCGGGGACGCCGGCCTACGTGTGCAACGGCTCGAACGGCACGAACGGGACGAACGGGGAGAGCGCGTCCGTCACGCCCGAGCCGGCCGGAGCGAACTGCACCTACGGCGGCGTGATGGTGCAGGTGGGGACCGGGACGCCGGCCTACGTCTGCAACGGCGCCCCCGGGGCGGCCGGGGCGAACGGCGAGAGCGCGTCCGTGACGCCGGAGGCGGCAGGGACGAACTGCGCGAACGGCGGCGTGAAGGTCCAGGTCGGGACCGGGACGCCGGCCTACGTCTGCAACGGGACGGACGGGACGAACGGCGACAGCGCCTCCGTGACGCCAGTTCCGCCGGGAGCGAACTGCGCGAACGGCGGCGTGGAGATCCAGGTCGGGTCGGGGACGCCGGCCTACGTCTGC
>DATKJV010000002.1:0-39608 GCA_035543235.1 Anaeromyxobacteraceae bacterium | reverse complement strand
CCTAGCGCCCCGCCGTCGGCGCCGCCCGCCGGGCGTCGCGCGCAGGGACGGCCCGCGCCTTCCTCCCCGCCCCCGCCCGAACCGGCCCGTGACAAGGGGGCTCCGAGGGAATAAACAGGACACCCTTCCCCCTCGCGGAGGCGCCATGGCGCAGCACGAGAAGCTCATCATCGTCGGATCCGGGCCGGCCGGGTACACCGCCGCCCTCTACGCCTCCCGCGCCAGCCTGGCACCGCTGCTCATCGAGGGGCTGCAGCCCGGCGGCCAGCTCACCATCACCACCGAGGTGGAGAACTTCCCGGGCTTCCCGGAGGGCGTGATGGGGCCCGAGCTCATGGAGAAGTTCAAGGCCCAAGCGGAGCGGTTCGGGACGAAGTTCGTCTCCTCGGAGGTGAACCGCGTCGACTTCTCGAAGCGCCCCTTCCAGCTCTGGTGCGACGACGCGCACTACACCGCCGATGCGGTGATCGTCGCGACCGGCGCGTCGGCCAAGTGGCTCGGGATCGCCTCCGAGAAGGCCTACATGGGCAAGGGCGTCTCCGCCTGCGCCACCTGCGACGGCTTCTTCTTCCGCGGCGTGGACGTGGCGGTGGTGGGGGGCGGCGACACCGCGGTCGAGGAGGCGACCTTCCTCACCAAGTACGCGAACAAGGTGTACCTCGTGCACCGGCGCGCGGAGCTTCGGGCGTCCAAGGTGATGCAGGAGCGCGCCCGCAACAACCCGAGGATCGAGTTCGTCTGGAACGCCAAGGTCGCGGAGGTCCTCGGCGACGGCAAGGCGGTGACGGGCCTGCGCCTCGAGAGCACGCAGGACGGGAAGAAATGGGTCCTGCCGGTCCAGGGGTTCTTCCTTGCCATCGGCCACGAGCCCAACACCCGCGTGTTCAAGGGCGTCCTGGAGATGAACGAGGTCGGGTACCTGAAGGTGAAGGCCCCGAGCACCCGGACGAGCGTGGACGGGGTCTTCGCGGCCGGCGACGTCGCCGACCCGACCTACCGGCAGGCGGTGACGGCCGCGGGTTCCGGCTGCGCCGCGGCCATCGACGCCGAGCGATGGCTGGGCGAGCACGGCGTGCACTGAGCGTCTCCGATGAAGATGATCGACGTCGGGGGAAAGCCCCGGACGGAGAGGGTGGCCAAGGCGCGCGGATACATCGCCATGGCGCCGGCCACGCTCCGCATCCTCCGCGGCGGAAGAGCCGAGAAGGGCGACGTCGTCGCCGCGGCGCGCCTCGCGGGGATCCTCGCCGCCAAGCGCACCCCCGACATCGTGCCCCTGTGTCACCCCGTCGCCCTCTCGGGCGCCGACGTCTCCGTCGCCCCCCGGGGGCGCGGCGTGGAGGTGACCGCCACCGTGCGGACCGTGGACCGCACCGGGGTCGAGATGGAGGCGCTCGCCGCGGTATCGGCGGCGCTGCTCACCATCTACGACATGCTGAAGCGCTACCAGCGCGGGATGCGCATCGAGTCGGTGGAGCTCATGGAGAAGGCCGGCGGCCGCTCCGGGCTCTGGGTGCGGGGGCGGCGGAGCGCAGCGCCGACGGGTCGAGCCCGAGCGCCGAGAGCGCGTTCCTCCCGCAGACGCGTCGGATGACGGCGTCGGAGAGGCCGAGCTTCGCCATCCGGTCCGCGGCCCGCGGCAGGGCGAGCAGGTCGCCGGGGCCCTCACCGGCATCCGAGGCGAGGACGATTCCCTCCGGCCCGAGGGTCTGGACGAGCCGGGCCGCCTCCTCGATGGCGCCGCCGCGCCCCGCCGGCCGGCCCGCGCTCAGGGAGAGCACGGCCGCGTAGCCCATGGAGCGGATGGTGCGCACGGTCCGGGCGTCCGCGTGGTCGACGAGCACGCCGCCCGGGTCCACCTCGGCCAGGCGGAGCAGACCGAGGACCCGCCGCGTGAGCCGGGCCTTGTCGCGAGCGGGGGTGTGGACGAGGACCGGGAGCCGGAGCTCCCGGGCGAGTTCCAGCTGGCGAAGGAAGGCCATCTCCTCCCTCTCCGTCCCGAACTCGAGCCCCACGGGGCCGATGGCAACGACCTGGGGCTGGGAGAACAGATCGGGAAGCTCCGCGAGCAAGGCCTCGAGACCTCGCCAGGGGATGGACCGCGGCGGAATGCCGAGCGCCGCCCACGCCGCGAGCCCCGCCCGCCGCAGCCTCGGGATCGTCACCCCGGCGAGGTCCTCCCAGGTCCGCCGGAGCGCCGCCGCGCTGGTCGGCGTCACCGAGTCGGCGGACGGGCAGAGTGCCCCAGTGACGCCGAAGAACCGGAGGTCCTCGACGTCGCGCCGCGTGAGCTCGCGGCCTCGCAGGTGGGCGTCGAACAGCACCTGGCGAAGCGTAGCATCCCCCGTGCGAAGAGGGCCGGCACCTAGGGTCCCCTGAGGGGCCTCCGCAGCACGCTCGCCCCCCCGGAATCCACCCACTCGAGCCCGACCTGCTGGGCGATGGGCAGCTCGACCGGCCCGAGGACGAGGATCCCGCCCGGCCGCGTCGCGCCGACGAGCCGGTAGAGGACCTCCGCCGCGAGCACCGGGTCGAAGTAGATGAGGACGTTGCGGCACACGACGACGTCGAAGGGGCCCGACGGAGGCGAATCGGCAACCAGGTTGTTGCGGGAGAAGGAGACGAGCCGCCGCGCCTCGGCGACCACCTCGGCGCCGGGCGGCTCACCGCTCAGATAGCGCGCCCGGAGCCTCTCGGGCAGGCGGCGCAGCGGCCTCGCTCCGTACGTTGCCGACCGCGCCCGCGACAGCCCCCGCGCCGAGACGTCGGTGGCGAGGATCCGGTCGCCCCGTCCGGCCCGGCCCGCCTCGAGGAGGGCCATCGCCAGGCTGTAGGGCTCCTCCCCGGACGCGCAGCCCGCCGACCACAGGTACAGGGGCCCGTCGGCACCGAACGCCAGCTCGGCGAGCAGCGCGATCTGCTCGGGGTGGCGCCAGAAGAACGTCTCGCCGACGACCGTCCTCTCGACGAGCGCCATCACCGCGTCCGGCTCCCCCTCGAGGATGCGGCGGACGAGTTCAGCGGGAGCCGAGCGGACGGCGCTGGCCGCGTCCCGGACGGCCCCGGGCAGTGCCCGCCGCATGCCCGGCGACAGGGCGAGGCCGCTCGCGCGGCGGAGCACCGCCTCGAGCGCGTCCAGCTGGGCGTCGTCGATCCGTTCCGCGGTCACCGTCCCCCCGGGCGGCAAGTGCCCCCGGAGGATAGCCCGAGGACCTGCGGTGCGGCGACAAAGCGGTGGCCCGTCCCCGCTACGGGACGGCCGGCCTTCCCTCGTATCGCGGCTCGCTCGCGCCCTCCCGCCAGCCGGTCGCGGGGTCGACGCGCACCGCCTGCGGGTTGCCGAAGGGGCGGGCGAGGTCCTTGAACGCGTGCCCGCGACGCTCCAACGCCCTGCGGGTCTCCGCGTCCAGGCCGAACGGCTCCACGACCACGACGTCCGGTCGCCACTGGTGGTGGATGCGCGGCGTGCCGAGCGCCTGGTCGAGGGACATCCCGTCGTCGACGACGTGGACGATGGCCCAGGCTACCGTGCTCGGGATGGTCGCGCCGCCTGGCGAGCCGACGGCGAGCAGGAGGGCTCCCCCGGGCTGGAACACGAGAGTGGGCGCCATGGAGGAGAGCGGGCGCTTGTCGGGCGCCGGCAGGTTGGAACCCGCGCCCTCGAGCCCGAACGCGTTCGGGACCCCGGGCGCGGCGTCGAAGTCGTCCATCTGGTCGTTGAGCAGGATCCCGGCCCCCGGCACGACGATGCCCGACCCGAAGGGCAGGTTCACCGTGGTGGTGAGCGCCACCGCGTTGCCGTCCGCGTCGACGACTGACAGATGCGAGGTGTGTCCCGGCTCGGGCGCGGCCCTCGCGCCCTCCGAGGAGGAGGCCCGCTCGCCGATGGCGTCATGGGCCGTCCGCGCGCCCTCGGCAGACGCCATCTCGCGCGCCGCGTCGAGGGCCCCGGGCGCGAAATCGGGATCGGCGAGCGCGCCCGACCTCGTCCGGAAGAGCCCTTTCTCCGCCTCTACGAACACGTGGAGGAAGCGCTCGGCCCGGTAGCCGCCGGCGTGCGGATCCTCGTGCTCGAGCGCTCCGAGGAGCCCGAGCAGGATCGCCCCGCCCCCGGAGGGTGGCGGGAAGGTCGCGACGGCGTGCCCCCGGTAACTCCCCCAGAGAGGCTCGCGCTCCCGGGTTCGGTACGCGGCGAGGTCCCTCTCCTCGAGGACCCCGCCTCGGTCGCGAACCGCCCGGACGATCTCGCGTGCGAGGCCCCCCCGGTAGAAGGAGTCCGGGTCGCGCCCGATGCGCCGGAGCGTCCGGGCGAGGTCCCTCTGGAGGAGCCTCCAGCCGGGGGCTGGAGGCTCGGACCCGGACGCTCCCCTCGCGAGGAAGGTGCGGGACGCCGCACCGTCGTCCTGGAGGCAGGAGAGCGCCGCCTGGGCGGCGGCGCGGTAGTGCCCGCCGATCTCGAAGCCGTGCTCGGCGATCCGCACGGCCGGCGCGACGAGGCGCGAGAGCGACGTGCGACCGAAGCGCCTCGCGATCTCCGCGTACCCCTTCACGGCCCCGGGAACCGCCACGGAGAGCCCCCCGCAGCGGGAGAGCCGCGCGACCGGCTTGCCGTTCGCGAGGAACATGTCCGGGCGAGCCGCCCCGGGAGCGGTCTCCCGGAAGTCGATGGCGTGGACGCGCCGTTCGCGCGCCACGTACACGAGCGCGAAGCCGCCCCCGCCGATGCCCGAGCTCTGCGGCTCCACGACCGAGAGGGCGAACGCCGCGGCGACCGCGGCGTCCGCGGCGTTGCCGCCTTCCCGCAGGACCTCTGCGGCCGCCTCGCTGGCGAGCGGGTGGGCGGTCGCGACGGCGGCCTTCGGCGAGACCGCCACGTACCCCAGGCACAGCCGAGCGGCGAGCACGGTGGAGGCGAGCATGGCGCGAGGTGCTACATACCACCGCACCCGGGGTCCGCGCCGCGCCCCGGCGGGCCGGAAGGGGCGTCCCTCCGAGGCGGTTCTTGATCTCCCCGGGATAGGGTCCTAGCCTGCCCGCCATGCAGACTCGGAGCAAGGGAGGAAGGGGGCGCGCGAGGGCGATGGCGGCAATCGTCCTCGCGGCGGGGAAGGGCACCCGGATGAAGTCGAAGCGCCCCAAGGTACTTCACGAGGTGTGCGGGCGCCCGATCGTCTACTATCCCGTCAAGCGCGCGCTCGAGGCGGGGGCGAACCCGGTGGTGGTCGTCGTCGGCCACCGCGCCCAGGCGGTCGAGGTCTCGCTGCGGCGCCTCCTCCCGGGGGCCCCGCTCCGCTTCGCCCGCCAGGAGCGACAGCTCGGTACGGCGCACGCGGTGCTCGCCGCGAAGTCTTCGCTGCGCGGCTACCACGGGCCGATCATGATCCTCTCCGGCGACACGCCGCTGCTCACGGCGCAAACCCTCGCCACCGTCGCCGCGGCTCGGACCGCCCCCGGCTCCCTCGCCTTCGCCACCATGACGCTCGAGAACCCGGAGGGATACGGCCGCGTGGTGCACGCCCCGGGCAAGGGGCCCGCGCTCATCGTGGAGGAGAAGGACGCCACGGCGGAGGAGCGGCTCATCAAGGAGGTCAACGCGGGCCTGTACGTCGCGGATTCCGACTTCCTCTGGAAGACGCTCGGCCGGGTCGACTCGAAGAACGCCCAGCGGGAGTTCTACCTCACCGACCTCGTGGCCCTCGCCGCGGACGGGCCGGGGGCCGTCGCGGCCCGCGTCTCCCCGGTCGAGGCGGCGGGCGTCAACGACCAGGAAGAGCTGTCGCTGGCCGCCCGGGCGCTCACCCGACGCCTCGCACAGTCTCTCCTGGAGAGCGGCGTCACCATCGAGGACCCCGAGCGCTTCGACGTGGACGAGGGGGTAGAGGTCGGGGCCGACACGGTGATCGAGCCCTGCGTCCGGCTGCGGGGCTCGACGCGGGTGGGGTCGGGGTGCCGCATCGGGCAAGGCGCCATCGTGATCTCGAGCGAGATCGCGGACGGCGTGGAGATCCGCCCCTACTGCATCGTCGAGAACGCCCGCGTGGCGTCGGGCTGCGTGGTGGGGCCCTTTGCCCGCCTGCGCCCCGAGACGGCGCTCGCCGAGGGGGTCCACATCGGCAACTTCGTCGAGCTCAAGAAGACCCGGGTGGGCGCAGGCTCGAAGGCCAACCACCTCACCTATCTCGGCGACGCCGACGTGGGAACCGGGGTGAACGTCGGATGCGGGACCGTGACCTGCAACTACGACGGCGAGAAGAAACACCCCACCGTCATCGGCGACGGCGTGTTCGTGGGATCGGACTCGATCCTGGTCGCGCCAATCCGGATCGGCAAGGGGTCGTACGTGGCGGCCGGCTCGACGCTCACCGAGAACGTGCCCGCCGGCGCCCTCGCGCTCGGGAGGGCGCGGCAGGTGACCAAGCCCGGATGGGCGAGGAAGCGCGCCGCCGCCCGGGCGGCGCGCCGGCCCGAGAGAGGGTAGGACAAGAGCATGTGCGGAATCGTCGGTTACGTGGGCCCGCGCCCGTGCGTCGACCTCATCGTCGGCGGCCTCCGCCGCCTCGAGTACCGCGGCTACGACTCGGCGGGCATCGCGGTCGTCGGACCGAACGGCCTCGAGATCCGGCGCAGCAAGGGCAAGCTCGGGAACCTGGTGGAGCGGCTGGCGAGCTCCCCGCTGGCGGGCACCACCGGCATCGGCCACACGCGCTGGGCGACCCACGGCCGGCCTTCCGACGAGAACGCGCACCCGCACCGGTTCGGGGGCGTGGCCGTCGTCCACAACGGGATCATCGAGAACCACCTGGAGCTCAAGGCGTCGCTCGCGGCGAAGGGCCACGCGTTCTCGTCGGAGACCGACACGGAGATCTTCGCCCACCTGATCGCCGCGGCCCTCGAGGGGCCGGCGCGGGGCGACCTCCCCCGGGCGGTTCGCGAGGCGCTGCGCCTCGTCCGCGGCACCTACGCCATCGCCGTGGTCTCCGAGAAGGCGCCGGGGGTGATCGTCGCGGCCAAGAACGCGAGCCCGCTCGTCGTCGGGTACGGCGACGGCGAGAGCTTCCTCGCCTCCGACGTCCCCGCCATCCTCGAGCACACCCGGCGCGTGAACTACCTCGAGGAGGGGGAGCTCGCAGTGATCACGCCCGCGGGGATCACCATCGAGGACCGCGAAGCCCGGCCGGTCAACCGCCCGGCCCGCCGGATCGAGTGGAGCGCCGTGGCAGCCGAGAAGGACGGCCACAAGCACTTCATGCACAAGGAGATCTTCGAGCAGCCCCGGGCCGTCGCGGACACCATCCGGGGCCGCGTGTCGCTCGAGGAAGGCGACGTCGCCCTCGACGGCATCGAGATCGACGCCTCCTACGCACGCGACCTCGATCGCCTGGTCGTCGTCGCGTGCGGGACGAGCTGGCACGCCGGCCTGTCGGGCCGGCTCATGGTCGAGGCCCTCGCGCGCCTCCCCGTCGAGGTCGAGCTCGCGAGCGAGTTCCGGCACCGAAACCCGGTCGTCGGCCCGCGCACGATGGTGCTCGCCGTCTCGCAATCCGGGGAGACGGCCGACACGCTGGCGGCCGTCAAGGAGGCGAAGGCGCGCGGGGCGCGCACCTTCGCCGTGTGCAACGTGGTCGGGTCCGCGATCCCCCGGGAGTGCGAGGGGACGCTCCACACCCACGCCGGCCCCGAGATCGGCGTCGCCTCGACGAAGGCGTTCACGACCCAGCTCGCCGCGCTCTTCCTCCTGGCCGTGAAGCTGGGGCGTCTCCGCGGGACGCTCACCCCGGAGGCCGCGCGGGCGCAGCTCGAGGGGCTCGTGCGGATCCCGCAACAGATGGAGGAGGTCCTCCGCCGGGAGCCATCCGTCCTCCCGGTGGCGCGCCGCTGCTCCGGCGCGCGGGACGTCCTCTTCCTGGGGCGCGGCTCCCAGTTCCCGGTGGCGCTCGAGGGCGCCCTCAAGCTCAAGGAGATCTCCTACATCCACGCCGAGGGGTACGCGGCCGGCGAGATGAAGCACGGCCCGATCGCCCTGATCGACGAGTCCCTCCCGGTGGTGGTCCTTGCCGTGAAGGAGCCGAGCTACGAGAAGACCCTTGGCAACGTCGAGGAGGTCCGCGCCCGGGGCGGACAGGTGATCGCCGTGGTGGCGGACGGCGACGCCCATGCCGCGAGCCTCGCCTCGATGGCCCTCCACGTGCCCGAGGCCCCCGCGCTCCTCTCCCCGCTGCTCACCATCCTCCCCCTGCAGTTCCTCGCCTACCACGTGGCCGACCTGAAGGGCACGGACGTGGACCAGCCCCGCAACCTGGCGAAGAGCGTGACGGTCGAGTGACGGAGGCGGGGCGTGAACCTGCGCCTCTTCGTCGCCCTCGCCCCCCCTCCCCCGGTGCGGCGCAAGCTCGCCGCCGCCCAGGATCGGCTCCGGCGGGAGGCCGGGCGCCACGCCGCGGACGTCCGCTGGGTCGACCCCTCGAACATCCACCTCACCCTGCAGTTCCTCGGCGCCGTCCCCGAGGAACGGCTTGCGGCGATCCGCGACGCCGTCGCAGCGGTCGCTGCCGCGTCGCGGCCGCTGCGGCTCGAACTTCGGGGCGCCGGCGGGTTCCCGAGCGCGCGCCGGCCGCGCGTCGTCTTCACGAGTCTCGCGGGCGACGTGGAGGCGCTCGCCCGGCTCGTCTCCGACCTCGGCCGTCAGCTCGGGCAGCTCGGCTTCCCCCCGGAGGAGCGCCCCTTCTCCCCTCACCTGACGCAGGGTCGCGCCCGCGACGGGCGCGGCGCTCCCGGGCTCGGCGGCGCGCTCGCCGCGGCGGCCTCGGACGAGCCCGTGCCGTGGCGCGCGGAGGAGGTCGTCCTCTTCCGCTCCCACCTGTCCCCGGCCGGGGCGCGCTACGAGGCGCTGGACCGCTGGCGTCTCGGCCCGGCGGGGCCGTGAACCCCAGGGCGTGGCGAGGCCGAAATAGCGGCGCGGGTCGGGCGTAAGGAGGCGCAGGAGGTAACGCCATGACGAAGACCATCGCCCTCATCGCCTTCGCTCTCGTGCTGCAGGTGGGCTTCCTCGCTCAGCTCGCCGCCCTGTGACCCGCGCCCGCCCCTTTGCCTTTGGAACGGATGTTCAGTATCCTTCCGTTCAGTCTCGCTGTCAGACGGGCCCGCTAGAACCCCGGGCTCGGAACGAACGAGGCAGAACGAGGGGGCGCGGCAGGCGCCCTGGCAAGGAGCGGGAAGATGCCCGTGGCACCGGAGAAGGAAAAGGCGATCGAGCTGGCAGTTTCGTCCATCGAGAAGGCGTTCGGCCGGGGCTCCATCATGCGCCTCGGGAACGACGAGCCGCTCGTGAAGGACATCCAGGCGGTGTCGACGGGGTCCATCTCCCTCGACATCGCGCTCGGGGTGGGCGGACTCCCCCGCGGGCGCATCGTCGAGATCTACGGCCCCGAATCCTCGGGCAAGACCACGCTCGCGCTGCACGCGGTGGCCGAGGCCCAGAAGCGCGGGGGCATCGCGGCCTTCGTGGACGCCGAGCACGCGCTCGACGTGGGGTACGCCCGCAAGCTGGGCGTCCGCACCGACGACCTCCTCATCTCCCAGCCGGACACCGGCGAGCAGGCGCTGGAGATCGTCGAGACGCTCGTGCGCTCGGGAGCCATCGACGTCCTCGTCATCGACTCGGTGGCGGCGCTCGTCCCGCGCGCCGAGCTCGAGGGCGAGATGGGCGACGCCCACATGGGCGTGCAGGCGCGTCTCATGAGCCAGGCACTGCGCAAGCTCACGGGGACCATCTCCAAGTCCTCGACCATCGTCATATTCATCAACCAGATCCGCATGAAGATCGGGGTCATGTTCGGCAACCCCGAGACCACCACCGGGGGCAACGCGCTCAAGTTCTACGCCTCCCAGCGCCTCGACATCCGCCGCATCGGCGCGATCAAGGACGGCGAGCAGGTCATCGGGTCGCGCACCCGGGTCAAGGTGGTGAAGAACAAGGTCGCGCCTCCCTTCAAGGAAGTGGAGTTCGACATCATGTACGGGGTGGGGATCTCCAAGGAGGGCGACCTCCTCGATCTCGCCGCCCAGGAGAACATCGTCGAGAAGAGCGGGGCCTGGTTCGCCTTCGACGGCGACCGCATCGGCCAGGGACGCGAGCAGGCCAAGGCCTTCCTGAAGGAACACCCGGACGTCCTGCAGAAGATCGAGGACAAGGTCCTCGACAAGTTCGGGGTCCGCCGCGGCCCCGTGGCCCCCGCCCCGGCCGAGGAGCCCGTCGAGGAAGGCAAGCGGGCCAAGGTGAAGGCGGTGAAGTAGCCGCGCCCCGTGGTTGCGGGCGCGGAGGCCTTCGGCCACACTCGAGGGCCCGTGCCGGTCGACATCCAGAAGAAGACCTGGCTCGCCGACCTGGTCGACGCGCAGCTCGGCGGCTACGACCCGGCCGCGGCCCGGATGCGGCTCCCGCGGGACCTTCGCGACCCGGACCCGGAGGGGCCGGACCTCGAGTCCCGGGCGCGCCTGCTCGTGGTGCGCTCGCTCAGGCGCCGGCTCGTCGAGGCCGGGGCACCCCCGCCCGCGGCCTTCACGGGCATCGTCGAGGGACACGTCGCGTTGCTGCTCGACCTCGCCCTCCTCCTCGGGGCGCCGTTCGAGATCGCCGAGCGCCGTGCCGAGGTGGCGACCATCCTCGCCGCCGGCACGGGCGACCTGACGGACGCGCTCAAGGTGGCCCCGGCGCGGAGCCGGAGCACGGTGCCGGCCGCCGCCGTGGGACGGACGCTCGTCCGGACCGGCGACGCCCTGCTGCGGGTCCTCTACCCCCCGGGCGATCCCCAGGGGGGCCTGAGCCTCTACGCGGGCACGGTGGCCATCCAGCGCCGTCTCCTCGCCCGCGTCGCCCTGCACTACTTCCAGCAGGTGAACCTCGACCCGGACTTCGTCGTCGCGCAGCTCGAGCAGGGGCAGGACGAGCTCGTGCTGCTCGTCGAGACCCTCGCCGGATTGGCCGCTGCCGATGCGCCCGTGTCGCTGCACGTGCGCCACCTCGTCCACCGCCAGATCGATCGTCTCGACCTCGACCGGGAGCGGGCGCCGCGGGCGCGCGCCGCGATCAGCGCGCCGCGGGAGCCCGAGGACATCTGCCTCGCGGCGCCACCGCGACTGCGACGCTTCCTCCTCGAGCAGCTCCTCCTGGCCGCGCTCGGCCGGACCGACGGCAACACCGCTCACGGCGACTTCATCGGGCGCTTCGCGCAGGCCGCCGGCATCTCGCCCGAGGAGCTCGCCGCGATGCAGATCGAGGCGGCCGCGTTCCACGCCGATCACCAGGAGTGGTTCCGGGCCTTCGGGCTCCCCGAATCGCCGGAGTGGAGCGAGCTCGCCGAGGAGTGGAACGAGTTCGGAGAGCGCATGGTGGAGAAGGTGGCCGCCGTGGTCACGGAGAACATGGAGGCCATCGCGACGGAGCTCCGGGAGACGGGCGAGCTCGGCTCGCTCCTCGCCAAGGCCACGAAGGGCCAGACGCTGACCGCCGCCGAGCGAAAGAAGGTGAAGGAGCAGCTCATCGACCTGGCGAAGACCGTGCCGGCGCTCGCCATCTTCGCCGCGCCCGGCGGCCTGGTTCTCCTCCCGCTCCTCGCGAAGCTGTTGCCCTTCAGCCTCCTCCCCTCCGCCTTCCAGTCGAAGGGCAAGGGCGGGGCGAAGGGCCGCTAGCGTCGGCCAGGTTCGGCTAGCCCGAGAGCGCCGGGCCGCCGGCCCCGGACCCGACCGCGTCGCGCTCCTCCCGGACGAGCCCCTCGAGCGCCTGGACGGCCGGCTCCAGCTCCGGGAGGACCGGGAGGACCCGCCGGAGCTGCCGGACGACCTCCTCGGCCGCCTCCGCGTGCCTCGCCTCCCTCTCTCGGAGCGCCTCGACGGCGCGCTGGAACAACCCGAAGAAGTCCTTCAGCTCGTCGGCCCGGCGAAGCGGGCGCATCCGCGGGAAGCGCCCCTCGGCGAGCTGCGAGAGGTAGTGGCTCATGACGTGGACCGGCCCCGCCACGTGGTGCGTGAGGACGAGACCCACGATTCCCAGCGCCGCGGACAGGCTCACGGCGATCCCCAGGAACACGAGGAGGAGCTCGCGGTCGCCGGCCTCGAGCACCGCCCGCATCCCGGGATCGGTGACCGCCACCTCGACGGACTGCCGGTGCGCCTGCCACACCCAGAGGCCGAAGACGAGGGCGAGCCCCAGACCCGCCCCGGAGAGCAGGAACGTGTACTTGAGCTGGAACCGTCGGTCGACGAGGTACACTCGCCGCTTCGGGCGGACGACGGGGTGCGGCGGGGGCGCTTCCTCTCGCGGTCGGTCCATGACGTCCCCCCTGCGGGCGCTGCTCCCGCTCTCGGGCCCGCGGATTGTAGCGCACGGCGACGGGCCCGGCCGCCGGTGCTATAGGGAACGGCATGCGCATCGCGTTCCTCGGCACGCCCGCCTTCGCGGTCCCGTCCCTGCAGGCGCTCGCGCGCGCAGGCCACGAGCTCGTCGCGGTGGTGGCGCAGCCGGACCGTCGGGCGGGCCGGGGGCAGGACGTGCGCGAGCCCCCGACGAAGGCCTGGGCGCGGGAGAACGCCTGCCGCGTCCTCCAGCCGGAGAAGATTCGCGATGGCGGCCTCTCCCGCGCGCTCGCGGCGGAGTCCCCCGACCTCCTCGTGGTCGTGGCCTATGGCCGGATTCTCGGGCGGGACCTCCTCGAGCTCGCGCCCCACGGGGCCGTCAACGTTCACGCGTCGCTCCTGCCCCGCTACCGCGGGGCGGCTCCCATCCAGTGGGCCATCGCCGGGGGCGAGGCGGAGACCGGGGTCACGATCATGCAGATGGACGAGGGGCTCGACACCGGTCACGTCCTCCTGCAGCGGGCGCTGCCGATCGGCGAGGACGACGCGCAGGCGCTCTCGCGCCGGCTCTCCGTCCTCGGCGCCGAGGCGCTCGTGGAGGCCCTCGAGCTCCTCCAGGCCGGACGGATCGTCCCCGTGCCGCAGGATCCGGCCCGCGCGACGCTCGCGCCGGTGCTCACGAAGGACGACGGGCGGCTCGACTTCTCGCGGCCCGCTCCGCGCCTCGCCGACCGGGTCCGGGCCTTCCGGCCGTGGCCCGGCTCCTTCACCACCATCGCCGGGCGCACGCTCAAGGTGCACGCCGCCGCACCGGTCGCCTTCGGCGACCTCGGCCCCGGGGAGGCGCGTCCCACCGAGGCCGGGCTCCTCGTCGGGTGCGGCGAACGCACCGCGCTCCTCCTCCTCGAGGTCCAGCTCGAGGGCAAGAAGCGGTTGCCGGCAGTGGACTTCCTGCAGGGTCACGCGGTCCCGGCCGGGACGGTGCTCGGGCCATGAGCGCCCGGCGGATCGCCTTCGACGTTCTCCGGCGCGTCGAGGAGGGAGGTGCCTACGCCTCCCGCGCGCTCGACGCGGCCCTCGCCCAGGCGGGAGCGATCGACCCGCGCGATGGGGCGCTCGCCACCGAGCTCGTCTACGGGACGCTGCGCCGCTCCCTCCAGCTGGATGCCGCGCTCGCGCCCCATTCGCGCCGCCCGCTGAGCGAGGTGGACCCGGCAGCGCGCGTGGCCCTGCGCCTCGGCGCCTACCAGATCCTCTTCCTGCGAACGCCCCCGCACGCCGCCGTCGCCGAGGCGGTGGAGCTCGCGAAGAAGGTGGACCACGGGCGGGCGGCCGGATACGTGAACGCGGTCCTGCGAGCCCTGGCGCGGGCCCCCTCCCTCCCGTCGGGCCCCCCGGAGTCGGTGGACCCGGTCGGTCACGTGGCGAGCGGCGCGTCCCTGCCGCGCTGGCACGTCGAGGAGTGGAGCGCCTGGCTCGGCCGGGACGAAGCCAGTCGCCTGGCGGCCGCCATGAACGAACCCGCGCCGCTCGTGCTGCGCTCTCCTCGGCGGGCGGACCTCCTCGCTCGCCTGCGCGGCGCGTCCATCCGCGCGGAGCCCACGCCCCGTTCACCCCACGGGGTGGCCGTCGCCGGGGCGTCGGTGGAACAGGTCGCCCGCGCTGCGGCCGGGATCCCGTTCCAGGTGCAGGACGAGTCGGCGCAGCTCGTCACGCTCTACGCCGCCGCGGAGCTCCTGGGCGCCCGGGCGCGCGTGCTCGACCTGTGCGCCGCCCCGGGCGGGAAGGCATTCCACCTCGCGGAGGTCCTCGGCCCCGGGTCGGAGGTCGTCGCGGTGGAGCTCCACCCCCGGAAGGCGGATGCGCTCCGGCGCGAGGCGGCCGCTCGCGGTGCGGCCGCCGTCCGGGTCGTATGCGCCGACGGGTCGAGACCCGTGGCCGGGCTGGAACCGGGAAGCTTCGACGCCGTCCTCGTCGATGCGCCCTGCGCGGGGCTGGGGACGCTTCGCCGTCACCCCGAGCTCAGGCTGCGCCGGGCGCCCGAGGACCTCGCGCGCTTCGCCGCCATCCAGGTCACCCTCCTCGAGAACGCCCTCCCGTACGCGCGGCGGGGCGCCCGCGTGACCTATTCGATCTGCTCCTTGTCGCGAGCGGAAGGTCCGGCCGTCGTCGACCGCCTCCTCGCGGAGGGAGCCCGGCGCGCTTCCCCTCCTTCCGTGCTGCCTCCAGACGCGCTCACGCCCGAGGGCGATCTCCTGCTCCTGCCGCACCGGCACGGCGGCGACGGCTTCTACGGCGCCCGGCTCGTTGGCGCCTGACCCGCCCCCTCGTCTACACTCCGGCCCATGCTCCCTCCCGTCCGCGTGGCCCCGTCGATCCTCTCCGCCGACTTCGGCCGCCTCGCCGAGGAGATCCGCGCGGTGGAGCGGGCCGGCGCGGACGTCATCCACGTCGACGTGATGGATGGCCGGTTCGTCCCGAACATCACCATCGGGCCTCCCGTGGTGGCCGCGATCCGCAAGGCGACGGCGCTCCCGGTCGACGTGCACCTGATGATCGTCGAGCCGGAGCGTTACGTGGAGGACTTCGTCCGGGCGGGCGCGAACCTGATCTCGGTCCACGCCGAGGTGTCGCCGCACCTACACCGGACGCTGCACGCCATCCGCGCCGCGGGCGCCAAGCCCTCCGTCGCCCTCAATCCCTCGACGCCGCTCGACGCGGTCGAGTACGTGCTCGGCGACTGCGAGATGGTTCTCGTCATGACCGTGAACCCCGGCTTCGGCGGCCAGAAGTTCATCCCGGTCTGCGTCGAGAAGGTCCGGCGGCTCCGGGAGGCCGTCGAGACGCGCGGCCTCGCGATCGACATCGAGGTCGACGGCGGCATCAACGCGGAGACGGCGGCCGGAATCGCCGCCGCCGGCGCAAACGTCTTCGTGGCGGGGACGGCCGTCTTCGGCGCCGCAGACTACGGGGCGGCGGTCCGCGCCATCCGCGAGAGTGCGGAGCGCGCGAGGGGTTGACCCTCGCGCGGCGAGCCTCGGTCGCCGGCCCCGCCCTCGCGCTCCTCGTCTGCGCCGGCGGCTGCGCACACGCGCCTCGCTCCGATTCCGGGCGGGAGACGGGGCTCGCGAGCTACCAGGGGCGCGAGGCGGAAGGCAGGTCCACCGCGAGCGGCCGACCCTACCGCTCGGCCGCGATGACCTGCGCCCATCGCACGCAGCCCTTCGGGGCGGTGCTCCGGGTCGTGGACCTCGAGACCGGCCGAGCCGTCGACGTCGAGGTCATCGACCGCGGGCCGTTCGTCGAGGGGCGGATCGTGGACCTGTCGCTGGCGGCCGCCCGCGAGCTCGGGATCGTCGGCCGGGGCCTGGCCCGCGTCCGGGTGACCCGGCTGCGGTGAGCCGCCTGCCGCCGAAGAGGCGCCGCATCTCGGGGTGATGTCCCAGGAGGCGCAGCGCCTTCTCGAGCAGGGAGCGGCCCGGGGCCGTCTTGTACCAGGTGGAGGCACCACTCGGGTGCGGGAGGCACAGGACGTCCATGGGGATGCCGTGGTAGTTGGCCGCGACGAGCCGGCCAACGACGGCCTCGAGGCGAACGTCCTTGCCGAGTACCTGCTCCACCGCCAGCCGCCCCACCGGGAGCAGCAGGCGGGGCCGGAGGATCTCGATCTCGCGCTCGATGAAGCCGCGGCTCGCCTCGATCTCCGCGGGGGACGGGACTCGGTCGCCGCCCGCCTTGGCCTTCCCGGGGAAGTTGCGCACGACCGCCGCCATGTAGACCTTCTCCCGGAACTCCTCCTCCGAGGCGCCGATGGCGCGCTCCATCCAGGCGAAGAGAGTCTTGCCCGCGGTCCAGGCGAAGGGGCGGCCGAGACGCGCCTCGTGCGGCCCCGGCGCCTGGCCGAGCAGGAACACGCGCGACACGATCGGTGGCCCGTGCACGGCCGGACCGACGAGCCCGGGGAGGCGCAGCGCCCGGATGTCGCGGTGCACCGCCTCCAGGGCCGCGCGCGCTCTCAGGGTCGCCACGGCTCCTCGCGCACCGAGTAGATCCACCCCTCGCTGCGCGGCACGTTGTGGGGAACCTGCTGGTAGCCCTCCTGCTGCGCCGAGGCGGCCGCGAGCGCGGCGAGCACGGCGTCGAGCGTCTCGCCCTCGCCGTCCTCGACGATCTCCGCGGCCTGCTCCATCTCGAACTCCAGCCGGGCGGCGCTGCGCAGCGTGCGCAGGATCGAGGCCCGCACGCTCGCGCGCGCGATCCCATCGTCGTCGCGGTAGCTCGAGATGCCTGCGAGCACCCGGGGGAGGTGCGGCGGGTAGACCTCGATCAGCGTGGGCTTCCCGGGCTGGGGGGTATCCCAGGGGAGAAAGGCGGCGTCGAGCGTAGCGAAGACCGCGAGCCCGAAGAAGGTGCGCCGGTAGTTGCGGGGGCCCGTGGGCGGCTGGGCGACGGCCCGGTAGCAGTCGGCGAGCCTCGGCCGCTCCTTGCCGAGCTCGGCACGGAAAGCGTCGGCCGCGCTGCCCAGGTCCGCCACCACGGCAAGGAAGCGCTCGCTCACGCTCTTTCCCAGGGCCGCGGGCCCGCGCAGCGCCTGGCGGAGGAGCCCCAGCTGGCGGAGGTGCGTCTCGGCGAGGCTGAACGGCACGTCGATCCCCACCGTCAGCCGCCCCTCCGCCCAGCGGGCCTCCTCGCCGAGCCAGTCGCGGAAGCGGTCGAGCACGGCCAGGCGTCCCGGCCCTTCCCGGAAGGGTCGCCAGACCTTGGCGAGGCGGGCGCGCCCGGGCTCGCACTCCACCTCGGTGGCCACGATCCGCGCCCCGGCGTCGTCGGCGCCGCTCCACGCGAAGCCGATGAAGACCCCTCGGTCGGGAAGGGTCACGTGCGGTGCGCGACACCGTCCGTACGTGGACGAGGATGGCGCGCCGCCGTCGCTGTCCTGGCTCAGCGCCATCGAATCTGCCTCTATCGTGCGCCTGCGAGAGGGTCAACGACCCACCCATGTCGCGCTCCAAGGGGGTTCGGCCCGATCGGGGCGAGACGTCTCGCCCCGGGCGCCGGTGGTAGGCTTCCCGGCGGGCGGCGGCTCGCGCCCGGTGGGGAGGCACAATGAGGAACGGCTTGCGATTGGCGCTCGGCGTCGCTTTGCTCGCGGCCTGCGGGATACCGAAGGACAAGTACGAGGCGAAGGAAGCCGAGGCCCAGAAGTACCTGAAGCAGTACCAGGACGAGTCGGCCAAGGCCGCCGACCTGGGTACAAAGGTCGCCGACCTGGAGAAGGGCAACGCGGCCCTCCGGGCCCAGCTCGCCGACGCCCAGAAGCAGCTCGCGGAGACCGCGCAGGCGAAGGCCCGCCTGGAGCAGGAGAAGCAGGCCATGCAGGCGCAGTACGAGCAGCTGACGGCTGGCCTGAAGAGCCAGATCGAGGCCGGCAACGTCCAGGTCGAGCAGTTGCGGGGCAAGATGCTCGTGCGGATGTCGGAGAAGATCCTCTTCCGGTCCGGGTCGGCCCGGATCAACAAGGACGGGCAGGCCGCCCTCGACCAGGTCGCGAAGTCCTTCCAGACGCTGACCGGAAAGAGCATCGTGGTCTCGGGCTTCACCGACAACGTCCCCGTGAACTCGGCGACGACGGGCTTTGCCTCGAACTGGGAGCTCTCCACGGCGCGGGCGCTATCGGTGGTCCGCTACCTCCAGTCCAAGGGCGTCGACCCCCGCATGCTCGGGGCCGCCGGCTTCGGCGAGTACCACCCGGTCGCGACGAATGACACGCCCGAGGGGCGCCAGCAGAACCGGCGAATCGAGATCGTGCTGGCGCCCGTCGACGCCGTCCTGCAGTGACCCGGGACGACCTAGGCCCCCTCGGCCTGTCGCCCGCCGCCCGCGGGCGCGCTCCGGGCGCGCCCCGCCCGGAGCCACGACGGTGCCCGAGCGGCGAGGAGGAGCGCGAAGACCGCCGCGAAGAGGAGGGGGCGGCGGTGGTCCGCCTTGACCCGCCAGAGGAAGTGAACGACCGCCAGTGCCGCCGCCCCGTAGACGAGGCGGTGGAGCCGCTTCCAGCGCCGGTAGCCGAGCCGGCGGATCCAGCCGGCCGTGGACGTGATCGCGAGCGGCACGAGGACGAGGAGCGCGCCGAAGCCCACCATGATGAACGGGCGCTTGGTCAGGTCGGCGGCGATCGTCCGCCAGTCGAAGAACTTGTCGACCGCCACGTAGAAGGCGAAGTGAGCGCAGCCGTAGCCGAACGCGAAGAGACCGAGAAGGCGCCGGACGCGCAGGAGGCCCGACCACCCGAGGAGATCGTTCGCCGGAGTGGCCGCGAGGGTGACGGCGAGCCAGGTGATGGTCCAGTACCCGAGGCGGTTGAGGACGGCCTCGATGGGGTTCGCCCCCAGGCCAGCGGTGAAGCCGTCCACGGCCATCTTGCCGAGCGGAGCGAGACAGGCCGCCCAGACGGCGGCTCGCCACGCGCGCCTTCGGAGGCGGCCGTTCTCGCGGCGGGGAGCGGTTGGCTGGAGGATCGGGGTTGCCATGTCCTTCGGAGGGGGCCGACCCCGCCTAGTAGAGCTTGCGCGGGTCCGTGCCCGCGTAGAGATTCGCCACCTGCGTCGCGTAGCCGTTGAACGGCAGCGTGTCCCTCCGGAAGAACTCGCCGATGCGTCGCTCCTTCGCCTGGCTCCACCGCGGGTGGTCGACCGCGGGGTTCACGTTCGCGAAGAACCCGTACTCGCTCGGCGCCATCGCGGCCCACGTGGTCCTCGGCTGCGATTCCGTGAACCGGATCCGCACGATGGACTTGATCCCCTTGAATCCGTACTTCCAGGGCACGACGAGGCGCAAGGGAGCGCCGTTCTGGTTCGGGAGCACCCTTCCGTAGAGGCCGACGACGAGGAGCGCGAGCGGATGCGTGGCCTCGTCGATGCGCAACCCCTCCGTGTACGGCCAGTCGAGGACGCCGCGCCTCTGCCCCGGCATCTGGGCGGGGTCCTCCAGGGTGAGGAACTCGACGAACCGGGCCTTCGAGGTGGGCTGCAGGCGACCGATCAGGGAGGCAAGCGGGAAGCCGACCCACGGGACGACCATCGACCAGGCCTCGACGCATCGGTGGCGGTAGATGCGTTCCTCGAGCGGGAAGGCCTTGAGGAGCGCGTCGACGTCGAGCACCTGGGGCTTCGCCACCTCGCCGTCGACGGCGATCGTCCAGGGCCGCGGCTTGAGCGATCCGGCGTACCGGGCCGGGTCCTCTTTGGACGTCCCGAACTCGTAGAAGTTGTTGTACGTCGTCACGGCGTCCCACGGAGTCGGCTTTTCGCTCCCCGCCAGGTTCTCGGACTTGGCCACCGCGAGCCGCTCCCCGGTCGGCCCCGGGGACTCCGCGGAAGCCGGGAGCGCTGCCGCGAGCGCCCCCGCGGCACCGAGCCGCAGGAAGTCGCGGCGCCGGAGGTAGAGCGACTCGGGCGTCGCCTCCGACTCGGTCAGGTCGTTCTTCCAGGCCGTCATGACGGCTCCTCCGACTTTCCTCCATAATCTCGGAGCCGTGATTCCGCCGGGACTCCATCGCGCCCTCGACCGGCTTGCCATGGCCTTCGAGGACCGCCGCGGCGCGGAGCGCGGCCCCTGGAGGCCCGGGCCGGACGGCCCCCTGGACGTGTTCGGGCCTCTGGCAAGGCTCCCCTCCCCGCCCGCCGGGGCGTCCACCTTCTCGGCCCCCTCGCCGGCGCCCTTCGCTGACGACCGACTCCGCGTCCACGTGTCGAGGGCCCGCGGGAGCCCTCGCGCGACCGCGATCCTCGTCCCCCCCTGGAAGATCCCGTCGCGCAGGCTGCTCGCCGGGTGGGTGCGAATGCTCTGCCGGGCAGGCTTCGACACGTGGATCTACGTGCCGCCGCACCACCTCGAGCGAAGACCAGCGGGGGCGCGGAGCGGCCACGGGTTCGTCTCGCCCGACCTCGGCCGGATTCGCTCGGCGCTCGCGCAGAGCGTCCTCGAGCTCCGGGCTTGCGCCGCTCTCGCCGGGGAGGCGGGCCCCGTGGCCGTCGTGGGGCTGTCGCTCGGGGCCCTCGTCGCCGCGTGGGCCGCCACGGGGCCGGAGGCGCTCGACGCCACGGCCCTCGTCGCGCCGCCCGCGGACCTGGCCGCCGTGCTCCGCCACACCCGCATCGGCGCCCGCTACGGCAGGGCCGCCGCGGACGCCGGCGGCCCGCTGCCCGGGCCGTCGGAGCTCGAGGCCCGTCTTCGGCCACTGGTACCGCTAGATCGACGCCCCACGTCGCGACGCGTGCTCGTCGCCGCGGGAGTCGAGGATCGCATCGCGCTGTCGGGTCCCTCGGACCTGGCCACCGCCTGGGGCGTTCCGCTCCGCGCATACCCGCGCGGGCACATGACCCTGCTCTTCGCCTGTGCTGCCGCCCGGCGCGACGTCTCGACCTTCCTGTCGGGCCCGCTCGCGTCGGCCGAGAGCTGAGGTCACTTCTTCGCGCGGAGCGAGTCCCGGAGCGCCTTGACCTCGTCGAAGAAGGCCGCCGGCACGACCTCGCCGCGGACGACGGCCCAGGACTTCTCCGCGACGCCGCGCCACTGCGCCTGGTCGACCTGCACCACGGTGAGCCCCTGCTTCTTCATGGCGACCACGGCGTCCGCGTTCAGCTTCGCGACCTCGGCGTCCACGCGGGCGCCGAGTTCCTCGGCGACCGCGGCGAGCTTGGGCCGGGTGTCGGGCGGGATCTTGTCCCACGCGTCCTTCCGGACCACCGTCGCGCCCACGAGCCAGCCCCAGGGCACGTCGATCATGTAGGGGGCCTTCTCGAAGAGGCGCGCCGTGAGCATGTAGAGCGGCACGTTGGGGATGCAGCTGATCATTCCCGTCTGGAGCGAGGTCACCACGTCCGTCGACGAGAGGACCACCGGGGTGAAACCGGCCGCCTTCCAGGCCTTGACGCTGCCCGGGTCGCCCTCCCACGTGAAGACCTTCGCCCCGGCGGCCTCCGCCGGCGTCTTGTAGGGGTGCGTGCAGAAGAGCTTGATGGCCCCGATCACCCCCCAGCTGAGCCCTACGTACCCCTTCTTTTCCAGGAGGGCGTCGAACTTGGGCTTCAGCTTGACGAGCGCCTTCTGCACCTCCTCCGGCGTGTCGAACATGAGGGGCGTCGCGACCGCCTGAGGCTCCGGAACGATGTCGTGCAGCCCGACGCTCGTCACGGCGGCGCCTTGCAGCTGCCCCACCGCCATCTTGCGGATCATCTCGCCTTCGCTGCCCTGGGTTCCCCCGGGGTAGATGCGCAGCTTGACGACTCCTCCCGACACCGCCAGCCACTTCTCGGACATCTCCTTGAGGAGCTCGTGCCAGGTGGATCCGTTCGGCGCCAGCGTGCCGAGCTTGATCTGCACCTGCTGCTGCGCCAGCGCCGGCGCCGCCGAGGCCCACAGGGCCGCCGCCAGGATGATCTTCTTCACGATCGTCGTGCCTCCACTAGGCGAAAAAGTCGTCTGCGTGCTCCAGCAGGGCGCGGGCGCGCCGCTGGGCGAGGACGTTCGCGAGCCGGTACTGCGGCGCGGCGTTCACGTCCGCCGCCAGCACCTGCTCGAGGACCCGGACGAACTCGCCTCGGTCCTGCGTCTGCACGAGAACGGTCTCCGCGTAGCTCACGAGCGGCCCGAGCTTCTCGCCGTCGCTTAGCGCCAGCGCGCGGTCGAGGTGCTCCTTCGCTCTCGCCGGTCCGCCGCCCTCCGCCGGGCTCCGCGATCCGTCCCACGTCACGAAGAACTCGTGAAAGGCTCCGTGGTCGTAGGACTCGTCCAGGGCGAGGCCGCGCCTCATCATGGCAACCGGCGCGGGGAGCTCCGCGACGAGCTGCATGTCACCCTTGCCCGTCGAGACCGCGAGCGCCCATGCCGCCGCGGTCCAGTAGAGGAGCCCGACGTCTTCCTTCCGCACCACCGCCAGCACCGGCTCGAGGTCCCTCGCGGCCTTCAGCTTCGCGGGCAGGCCGGGGTACTTCTGCTCCAGGCCCCGGAGCCCGTAGTCCCGCGCCCGCAGGAAGAGCTTCCTCGCGCGGTCCCGCGCCACCTTGGCCTCGGCGGCCCTTCCGGACCACTCGGCCAGGTCGGCGTCCTGCAGGACGAACGCGTAGGAGTACTGCGTGAAACCCGAGGCGAGCCCCCGCAGGAGCCCGTCGTGTGTCGGGACCTCGACGAGGAGCCCTTCCATGGTCTTCAGGCCGAAGGGCACGGCGGCCTTCACGAGCTCGGGGTCGCCGTCGCTCGCGTACGTGCCACCGGACTCCGAGACGGCATCCGCGACGGCGTTCGTCGCCACCGTCTTGCAGCCCGCCGCGAGGAGCAGCGCCGCCACCGAGAAGAGCAGCCTCTTTTTCCGGTTCGCCACGGGAATCGTGGTACTTCTATGCGCCTCGTACCCGGCCGTCAATCGACGAATCCGAATCCGACACCATGAGCACGGGCGACTCACCCCAGCGCGAGAGCGCGCCCCCGGACGGCCTGGGGCTCCCTTCCCGTGCGCGCGCCCTGCTCCGTCGCGTCGCGACCGAGAGCGGCAACCTGGCGGTCGTGTTGGTGCTGCTCGCCATGGTCGCACTGCCCGTGACCGCGGCCGCATGGCGAAGGATCGGCGGACAGTCGCTCGTCAGCGCGACGGTCGTCGTGCAGCACCTGACGCTCTGGATCGGCTTCCTCGGCGCCCTGCTCGCGACGCGCACCGGCCGGCACCTCCACCTGACGACGCTCGACCTCGTCCCGGCGGGACGCCCGCGGGCGCTCGTCAAGCTCTTCACCAGCTGGGTCGCCGCCGCGGTGACCGCCGTGCTCGCATACGCCTCCGCGAAGCTCGTCCACGCGGAGACGGAATCGCCGCGCCTGGTCGTCGGCGGGATCCCGTTCTGGTGGAGCATGACGGTCATGCCGGTGGCGTGCGCGGCCATGGCGTTCACGTTCGCGTGGCGCGTCGAGCCGGGACGGCGCGCGTGGCTGCGCCGCCTCGGTGGCTTGGCGGTCGTCGTCGTCGTGCTCCTGTGGGGCGAGGCGGCCCTGCCCGAGCCGGGGGGCTGGCCCCTCGCGCGTCTCGGCGCCTTTGGCCGGGCGTTCTCGGCGGCGGCCTCGCTCCTCGGCTCCGTCCTCGGCCCGCTCGCGACGCCGCGGGCGCTCGTCACGGTCTTCGGGGCAGCCGTGGTCCTCGCCTTCCTCCTCGGAGCGCCTGTTTTCGTGGGCATGGCCGGCCTCGCCATGGTGCTCTTCGTGAAGGACGGCACCCCGGTGGCGGCCGTCCCCACACAGACCTTCACGCTCGTCTCGTCGCCCACGCTCGCGGCGGTCCCCCTGCTCACCGTGGCGGGCTACGTGCTCGCCGAAGGTGGCGCGGCACAGCGCCTGGTCCGGGCCTACCGCGGCCTCTTCGGGTGGATGCCGGGCGGCCTCGCGGTCATGGCCGCGGTCGTCGCGGCGGTCTTCACCACCTTCACCGGTGCTTCGGGCGTGACCATCCTCGCCCTCGGCGGTCTGCTCCTTCCTTCGCTGCTCGAGGATCGCTATCCAGAGGGCTTCTCGGTGGGGCTCGTCACGGCCGCCGGTTCCTTGGGACTGCTCTTCCCTCCGTCGCTGCCGGTGATCCTCTACGGCGTGGTCGCGGGAACCCCCATCGAGGATCTCTTCCTCGGCGGCCTCCTGCCCGGCCTGCTCATGATCGTGCTGGTGGCGGCTTACGGGGTCTCGACCGGCATAAAGCACGGGGCGCCGCGCCAGCCGTTCCGCCCTCGCGAGGCGTTCGCCTCGATGTGGGAGGCGAAGTGGGACCTGGGCCTCCCCACGCTCGTCGTCGTGGCGGTCGTCTCCGGCTTCGCGACCATCGTCGAGGCGTCGGCCATCGCCGCCGCGTACGCCCTCTTCGTGGAACTCGTGGTCTTCCGGGAGGTGAAGCCGCTGACCGGCCTGCCCAGGGTGCTTCTCGACGCCGGCACGCTGGTCGGAAGCGTCCTCATCCTCCTCGGCGTCGCCCTGGGCCTCACGAGCTGGTTCGTGGACGCCGAGATCCCCAGCCTGCTCGTGGACTGGATGACCGCCCACGTCAAGAGCCCCGCGCTCTTCCTCCTCATGCTGAACGTGGTCCTGCTCGTGCTGGGCAGCGTCCTGGAGATCTACTCGGCGATCGTGGTCGTGGCCCCCCTCGTCGCGCCGCTCGGCAAGGCGTACGGGATCGACGCGGTCCACCTGGGCGTCGTGTTCCTGGCCAACCTGGAACTCGGGTTCCTGTTCCCCCCCATGGGGCTCAACCTGTTCCTCTCGGCGCAGCGCTTCGGGAAGCCCCTTCCCTACGTCTACCGACGGGCGCTCCCCTTCCTCGCCATCATGTCGGCGGGGGTCCTGCTCATCACCTACTTGGAGCCCATCACCACCGGTGTCGTCCGGCTCGTGAAGGGCTAGGCGCCACGGCGGGCCGCTCGCGGCGCCGGCCAGCCCTCGCGCAGGGCGTAGAGCGCGAAGGTGACCGCCCAGGCGCCGACCACGTCGATGGCGTAGTGCAGGTGCGAGAGGAGGACCGACGCCACGACGGCCAGGTGGCCTCCGAACGCGAGCCAGCGGAGCCGGGGCCGGTCCCTGAAGTAGAGGAAGAGCAGGAACGTGGTGGCGGCGTGCCCGGAGAAGAAGAGGTCCTGCGTCAGGTACAGGGCGATCGCTCGCCGTCGGAAGACCCCGAGCGGCGACAGGAGCTCGAGGAGGGCGGCCCCGTACGACTGCAGGTCGAGCCCCGCCGGGAGCTGGCGCGGCCGCGGGGCGCCGAGGCCGGTCATGGCGATCGTAAGCCCTCGCGCCACGGAGACGAGGCCGCCCGTCACCATGTATCGCACCCACCGGCGGGGCTCGCTGACGAGCAGCACCGCCGCGAGGGGCAGGTAGACCGCGAGCCAGACGAGGTAGTTCGCCCGGTCCACCCACTCGACGTACGGCAGGTGGGAGAGGACCAGGTCCGGGAGGGTCGGCGCCGGTCGGAACTCCGCCCAGAGCGCCATCGCCATCATGGCCGCATAGCTCGCGTACCGAAACGCCAGGGCGGCGACGAGGGTCGGCCAGATCGCCACGAGGGCGGCGAGCCGGCCGGCGGCCGCGGTGGGGACCTCTCTCGCCCCCTCCGCGCTCACGGGAACCGGCCGGCGGCCGCGAGCAGGTCGACCTTGGCCTGGCGCACGGCGTCCTCGGCCACGACCGCGGTCGTGGCAGCGTCCCGGGCGCGGCGCTCGGCATCGATGACGTCGAGGTTGCTCGTCGCTCCGGCGCCGTAGGCTTGGTTGGCAAGGCCGAGCGCGTCCACCGCGCTCACCGCGCCGCGCCGCGCCGCCTCGTATCCGGCCACCGCGAAGCGCAGCGACTCGAAGGAGAGGCGAACGTCCGAGCGCGCCTGACGCAGAACGCCTTCGAGCTGGGCCTCGGTCTCGCGGGCGAGCGATTCGCGCTGCTGCGACGCCGCCGGGCGCAGGCCGCCCTCGTAGACCGGGATGGTGAGCACGAGCTGGGCCATCCACCCTTCCCGAGGCGTGGCCGTGGTGGGGGGATTCTGGAGGAATCCCTGCAGGGTGCCGGTCAGGATCGGGACCCAGTCCGCCCAGCTCTCCTTCCAGACCTGGGTCGCGGCCCGCACCTGCTCCTTGGCGGCCTTCACGTCTTGGCGCCCGTCGATGCCCTGCTCCGCCTGGGCAAGCTCCGGGAAGGACGGGGAGCTCGGCATGCCGCTCGCGTCGAGTGGGACGCTCGCCCCGCATACGATGCCGAGCGCCTCTCGGCTTCGGGCGAGCGCCGCGTAGGCCGACTGGAGCTGCACATCGCTCG
This sequence comes from Anaeromyxobacteraceae bacterium, assembly GCA_035543235.1. Taxonomy (GTDB): domain Bacteria; phylum Myxococcota; class Myxococcia; order Myxococcales; family Anaeromyxobacteraceae; genus DATJZG01. Next base: position 13,427 of record DATKJV010000002.1, on the reverse strand, counting down.
CCGCCATCTCCTGCTCGGCCCGCTTCACGTCGAGCTCGTTTCCCACGCCACCCCGTCGACGCGCCAGGGCGAACTCGTAGTGTGCGCGCGCGGTGCTCAGGGCGATCTCGCTCACCTCGACCGCGCGATGTGCGGCGACGACCGTGAGATAGGCGTGCGCCGCCGCGATGCCGGCCGTCCGCCGCACGCTCGCCTCGGATGCCACGGCCACGTCCACCCCGCGGCTACCTTGCGCCCACGCGACCCAGGCCTGCGGCGCGACGAAGGGCACCCCGAGGGTGGCGCTGCTGTAGAGCGTGTTTTGCCCCTGGATGAGAGCGCCCCCAACGATTGCCCGCTGGTGGTCGATGGCCGTGTAGGTCCCGCTGAGCGTCACGAACGGAAGGGCCGTAGACCTCGCCTGGCCCATGATCCCTTCGGCTCTCGCGATCTCCTGCATGGCGACGAGCGAGCTCGTCCCGTACCGGATGGCGCGATCGACGGCCTCGTCGAACGTGACCGCCTCGGGGGCCGTCACCTTGGCGGCCAGGATCGACTCCGGGACCGGCGTCAGCTCGGGGGGAAGGACGACCGGCCCGGCCGCCGGAGTGGCCCCCGCGGCGAACAGCGCGACGAGGAGCCAGCTCACGGGGTGGGCTCCGGCGACGTCCCGCTCCCGGCCCAGAACGACATGGTGGCGAGGAATACCCCGGCCCCTAGTCGTTGACAAGGTTGCGGCGGGGTCGTCGCCGGTCGTTGGGGCCCAAAGGTTTCGCCTACGCGAATCCGCGTCCGGCAGCGCCCCACGCCTCGCGTACGAGCTTCGGCCGGACTCCCGACGCTGCCAGAAGCGCTTCGAGCCGGTCGCGGGCGGCCGACGAGGCCCCCCTCACCTTGCTCCCCAGGATGAGCTCGTTCTTGAGGGAGTGCTCCCATCCCGCGAGTTCGGTGACCGTGACGCGGTATCCGTGCGCCTCGAGCGCCAGGCCGCGGATCACGTTCGTCAGATGGGAGCCGAACTCCCTTCGGTGCCAAGGGTGGCGCGACAGCTCCGCGATCGGCCCGGGTCCTCCGCGCCTCTCCTGGAGCTGGCGCGCCACCTCGGCCTGGCAGCAGGGGACGACGGCCACGTGGTCGGCGTTGTGGCGGATCGCAACGAGGAGCGCATCGTCGGTTGCGGTGTCGCAGGCGTGGAGCGCCGTCACGAGATGTACACGCTCGGGCAGGACGGCCCGCTCCACCTCCTCGCCGATGAACCGCATGCGCCCGTACCCGAGGTTGCGTGCGAGCGCCTCGGCGGCCCGGGCCAGCTCCGGTCGGGACTCGACGCCGAGGATCGTCCCCTTGCCCGCGGGTCCGACGAACAGCTCGTGGAGGATGAAGCCCAGATATCCCTTCCCGGCCCCGCAGTCGACGATGACCGGTTCGCCGAATCGCGCGAGGACGTCCTCGACGGCGGGGGCGAGGAGGCGCACGAGGTGGTTGACCTGCTTGAGCTTGCGGAGGCTGTCGGCGTTCAGGTCGCCGTCGCGCGTCAGGAGGTGCAGTTCCTTCAAGAGCGCCGGGGACTGCCCCGGAAGCAGCTCCTTCACGACCTCCGGCCGCTTCACCTGGCGTCGCATCGCCCCTCGCCCCGACGTCCCCGGGCTTCCCTCGCTCAGGCGAGCGAGAAGCGAAGCTCTCCGAGCTTCTCGATCTCGGTCGAGACCTTGTCGCCCGCCTTGAGCCACACCCGCTGGGCCTCGGGCTTGCCCTGGATGACGCCTTCCGGTGTCCCGGTGAAGACGATGTCGCCCGGGTGTAGCGTCATCAGGGCGGACGCGTAGCTCACGAGGTCGGCGCAGCTGAAGATCATGTCGTCCGTGTTGGACGACTGCCGGACCTCTCCGTTGACGCGGCACTCGAGCTTGAGCTTCTGTGGGTCCCCGACGACGTCCGCCCCCACCAGCCAGGGGCCGATGGGCGCGAACCCGTCGCACGTCTTCCCGATCATGAACTGCGTGGTCTTGAACTGGAGGTCGCGGGCAGTGAAGTCGTTCCCGGTGCAGTATCCGGCCACGTACGAGAGGGCGTCCGCCGCGGTGACACCGCGAGCGGTCTTCCCCATCACGACGACGAGCTCCACCTCGTAGTCGAAGTTCTTGGCGACCGCGGTGGGCAGGCGGATCGTGCCACCGTGGCCGAGCAGCGCGTTGTTGTACTTGTTGAAGAACACCGGCGTCGTAGGGATGGGGATCTTGAGCTCGTTGCAGTGCTTCCGGTAGTTGAATCCCATCATGATGATCTTCTGGGGCGCCGTCACGCACGGCCCGAAGGTGATCTCGGCCTCGCGGAGGAGGACCGCCCGCTTGCCCGCCGCGAGGACGGCGTCGAGCCCGTCCAGGCGCCGGCCCGCGAGGACGTCGTCCGGCGTCAGTGGGGCCTGCACGTGGAGGGCGGCCGCGGTGCTCTCGACGTCGATGACGCCCCGATCCGTCCGGATCCCCAGGGTCGCCCTGTCTCCCTTCTGGATGGTGCAGAGCGTGAGTCGGCGGGCGTTGGCGCCGGATCCCGGAGCCGCTGCCGCGGGGCCAGCCCCCGCGGCACGGCGCGCGATGGCGCTGCTCGCGAGCGCCGCCACGCCGGCCGCGCCTGCCGTCTTCAGAAAGGCTCGCCGTGTCGTCATGCCGTTCCTCCTCGAGTGAGACGAAAGCTGCCATGGGGACGCCGGAAGGGGAAACGAGGAGCCCCACCGGGGGCGCTCGCCCGCCCCGGGCGCCGGCTTCGCCGCGGGGCTCGGCGTCCGCCCACCCCGCAAGGGGTCTCGGCGCGGACGGCTCGCGGCTGTTATTCGGGCGTCCACGAGAGGTCCGGTACCTCGCAGCCCCTTCCGCGCCGGCCCGGGAGTGATGCCTTGAACCTGCAACTGCATGGAAGGTGCGCGCTCGTCACAGGATCCACGGCCGGCATCGGCTATGCCGTCGCGGCCGCGCTCGTTGACGAGGGGGCGCGCGTGGTCGTGAACGGACGGTCTCCGGACCGCGTCGCCCGCGCACTCGAGCAGCTCCGTCGCCGGAAGCCGGACGCCGACCTGCGGGGGGTGGCCGCCGACCTCGGCTCGGCGGCCGGCTGCGAGCGCCTCGCCGCGGGCGCACCGGACGTCGACGTGCTCGTGAACAACCTGGGCATCTTCGAGGCCAAGCCCTTCGAGGCGGTGAGCGACTCGGACTGGGTTCGCTTCTTCGAGGTCAACGTGATGTCCGGGGTCCGGCTTTCGCGGCATTACCTTCCCGGGATGCTCTCTCGCGGGTGGGGGCGCGTCCTCTTCGTGTCGAGCGAGAGCGGACTCCAGATCCCCGCCGAGATGATCCACTACGGGGTCACGAAGACCGCTCAGATCGCGCTCGCCCGCGGCCTCGCCGAGCTCACCCGCGGTACCGCGGTGACCGTCAACTCGATCCTGCCGGGGCCCACTCGCAGCGAGGGCGTGGTCGACTTCGTGGAAGGCCTCGCCCGGCAGGAACGAAGGACCGCAGCCGAGGTGGAACGGGACTTCTTTCGGTCGGCCAGGCCGACCTCGCTGCTGCAGCGCTTCGCGACGCCCGAGGAGGTCGCCGCGATGGTCGTCTTCGCGGCGAGCGAGCGGGCCTCGGCCGTGAACGGGGCGGCGCTCCGGGTGGACGGCGGCGTGGTCCGCGCCATTCCCTGAGGCGGAGGGGGTGCTCCATGACGGCCAGGCTCTCCGGCATTCGCGCCGTGGCGTTCGACGCCTACGGCACGCTCTTCGACGTCGCGAGCCCGGCCGAGCGGCTTGCGGCCTCGCTCGGAGACCGGTGGCGTGCCTTCGCCGAGCTCTGGCGAGCGAAGCAACTCCAGTACACCTGGCTTCGCAGCCTGGCCGGGCGACACGCCGACTTCTTCCAAGTGACCGGAGACGCTCTGGACTTCGCGCTCGACGCGGTCGGCGTTCGCGACATCGCGCTTCGCGAGCGACTCCTGGGCCTCTATGAGCGGCTCGACCCATACCCGGACGCCCGGCAGGCCCTCGCCCGCCTCCGGGCGAGCGGCCTTCGCTTGGCGATCCTCTCGAACGGAGCACCGAACATGCTGGAGTCGGCCACCCGGAGCGCCGGGCTCGCCGACCTCCTCGACGCGATCCTCTCGGTGGAGGAGGTCCGCGTCTTCAAGCCGCATCCGTCGGTGTACCGCCTCGCGGTCGACCGGCTCGGCGTTCCCGCCGAGAGCCTCGCCTTCGTATCCTCCAACGGCTGGGATGCATTCTCGGCACAGGCCTACGGGCTGCGCGTCGCCTGGTGCAACCGAGCGGGCCAGCCTCGCGAGCGCATCCCGGCGGCCCCGGAGGCGGAGATCCGGTCCTTGGCCGAGCTACCCGACCTCCTCGGCGCCTGAGGGGGCAGGTCGCCTAGCGATGCTGGGCGGCCAGGTCGGGGTGCTTCTCCAGGTACTCGGCGAAGGATCCGGGAAAGTCGTTCACCGGCTCGCCGGCGCGGAGGTGCCAGACCCGCGTCGCCACCTCGTCGACCAGCTGCTGGTCGTGGGTGACGAAGATCGCGGTGCCCTCGAAGCGCTTGAGCCCCTCGGAAAGCGCCGTGATCGCCTCGAGGTCGAGATGGTTCGTCGGCTCGTCGAGCACGAGCACGTTGGGCCTCTCCATCATCAGCTTCGCGAGCAGGAGGCGAACCGTCTCGCCACCGGACAGCGTCGCCGTCGGCTTCATCCGCTCCTCCCCGGAGAAGAGCATCCGCCCCAGAAGTCCGGAGATCTCTTCATTCGACAGCTTGTCCTCGAGCTCCCGAAGCCAGCCGAAGGCCGTCGTGCCCGGGCGGATGAGCCCGGCGTGGTCCTGGGGCAGGTAGCCGACGATGGCCTGGTGACCCCACTTCGCCGTTCCTCCGCTGGGCTCGATCTCACCGGTGACGAGCTTCACGAGCGTGCTCTTGCCGGCGCCGTTCTTTCCGATGACCGCGATCTTCTCGCCACGCGTGACGAGCGCGGAGAAGGGCTGGACGACCTCGTTCCCGTGAAAGCGCTTTTCCACGGCCTCGATGGTGAGCGTCTGCTTGCCGCTCTGCGCCTTCATCTCGAACTTTATGAAGGGCGCCTGGATGTTCGATCGCTTGAGGTCCTCGAGGCGTAGCTTCGTGATCTGGCGGACGCGGCTCTGCACCTGCGAGGCGCGGGTGCCGGCCGAGAAACGCGCCACGAACTCCTGCAGTGCCTCGACCTTCTTCTTCTTCTCCGCGTTCTGCGACTCGATCCGGTTCCTCACCTCGCCCTTCTGGCGCACCATGTCGTCGTAGCCGCCCGTGTAGGTGATGATCGTCTCGTAGTCGATGTCGGCGATGTGGGTGCAGATCGAATTCAGGAAGTGCCGGTCGTGGCTGATCGTCACCAGCACGCCCTCGTATGCGTGCAGGAATGATTCGAGCCAGCGGATGGAGTCGAGGTCGAGGTTGTTCGTGGGCTCGTCGAGGAGCAGGCCCTGGGGCTTGCCGAACAGCGCCTGGGCGAGCAAGACGCGCAGCTTGATGCCTCCGGCCAGCGCCCGCATCGGCTGGTCGTGCCACGCGGCGTCGATCCCGAGCCCCTGCAGGAGCTCGCCCGCCTGCGCTTCCGCCTCGTAGCCGTCCTCCTCCGCGATCACCGCCTCGAGCTCCGCAAGCTTGTGGCCGTCCTCCTCGGAGACGTCGGCCTGCGCGAGGATGTCGTCCTTCTCCTTCATCGCCTTCCAGAGCGTCGGGTTTCCCATGAGGACGACGTCCACGACGCGGTCGTTCTCGTAGCGGAAGTGGTCCTGGCGCAGGATGCCGAGCCGCTTGGGCCGATGGACGGATCCCGTGTCGGGTTCCTCGTCTCCTGCGAGGATCCGCATGAAGGTGGACTTGCCCGCGCCGTTCGGGCCCGTGAGGCCGTAGCGCCGGCCCGGCTGGAAGGTGACGTTGACCTCCTCGAAGAGCTTCTTCGGGCCAAAGGCCTTGGTGACGTCTTGCACGCTGATCATCGGAGGCGCGTATCTAACGCGGATCGAGCGGTTTTGCGAGGGCCCCGTTGGAAGGACGTGGCTCGCAGGCCGGCGGGCCGCCCGCCGGCACCTTGCGCGGCCCGCGAACGCGCAATAACTTCCTGTCGGGATGGGAAAGCTCCTCGACATCCTGCAGCGGCGTGTCGTTCGACCCGTCGTGGACCAGCTCCGGCAGGGGATCACCCCTTCCCGGCTGGCGCTTTCCCTGGCCTTTGGCGTCGTGCTCTCGTCCATGCCGTTCCTGGGCTTCACGGGGGCGTTTTGCGTGCTGGTGGCGTTCGCGCTCCGGCTGAACCAGCCCGCGATCCTCGCAGCCAACTACGCCGCGGCTCCGCTGCAGATCGCGCTCTTCGTGCCCTTCTTCCGCGCCGGCTCCTGGGTGTTCGGCGCTCCCCAGGTCCCGCTTTCGCTCGACGTGCTGCGGGCGGAGTTCGACGCCGGGTTCCTCCCCGCGATGGGGAAGTACTGGCATGCGAATGTCCGGGCCATGGCGGTGTTCGCGGTGCTCGCCCCTTTCGCGGTCGCCATCCTCTACCTCCTGTTCCTGCAGATCCTCACCCGGGTGCCCCTCCCGCGCTCCCCGTCCCCGCGAGCCGCCGACGCGGCGCCCACGGCACCCGGCGGGTGAGGCGCTCGGTCGCACGCCGCGGCACCTCCGGACGCGAGCGCGCCGACCTTCCGGGCGACGCCCGAGAGCGGATCTTCGCGGCGTGCGCGCCCGGTCTCGAGCGGTTTCTCGCCGACGAGCTGTCCGCGCTGGGCCTCCGCACGCACCCGGTCGCCGGCGGCGCCGAGGCGGAGGGCCCGGACGCCGTCGCCCGCACCTGCCTGGCCTCGCGACTTTCCGACGCGGTGAAGCTGCGGGTGTGGGACGGTCCCGGACGCAACCTCGAGGCGGCCCGGCGAGCGGCGGCCCCTCGCTTTCCGGGCCAGGCGCTCGAGATCCGGCGCGCCGGCTCGCAAGCGGCGCTGTCGGTCGACGCCGTGGGAGCCCCCCTCTTCAAGCGTGGCTGGCGGTCCCGGATCGGCGCGGCGCCGATCCGCGAGACCATCGCGGCGGGTCTGCTGCGAGCGCTCGGCTACGACGGATCCGTCCCGTTCCTCGACCCCATGTGCGGCGCCGCGACCATGGCCATCGAGGCCGCGCTGGTGGCCGCCCGAAGGGCGCCCGGGCTCGACAGGAGCTTTGCCTTCGAGCGCTGGCCGGGTCAGGACGCCCGGAGGACCGCGCGCTTGCGCGCCTCGCTCGCGGCCGAGGCGCGCGACCCGCCAGCGGCCATCGTCGCCTCGGACCGAAATGGGGGCGCGGTGCGGCTCGCCCGAAAGAACGTGGAGACCGCCGGGTTGTCGGCGGTCGTCACCGTCGAGCGGCGGGACGCGGCCGAGATCGTTCCTCCCGCCGGGGCTGGCGTCTGCCTCGTGAACCCGCCCTACGGCCTGCGCCTCGACGACGCCGAGGAGGCGTGGGATGCGCTGGCGCGCCTGGTGCCTCGCCTCGGCGGCTGGACGCTCGGCGTGCTGGCCAGCTCTCGGCGCCTTGCGGACCGACTCCCCTGCCGGCCCGTCGCGACCCTGGAGGTGCGCAACGGTGGCATCCGGTGCGCATTCCTCACGTTCCGCCCTTGAGGCCGGGGCACGGCCGGTGCATCGGTGGTCCGACGTCACCGAATGTTTGCAAACCCTTCATGCCCGCGACCGGCCGTCCCCATAGGATTTTCTGCGTGAGCGACCTCCGCGAGACCGCTGCCCACGTGGCCCTGACCGCCTCGGCGGCAGGCACCGCAGCGCCCGAGATCCCGGCAGTGCCGGTCCTCCCGGTGCGCATGGGCCGGCTCGCGAGGCTCCTCGCGATAGACGAACAGCTCCTCGTCGCGGCCGCGCGCTTCCATGGACCGTGGCGCACCCGAGTGGCCCGGGGGCTCACGAAGGTCGGGGACGCCTCTTCCTGGACCCTGACCGTGCTCGCCTTTCTGGCCACGGGTGGCGCACTCCTCAGGCCCGGCATCCGGATGGGCGCCGCGGCCCTCCTCGCGACGACGCTCTCCCAGGCCCTGAAGAGACGGCTCAACCGGCCCCGCCCGACGAGCGCCATCGACGGCTTCCGGGCGCTCGCCGACAACCCGGACGCCTTCTCCTTTCCCTCGGGGCACACGGCCGCCGCCTTCGCCGTCGCCGTCGCGCTTGCCGGGGCACCGTTCGGCCTGGGACCGGCAGCGCTGCTGCTCGCCGTCGGGATCGGCGCGTCGCGGGTCTATCTGGGCGCACACTACCCGCTCGACGTCGCCGCCGGCGCCGCGCTCGGCATGGTCGCCGGCGGTTCCGGCCGCCTGCTCGTCGCCGCCCTGGGCGGGTAGCGCCCGCCGGGAGGCGGCGCCCGCCCCGCTACGAGGAGGTCTTCACGAACTCCACCCGGCGGTTGTTTGCGCGCCCCTCGGCAGTGTCGTTCGAGTCGATGGGCTTCGTCGCCCCGAGCCCCTTGGTCTTCAGGCGCCTCTCGTGCACTCCCTGCTTCACGAGCCAGACCTTGACCGCGAGGGCGCGGCGCTCGGAGAGCGGGCCGTTCGCGCTGGGCCCACCCTGGTCATCGGTGCGCCCCTCGATCGAGAACCGCAACGCCGGATCTGCCTGGAGGAGCGCGAGGATGCTTCGGAGCGAAGGACCGGACTCGGGTCGGATGACGTCGGAACCGGTGTCGAAGAGGATGCCGTGCGTGACGATCCTCAAGATGCTGGCCCGCGACCGGCTCGGCAAGGCCCTCCTCGACCTTCCTCGGACCAGGCCTCGCAGCATCCGAGCGAGGTCGCCTTTGTCCTCGCGGCCCCCTGCCCGCCAGGGCCGCGTGCATGATGCCCCGCGGCAGCGTCGAGCCCGTGAGGTCCCGCCGAGCTCGTCGACAGCGCGGCCCCGACCTGCGGGACGACTCCCAAGCGCATCGCGGAAGCGCTTGCGCGCCGCGATGCGCAAGGTTGGTCAACGCGTGGCCGCCTCGAACGACTCGGCCAGCGTACCGAGGTCGCCGGCGTTCGCGTCGGACACGAGGACGTATCCGAGCTCGCCAGACCGCCAGAGGACGGCGTTGAAGCCCCGGCTCGAGGCCCTGGAGAAGGGCGCACCCGAGGGCCAGCGAAGTCCCTGCGCGGGAACCACGAGGAGCGTCACCGCGTGTCGCCGCAGCGCGTACTCCACGACCGCACACTTCCGGTCGAGGAAGTAGCCCACGGCGCCACCCACGAGCCTCAGGTCGTTCGCAGGCAGCAGCGGGACCGCGGGCGCGAAGTCCAGCCTTCCCTGGAACCAAGGCTTCACATCGTGCGACCCCGAGCTCTCGATATCGAGCGGCCGTTGGCTCGTGAGGACCCGGAGGTGATCGGTCACCGCCTCGGCCACGAGCCCCCCCACGTCCGTCGAATCGCGCAAGGAGCGTCGCTCGAGGAGCAGGGCGCCCGTCGTCGCCGCAAAGCAAGCCGCCAGCGCCGGCGCGACGAGACGGACCCAGCGCCTCGCCGGGGGCCTCGGTCGCCCGCCCTCGAGGCCAGAAAGGCGGGCGCGGAGGGACGGTGGCGCCTCGTACCGCGGGAGCCGCTCCCGGAGGAGATCGTCGAGGGCCGCCTCCTCCTCGTGGGCGCGTCGGCACCCGTCGCAGGTCGCAAGGTGCGCGCGGACGGCCTCGAGGGCCGGAGAGGGGAGGCGCTGCCGCCGGAGGTCGTGAAGGAGCGGGCGCGCTTGCGTGCAGTCCATCGTTCACCTGCCGTAGTCGGCGAGCAAGGTCCGCAGGGCGGCCCGGGCCCGCGAGAGGCGGGACTTCACCGTTCCCGCCGCGCATTCCATCACCGACGCCATCTCGCCCTCGGTCAACCCTTCCAGATCGAGCAGGATGACCGTCCGCTGGTCCTCGCTCAGCTTGCGAAGCGCCGCCTCGATCTCCTCGCCCACGAGGCGGCGCATGCGCTCCAGTTCGAGGTCGCCGCGCAACCACCCGTCCGCGTACGGAGGCTCGGCCTCGTCTTCGTCGAGGCCCACGGCGGTGCCCCGCACCTTCTCCTGCCGGTGGCGGTCGAGCCAGCAGTTTCGGAGAATCCGGAGGAGCCAGGCCTTGAGGTCGGTCCCCTCCGCAAACCCACGCCAGCCGCGCAGCGCCCTCGCGTAGGTCTCCTGCACCAGGTCCTCGGCATCGGACGGGTTCCGCGTGAGATAGCGCGCAAGGTTGTAGAGCGCGTCGGCGTGCTCGAGCGCCCTGGAGCCGGGCCCGGACCCAGGCGATTCTGGCGGCGGCACGAGTGCCAACGGCCTCAACCTAACGCGACCTCCTTCGCCTGCCAGGGGTGAGCAGCGACGCCTCCCCCGGCTGGTGAAACGACCGGTGGCCCGAAAGGTTCCACGGGTTCTTGGTGGAACCGTTCGCCGCGTCGTCCGTTCTGCTGGACGACGCGATGGAACGCGTCTCGGAGGCCTCACATGCCAAAGCCCATCGACCGCCGGACCTTTCTCCGCCTGGCGGGCGCGTCGCTGGGAGCGGGCGCGCTCTACCGCGTCGCTCCTGCCTGGGCGGCCGAGGACGCTGCCGAGACCGCAGCGCGCCAGCGGGCCGCGAACGGCGAGGAGGTGACGCCGTTCACCTTCGTCCAGGTGAGCGACACCCACGTCGGGTTCTCCGGTCCCCCGAACCCGACGGGCACGGCGGCCTTCGAGCGCGCCGTCATCCTCATCAACGGCCTTCCGCACCCGCCGGACCTCGTCCTATTCACGGGGGACCTCACCCACGAGAGCGAGGCCCCCGGGGAGCACGCGGCGCGCATGAAGCGCTTCCAGGAGATCGCCTCCGGGATCCGCGCCCCCGTGGTCCGGGTTGTCCCGGGAGAGCACGACGCCGGCCTCGACGGTGGAGCGCTCTTCCGCAACTTCTTCGGGGAGACCCACTACTCCTTCGATCACCGAGGCGTTCACTTCGTGGCCCTGGACAACGTTTCGCGCGCGAAGCCGGAGGTGGGAAGCGAGCAGCTCGCCTGGCTCCGTGCGGACCTCGCACGATTTCCGCGCACCGCCCCGATCATCGTGTTCACGCATCGTCCCCTCTTCGACCTCCGGCCGGACTGGGAGTGGTTCACCCGAGATGGCGATGCGGTCATGGCCGTGCTCGCCGCCTACGAGAACGTGACGGTCCTCTACGGCCACATTCACCGGGACGACGTCCACCAGGGCGAGCACGCGACCCACTACGCGTCGCGCTCGCTCATCTTCGCGTTCCCCGATCCCCGGAACGCACAGGAGAAGAAGCCGGTGCCCTTCGACCGCGAACATCCTTTCCGGAACCTCGGGGCTCGCGTCGTATCGACGCGCGGCGGCGTCGAGCCTTCCGTCCGATGCGACGAGGTCGAGCTCACGCTGGCCCGCCACTCGGGCACGGAGGGCTTCGCGCAGCTGTTGCGTCCCTCGTCGCTGTGAATCACCCCTCGTGAGGAGATCCCGTGAAGACCTTCGTCGCGAAGATAGCCCCGGTCGTCTTCCTCGCTTTCTCGACCCTCGCCGGCCAAGGTCATGCCGCGGAGCCGCGAGTCGTCGAGATCACGGCGCGCCGCTTCGAGTTCTCGCCCTCGGTCGTGACCCTTCGGAAGGGCGAGACCGTGACGCTTCGCCTTCGGAGCCTCGACGTGACCCACGGCTTCTTCCAGCGGGCGCTCGGCCTCGATCTGGAGATCGCCCCCGGCCGCGTGACCGAGGTCGTCATCACCCCCCGCGAGGAGGGGCGCTTCGTCACGATCTGCGATCACTTCTGCGGGTCCGGCCACGGCAACATGAAGCTGACGATCGTGGTGGAGTGAGCCCGCCCACGAGCCTGTCGCTCCCGGCCTCCGGTGGGGAACTGACGGCGGTTCGAGCCTTCGGGGACGCTCGTGGTCCCGACGGGCCTGCCTCGCTCGCTAGGCCCGGGCAGACTTCACCATCTGCGCGAATTCCCGCTGAAGCCGGGCCTCTTGCAACGCCATGGCCTTTACGCTCGCAGCGGCGCCGTGGTCGATGCGCAGCGCCTTCGCGATGTTCGCGAGCTCACCGATCTCGGCGGGCGAGACGCTCCCGTCCGCCGCGGCAAGGCGGTAGGCGTCCCGAAGGAGGCAGAGCCTGAGCCCCCGGTCACGAATGCGCGCGACCAGCTCCTCCGTCGTCACGGACGGGTTGGCAGCGAACCTGTGGGCGTTTCGCGCCAGGTCGGGGTGCAATCCGAGGCAGGCGGCGGTCCGGTGGATGAAGCCCTTCTCGGTGACGTCGAAGCCGTCGAGTGAAGCGAGGCGCACGAGAACGACCAGGTAATTGGAGACGTCCTCGCTGCTCAAGGGCTCCGACCCCTCCTTCGTGTGGTCCCGAGTGAGCAGGGCTTCGCAGACTGTCGGTTCCATTGGCACTCCGCGGCTTGGCGTGAAGAGGCCCGATAACCGCGTCGCCGCCTCGGTTCAAGTAACGACTTCGCCCATGCGGGTGGAGGCCCGCCGGCGCGCTCCAAACGGGTGTAGCAGGCTCAGGGGGCAGCCCGGCGGAATCTTCGCCAGTCGTCCTCCACCCTCTCCGTCATCTCGTCTGCCAAGCGGAGAAGGTCGTCGCGCCATCCTCGCCGACCGAACTCGACGAACGCCTCGGTGACGGCAGACCCTTCCCGCCCGCTGCTGCGCAGCTCGCTCCACGCGGCGAGCGCACCGAGCGTTTGCACCAGTTTCTCGAGGTCCTGCGGCCGTCCCTTCCATCCCTCGAGCCGGAGCTTGTCCGCGGTCGGCTGAAGTTCCTTCAGCACGAAGGACCTCGTCCGCATGAGGACCGCCTGGAGATATGCCGGGGGGACCGCCTGAAGGCGGCGCTGAATCTCGACGACGCGAGCCGCCTGGCTGGCCCACCGGGGCTGCGGCAACCGGAGGTGGGGACGGATTGCGGGATCCGGCTCGTACTTCAGGTCCACGAGCAGATTCCCGTCCCCGGACCCGTGACCTCGTGCGAGCACGACATAGCGCTCGAGCCCCAGGCTCCCCGTGCCCGCGATGCGGCGCGCCACGTCGATCGGTTCGAGCGCCCGTTCAACCTGCTCCCCGGCGAGGCGCCGCATGACCGCCATGACCGCCCGGCGCTCCTTCGCGGGCGCGGGCAGGGCATGGCGCCCGTCGACCCTGATCCTGCGGCCTGCGCCGTGTCCGACCGTCCGGCCGCCGATGAAGCTCTTCCGCCTGCGCCGTCGCACCTGGTCGATCAAGGTGCGCACCATCCCCTTCGCCGCATTCCGGTCGATGCAACGAGCCCTCCCCCGCGAGAGCGCGTCGCGATATGCGTCGACCAGGAGAGCTGCCATCCCACGGCACCGCTTCCGGCCGAGACCGAGCGGCAACACGGCGACCCGCAGGCTCACGCAGAGGCGGAGCAGTTCCCAGGTGCACGGGGCGAGCGCCGC
>DATKJV010000001.1:0-11337 GCA_035543235.1 Anaeromyxobacteraceae bacterium | reverse complement strand
GGAGCGGGGGGCACGTAGGCGACCGACGGCGGCACGTAGTCGACCTGCGTCTGCTTGGCGAGCCGCTGCACGACGACGAGGTCGACGTTGTTCTCCTTCACGTAGGCGACCACCCGCTCCTTGTCGAGCTGGCCGGGCGGGAACACGGCGCCCGAGGTGGCGCACTGGAAGCCCTTCGCGATCAGCGCCTGGGCGATGGCATTCTCGAAGGTCACCCGGTAGCTCTCGTTGGGCACGACGCCGACGACGAAGATGCGGTTGACGGGCGTGGCCACGTAATTCGGGTCGCGCCAGACCTGGACCATGTTGGTCGAGGCGCAGGAGGTGATGGCCAGGGTGGCGAGAGCCATGGCGGCCGTGCGGAACGCGCGAGTCATCGTAGGTCCTTTCGGGAAGCGGGCGTTGGCCCCATCGTTTACACCACGTTCCCGAGGGAAGGCGAGCCGTATCTCTGCACCCCCCGGGCCGGCGGCCCTGGGGGAGCTACGGGACGCGGTAGCGGAGAAGCCTCACCTCGAGCGGGCCGTTCCAGAGGCGGTGCGAATACTCCGGGCGCAGTCCCATCTCCCGCTCGAGGAGGGGATTTCCGGACAGGAGCACGAGGTCCCAGCCGGAGAACCGGCGGAAGGCCTCGCCGAGACCCCGGTAGAAGCCCGCGAGCTGGAGGGGGCGGGCGCCGAGCCGCTCCCCGTAGGGCGGGTTCGTGCAGAGCGTTCCGGCGGCCGCGGGCGGCACCGCGTCCCGCGCGTCCGCCTCCGCCCACGCGACGTCTCCCTCGACGCCTGCCGCGCGCGCGTTCCGCCTGGCCGCCTCGAGGGCCTCGGCGGAGCGGTCGCTCGCCCAGATGGGAGCGGGCGCGCGGGGGAGGGAGGCGGCGCGAGCCTCCTCCTTCATTCGGTCCCAGGTGGACTGGAGCTCCCCGCGGTAGCGCGGCCACCTCTGGAAGCCGAAGGCGCGTCTGAGCCCTGGCGCGACCTTCCGGGCGGCAAGGGCCTGCTCGATCGCGAGCGTCCCGGACCCGCACATCGGATCGACGAACGGCCGGTCGGCGGCGACCGCCCCGAGCACCAGGACCGAGGCGGCGAGCGTCTCCTTCAGGGGGGCTTCGGCGGCGACGGCGCGGTACCCGCGCCGGTGAAGCGGGCCGCCGGCGAGGTCGAGCGAGAGCTCTGCCTCGTCCCGGGCGATGTGCAGGACGATGCGCACGTCGGGGTCTCGCGGGTCCACGTCGGGCCGGGCCCCGAGCCTCTCCCGGAGCACGTCGACGACGGCGTCCTTGACCTTGAGGGCCGCGAAGCCCGTATGCTTGAGGGCCGCCGAGGACCCGCTTGCGTCCACTGCGAGCGTGGTGCGGTCGCTCAGCCACTCCGTCCAGTCCACGGACCGCGTGCCGGCGTAGAGCGCGTCCGCGTCGGCCGCCGGGAAGCGGGCGAGAGGGAGGAGCACGCGCATCGCCGTTCGAGACCACAGGCACGCGCGCATCCCGTCCTCGAGGCGGCCGACGAAAGAGGCCGCGCCCCGCTCCCCGCGGACGTGCTTCAATCCCAGCGAGACGAGCTCGGTCCGGAGGGCCCCCTCGGTACCGCGCGCGCAGGTGGCGAGCAGCCGGAGCGGCCTTGCCGGGGCGCCGCTCATGCCACACCGGCGGCCGGACCGGCCACCTCGGCACGCCAGGCGTTCTTCCCGGACCGCTTGGCCTCGTACATGAGGTGGTCCGCGCGAAGGATCATCTCGTCCACCGAGGCCGGAGGGGTGAGGAACGTTGCGATCCCGATGCTGAAGGTGATCCCGTGGCCGCCGGGCGAATCCTTCAGGCGGGTGCGTAGGCGCTCGGCGAGCGCGATGGCGCCGGCGCTGTCGATCTCCGGGAGCAGCACGCCGAACTCGTCGCCGCCGAGGCGCGCCACGGTGTCGTGCGCCCGGACCGCGTCGCGAACGGCGCCGCCCACGGCGGCCAGCACCTCGTCGCCGCCGACGTGGCCCAAGCGGTCGTTGACGGCCTTGAAGTCGTCGCAGTCCAGGTAGAGGAGCGACAGCGGCCGCCCGTGGCGCCGCGAGCGTTCCATCTCGAGCCAGGCGGCCTCGACGAAGGCGCGCCGGTTGGCGACACCCGTCAAGGGGTCCGTGCGAGCGGCTTGCTGCTCGTGAAGCAGGCGCTTCTTGAAGGCGTCCACGACCGCCGCGAGCACAAGGAAGACCCCGAGCTGCTGTGCGACGTTCCAGGCGATCACCGCGGCGGGCAGGCGCTCGCCGGAGATCCGGGATGCCTCGAGGGAGCCGACCGCGGCGAGCACCGACAGGGCGGCGCCCGCACGCAGTCCGGCGAAGATGGTGCCGAAGCCGATCGGGCCGAGGTAGAGGAGCGTGAGGTCGACGCCGGGGCCCACGTAGACGTCCGCGGCGGCGACGCACGCGAGCAGCCCGGCCGCGATGGCGGTGGCCCCGCCGGGTGAGAAGCCCTGGAACCACTCCCGCACCTCGCGGCGCAGCTCGTGGACCGCAGTCGTCTCCTCGCGCGGCGCGCCGCCGCCTCGCTCCTGGGTTCCCGCCACCGTGGCCGTGCCCTCCCGGCTTGCGACATCCCGCCCCCTTACAGAGAGCGCCCCCGCCCCGGCACGTCAAGCGCCGGCGAGCTCCGTTCCGCGCCGTACCCCTCAGGGGCGAGAGGCCGTCTCCAGGAGTGGCACCGCCTCGAGGCGGCGGTTGCGGGCGCGACCGCGCGCCGTGAAGTTGGGCAGGAGCGGCGCGTCGCCGCCGCGTCCGGCCCAGGTGATCCGATCGACCGGGATCCCGAGCGCCACGAGGCGATCGGCTGCCGCGTGCGCCATCGCGAGGGAGAGTTGTGCGTCGTCCGACGCGCTCCCGCTCGCGTCGACGAATCCCTCGAGCCGCAGGCGCACGCCCGGCGAGGCGCGCAGCGCACCGGCGAGGTCATCGAGCCCGCCCGACCGCAGGATCCGGGCGCTGCGACCGTCGAACGCCACCCCTTCCAAGAGGAAGCGCGCCCCCGACGCGAGGCGCGAGGACCAGTCCGCCTGGCGCGGGGACGCTCGGGCGACGGCCCGGCGCGGCGCGACGTGCGCCCCTCCCGCCGCGAGGGCGGCGGCGCGCACCCGCTCGAGCCGGGCGGGGTCGAAGCACGTGGGGAGCGGCGGGCCGCCCACGGCCGCCGTCGCCTGGGCGGCCGCCTCGGCAGCGGCCCGGCGGAGCGCGGCGACCGGGTCCTCGCCGGCCCTCGGGATGGCCGCGGCCGACGCGGTGCGCGCGACGCTGCGCGAGCCGGAGAGGCCGAGCTGCAGTTCGACGCGCAACGGGACCGCGAGGTTTCCCGGGTATCCGGTCACCGAGCCGAACAGGACCGCGTCTGCCCCGAGGAGTTCGGCGAGGTCGAGGGCGATGGAGGGGGGTACGCCGTCCGGCAGTTCGAGCGGGGAGCCAGCGAACAAGGCGCGGAGGTCTCGCTCGGGGAGCGCCCGCCCGCGCAGCGCACCGTCCGCCGCGTGGAGGACCTCGTTCACGACAGGAGCGGCCTCGGGCATCTCCGAATCGTTCTCCACGGGAGCGACGAGGATGCAGCGCACCCCGCCAGGGGCTGGCGGCGCTCCCCCCCCGGGGGAGGGCGGCGACGATGCAGCGAGAGCGCCCGCGAGTGCCGCGGCGGCAAGGCCCATACCCGAACATGGTACCTCTAAAGCGGGTATTTTCATCGCCCGGGCGCGCCGGGTCCGGTCGCCGCCAAGCGCCCACAAGCACCCGGAACCGGTGTCTTTTCACGCGTTAGCCCCACCTTGGTCACGGGAATGTCACGTAAACGTGGATTATGGCTGGCTCGTGGCAAACGTCCTCGTAGTCGACGACGAGCGCGACCTCGTTAGCCTGCTCGACTTCAACCTCCGGCAGGCGGGTTTCGAGACAACGGTCGCCTACAGCGGCGAGCAGGCCCTCCAGGCGGCGAGGCGGCGCGTGCCGGACCTCGTCCTCCTCGACCTCATGCTGCCGGACCTCTCCGGCACCGACGTGTGTCGTCAGCTCAAGTCCGACCCACGCACGAAGGGGCTGCCCGTCATCATGCTCACCGCGAAGGGCGAGGAGCTCGACCGGGTGGTCGGGTTCGAGCTCGGTGCGGACGACTACGTCGTGAAGCCGTTCAGCATGCGCGAGCTCATGCTGAGGGTGAAGGCCGTCCTTCGCCGCGCCGCGCAGCAGGGCGGCGACAGGCCGCGCAGCGAGCTCGGCCCGATCCGGCTCGACGTGGACGCCCACCGCTGCTACATCGCCGGGAGCGAGGTGGAGCTCACTCCGCTGGAGTTCCGGCTTCTCGCCACCCTCATGTCGCGCGCGGGCCGGGTGCAATCGCGGGAGCGGCTTCTCACCGACGTGTGGGAGATGTCGAGCGAGCTGGAGACCCGGACGGTGGACACCCACGTAAAGCGCCTGCGCGAGAAGATGGGGCCCGCGAGGGACCTTCTCGAGACGGTGCGGGGCGTGGGATACCGGCTGGTGGACCCCGCAGACCAGGGGTGAACGTTGTCGGTCTTTCGAGACCCGGTCGTCGCGGCGGTCCGCGACCTCGAGGCCGAGCTCTCCGGCGGCCCGAGAGCGGACCTGTCGCCCGACGTCGAGCGCCTCGCCGCGCTCCTGCTCGAGCGGGAAGCCCGCCTGCGGGCGCTCGAGCGCGCCCAGCCGGAGCGCGAGCTCCTCGCCGCGGTTCCAGACGCGGCCGGCCTCGTCGCGAGGGATGGGGTCGTCCGCGCCGCCAACGCGGCCTTGGAGGGGATGGCGCCCGGGGGTCGCGCCATCGGCCTCACGGTCCTCGAGCTCACGCGGAGCGCCGAGCTCGCCGATGCGGGGCGGAGAGCGCTCGAGGGCACGGCGAAGCGCCTGGAGGTCCAGCTCGGGCGCCGGGCGTTCCTCGCCCACCTCGTCCCGCTGGTCCGCGGCGAGGTCCTCCTGCTCTTGCGTGACGTCACCGAGCAGAGGCTCGTCGACTCGACCCGGCGCGACTTCGTCGCGAACGCGAGCCACGAGCTCCGGACGCCGGTGACGGCCATCGCGGGCGCCGCCGAGACCCTGCTCGCGGGCGCGATGAACGACCCGCCCCAGGCCCGGGTGTTCATCGACATCATCGCCCGGAACGCGGAGCGTCTCGCGCATCTCACGAGAGACCTCCTCGACCTTTCGCGCGTGGAGTCGCGCCAGTGGCCGATCCGTCTCGAGCCGGTGCCGGTCGACGCGCTCGTCCGCCACGCTCTCGAGGTGTGCGCGGAGCCGGCGCGGCGCAGGCGGATCGAGGTGCGGTCCGACGTGCCGCCCGACACGCTCGTGAGCGCGGACGCCCGGGCGCTCGAGCACGTGCTCGTGAACCTCCTCGACAATGCCGTGAAGTACAGCTCGGAGGGGGGCAAGGTCACCGTGACGGCCCAGTCCGCCGGCGACTCGGTGACGATCTCGGTGATGGACACGGGGCCGGGCATCGAGCGCCACCACCTGGCCCGGATCTTCGAGCGCTTCTATCGCGTCGACCCCGGCCGCTCGCGAGACTCGGGGGGCACCGGCCTCGGTCTCGCCATCGTGAAGCACCTCGTCCAGGCGCAGGGCGGCGACGTGGGCGTGGAAAGTGGCTCGGGGGGAACCCGGTTCTGGGTGAAGCTCGCGCAGCCGGCGCAGGAGGCCCGGCCGGCCCCGGTGCTCGGCGAGGCCGTCACGCACTCGTGACCGGGCACCCTCGGCGCCGCCATCGCGCTCGCCTAGGGTGCGACGCGTGGTGCCACGGCTCCCTCGAGGGCGCCGGTCCCGGGCGGGACGGCCCTGCCGCGCCACACCTTGTTTCCGGGCGCGTCACCGTACCGTCACCGATCACCGTTACACAGGGTCCTCCACGGATACGAGACGACCCAGAAAGGCGATTCCGATGAAGAAACTTGCGCTTGGCGCGCTCCTGCTCCTCGCAGGCAAGGCGAGCGCCGCACCGATTCTCGTCACGGGAGCCGGGGCCACCTTCCCGTTCCCGCTCTATTCCAAGTGGTTTGCCGAGTACAACAAGCTCTTCCCCGACATCCGCTTCAACTACCAGTCCATCGGGTCGGGTGGCGGCATCCAGCAGTTCACGAACGGGACCGTGGAGTTCGGCGCGACCGACGCACCCATGAGCGCCGAGGAGCTCGCGAAGGCCCCGGATGCCGTCCACATCCCCACGGTCCTCGGTGCGGTGGTCGTCACCTACAACGCGCCCTTCACGGGCCTACGGCTCACCCCGGACCTGCTCGCCTCGATCTACCTCGGGAAGGTGGCGAGGTGGAGCGACCCGGCCCTCGCCAAGGTGAACCCGGGCATCAAGTTCCCGGACATGCCCATCACCGTGGTGCGCCGATCGGACGGGTCGGGAACCACCTACGTGTTCACCGACTACCTGTCGAAGGTGTCGGAGGGGTGGAAGGACAAGGTGGGCGTCGGAAAGAGCGTGAGCTGGCCGGCCGGGCTTGGCGGGAAGGGCAACGAGGGCGTCACCGGGCTCATCAAGCAGACGCCGGGCTCGATCGGGTACGTGGAGCTCGCCTACGCGAACCAGAACAAGCTCCCGGTCGCCCTCCTCCAAAACCGCGACGGGAACTTCGTCGCGCCGTCGCTCGAGAGCACTTCGGCCGCGGCGGCCGGCGTGCAGATGCCGGCGGACTACCGCGTCTCGCTCACGAACGCGGCCGGCGCGAACGCCTACCCGATCGCCGCCTTCACCTACCTCCTCATCCACCGCGACGCGAAGGACCAGGCGAAGGGGGAGGCGATCGTGAAGTTCCTGTGGTGGGCCATTCACGACGGGCAGAAGCTCGCTCCGCCGCTCGACTACGCGCCGTTGCCGAAGGCGGTGGTGTCGCTCGTCGAGAAGACCGTCCAGGGCCTGCAGGTCCAGGGCAAGCCGGTCTCCGTTGCCACCGCCAACTGAGATCGCGGTCGTCGGCGGGGGCGGCCCGCTCGCCCGGGCGCGCGTCTCCCCCTGGGGAGACCGCGCCTGGGGGCTCGGGGTGTCCGTCCTCGGCGCCTCCATCCTCGTCGTCGCGGGCCTGATCCTCGCGGAGCTGTCCGGGGTCTCGGTCGTCGCCTGGAGGAAGCTCGGCCTCCTCCCCTTCCTCTTCGGGACCGACTGGGACCCGGTCCAGGACAGGTTCGGCGCGCTCCCGTTCATCTACGGAACGGTCGTCACGAGCCTCATCGCCATCCTCGTGGCCGTGCCGGTGTCGGTGGGACTCGCCCTGTTCCTGTCGGAGATGGGGCCCAAGCCGCTCAAGCGCCCGGTGGGATTCGCCATCGAGGTGCTCGCCGCCATCCCCAGCGTCATCTTCGGCCTGTGGGGGCTGTTCGTCATGGTCCCCTGGCTGCGCGGCACGGTCGAGCCCGCCCTCCAGGTGGCGTTCGGCTTCCTCCCCCTCTTCCAGGGCCCGACGATCGGGCTCGGCTATCTCGCGGCCGGTCTCATCCTGGCGGTGATGATCCTGCCCACGATCGCGTCGGTGACCCTCGAGGTGCTGAAGACCGTACCCCTGCCGCTCAAGGAGGGGGCGCTGGCGCTCGGTGCCACGCGCTGGGAAGCGATCCGCATGTCGGTCCTTCCCTACGCGCGCCCCGGCATCGTCGGAGCCGCGCTCCTCGGCCTGGGGCGGGCACTCGGCGAGACGATGGCCGTCACCATGGTCATCGGCAACTCTCCCGAGATCCACGCCTCCCTATTCGCGCCGGGCTACTCTCTGCCGGCCGTGATCGCGAACGAGTTCGCGGAGGCGACCGGCGACGTCCACATCGGCGCGCTCGCGGCGCTCGGCCTCGTCCTCTTCGGGATCACGGTCCTTCTGAACGCCCTCGCCCAGCTCCTCATCCGGGCGGTGAACCGCGGCATGCCCCGGAGGGCGGCGTGAGATCGCTGGGCTGGCGCCGGTTCGTGAACCGCTTCTGGACCGTTGCGAGCGCAGCGGGTGTCGTCGCCGCGCTCGTGCCGCTCGCGTCGCTCCTGTGGCTGGTCGTCTCCCACGGGGCGGCCGGCCTGTCGCTCGGGTTCTTCACGAACCTGCCCGCGCCCGTCGGCGAGACCGGCGGTGGCGTGGGCAACGGCATTCTCGGAACGCTCCTCCTCGTCGCCCTCGCGAGCGTGATCGCGCTCCCGGTCGGCATCGGCGCAGGCGTGTTCCTGGCCGAGAAGGGCAACGGGCGGGCCGGCGACGTCATTCGCTTCGTGACCGAAGTGCTCTCCGGGGTCCCGTCCATCGTCATCGGCATCGTCGCCTACGGCCTCGTCGTCGCTCCCATGAAGCGCTTCTCCGCGCTCGCCGGCGGCTTTGCACTGGCGCTCTTGATGGTGCCCACGCTGGCGCGATCGACCGAGGAGTTCGTTCGGTTGGTCCCGGGAGCGCTTCGCGAGGCGTCCCTCGCTCTCGGCGTGCCGAAGTGGAAGACGAGCCTGCTCGTGATCCTGCGGACCGCCGCCGGGGGGATCATCACGGCGGTGCTGCTCGCGGTCGCGCGTGCGGCGGGCGAGACAGCCCCGCTGCTCTTCACGGCGCTAAACAACCAGTACTGGAACTTCCGCGCCGACCAGCCGACGGCGTCGCTGACGGTGCAGATCTTCAACTACGCCATAAGCCCCTACGAGGACTGGCACAACAAGGCGTGGACGGCTGCGCTCGTCCTGTTATTGCTCGTGGGGCTCTTGAACCTGCTCGCGCGGCTGCTCTCGCGCAACCGGATGGAGGGCGCCCGATGACCCTGGCCCAGGACGTCGCGACGCGGGTCGCACCGCAACACCGGGACGAGCGGCCGGCGCCCCCGAAGCCGACCGTCGCCCCCCCGAACCCGCCCTCGAGGAGCGGCGCCGCGGACGAGGAGCAGCCGAAGCTCCGCATCTCCGGCCTGAACGCCTGGTACGGACAGAACCACGCACTGCGGGACGTGAGCCTCGTCGTCCCGCCCCGCAGCGTGATGGCGGCGATCGGCCCCTCGGGGTGCGGAAAGTCGACCTTCCTGCGCTGTCTGAACCGGATGCACGAGCTCGTCCCCGGGGCCCGGGCGGAGGGGACCCTGCTGCTCGACGGCGAGGATCTGCTGAGCCGCCAGGTGGACCCGGTCGTCCTGCGGCGACGGGTCGGAATGGTCTTCCAGCGCCCCAATCCGTTTCCGACGATGTCCGTGCGCGAAAACGTCGCGGCGGGCCTTCGGCTGAACGGGCTGAGGGGAAGCCACGACGAGATCGTCGAGCACGCGCTCCGGAAGGCCGCGCTGTGGGACGAGGTCAAGGATCGGCTGGACGCCAGCGCCATCGGCCTCTCGGGCGGCCAGCAGCAGCGGCTCTGCATCGCCCGGGCTCTCGCCGTTCAGCCCGAGGTGCTCCTCATGGACGAGCCGGCGAGCGCTCTCGACCCGATTGCCACGGCCAAGGTCGAGGACCTGATCCACGAGCTCAAGGAGAACTACACGATCGTGATCGTGACCCACAACATGCAGCAGGCGGCGCGCGTCTCGGACCAGACGGCCTTCTTCTACATGGGAGAGCTCGTCGAGGTTGGCCCCACCGAGAAGATCTTCACGAATCCCGACAAGGCCCAGACCAACGACTACGTCACCGGAAAGTTCGGCTAGCCATGGCCCCAGAAGCCCACACAGACAAGATCTTCGACGTCGAGCTCACCACCCTGCGGGACAAGCTGCTCGAGATGGGCGGCAAGGTGGAGGCCGCCATCGCCGGGAGCGTCCGCGCCCTCATCGAGCGCGACAGCGCTCTGGCGGAGAAGGTGAAGGCGCAGGATCGCGACATCAACCGCCTCGAGGTGGAGATCGACGACATGTGCCGAAGGCTGCTGGCGCTCCGCCAGCCGGCCGCGAGCGACCTGCGATTCATCACCACGGCGCTGAAGATCGTGGTCGACCTGGAGCGCATGGGCGACCTGGCGGTCAACATCTCGGATCGCGCCGTGCAGCTCAACCAGTCTCCGCCGGTGAAGCCCTTCCACGATCTCGTGACGCTCGCGGATCTCTCGGAGGCCCAGCTCAAGAAGGCTCTCGATTCGTTCGTGGAGAAGGACGTGGAGAAGGCGGAGGAGGTCATCCAGGGAGACGACCTCCTCGACACCCTTTATCAGAAGCTCTTCAACGACCTGCTCACTTACATGATGGAGGATTCCCGGGTCATCCGCCGGGCGACGAACGTCATGTTTGCGGCGAAGCAGCTCGAGCGCTTCGGGGACCACGCCATCAACCTCGCCGAGATGGTCGTGTACATGGTCCGGGGAACCGACGTCCGCCACCCGCAGAGCCGGGACATCCCGAAGCCCTAACCCCGGCGCGCCTCGGGCCGCGTCTTGGGGCACGGCCGGCCCGGAGCAGCGAGCCTTGGGGAGGAGCGTGCGGGCGAGCCCTCCGCGAGGAGACCTGCGAACCGTGGGCGCGTGCGGGCGCCCACCACGAGGAGGTCGAATCCGCACTCGCGCGAGAAGCCGACGCCCCGTTCGGCGGTCGTGCCGGAGCGGGCGCGCACGCCGCCAGGCCCGGCGCGACGGCCTCGCAGCGACCGGGCCAGGTGACGGGCCCGGCGCCGGCTCACCGGTGCGACGGGCGGGCCGAATGCCGCTCGTGCATCGGGGCGTGACGTGGAGGAAGGTCGGGTGCGCGCGCGGTCGCAGCGAGCTCGGCCGCGCGAAGCATTGCGGACCAGGCGCCGGGAGCGGTCGACCGGCCGCACATACGTCGCCAGCCGGGCAGGTGCCCTCGAACCTCCCGGGGGCCCTTCGCCACCGTTTCCACGACGCCTGCGAGTCCAGCGATCCCGGATGGCAGCCGCGATCCCGGCCGGTATCGATTCGGTGTCAGCTACGGCCAGCAGGTTTCGAAGGTTTCACGGACGGCCTGGCCGGGGCCGGACAGACTCGAGGCCGTGAAAGACGAAGGCGCGCGCTCGCTCGAGGAGCGGTCGGGCCACCCCATCGCGGACCTCTTCGCGAGAGTCGAGCCCGTGTCCCCGCGGGAACTCGTGAGGGACGTCGCGGACGCCTTCCTCTCGCGGCCAGAGCTGGACGCCCTTGCGCTCGTGGAGGACGGCCGGCCGGTCGGCCTCGTCACGCGGACGCGGCTCCTCGTTCGCCTGGCGCGCAACCTCGGGCACCCGCTCGTCGCCCGAAAGCGAGTCGCCGAGATCGCCGACCCCGAGCCCCTCATCCTGCCGGGGGCGACGGACGTCGTCGTCGCCGTGGCCCGGGCGCTCGCGCGCCCGGACGAGGCGGTGTACGACGAGGTCATCGTGGTCGACGAAGATGCCCGCTACATGGGCCTACTCCCGGTTCGCAGGCTCGTCGAGCAGCA